>JASJCL010000066.1 GCA_030066015.1 Desulfosarcinaceae bacterium | reverse complement strand
AGTTAGCACGAATTCGAAGAGGCGCCAAAAGGGTAACTGCAGGCCACCGCCGAGGCCGGGCTGACACGTCAGGTTAGCGGCGTGCTAACCGAAAAGAAAAGAATGAATAAAGAGAAATACCTTGCTTTCACTTTCAACGGTGTTATCGTTAACCATTCAACTTGGCGCCGCAACCTGAGTTGCGGCGCGATTTTTTTCTGAAGGAACACCATGGTACCTACCTGCAGCATCCTCCAGACAAAAATTTTGAACATCTCATAGAAAGGAGGATGTCACCATGGCCAACGGAACTGTCAAGTGGTTTAACGACCAAAAAGGGTTCGGCTTCATTGAGCAGGCAGACGGACCCGATGTGTTTGTCCACCACTCCGCCATCAATGCCAGTGGCTTTAAGAGCCTCAACGAAGGCGACCAGGTTACCTTCGACATCGAGCAGGGACAAAAAGGTCCCGCCGCAGCCAATGTCACGGTAGTCTAGTATTCTACAGCATCAAACCGAGGGGCACCCTTTCGATACCGAAAGGTGCCCCTCCCTGTTGAGAGCCCCCCTGGAAGCCGATCCCATCCATCCTTCAACCCGTCAGTGATGTTAGTGTTCGTGGCACTTACCTTCCGCCTCTTGGTAAGAGTGATGCCGCCGTGTCCGCAACGTCGGTGACATGATGAAGCCGTCGGATCGACTGCTGAGCGAAGAACGTCTACGAAAGGTTGATGACATGAACATCTATCTCGGGAACCTATCCTTCAGCACGACCGAAGCGCGGCTTGAAACCCTATTCCGCGAATTCGGCACCGTCGAGAGTATCAAACTGATCAAAGACAGGTTCTCCGGCCGTCCCAAGGGGTTCGGTTTCATTGAAATGCCCAGCAATTCCGAGGCGGATCAGGCCATCAAAGCGCTCAACGGCAATCGTATCGACGGCAACAACATTATCGTGCGACCCGCGGATTCGGGCGGAAAAAAGCGCAAGAAAAAGCGCTCGCGCCGCCGCAGGAGCTATTGACCAACCACTCACCATTATTACTGAGGAATTTTAAGATATTGAGTTTTAGCACTTTCGATTTTCATCCACAGATCACAGCGGGCATCAATGCCGCTGCCTACATCACCCCAACACCCATTCAAGACCAAGCCATTCCAAAAGTGATGCAGGGTCGAGACGTCATTGGCCTTGCCCAGACCGGCACCGGGAAAACCGCCGCCTACGTGTTGCCCACCATCGACCGGCTCTTAAGGATAGCGGGAACCGGCGTCCGCGCCCTGATTGTCGCCCCCACCCGCGAACTGGCAGAACAAATTCACCAGAGCGTCCATCAACTCGCTGGCAAATCCGCCCTGCGCAGTACGGCCGTATACGGGGGCGTGGGAATCCAACCCCAGATCAACGCCTTGCGGCGAGCCGACATTGTCGTCGCCTGTCCTGGGCGTTTGCTGGATCATGTCCATCGCCGGACGGTGGATTTGAGCAGGGTCGAGACGCTGGTGCTTGACGAGGCCGACCAGATGTTCGACATGGGGTTCCTGCCCGACATTCGTCGTATCCTGGCCCAGTTGCCGTCGGCAAGGCGGCAGACACTGCTCTTTTCGGCCACCATGCCAGCGCAGATTCGCAGACTGGCCGACGATGTCTTGAAGCGCCCGGTGCAGATTAAGGTCCAGCGGGAAGCGCCCGCGGACACGGTCCGTCACGCTTTCTACCCCGTCGCCCAACATCTTAAGACACGGTTACTGCTGCGTCTTTTGAAGACCCTCCCCAGCGAGGCGGTGCTGATATTTACGCGCACCAAGCACCGCGCCAGACAATTGGGCGTCAAGCTGTGCAAGGCGGGATATGGTTCAGCCTCTCTCCAGGGCAACCTCTCTCAGGCAAAGCGCCAGGAAGCCATGGGCGGTTTTAAATCAGGTAAATATCAGATCTTGGTGGCCACCGATATCGCTGCCCGCGGCATCGATGTGGCCAACGTGTCCCATGTGATCAATTTCGACATGCCCGACACTCCCCACACCTACATCCACCGCATCGGCCGCACCGGTCGGGCCGAGCGCAACGGAGAAGCCTACACCTTTATCACCGACGAAGACCGTCAGATGGTCCGTGCCGTCCACCGTGCGTTGGGAAAACCCGTTGACCGGCGCACGCTGGCAGATTTTGACTATGCCGCCGTCAATCCCGCCCAGGCGGCGTCCGCTACTCAACTTCGCCAGCGAACGCACGTGAATTCCGGCGGGAAACACTTGCGCCGCAATCCGAAGGTACGTGCGGCAAAGGGGGCTTTTGCGCGGGTGGCATCCAAATCGAAAGGTGGGCGTCGGCGGTCGACACAGGCACCGGTTTAAACGACGTCACATCAGCCGAACGGCCCAAGTCTCGCGTGACGATACCGGTGTCGCTATGCCTGACGAGCAGATGGTCGGGTGACCGGCCTTGGCGATCGCCAAGCCCGTCATTTGCCACCGGGTTTACGGTGATGGCAAGCACCGGAAACCTTTTTCCCTTTTCAGCTTCCATTCAGCGACCAGTCATAATCCAGATAGCGAACCGCGACATCCTTCTTCCCATCGAGCTGCTGTTTCAGATCCCCTCTGGCGTACTGACGCACAAAGGTCTCCACGTCGGGCGTGAAATCCTCGTTGAACCACTTGAAGATGCGGCTCACGTGCAGGTCTTCGCCCTCGAGGAAGGTGCGGTCCGTGCGGTTGATGAAGGCGATGGTGGCTTCGTCCAGCTGGGTATCCAGGCGCTCGGCCTCGAAAGGTTCCGTCTGGAGGGGCGGGCAGCTAAGGGCAGCACAGTTGATGGCGAAGTGGACCCGGGCGTCCTTGAACTCGGGTCGCAATATGTCGTGCTCGATCTGATCGAGGGTGAGGGTTTCGCCGTCGATCTTGGCGATCTTCTTCTTCCAGGGGGAGGAGAAGAGGGTGCCCAAATCTTTGATGGAGTCCACGCCGGGGTACCCGGTCAGGATGAGCTTGAGGGTCCAGGCGTTGTAGGCGTTGATGTAGAAGGCGAAGCGGGCCTCGCGGGAAAGGGTGTCGGGATCGACTTTGGACAATCCCTCGAGATAGGCGTCCAAGCGCGCCTCTTCGGTCTTCAGGCCCTTGTAGTCCACGTGGCCGTTGTCGACATAGCGGCCGAGCAGCTCGCCGTAGATGCCATTGTCCACGGCGGCGGCGGCCTGGATGTGGGCCAGGCCGAGCAGGAGAGGAATGAGCAGTGCTGGGATAATCCAGCGTTGATGGTGATATCGTTTGGCGACCGTCATCATGGCGTGCCTCCTTGTCAATTATCGGGATCGGCCGTTGTCCATTGCGGGTGCCAACGGCGGATGAACGCATTTTGCTGCATTCAGTCGCAGGAGGCCCTACGTCCTTACAAGTTTTTCAGACGATTTCCGCAGGCAATACGCGATGAATCATGACCGAGGCTAGCGACGTCTCTATGAAACGCAAAAAATCATGACCGTCCCTAGCGGATGGTCCCTAGCGGATGCTAGCGGATGATCGGATCGAAGAGGGTGCGGATGAAATTTAGCTGGAGATAGCGCTGCAGGGTGGCCCAGGTGTCGGGGTTGCGCACGCCGGCGTAGTCGCCCTGGTAGGCCACCCAGCCCATGGCGGACCAGGAGATGCCGCGCAGCAGCACGTAGGGTTCGCGCAGGCGGAGACGCTCGATGAGGGTGTCGCGCAGGTGGGCGTCATTGAGGTGGTCGGTGTAGGCGGCGATGAAGCGGGCCTTGTCGGCGGCCCGCATACGGTAGTCAGTTTTCCAGAGAGTGGTGAGGGGCGAGCAGAAATGGGCCAGGTCCTGGGTGGGGTCGCCGTACCGGGGCATCTCCCAGTCCACCAGGTGGAGGCTGCCCCTATCCCGATTGGCGATGAAGTTGCCCGAATTGACCTCGGTGTTGACGATGCAGTTCCAGGGATCGGCCTGATAATAGCGTTCCGTCGCACGGTTTTCGGCCGCCCAGTGGCGAACCTCGCCAAGATAATGGCGGATCTCGGGATCGGCCAGGTCGGACGCGAAATAGGTTTCCAGCAGACCGTGGCACTCCTCGTAGATGAGGCTCAAGGGGGCTTCTTCCCGGATCAGGTGGTTCGACGACGCCGGCACCGGGACCTGGTGGATGCGGGCGAAGAGGTCGGCGGCCTGGTCGAGGTCGCGGGCGTAGTCGAGGGGCCCTCCGGGCAGATAGGCCATGAAGAGGACGCCGGTGTCGAAATCGCGCCGACTGTCGTCCACGTAGTAGGGTCGCGGCGTGACGCCACTGTCGGCCAGCAGTTGGAGGGCCTTGTACTCGTAGCGGATCTGATCGGTGCGGTCGATCTGGGTGCCCACGTTGACCCGCAGGACCAGGGTGACGGCGGGAGCGCTCACCTTGTAGTTGAGGTTGTATTCGCCCTGAGCCAAGGGGGCAACGGCCGCTTCGTGCAGATCGAACCCCATGCGGCTTTCCCAGTCGTGCTTGGCCACGTAGGCTCTGGCGCTGGGCAGCATCTGGTGGATGTCGGCCATGGCGAACTCCGCTTCGCTCAGTGGGCGGCCGGATCGCCGCTGTCGGTGCTCGGGAGAAAGAGGCAGATCTTGTCCGCGGGCAGTTCGAGGTGGACGCTGTCGCCGGTGTGAAAGCCGGTGTCGGGTGTGAGGACGACGAACTCCTGACCGCCGCAGGATACCCAGATGCGGGTGGCGATTCCCTCGAAGTTGGTTTTTTTCACCCGGCCGCAGAGGGCGGCGTTCCCGTTGCCGTTGCCATTCCGGAAAATGTGGACATCCTCTGGCCGAATGGTGGCCGTGACCGTGCCGCTCTGGCCGGCCTGGAGGGCGTCTACCTCTCCGAATGCGGAGGTGAAGCGGCCGCCGTCGATCTTGCCCTCGAAGAAATTGGCCCCGCCGAAGAAGCGGGCCACATCGGGATCCGCCGGCCGATAGAAGAGCTGATGGGGGCGTCCCACCTGGCGCAGGCGCCCCTCCAGGAGCAGACACACCCGGTGGGAGAGCATGAGGGCCTCGGATTGGTCGTGGGTGACGAAGAGGGTGGTGACGCCGGTTTCGGCCTGAATGGATTGAATCAACTCCCGCATCTGCTGGCGCAGGCTGGCGTCCAGGTTGCTCAGCGGCTCGTCCAGCAGGAGGATGGCCGGCTTGAGCACCAAGGCGCGGGCCAGGCTGACGCGCTGCTGCTGGCCGCCGGAGAGTTCGTGCACCTTGCGGCGTCCCAAGCCGTCCAGTTCGGTGAGGGACAGGATCTCTTCGATGCGCTGGCGGCGCTCCCGGCGGGTGAGGTGGGCACTCATCCGCAGTCCGAAGGCCACGTTCTGGGCCACGTTCATAAAGGGGAAGAGGAGGGGTTTTTGGAACACCATAACGGCGTCGCGCCGCTCCGGCGGCAGATTGAGGACCGAGCTGCCGTTGATGCGAATATCGCCGCTGGCGGGGCGCAGCAGGCCGGCGATGGCCTTCAGAATGGTGGTCTTCCCGGCCCCACTGGGTCCCAGTAGGCTGACCATCTCACCTTCGGCGACACGCAGGTCAAGGTGCTGGATGACGGTCTGACCCGCATAGGCGACGCTCAACTTCTCAAGCTGCAGTTCACCCATTACCATACTCCCGACAGGTTGCGCTGCCCCATGCCCCTGGAAGTTACGATAAGGGCTCCCAGGGCGGGTGCAACAAAAACGAGGCTTACGGCAGCGGCCACGGGCCGATCACCGCTGCCCATGAGGGCGAAGAGCAACACCGGCAGGGTGGTGATCTGTCCACCGCCGATGATGAGGGTGCTGAGGTATTGGCTCCAGGATAGCAGAAAGGCGAAGAGGCCCGCCACCAAAACCCCGTTGAACATGAAGGGCAGCATCACCCGGGCGACCACCTGAACGGTGGAGGCCCCCAGGGAGCGGGCCTGATCCTCGAAATCCGGGTTGTAGTTGGCGAAGACCCCCCACATGACAAACACAGCATAGGGCAGGCAGAAGGTCAAATGGACCAGCACGACACCCACCGCCGTCTCCGTCAAACCCAGGCGCAGAAACCAGAGGTGCAGCCCCATGGCCACCGAGAGTGAGGGCACGATGACGGGCAGGATGAGGAGCACGGCCACCAGGTTCTTTCCGCGAAAATCGTAGAGTCCCAGCACCCGACCGGCGGGTACGCCCACCGCCACCGAAATGAGGGCCGTCACGCCGGAGACGGCCACGCTCTGCCACAATGCATGCAGGATCTGGGGGCCGGCGGTGTCGAAGACGTAGGACCAGGCCCGCAGCCCGAAACGGGCCGGCAGGAGGTCGGGAAAAAACCAGCGTTCGCTGAAGGACCAGATGAACAGGGGCAGAAAGGGCAAGGCGATGGCGGCGACGATCACCAGGAGGACGCCCCAGAAGAGCAGGCGGCGTTTGGTATCGTCCCGATCCAAGATCACAGCACCGCCCCCCGTCGCCGGGCGTAGCTCAGGATGGCGTGGGCCAGCACGATGGCCAGGGAGACCACCGCCGCGATCACCAAACCGGTGGCGATGCCTTCCGGCCGGGCCATGAGATCGACGTCGCTGTAGCTGCGGTAGGCCCAGACGGGCAGCAGCATGGGGTAGGTGCGGCCCATGAGAAAGGGGATCTCGAAGGCCCCGAAGGTGTAGGCGAAAACGATGAGGGCGGCGGCGCTCAGGCTGGGAAAGATCGTGGGCAGGGTGATGTAGCGGAACCGCTGCCAGGGGCCGGCTTTGAGGGTGCGGCCCACCTCGAGAAGCTCGATGCCGGCGGTTTGCAGCACCGACAGGATCATCAGGGTGATAAAGGGCACCTCCTTCCACACGTAGGCGATGATCATCCCCACGCCCCAGCGGTCGTTGACCAGGAGGGGAAAGGCCTGAATGGAATCCACAAGCCCCAGCTGAACGGCCAAACGGGCGAAGAGCCCTGCCGGGGTGAGCAGAAAGATCATGGCCACGGCTACCACGAGGTGGGGCACCGTCAGGGGAATCTGAAGCAGAAAGGTGAGCAGGCGGTGGCGGCGTGCCAGCGTCACCAGCACGAGGGCCAGGCCCACACTGAGAAGGGTGGCGATGAGGGTGGCGGTGGCGGCGATGTAAAGGGTCAGGTTGAGGCTGCCCACGAAATCGGGGTCGCTGAAGAGGCCCTTGAAATGACCAAGGCTCAACTCCTGCAGACCGGCGGCGGGGATATGCCCCAGGCTCTGCATCAGGCCCATGAGGAGGCCGCCGCCGAAGAGGCCCACCACCACCAGCAGCGCCGGGGTCAGCAGAAGCAGATGGGTGAGGCGGCTGGGGGGCTGGCGGTCGCGCGCCACGCCCCGCTGAGTGGCAGGCCGGACGATCACTGGGCTTTCAGGACCTTCCGCTGCCACCCCTTCTCCAGCTCGATGAGGATCTCCGAAGGGGGTTCGGGCAGCTGGTGGCCCTGCAGGACGGCGTCAGGCAGGGTGGCCGGCCCCCGTTCGAGGGCGGCGAACTTCTGCTGCCATTCCTCCGGCAGGCGACCGGCCTCCAGGACGGGAAAGTCGCCCCAGACCGCAGGATCGGCCTTTTTCAATTGGGCCTCGGGAGAGAGGAGAAAATTGGCCACCACCTTGGCGCCGGCCGTATCGGCGGCGTTGAAGGGAATGGCCACGAAGTGGGTGTTGGCGATGGTGCCCTCGTCGAAGACATAGGTTCGAACGGTGTCCGGAAAGAGGCCGTCGTGGATCTTCTTGGAAGCCTCGGCCTGGTGATAGCTGAAGCTGAAATCGATCTCGCCGTCGGCAAACAGCTGGGCCATGCGCACCGGGGATTCGGGATAGGTGCTGCCTTGGCGCCAGAGGGCGGGGGCCAGCTCCCGCAGGAGGGCGTAGGTGTTGTCGGCCGCCTTGGCAAAGGCCTGGCGATCGAAGTCCCCCTGCCAAGCGTCGACGCTGCCGGCCACATGGTAGAAGAGGTGGCGTACAAAGACCGAACCGGTGAAATCGGGGGGGGCCGGATAGGCGAAGCGACCGGGATGGGCCCGGATCCAGTCGATGAGGGCGGCCACACTGCGGGGTGGCTCGGGGGTGCGGGCGGTGTCATAGATCATCACCACCTGAGCGCTGCCCCAAGGCGATTCGAGGCCCTCGACAGGTTCGCCGAAATCGTTTTTGACGGCCGGCTTTTCGGTGTCGACGTACTTGAGGTTGGGCAGCTGGTGGGCAAAGGGGCCGTGCAGGAGGCCGTGGCGTTTGCAGGTGCGAAAATTCTCGCCGTTGATCCACATGAGATCGACCTTGCCGTCGCGGTTCTTGCCCGCCTGCTTCTCCACCAGCAATTTGCTGACGATTTCGGCGATGTCCTTCACCGGCACCTGCCGCAGTTTGACATCGTAGCGCGCGGCCAGCGCATCGGCCACATATCCGTTGACATATGCGTTGACGGCCGGGGAGCCGCCCCACATGAACCAATCGACCGTCTGGCCTTTGGCGGCGGCGAGGGTCTTCTGCCAGTTGTCAGCCAGGGAGGGCGTCGTGAAGAGTGGGATCAGCAGAAAAAGGAGGATCAGGATCTGCAAGCAGGGATAGCGGGTTGGACGGCGCGGGGACGTTTTCATAATATTCCCTATCGTATTGTATTTTTTAACAGCTGCTTGAGAGGGTTTGTCTGATGCGTTGCTTGAAGTGAGGTGCCTGCCAAATGCCGACTATGGGAGGCCCTCTTTGTAAACGAGAGGCAGCGCCCTTGTCAACTATTGCCTGTCCGGCTAACCATTTAACAATATTTGCAACTCCTCCATATTTGGGGTATATCGTCCCTGCAAGGTCGATGGACGATTTCGATGAACCGCTACCAACCAAAGATAGGCATCCCAATGACATCCATACATCAGCTGCTGCCACCCGTTATCGTTGCCGCCGTCGCTGCCGGCAAGGCCATCCTGGAGGTCTACGGCACCGATTTCGACGTGGACATCAAGGCCGACAAGTCCCCCCTCACCGAGGCGGACCGCCGCTCCCACGAGATTATCATGAAGGCCCTCGCCGAAACCGAACTCCCCGTTCTCAGCGAGGAGGGGCGCGAAATCCCCTACGCGGAACGATCGGCCTGGGATCCCTTCTTTCTGGTGGATCCCCTGGACGGCACCAAGGAGTTCATCAAGCGCAATGGCGAGTTTACCGTCAACATCGCCCTCATCGCAGGCAGGGCACCCGTCATGGGCGTGATCTACGTCCCCGTAAAGGACTGGCTCTATTTCGCCGGGGAGGGGTTCGGAGCCTTCAAACTCGAAGGAGCCGCGGCACAGGTGCCGGCCGACACGGCGCAAGGCAGCCTGGATCTCACGGCCCTTAGCGAGAAGGGCCAAGCATTGCCCATCTCCGCTGCTATGGCGCGCCCCTTCACCATCGTCGGCTCCCGCTCGCATGCAAACCCGGAGCTCGAAGCCGAGATCGATAAGCAGCGCGCCCAGCACGGCGAAGTGGCCTTCATCTCCGCCGGCAGCAGCCTCAAGCTTTGCCTGGTGGCGGAGGGCGCCGCCGATCTCTATCCGCGCACCGGACCGACCATGGAGTGGGACACGGGTGCCGGCCAGGCCATCGCCCTCTTCGCGGGCGCCGAGGTGGTCGAATTTGAGAGCGGTAAGCCCCTCGCCTACAACAAGGAAAACCTGCTCAATCCCTGGTTCGTCGTTCGGCGTGGAACGACGTAAGCCGGTGGACCCGTGAAGCAATAAAGCGTGGGGCCGATCGACCAGTGAGCTGTCGGGCCGGTGAGGTGATTTGCCGGTGGCCCGCCGCACCGTCGAGGAGATCGGCCCTCTGTCCTACTGGTACCCCAAAATTCCAGCGTCCCCAAAAAAACAAGCCGAGGCGTATATGACAACCCCTATCAGCCCCTATGTCGCCGACAACCTGGTGCAGCTGCTTGTCAACGAGGAGCGCCAGCAGACCCTTAAGAAGCTCTCCATGGACCTGTCGGACATCAGCCTCAACGAACGGCAGATGTGCGATCTCGAGCTGCTGGCCAACGGTGCCTTCACCCCCCTGGACGGCTTCATGACGCGCACCGATTACGAATCGGTGCTCGACCGCATGCGCCTGCAAAGTGGGGTGCTCTGGCCGCTGCCGATCTGCCTGGATGTAGCCGAGGATGTGGCCAATCGCTTGGAGGCGGGGCAGAGCGTGACCCTGCGCGATCCGGAAGGGTTTTTACTCGCCATCATGCACATCGCGGAGATTTGGCCGGCGGACAAATCGAAAGAGGCGGAACTGGTCTACGGCACAACGGACGTCGCCCACCCCGGCGTGGCCTATCTCATGGGCAAGATGGGTACGCACTATGTGGGCGGTCAGCTGGAGGTGCTCAGTCCACCGCTGCACTTCGACTTCAAACAATTGCGTCTGGATCCCGCCGAAGTGCGGCGCACCTGCCAGCGCCTGGGCTGGCACCGCATTGCCGCTTTCCACACCCGCCAGCCCATTCACAGGCCCCAGTTCGCCATGACCATGGAGGCCATGCGGCAGGCCAACGCCAACCTGCTGCTCCTGCCCAACGTGGGGATGGCGTCGCCGGGGGACTTCGACCACTATGTCCGTGTGCGCTGCTACCGCGCCGTGGCCGACCACTATCCACCCGACAGCCAGCTCCTCAATTTGCTGCCCCTGGCCATGCGCCTCGCCGGTCCGCGGGAAGCGCTGCTGCACGCCATTATTGCCCGGAATTTCGGTGCGACCCACTTCATCGTCGGCCCGGGACACGGCGCGCCGGCGCGCAGCGGCGACAAGCAGTTCTACGGCGAGAATGCCGCCAAGGAGATGCTGGAGACCGCCAAGGAAGAGCTGGGGCTCGCGATCCTGCCCTTTGAGGAGATGGTCTACCTGCCCTTCGAAGACGAATTTCGCTTCGCGGGCGATGTGCCGCCGGACACCCAGACCATCGCCATGAGCGGCAGCGACATCCGCCAGCGCATTCAGAAGGGGCGCAAAGTACCCCCCTGGATCACCTTTCCCGAGGTGATCGCGGAGATTCGCAAAGGCCATCCGGTGCCGCGCAAGCGGGGGTTCACGGTGTTTATGACGGGCCTCTCGGGTGCCGGCAAGTCTACCGTCGCAAAGGTGTTGTACGCCAAGTTTCTGGAGCGCGGCGATCGCCCGGTGACCCTGCTGGACGGAGATGTCGTTCGCCATAACCTCTCCAGCAACTTGACCTTCTCCAAGGAGGACCGGGACATCAATGTGCGCCGCATCGGCTTCGTGGCCAGCGAGATCACCAAAAACCGCGGCATCGCGATCTGTGCCCCCATCGCCCCCTATGAAAACACCCGTCGCGAGATCCGTGAGGTGATCGAACAATACGGCGGTTTCATCGAGGTCCACATCGCGACCCCCATCGACGAATGTGAGCGCCGCGACCGCAAGGGGATGTATGCCAAGGCCCGTGCCGGACTGATCAAGGGGTTCACGGGTGTGGACGATCCCTACGAACTGCCGGACAATCCCGCGGTGCGGGTGGACACCACCGATCTCACACCCGAGGAATCGGCCCAGAAGATACTCGTGACGATCGGTCAAATGGGCTACATATGACGGCTGTCGGCGACAGATTTAGGGCCGTCGGCCGCGAATGGGTGCGCTTCTCGATTCACTGCAATGGGATGTGGATGAGGCGGACTTTGCGCTGTGAGGTGGCCTGGGCCTGAAAGTATTGTTCGGCGATGCGAAAGCGTTTCTTGGCGCGCGCCAAGGGGACGGTGTAGCGGTAGGCGAAGTTGGGGTCTAGATCCAAAATGTTGACATCGAAGCGCAGGCTGCCATCGGCGATGCCCAGATAGGTGATTTTCAGCTTGCCGACCGTCTGCGACTCGTTTCGGAGCAGAATGAGGCGGGATTCGATCGTTTGGGCGACCTGCTGGGAGACGGGCGCGTTCGGCTGCAGCGGTGTGGATCCGCTCCGATAAGCGGGATTCTGCCAGTAGTAAGCCGGATCGGTGTTGCCCATCACCAGAAAGTAGATGAAGTATCCGAACAGGCCGATCACGAGCGAGAAAAACAGAATCGCGATCCCTTTACTGCCGATGATGGTCGCCATCTTACCTCTCCCCAAGCCTCAATAGCTGGATACCCCTAATCATACCCACCTTGGCCGGCCTGTCAATCGAAAAGTACATTCGTACATCAGGTGTCCGCCCATCATCCAAGCAGTACCCGCCATCGACCCCAAAAAACATCAAGCCAATTTGAGTCTTCAAAGGATCCAGGGGCTTGACCGGGACCGCATCTTGATGTAGTAAAATTGTACTTACAAGAATACGGATGGTTGATTTATTGGACATCCATCGATTTTAGCGAATAGGGATCGACCGCATCGAGCACCCAACGATCGCATCGATCATCCAGCGACGCCGCTACCCCTCTGGTGGCCGCCAGGCATATCGCGTTGAAATGGAGGCGCTATGCAGCTGTCATTTGCAGAAAAGTTACAAGTGCTGCGTAAACGCACCGGGCTGAATCAGGGCGCTTTTGGCGCCAAGGCGTTCAATCTCCCTTTGGATTCGGGCCGAACCAAGATCAAGAACATTGAGCTGGGCAAACAACATCCCACCGAAGATGAATTGGAGCTGCTGGCCCGGGCCCTCGAAGTGCCGAAGGCGGTGCTCACTGGAGCGTCCGCCGGAACTCACGAGCGGGTGGATGGCGAACTGTGTGTGTCCGTGAAAGTGCTTGACCGCTATCCCAAGCTGGGCGCATATTTGGAGATGCTGAACAAGGCGGTGGCCCTCGAGGATGAGGCCCTCATCGCCCATATCGGCGAAACCCTGGCCGATATTTTACAATCACAGCTCCCGCGGGTCATGGCCCGCGTCAAATAAAGATACATTCGCCGGAGGCATGGTCCATTGGGTCCCCGCCAATGAATCCAGCGAGCGGCTGTCAATTTCCCATCGCGTCAGATCGTGCCAAATACCCAAGGGGAGGCGACCAAAATGGCACCCATCGACGAGGCATATACCGAAACAACCGATATCTATCTGGAAATCCTCTGGCAAGCCCAGCGGGTCGAAGATCAAAAACTGGTTGCGATGATCAAGGAGCGCTTGAGCCGCAGCGCGGTCAAACTTCATTCGGTGGAGCCTTGCGGCAACATCATCCCATTTCCCGCACTGGCCAGCAGCGGGCTGCCGGTGGAAGCGCTGCCCCTGTCCCAGGAGGAGCCAACGCTGTGGCCGCGACGTCCGGGGCTTCAGGGTCTTTCGCTGTTTAGTGCCTACTGCGCCATGATTCTGGTCTTTGTTCTGCTGCAGCACGTCTGATACGGCCCGCCGTAGCCACTCCCGCCAACCTGTCCCACCCGAGCGACGCCCCTAAACGATTCATAAGTACAAATGTACTTGACAACCGTAAATATGTACGTATAGGGTAAGCCTATCCTCCCTGCAGGGGTGACTTGGCAAAAGCCGTCTGGCTGTCGGCCCACCGATCGTCGGGAAGCTGGTCCCGACCGCTGGCGCCAGATCGCTGACACGTATCGGCGAGGTCTCCACAGAGCAGATCTGAAGCTGCTGCGCTGATGGTGTGGACCGCCGACTGTGCCGCGGATGTCCAAGACGTTCGCCGGTGGCCACGCCGTCCAGGGTAGGGTACCGCAGAGAGCTTTGTGGAGGCCGGAGCCCATCCTCAAGGAGGTGCTCCATGAGTGGAACCACCTGGGTGTACATCATGCTCGGGGTTTATATTGTTTATTGTTTTTACTGGGGGTTGAAGGGGTACTTTACGGAGAAAACGTCTGCCGGTTACGCCATCGCCGGCCGTTCGATCCCTTTTTTCGCCTTTTTGTTGGCCGCCACGGCCGCCTCCTTCTCCGGTTGGACCTTCATCGGCCACCCCCACGCCATTTTCACCAATGGACTGGCCTACGCGTTTGCCTCCTTCTATGTCCTCACCATCCCCATCACCGGCACCTTTTTCAATAAACGGGTCTGGCTGCTGGGAAAGCGCTACGGGTTTATCACGCCGGGAGACATGTACGCCTACTATTTCAACAGTGAGGCGGTCCGCTGGTTGGTGGTGCTGGCGGCCTTTCTCTACGCGTCGATCTATTCCGCCGTTCAGCTGCGCACGGCGGCGGTGCTCTTTCACGTGATCACCGGGGCGCCCATCGCCGGCGGTGCCATCTTTATGGGCTTCATCGTCTGGTTCTATGTTTGCACCGGTGGTCTCAAAGCCAGCACCTGGGTGGGGGTGATCCAGTTCGTTCTCCTGGTGGGCGGCATCATGCTGCTGGGCTTCTTTGTGATCACGGCGCCTCAGTTTGGCGGTTGGAGCGGGTTTTCGGCCAAGCTGGCCGGTCTTGACGAGGGCTTCCTCAAGGTCCCCCGGGTGATCAATTTTGGCCTGGGTGGCGCCGAGGGGGAAAATCCCTGGACCAGCATGATGATCCTCACCTACATGTTCGCCCTGATGGGGATCCAGTCCTCTCCCGCCTTCACCATGTGGACCTTCGGCTTGAAGAGCCCCAAACCGCTGGCCTGGCAGCAGGCTTTCATGTCCACCTTCGTGGTGGGAATGGCGCTCTTTTTCTTTACCGCTTTCCAGGGGATGGGCGCCCGTTTGCTGGAGAGCGCCGGAGTGGCGGCCTTTCAGAACCTGGGCAGCGATATGGTGGTCCCCGCCCTGATGAAATCTTTCCTGCCCCCGGTGGTGCTGGGGATCGTTTTTGTCGGCGCCATCGCGGCCATTCACTCCACCGCCGCGCCCTACATCGGCACCGGCGGTTCGATTCTCCTGCGGGACGTCTATTTCCGGTATATTAAGAAGGGAAAGGCGAGCGATGCGGAGCAGATCTGGGTCAACCGGCTGCTGGCAACGGCGCTGACTGTCGTCGCGCTGACCATCGCCATCTCGGCAACGGGCTTGGTCGTTATCCTGGGCGCCTTGGCCACGGCCTTTGGATTTGTCATGTACATTCTGCTGGCCGGCGTGATCTGGGGCTTCCGTTTTCCACGGGTGGGCGCCGCCCTGGGGGTGCTGTCGGGCCTCATTGCCGTGTGGGTCACCGATCAAATCTTTCGCTGGCCCCTCTCCATGCACAGCGCTTTTTGGGGGACTTTCGTGGGGTTTGTGGTCGCCTATCTCTGTCGTGGACTTGGTATCAAGGACGACGCGGAAACCCGCCAGCGGCAGAGCGAAGTGCGCGAGTGGCTCGATAGTGTGGATGCCCCAAGTGAAAATGGCCGCAAGTGGCGCCAAGTCATGAAAATCGTCGTGCCCGCCTGGTATTTCTTCGCCATCGGTCCCGCCTGCATCCTGGGCAACGGTGCCTTCTCCTTCAGCGGCTTCCCACCGCTGTGGTCTTGGCAGATCGCCTGGTGGATCTTGGGCATCATCATGATGTGGGCCCTGTGCTTCAAGGCGGAGATGTCCACGACAAACGAGGCGCAGCTCGACCGGGTGGAACAGGAACAGAAGGTCGTGGTGCAGGAGACCTAAGACTATCCATCATTGGCCAAAGCAAGGGAGGTGTTCGGGATGAAAAAAGAAGATCTTTGGATGATCGGACTGGTGGCCTTTGCCATTCTCTGGACGGTCCTTTTCGGAACGGGAGCGATGGGATAGCGACATCGGCGATCGACCTGATAGTGAAAGCCCGGCAGTGGCCGGGCTTTTTATTTGTGAAGCGACCTTGCGACGCGGGTCGGATGGCGGGCGCAGCGATAGGAATCGTGGGGTGCCCACGTGAAAATACTTGAACTTTTATTTCAAATGCTTTATTTGCCCGCCATTCTTGCCTGCAGCAAGGGCTTAACCGTGAATGAGCATCTGTATGCACTCGATTTAAAAAGCGTCGTCCCAGTGCGAGACTTCCTCCAAGACTCTGGCAACGGCGCTCGCTGACGACCGCCGCCAAAGGAGTCCCCGGATGTACAATGACGCCCTGCTTGACACCCCCGCTGCCGCGACACTTCCCGAAACCGCTGGCGCCGCCGCTTGGCCCCAACACCACAATCTCTCCGCGGAGCAACTGGCCAATGACCACTTCATCCAGCGCGATGGGATCACCTTTGCCGGCACGCATCTGATTATCGACCTGTGGGGCGCCGATGGGCTCGAGGAGCTCGAACGGATGGAGAGGGCCTTGCGCGACTGCGTCGCGGCCGCCCGCGCCACATTGCTGCACATTCACCTGCACCACTTCACGCCCAGCTACGGGATTTCGGGGGTGGCCGTACTGGCCGAATCCCACATCAGCGTACACACCTGGCCCGAACGCAACTACGCTGCCTTCGACATTTTCATGTGCGGCGACGCCCAACCCCACAAGGCGGTGGCCGTTCTCGAGGCGGCTTTCGCACCCACGCGGTCCAAGGTGACCGAGATCAGGCGCGGGGTGGTTGGCCATGAATAAATTCAGCGAAACCCTCTATGACGCCTGGGAGCAGCAGCTGCGCATCGATGAACTGCTGTATGACAGCGAGACCGAACACCAGCGTCTGATTATCTTTCGCAACGCCACCTTTGGACGGGTGATGGCGTTGGACGGCATCGTTCAGACCACGGAGCGGGATGAGTTCATCTACCACGAGATGCTGGCCCATGTGCCGATCCTGGCCCACGGCAATGCTCGGCAGGTGCTCATCATCGGCGGCGGTGACGGCGGCATGCTGCGCGAGGTGTGCCGACACCGCAATGTGGCAGAGATCACCCAGGTGGAGATCGATCCGCGGGTGGTGGACATGTGCCGCCAGTATCTGCCCAACCATTCGGCGGGCGCCTTCGACGATGGGCGCCTCGAGCTGGTGTTCGCCGATGGTCTCGATTACGTGCGGACCACCGAAAGCCGCTTTGACGTGATTATCTCCGATTCCACCGATCCCATCGGACCCGGAGAGAGTCTCTTCTCGGCGGATTTCTATGCGGGCTGCCGGCGGTGCCTCAATCCCGGTGGCGCCCTGGTAACCCAGAACGGTGTGGTCTTCATCCAGATGGACGAAGTGGTGGCCACCGCCCGCCATCTCAAGCGGATCTTCGACGACTGGCACTTCTATTCGGCGGCCGTGCCCACCTATGTGGGCGGCATCATGGCCTTTGGTTGGGCCAGTGACAACGCCGACCTGCGGCGGCAACCGCTCGAGGTGCTCACCCAGCGCTTCGCAGCCGCCGCCATCAACACCCGCTACTACACACCCGAAGTGCACCAGGCTGCCTTTGCGCTTCCCCGCTACATGCTGGCGGCCATAAACGCACCCGAGGAGTGATGGACACACAGCGCATCGCCATATCCACAGCCGCGGCGTCAGACCCCTACCTGGACTTGGTCCGGCGGCACGGCAGCCCCTTGCTGGTACTCGACTGCCGGGTGCTGGCGGAGCAGTGTCGGGAACTGCAGACCGCCCTGCCGGAGGTGGATCTCTATTACGCCATCAAATCGCTTCCCCATGCCGCTGCCATTCGCACGCTCCAGCAGGCGGGGGTCGGCTGCGACCTGGCATCCAGCGGTGAAATCGAATTGGTGAAGCGGGCGGGGATTGCCCCCCGACACACCATCCACACCCATCCCATCAAACGGGACACCGAGATTCGGGCCGCCCTGCGCTTTGGCTGCACCACTTTCGTGGTGGACAATGCGGACGAGATTCTCAAGTTTGTCCCCTACAAGCACCGCGTCGGGCTGTTGCTCAGGGTGGCGTTTCGTAACGATGATGCGGTGGTGGACCTCTCCAAGAAGTTCGGCTGCGATCTAAATGAAGTGTCCTACCTGATGGGTCTGGCGGAGAAAATGGACCTCCACATCAAGGGGTTCTCGTTTCATGTGGGCTCCCAATGCACGGATGGCCATCGACACGCCGCTGCCATCGAGGTCTGCAACGGCCTCATCCGGGCCAACGCCCATCGGGGAACGGCACCGCAGAGCGTCCTCGATATCGGCGGCGGTTTTCCGGTGTCCTACACCCGTTCGGAGACCAGCATACACGCGTTTTGCGACCCGATCCGAACCGCGTTGGCCCAACTCCCGCCGCATGTGCAGGTCATCGCCGAGCCGGGCCGCTTTCTTTCAGCGCCCGCCATGCTGGCGGTCACAACGGTGATGGGACGGGCCGTGCGCGGCGGCCGCCATTGGTACTACCTGGACGAGGGGGTCTACGGCGCCTTCAGCGGCCAGATTTACGACCACATGCAGTATCCCCTGGAGGTCTTCAGCGATCGGTCGGAACGCTATCCCAGCGTTTTGGCGGGGCCCACCTGCGACAGCATCGACCTCATCGCCGAAGATGTCCGGCTGCCGGAACTCCAACTGGGCGACCTGGTGGTGGCACATATGATGGGCGCTTACACGGCCGCCTCGGCATCCAATTTCAACTCACTTCCCAAAACGCCCATCGTGGCGGTCAACGCGCCGCCAACCCCGCACCACGCGTCGCCGATACCGTCCAAAAAGGTCGCTATCACCAATACTGCCAGCCACCGATCGCGCTGCTAAACCCTGCAATGACGGTCCCCGCACCGCCGCGCGCCATCATCTATCACGCGAGCGTCTTTCCCTGATAACCGGCGAAGGTCCGCTGCAGATGATGGTGGTTTGCTTTTCCGACAGGGGATCTTTATAGTGGCGCTTTGTGGAGAGAGGGGAGGGTGGCGGAAGTGCATGGGAATCGAACCCACCCGGGACGGTTTTAGCGCCCCACACCGGATTTGAAGTCCGGGAGCCCCACCAGTGAGCTGTCCACTTCCGCGATAATGACCACGATATAGGACGATTGACGGGTTTTTGTCAACTGCTTCGAAGAGGGGATTCATGCAGCTCTACATCGACTGCTTCTCCGGTATCAGCGGGGATATGACCCTGGGCGCGCTCATTGATCTGGGAGTTCCTGCCCAATGGCTGACGGATCAATTGCAACGGTTGCCCCTTCAGGGGTTCACGCTCAACTGTCGGACGGTGCAGCGGCGTGGACTCCACGCCGTGGACGTCGAGGTGGCCACCACGGAAGATCATCCCCACCGATCTTTCGCCACGATTCGGGCAATGATCGAAAACAGCCCGCTCACGGAAGCAGTCAAAACGAGAAGTCTGAACATGTTCACCCGTCTCGCCGAGGCAGAAGCCGGCATTCACGGCGAACCGGTTGAGACGGTTCACTTTCATGAGGTGGGCGGCGTTGACGCCATCGTGGACATCGTGGGAACCGCGCTCGGGATGGCCTACCTGAAGGTCGATGGCGTGGTTTGCGCATCGGTCCCGCTGGGGTCCGGCACGCTGGACTGCCGTCACGGTACCCTTCCGGTGCCGGCACCGGCGACGGTGGAGATTCTGAAAGGTGTTCCCGTGTACGGGGGAGATGCCGGCCATGAGGTGGTGACCCCCACCGGTGCGACCATCGTCGCGGAGTACGCCAAACGGTTCGGGCCGTTGCCGCCGATGGTGGTCGAGGCGGTTGGATACGGTGCCGGAAAACGCGAGGGTGGGGCGCTCCCGAATCTGCTGCGGCTCATCCTGGGGAAGGCCACCGACGCCGACCTTCAGACGACGACCGATGAAGTGTACGTGCTGGAGACCAATATCGACGACATGAATCCGGAGCTATATGGCCACCTCATGGAAGGGCTCCTGGCCGATGGTGCCTTGGACGTCTCCTGGACGCCGATACAGATGAAAAAAAACCGCCCCGCCATTCGGGTGGAGGTGATCGCACCGCTGGTATCGAAAACGGGCCTCATGCGGCGCCTTTTGGAAGAAACCACCTCCATCGGCGTGCGATACACCCGGGCGCAGCGGCTGACGCTGAAGCGTCAGGCCGTGACGGTAGACACCCCCTGGGGCCCCATCGCCGCAAAGCAGGTCGTGGGTGTGTCGGGCCAGCGGCGCATTGTTCCCGAGTATGAGGTTTGCCGCAAGATTGCTGCCGAGCACCAGCTCCATCTGAGGGATGTTTACACCATGGTTATGACAGCCAAGCTATCCCATGGGAACGATGGACCGGCGACTGACCTATAGAGGGGACTTACCGGTAACTGCCGGCCGCATCTCCTTGACAAGGGTGCCGGCAAAGGATAGAGACCAGCGATGGTAGTGCGTCGGCAGATGATAAATCTATTTGCCACGGGGGGTTACGTCGGAAACAGTCCGATCGCTCCCGGCACCTTGGGGAGTTTATGGGGTCTGCCGATCGCTTTCGCGCTCAGCCGTACGAGCTTGGCAATTGGCGTCGTGGCCGCCGCGCTTTTGATCGCCGCTGCCATATGGGCTGCCGATCACGCCGCCAAGCTGATGGGAAAAAAGGATCCTGGTGCCATCGTCATCGATGAAATCGCCGGCATGGTAGTTGCGTTGTTGGGATTGCCCTTCAGTGCCGCCACCGCCTGCTGGGGATTCGTCATCTTCCGCGCGCTGGATATTGCCAAACCATTTCCCATCGGTTGGCTGGACCGACGCCTCCATGGCGGCCTGGGAATCGTGGCCGATGATGTTGCCGCCGGCGTGATCGCCAATATGACACTGCGTCTGGCACTGATCTGGGTCGGTTGACGGCTGGCGAGGTTGATGAGAAAAGGGTACCGGTGCTGTCTGGAAGACGCTGGATGGGCACCTGGATCAAGAGAGGATCGTGAAGCGCTTGAAAGCAAAGCATGCGGCGGCCAAGGCCGCGCCCGTCAAAAAGAAAGGTGCCCTCAGAGAGAACCTGGAAGCGATTCTGGTCGCGGTCGTTCTGGCACTTTTTATCCGCACCTTCATCGTCCAGGCGTTTAAAATACCGTCCGGATCGATGCTGCACACGCTCCAGATCGGTGATCACATTCTGGTGAACAAGTTCATCTACGGGGTCAAAGTTCCCCTTGCCGGCAACACCCTGATACCCGTTAAACGTCCCAAGCGCGGCGACATCGTCGTTTTCAAATATCCCGATGACCCCAGCAAAGATTACATCAAACGGGTGATCGGCGTTGGCGGCGATACCATTGAAGTGCGCGCGAAGAACCTCTTTGTCAACGGCAAGCCGGCACGCTACGAGCAGGCGATCCATTTGGACCCGCGGACGCTGCCGGCGGCGGCCGCTCCGCGCGATTTCTTCGGCCCCATCAGAGTCCCGGAGGATTCGCTCTTTGTCATGGGGGACAATCGCGACCACAGCTCTGACAGCCGTTTCTGGGGATTTGTCGACCTCGAAGCGGTGAAGGGCAAAGCCTTCATCATCTACTGGTCCTGGGACAAAAAGCGCTTTGGCGTCCGTTGGGATCGTCTGGGAAATTTAATCAAATAGCGGCCCCATTTCTTGCAGTGTCAAGGATTTGACCCCCACTGCCGAAGAATAGAGAACGAAGACGCGGAGCGATGCCATTCGCCGCACTCGGATCTCTCAACATCATCCGGCGGCATTGTTAAAGCGGATTGCTGCAACGTCACGCCAGCGGCATGCTCCTTTTGGCCGTCATCATCGACATCTCAGGTTCAACGCGCGTTCAAACAGGAACCTAAACTCGGATTCAGCCCATGAAAGACAGTTCTGCCAAGCTCTTGGTGGTCGACGATGAACTCAGTATGCGTGAGCTTCTGGAGTACATGCTGACCCGTGAAGGCTACACGGTGTCGTTGGCCGAAAACGGTAAGGCCGCTCTGAAAACCATTAAAAAAGAGCCCTTCGATCTGTTGCTCAGCGACATCAAGCTTGGCGATCTTACCGGACTTGACGTGCTGCGGGCTTTCAAAGCCAAAAACCCCCACGCCGGGGTCATCATGATCTCCGCCTATGCATCGACTCAGACGGCGGTGGAGGCGATGAACGAGGGCGCCTTCGACTACGTGCCCAAACCCTTCGACAACGAAGAGCTGAAACAGACCATTCAGATGGCCCTGGAACGGGTGCATGCCCAGACCGAATCCCCAGAGAGCGATCTCAGAGACGAACAGCAGCTCCATTTCGGGCGCATTGTGGGCGACAGCCCACGCATGCTGCATATTTACGAGATGATCCGCCAGGTCGCCAGCACCCGCACCAGCGTTTTGATTACGGGGGAAAGCGGTACCGGAAAGGAGCTGATCGCACGGGCCATACATGAGCAGAGCGATCGTGCCGACAAGCCATTCATTACCATCAACTGCGGCGGTATCCCCGAAAGCCTGATGGAGAGCGAATTCTTTGGGCATAAGAAAGGGGCCTTTACCGGTGCCAACGAGGATAAGAAAGGCCTCTTCGAAGCGGGGAATGGCGGGACAGTGTTCCTCGACGAAGTGGGCGAACTCAATATCCCGATGCAGGTGAAACTGCTGCGCGCCGTCCAGGAGCGGGTGTTCAAACCCGTGGGCGGAACCTCGGATATTGAGGTGGACGTTCGCTTTGTGTCGGCAACCAATAAAAAGCTGGAAGACGAGGTGATTGAGGGAAACTTTCGGGAAGATCTGTTCTATCGCCTCAACGTCATCGAGGTGAAGGTCCCCCCGTTGAGAGAGCGCAAACAGGATCTGCGACGGTTGACCCAGTTTTTCCTGGAAAAATATTCGCGTGAGATGGGCAAGGAGGTCACCAAGATCTCCTCATACGCCATCGACCTATTGAACAAGTATAGTTTTCCGGGGAATATCAGAGAATTGGAGAACCTCATCGAGCGCAGTGTGGCGCTATCGAGCACCAATATCCTCCTGCCGGACTCCCTGGCCATGTCCATTCACAAGCAACGCTGGATCGAGGGTGTCAAAAATCGTCGCTTCGATATCGATGAAGTCGCCCATGGGGTCGCACTGGACAGCATCTTGGCGGAGATTGAACGCGCCTACCTTAAGAAATCCCTTGAGGTAACCGACGGGAACAAGCACAAGGCTTCCGAATTGTTGGGAATCAGCTTCCGATCCTTCCGCTATCGACTTGACAAATTGAATGTCTCTTTGTAAAGCACTCAGCCTGAGAGAAGAGATCTCACCTATGCGCAAGGGCGCCGCTTAGCCGACCCTTGCGGAGACGCCACATCGCGTCAGCGCCATCCATCAACTGCCGTCCCTGACGCAAGTTCACCTTAATCTTATAAAAGACGCGCATCAAGTCGATCCACTTCCGGTCGATATTACGCCTGGAGAGCGGTTCTTTGACATGGCGGCCGTCCGTGGTTTGCAAGGCGCCTGACAAAATTTGGCAAAAGCTGACCAAAATGCGGGCGAAAATCGATGGGGGAAGCGGCGAAGGTGATTGCCACTGGACAGCTAGTATACGAATTATTGCAGTAATAACAGATGGTAATGATTTTTTTACGGCTTTTTCACAGAATATGGCACACGCATTGCTCAAACCATAGCCAAGTTTTGAAGCACTAAAGACACAACCCAAAACCCATTATCACCCATTCAATCATTTAGGAGGCAACAACATGCTGAGAAAACTGACCAACAACAAAAAAGGTTTCACCCTGATCGAGCTGATGATCGTCATCGCCATCATCGGTATCCTGGCCGCCATCGCGATTCCGAACTTTATCAGCTACCGCAACAAATCCTACTGCTCCACCGCCGAGTCGGATGCCCGCGGTGTGCTGGCAGCGGTAAGTGACTACTTCAGCGAGCCCGATCACACCACCTTGCCGGCTGAGACCGAACTCAGTGGCTTCATTCCCAAGAACCAGTGGGGCAACGTAGTGCTCACCGGCGATCCCAACACCACCATCTGGGTCGTGGTTGACGACAGCACCGGTCGTTGTCCTCGCGGCACGAATGGTTACCGCCTGAGCATGCCTGCCGACACCGGCAACGATGGCTGGCAGTAACAGCGCATAGCGCTCAGCGCTTAGCTACCTGAACAAAACCAGTGGGATAAGGGCAACCTTATCCCACTTTTTTTTATTGTTCCAACGGCGCTCCCTTCCAATCAGCAGACGCTACGCCATCCGCACTGATCCAGCATTGGGGTTTCCAGTCACCAACACATCACTAAATTTGCAGGGAGTCGTTTGGGAGACTCGCAAACCCACCGCCGATGACATCATTTCCGGATCATTTGTCGATATCATGGCGGTCACCATTTGGTTGCTATGACGACCTTACTCGGGTTGCATTCCGCTGGATCGCTTTTTGCGGTATGCTGCATTATTTATGAGACCAGATAGCCGAGATTCGGGCCTAGTGGGCAGATCTTCGGTGCGATGATGCGGCTGATGTCGGCGGGCAGCCTTATTCAATCGATGCTGATCCGCAGTAAATGCCGTTCAGATTGTACGTCCGCTGCCATTTGAAGTCATAACTTTGTCATTGAAGGGATGCGGGCTGCTGAGGTAACGCCCACCTAATCCATAGGGTTCGTCATTCGCTGTAGCGGTTGAATAAAGACACATCATGCGGATATGCGCCAACCTCAGGCAGGCAATCGTTTCGGTGGAATCCGGTGTAGGGCCGCCCGTGTCCGAGGACAAAGCATTGGGCACATTCTTTGCTTGAATCATCGTGTTTCTTCACTATGACTCAGCTCTAAATCTAGCTGATCGACTCCAATCACACAGGTGCTGCATGAGTGGTGTTACAAAAGGTGTTTCATCCCGACATTTGGGGTATGTGTTAATGCTGATTCTGACCTGCCTCGTTTACTCGAATACGTTTGAAGCGGGCTGGCATCTCGATGATTTTGCCAATATTGTGTCCAACAAGCGACTTCATCTTTCCGATCTCTCCGGTGCATCCATTCTAAAAACCTTTTCGGCGAGTCCCTGGGGCGAAGAGGCGATCTATCGCCCGGTTTCTTGCCTTACACTGGCGTTGAACTGGTACGTTGGACAGCGCAGTGTGGTCGGCTACCACGTCGTCAATCTCGTGATCCATTGCCTTACGGCCCTGTTCCTTCTGAAAACGGTCTTGCTGCTATTCGATACACCGCGGTTGGCAGACCATAAAAAGACGTCGCAGACCCGGTATTGGATCGCATTGATGGCGGCAACGCTGTGGGCCGTTCATCCGATACAGACGCAGGCGGTCACGTATATCGTTCAGCGAATGGCACAGCTTGCGGGGCTCTTTTACATCATTGGTATATTCAGTTATCTCCACCTGCGCCTCGCCATCCGCCTACGATGGCGACTGGCTTGGTGCACGGGCGTTATTGTCTCATTCTTACTGGCAATTGGCGCCAAAGAGAACGCTGCCATTTTCCCCTTATCGTTGCTCCTCATTGAAGTGGTTTTCTTCAGGACGGCCTTGCTGGCAACACCGAGCCGTCGACTATGGCTCCCGATTTCCATAGTCGGTGCTATCATGATCGGCACAATAGCGGCCTTGCATATCAGTGAAGAAGCGGTGACGGCAGTTTTTGACAGTTATGCCACGCGCCATTTCAACCACAGCGAGCGCCTTCTGACAGAGTTTCGGGTGCTCTTCACGTATCTGTCTCAGCTCGTCTACCCAAACCCAGCCTTGCTTTCCATCGAACACGATGTAACCATCTCCACTGGGCTCCTGGCTCCCTGGACGACACTGCCGGCGATCATCGCCACTTTCGCATTCGTGGGCGGAGCGCTCTACCTCACGCCCAAGTATCCACTGGCCTGTTTTGGAATTCTCTGGTTCTATCTTCAGCATACGGTTGAGTCCACCATCCTGCCACTTGAATTGGTTTTCGAGCATCGCAACTATATCCCGTCGATGTTTCTCTTTGTGGGTGCTGCCAGCGGTTTTACCCTGCTTCTAGAAAAGTACCGCGACCATAATGTCATGATGAAGCGCGTTTTGGTAGCCAGTGCCAGCATCGCTCTGATTTTCATCAGCATCGGTACATACAGTCGCAATGCCGATTGGCGGACGGAGCAAACCCTTTGGGAGGACGCTGTCCGCAAGGCGCCCGGCAGTTCGCGCGCGAAGCATAACCTGGCATGGGGGTATTACGAGCCCATCGGAGAATCGGAAAAAGCGCTGGCGCTCTATCGCGAATCGCTGGCAGTATCAAGTCATCGAAAGGACTCCCCAGGGTCATCGCTGCACAACATTGGGAATATCTACTATCAGCGCGATGACTACAAAAAGGCCATCACTTATTTTACAGAGGCCTTGAACAAGAATCCAAACAATATCAAGACCCATCTGCGGCTCGTGCATTCCTATATCGGATTATCCAACTGGGAGGCGGCTGAAGCTGCAGTTGACCGAGTACTCGACAAAGCGCACCTCCATGGAGACATTCCCCAGCTAAAAGGGTTTATTCTACTCAACCGCCAAGAGCCGCAGGAAGCGCTGAAATGGTTTCGGCGTGCAATGCGGCACCGTCCTACCAGTTGGAATACCCTCGCAGGCATCGGTCATTCGCTGCATTTACTTGGGAATTGGAAAACGGGCGACTTTTTTCTAAGGCGGGCACAGGCCCATGCGCCGGGCAATTTATTCATCGTATTGAACCGGCTCGAACTTCATCAGCGTGCCGGCAATGTTGAACAGGCGAAGCAACTCGCGGATGTCTTTGTCTCCTCCATTGCAGCAGGTAAACTCAATAGCTATGTCGATCGGCTGATGCGCAAGAGCACCTATTATCCATTGGATTACCAGCGCATTCTGCCCCTCGTAAAGCTGTCTGTCCAACAGGCCTCCACGACCTTCGAACAGTTTCATGTCGCTGAATCGCAGAGAACTGATGATTATTTCGCAGACCAGAAAACGCCCACCGCTACTGCCCGGAATGCTGACTAGACCCAAACGCCCCATCAAACCGCTTCCCTATTGGGCCTATTCGCTTCCTGCCATCGTCCTTGCACTGGTTGGATTGGTTGCCACGGTTTACCTTGCCGTCAGCCATTATCGTGTGCATACCGATTTTGGCTATCAGAGCTTTTGCGCTATCTCCCAATCGATGAATTGTGACACGGTATCCCAAAGCGCATACGCAGTGCTGTTGGGAATGCCGCTCGCCGTATGGGGGATGCTCGGCTATCTCTGGTTGACCCTACTCCTGTTGTGGGCAAGTTTGGGTGAGACCAGACCCAAGCGACTGTGGACCCTTATCCAGGTGTCGGCCGCTCTTTTCTGTGCCATCGACCTCTATCTCGCCTGGGTTTCCAGCCGCTACATCAAGAGCTATTGCCTTTTGTGCATCCTCACGTATGCGGTAAATTTTGGACTCCTCTATTTGGCGTGGCTGATACGTAGACGATTTGGTGATGCCTCCCTGTTCGCATCCCTTCGCTCCGACGCAGCTTTTCTATTCGGCCATCGTCGGTGGTCGCTGGTGATCACAACTATTTTCATCGGCATGATGGTCATAGGGATGTCCAGTTATCCTCGGTACTGGCAATACCAGTTGCCCGGTGTGAATGAAAATCTCATGACCGGCCTAACTCCTGAAGGGCGCGCCTGGATCGGTGCTGAGCAGCCGCAGTTGGTTATTGAGGAGTATTCCGATTATCTCTGTTTTCAATGCGCCAAGATGCACGGTTACCTGCGACAGCTCGTCAGTGAATATCCAGATAAAGTTCGACTGGTGCACTTCAATTTTCCAATGGATCATCAGTACAATCCCATCGTCAGGCAACGCTTTCATGATGGGGCTGGCAGAATGGCCTTGCTGGCGCTCTATGCCAAGAGCAAAGGAAAATTTTGGGAGATGAATGATCGCTTATTCGAGATGGCCCGCAGCCACGAACCGGTGGGCATGCGCAGCTTGGCCGAGTCTTTCGACTTGGATCTCGATCAGCTCGCTCGGTGCCACCAGGATCCGGACCTGCTGCAAGCGCTTTGGAGCGATATCCGCAGTGGGCTGAAATTAAGAATCAAAGCGACGCCGTCCTTCGTGATCAACGGCGAAGTGTTTCAGGGCACTCTTCCGCCCCACATCTTGACCGAGATCATCAATTAGATTCATTGCAATCGGCTGTAAAACGTTCTCATCACCTGCTGTTGGAAGCTTCACAATGACCTCAGATCTTAACGCGAATCAATCATTATCCATCAATCGATGGCATGTGGTTCTGGGCGTGCTTCTCCTTATTTGGATCATCATCATTCTCTGTATGTCGACGGTGCCTCCCGTCAGCCGCGATGCGCTCACCCACCATTTGAGAGTGCCTCAGCTCTACATTGATCAAAAGGGACTGGTCGAACTTCCAAATATCGTATTTTCCTACTATCCGATGAACCTAGATCTGCTTTACTTAATCCCGTTGCTATGGGGAAACGACATCGTTCCGAAGTATATTCACTTTGCTTTCGCCTTGGGGACCGCATGCCTCCTCTTCTGTTATCTAAACCGACGCCTCGGCAGCATGTATGGTTGGTTCGGCGCTTTATTATTTCTAAGTCTGCCGGTCATCATTAAACTGTCCATCACTGTCTATGTAGACTTAGGGCTGGTCTTTTTTTTCACTGCCGCGATCCTGCAGTTACTTCACTGGATTGAAGCACGAGGAAAACGAAAATACCTTGTATTTGCAGGTGTTTTTTGCGGACTCGGGCTTGGTACAAAGTACAACGGACTGATCGGTCTTCTGCTGTTTGCGATGCTGATTCCCATGATGCGGGTCTGGGCTTCGCTGCATGAAGCACCTGA
>JASJCL010000144.1 GCA_030066015.1 Desulfosarcinaceae bacterium | reverse complement strand
GGTGGGCCGCTCCAACATTGTGGGCAAGCCCATTGCCAATATGATGCTCCAGAAGGGCCCAGGTGCCAACTCCACCGTCACTATCGTTCACACCCGCACCAAAGATCTGGCCGCCACGATGAGGATGTCGGCACGCTGGCAATGCGCGGCCAGATCTTTGGTGCGGGTGTGAACGATAGTGACGGTGGAGTTGGCACCTGGGCCCTTCTGGAGCATCATATTGGCAATGGGCTTGCCCACAATGTTGGAGCGGCCCACCACCACCACCTCTGCACCACTGGTCTCCACACCGGCGCGAACGATCATCTCCTGGATGCCGAATGGGGTGCAGGGCGGAAACTTGACCTCGTCGCCGCCGATCATCAGGCGTCCCACGTTGACCGGATGGAAGCCGTCCACGTCCTTGTCCGGGTCGATGGCGTTGAGGATTTTTTTATCGTCGATGTGCTTGGGCAGCGGCAGCTGAACGAGGATACCGTTGATACTGTCGTCTTTGTTATACTTGTCAATGAGGGCCAAGAGGTCCGCCTCGCTGATATCCTCGGGCTGATTGTCCTGGACTTCATGGAAGCCGACCCGGTGGGCGGTTTTGATCTTGAGGGTCACGTAGGAGATCGAAGCCGGGTTCTCCCCCACCAGGATGGTCACCAAGCCGGGCACGACGCTGTGCTGGGCCTTGATCTCCTCGACATCCTTGGCGATCTCTTCGAGAATCTGCTCGCGAATCTCCGTTCCCTTGATAAGCTTTGCCGTCATCCTAATTCTCCTTTGTTCAGCGGTATGTGGGTGGTGATGCTATCGAGCGTCTGCAAAAAGGCCTGCGGGGTGGACCACTCCCGAAGAAGGACTTTTTGGCACGACGCATTTGGATATTGAATCTCCGGCGGTGGCACTGGCCGGTAAGAGGGGCATGAACATGGGGTTAGGTATGTCAAATGACAATGGATGTCAAGCATGGCGAGGGTGCCCGCATCGGTTGCATCGTCACGTCGGCAGCGCCTTCCGCTGTGCCCTGTCCAGATTGCGGGCCGCGAAGGATGCGACAGCTCACCGAATCGACATTCCGACCACCGGGGATCAGATGGGAAATGGTACCGGCAGCAAGCCCGCCGTCTCACTTAGTCCCAGCATAAGGTTCATGTTCTGCACAGCTTGGCCGGCGGCGCCCTTGACCAGATTGTCGATGGCCGAGAGGAGAACGACCCGTCCGGTATGGGCGTCCACGAAGATGGCAATGTCGCAGAAGTTGGTCCCGCGTACATTGGCACTGTCGGCCACCTGGCCGGCGGGAAGGGTCCGCACGAAGGCGCTTTGCGCGTAGTACTCCGTGAGACAGGCGCGCAGATCGCCCTCCCCCACTCCAGATGTCAGGCGGGCGTACTGGGTGGTCTGCATCCCTCTGGACATGGGCACCAGGTGCGGAACGAAGGTGATCTTCACCGTCGTTCCCGCCTGATGGCTGAGGATCTCCTCCATCTCGGGATTGTGACGGTGGGCGGCCACTTTGTAGGCCTTGAAACTCTCGCTGACCTGGCAGAAGTGGGTCGTCAATGAGGCCGACCGCCCGGCGCCGCTGACGCCCGACTTGGCGTCGGCGATGAGGGTGGCGGTGTCGACGAGGCCGTTTTTGACCAGGGGAATCAAGGGTAGGAGAACGCTGGTGGGGTAGCAGCCGGGGTTGCCGACGAGGTTCGACTGGCGAATCTGATCGGCATACACTTCAGAGAGCCCATACACTGCTGCAGGCAGCAGGTCGGCGGCCGTGTGGGGCTGATAGTGGGCTTCGTAAGCAGCCTGATTTTGGAAGCGGAAGTCGGCGGACAGATCGATCACCCGCTTGCCCGCGGCCAGCAGGTCAGGGACAAGGGTCATGGGCAGTTTATGCGGCAACGCCAGGAACCAGATTTCGGCCTGCTCCAGCGTCACCGTCGGCGCGTAGGGAACACACACCAGATCCACCACACCCCGCAGCGACGGGTATAGGTCATGGATGGCCGTGCCCCCGTACTGCCGCGATGTGATTACAGCGAGTTCCACATCCGGGTGGCCTGCCAAAATCCGCACCAGTTCGGCGCCCGCGTAGCCGGTGGCGCCAATAATCCCCACTTTCGTCATCCTGCGTCTATCCTCCGAGGTAAGCTTTTTTCACTTCCGGATTGGCCAGCAACTCCTGCGAGTCGCCCTGCAACACCACTTTTCCATTTTCCAAGACATAGCCACGCTGGGCGAACTGGAGCGCCAGACGGGCGTTTTGCTCCACCAGAAGGATGGCGGTGCCCTCCTTCTGGTTGATCTCCTTGAGGGCGTCGAAGACGTTCATCATCAAGAGCGGGGCCAGGCCCATTGAGGGCTCGTCGAGCAGCATCAGCTTGCGACCGCTCATAAAAGCCCGGCCAATGGCCAGCATTTGCTGTTCACCGCCGCTGAGGGTACCCGCTTTCTGCCAGGCGCGCTCCTCGAGCCGCGTAAAAATTGCGAAGACGCGCTTGATATCCTCCTCGATTTGCGCCTTATCCCTGCGGGCGAAGGTTGCCAGGCGCAGGTTCTCCATCACCGTCAGATTGCCGAAAAGCCGTCTGCCTTCGGGGACATGGGAGATGCCCAGTTGGCTAACCACCTTCTCCGGCGGATAGCGCAGCAGATCCTTGCCCTGGAACTGCATCCGGCTGCCCGCAAGCGCGGGCACCATCCGTGAAATCGCTCTCAGGGTGGTGCTCTTGCCAGCCCCATTGGCGCCGATGATGCAGATAATTTCGCCTTCGTCAATCGTGAAATCGATGCCGTGAAGGGCGCGGATCTTGTCGTAGGATACCTGCAGATTCTCAATCGTCAGCATCATGTGGCCACCGTCATGTCTTTGCCCAGATAGGCTTCGATCACCTTGGGATCGTTCTGGATCTCGTCAGGGGTGCCTTCGGCGATCACTTCGCCGAAAACCAGTGTCTGGATTCGTTCGCAGAGTTCCATGACCATCTTGAGGCGATGTTCGATAAGAAAAATCGCCAGTCCCAACTCCTGGTTGACCCGCCGGATGATCTCCAGCATTTGGTTGAGTTCACCGGGCGTCATTCCCACCGTTGGTTCGTCCAGAAAGAGGATTTTCGGTTCGGTGGCCAAGGCACGCGCCATCTCCACGCGTCGCTGGGCGCCGTACGGCAGGTTGACGATAAGGCTGTCCGCAAAGCTTTCGATTCCCATCATGTCCAATAGCTCGCGAGCGCGTGCCTCGCTGGCAGCCTCCTCGCGGTGGCGTTTGGCCGTTCCGAAAAAGGCGCCCGTCAGCCCGTAGGAGATTTTGGAGTAGCGGGCCATCATGACGTGTTCGAGTACCGTCATGTGGCGCCACAGCTTCAAGTCCTGAAAGGTGCGTCCCAGACCGCGGGCGGCGATGTCGTGGGGCAGTCGGCCCGTCATCTCCTCGCCATCCAATTTGACACTGCCCTCGGTAGGGGTATAGACGCCGGTGATCAAATTGAAGATGGTGGTTTTACCGGCGCCGTTGGGGCCGATCAAACCGCGCACCTGCCCGGGCTCTATGGTCAGGCTGTACTGGTGGACAGCCCGCAGTCCGCCAAAGTAGTGGGTCATCTCGCTCACATGCAGCAGTGCCATCCTACACCTCTTCTTTCCGAGACGCTTTCGGACGCATCACCGCTCGCACATCGAACTCCTTGAAGGCAACGAGGCCGGTGGGCCGAAAGATCATGACCAGGATCAGCAGCAGCGGAATGATGATCCACTTGAACAACTCCAGCGGCCGCAGCGCTTCGCCGAGCAGGCTGAGGCTGACGGCGCCCACGATCGAGCCGTAGACCGAGTTGAGACCACCGAAGTAGACCATGGCGAGCACCTCGGCCAGTTTCTGGATGCCGAAGGTAGCCGGGTTGACGTACCGCAGCACGTGGGCGAAAAGACCGCCCGCAACCCCGGCCCAGAAGGCGGCGAACATGAAGGCCACCATCTTGGTCTTGCGGGTGTTCACCGTCATGGCGTCGGCTGCGGCCTCGTCGTCACGCACCGCGTTCAGGGCCTTGCCCAAGGTGGAGCGGACGAAGTTGTTGATGATCCAAATGGCCAGTGTCATCCAGATGAAGACTACCGGCAGGCTGGAGAGGTTGGGGTGGCTCGAAAGACCTCTGGGACCGCCCACCAGTTCCATGTTTTCGATGATGCTCTTCACGATAAACATGAACGCCAGCGAGATGATGGCCAGATAATCACCGCGGGTGCGGAAGGAGGGGATGGCGATGATCAGGGCACCAAACGCGGCCAGCAGGCCGCCGAAGACCAGGCCCAAAGGGAAGAGAAAGGGGCCTATCTCGGCGGGCAGAATGGCCTTGCCGAAGACCTTGTCGTTGGCGAACAGCACCAGGGTGAACACAGAGGCGCCGTATGCACCCAGGGCCATGAAGCCGGGATGGGAGCAGGAGAACTCGCCCATATAGCCGTTGATCAGGTTGATGCTCAAGGTGAGCATGACGGCGATCATGGTCAGCTTGAGCACCAGCAGGCGGTAGTCGCTCAGATCGGCCCAATAGTGCAGGGCCACATAGAGCAGGCCTAGATGGATTAGGCTCGATAGCCAGATGGGCAGACGGCCCAGCATGGCCGCCAGGCGGTTGGTCACACCGGCGCTGAGTTTTGCCACGCCGGCCACCGGAATTACGTAGATCAAAGCGTTGTAAGCCAGGGCGCTGGGGATCAGGACGGGATCCTTGAACATGATCAGACAGCCGAACAGCACGGGCAGCTTGGGCAAATAGAGTTGATACGAGAGCGGATCGCCCACGAAGCGCTCGATGAACACGGCGCACAAGATGCCGGCCAGCCAGCCCAGCATGGGCACGCTGGCAAAGGCGGCGCGAATGCGCGCGATTCCGGAAGCCGGGGCCTGGGTTGCGATAGCAGTTTCTTGCATGGTCATCCTAAATAATGTCTCAGCCAGAAGTTGTATCTGCTGTTGAACTTTACGTTAACTCGGGAATCAGAGTCGCAGCTGGGTGCTGTGCGCCTGTCCGAAGAATCCGTAGGGCCTGAAAGTCAGGATCAATAGAATGATCGAATAGGCGATCAGGTCCCGCAAGGTGGACGGAAAAATCATGGGCACGAAAATCTCGATGAAACCGAGCAGGAATCCGGCTAGGGCGGCCCCCAGAATCGATCCGCGACCGCCCAGGATGGCGGCCACAAACGCCTTCCAACCCAGTAGGATGCCCATGTAAGGATCGAGCACCGGGTAGGCCAGCCCATACAGGATACCGGCGGCGGCGGCCAGGGCCGAGCCGATGGCAAAAGTCAGCGGCGCGATGACGTTCAGGGAGACCCCCATCAGCGGGACTATCGGAAAATCAAAGGACATGGCGCGCATGGCCATGCCCCAGCGGGTTTTTTGTATGAATTGATGCAGGGCGTACATCAGCGATAGGGAAACTATCACGATGAGGATCTTCTTGTTGGTGACGAAGATGCCGCCCAGATCGTAGGTGGTGGACTGGATCAGTTCGGGAAAGCTCAGCCGCCGGGCACCCAGCAGGGCCAGGTTGCCGGTTTCCAGAATGATGCCGATCATTAGGCCGGTGATGGCCGCCGATGCCCGCGGCGCTTCGCGCAAGGGCCGATAGCCCACGCGTTCCACCAAAATGCCCAGCATCGAGGTTAATATCATGGAAATGACGATGGTCATGGCCAGCAGCACCCATCCGGGCAGGGTCATGCCCATGGAGGCCACCAGGGCCAGCAGCAGGGTGGCGATGCCGAATCCGATATAGGAACCGGTCATGAAGATGTCCCCGTGGGCAAAGTTGAACACCATCATGATGCTGTAGACCAT
>JASJCL010000065.1 GCA_030066015.1 Desulfosarcinaceae bacterium | reverse complement strand
TTTGCGATCCACCATCACCTGGTCCCGAGCCAGCGGAGGGCCGCTACCGCCGGTGCCAATCGACGCTTGATTTTCCCATGCGCCTTCACCGGCCGTGCCATGGCCAGTTCCCTCTGTGTGCGCGCCTGAGAACATGCCGCCGCTCTCCTGCCCTGCTCCCAGTTGAGCGTCATCTGCCGCGTCACTGACGCCCGGATCTATCCCGCGCGGCTGTAGGATGCCCAGGGGAATCTCCGCTGTAACAGTTGGCCCACTGTCCTCAGTCGGCAGGTCCGATTGGGTCGCGGCCGTTACTTTTTCACCGCGTCCCACCATGAGCCAGCGAACGTTGTTGACCTCCACCGGTGGCCGCACCAGTTTGCCCTTTAGACTCTTGATGCGGAACAACAGGCTGAATACCGATGGCAGATTGTCAGCGTCCGTCTCTGCGAAGTTTCCTTGAATATAGTGGTTTACCTTTGAAACCAACTGGTCCATTTGGGGCGCACTAAGATGATTGACGCCGGCGACCATTGTCAGATTAGGATCTGGACTCCCCTGCCCGTCTTTGATCAGCGGCATGGACATGAGCTTACCAGCCTGATTGAGGACAATGGCGGTGTTGTTGCGTCGCGCCTGATGAAATCTGGATACAATCTCCAACGAGAGACGCAGGTTGTCCACCGCCTCCGCAGTGTTGCCAGGGAGTTGGAGATAAAGGTTCATGATCTCCTGATCGGCGAATATCCCGAACGCTTTGCCCAGACGTCCCGCTAAATGGGACATCTTCAGGCCTTGACGATTAATTACCTCGGTCGCCATGGCGGTATCGAGATTGAGCTTGCCGAAAACGATGATGTAATCGTTGGCGCTGGCGGCCGTTTGGGCGGTCGGCATACCCCGATAGCGAATCAACAAACCACCATCGTGGCCAGGTATTGTGCTGAGTTTACCCAGAATTTTGGTTAAATGCCCGAAAGTGTCCTTGCCGCCCTTCACCCCATCCCAGTAACGGGCGTTCATGAAAAAGCTGCTGAGCAGGTGTGCGGTTTGAATGAGGAGAATGCGTCGATTGTCTAAGGGATCTTTGGATTGGGGGCTTTCGACTTGCCCGGCTTCCGGATCGACCAGATCAGATGAGGTGTGTGCGTCCTCGCCAATAGCTTCAAAAAAGGCGGCGGCGCTTTCGTCAGCTGTGGACAATTGTGTTGGCTTCATAGTCACATGGGAACCCAGTGGAATTGTTGTATTGCCCAGGCGTCGGAAGACCTGGGCTGCCAGCGTTTAGTGAAGATTAGGTGCATCCATATGGTAATGGGGAGGGCCACTGGGAGTAGGCGTCGGAATTGAACGTTGAACCAGAAGCGTAAGTAGCCGCATCCTCGTAAGCGATGATAGTCGGTTAAACAAGCTTACCCGCCACCGTCTGTCAGCTCGGACAGCGGCGGCGGGCAAGTATCAAATCTCTATCCGTAGGTAATATCGGTCCCTACAGGAACGAGATTAGCGTTTTCCCTTTTGGAGAAGCCACAAACTTTCAATGTTTCTGTCCTCATCCAGTTGGTAGCCCACGTAGTCACCCTCATCAAAGCGACCAATGCCGGCCCGGCTATTATTCGGTGTGTGCAGCTCGGCACGTGAGGGCAAATGTAGGAGGTCATCGCTGATGACGATCTCCTTGCCCCCCAAGCGGTCAATGGTGCCCACACCGTCGAACTGCAGCGGATATCCAGGAAACAACTGGGTTTCACCGTCCACGAGCGGCAGATCGCGTTTATCGTCCTGATCGGCCCAAGCAGGGACCGTCATCCCAATCCCCAGACACAGCACCACAATGGCTAGGGCTCTCATTCGGGTCTTGATCACATATTTGCAATTTATATTCTGCATCTGGCAAACCTCTCCGTTAGACAGCTTGGGTTGTTAAGGACCTCATTCGACGAAAAGAGCGCTGTTAGTTTTCTCTCCAATAAAAGCGACCCATGCGGGTTGCCTGCTCATTGATGTTGTTCAATGCGGCCGTACCTGAGTTCGAGATTTTGGTTTCGATGTTCGGATTCTCGGTGATAATGATCACCGGCGGAAAAACCAAATCTGACCACTCAACCGCGGTAGGTGGAACGGGGTCTGGTAGACCGGTGACGGTGATCTTATCATCATCGTCGATATCACCATCTCCGTCATAGTCCAGAGATGGGTTTTTCAGTCGACCACCCGTGCACGCATTCAGCTCGTGCAGAAAGGAGCTGCCGCCCCCCTTGCACAGAGAGGCGCTTGGCGTGAAGGAGATGACGATGGCCTTTCCGTCCCAAATACGCACATCGGCAATTACCCGTTCACCGGACTGGGGCAGGTCGAAATACCAACCAACATGCGCTTCCGTGTAATTAACCGTATCCACGGCCGGGTTGGCAAACTGCTCCACGCCCGCCGGTAGAGGACTACCGTCTTGATCATTGGTGGTATCGGTTGCCGTGGTCCAGATCGCCTCATTATCGCTGAGGGTTCGCCATCGAGTGGCATTGCCGTCGGTCTGATGATCGATAGCGGCCTGATTCAGCAGCGTCACACCCGTGGGCTGATTGCTGAGAGCACCGGTCACACGATCGAAGCTGCCCAGATACTCTCCTTTGTCCTCGTTCATTGAGTAGTCCCAAATGCCGTACACTGTCTGCATACTGGTGTCGCTGACATCGGGATCACCGAGGTATTGCCCGGTACCGAAGACCACCATGAAACCGAACTGATCGCAGTGGAACATGACGTCGGGTCGGGTGGTGATGGGACGACCGCTCTCGAAGAGCGGCTTGGGCGTGTCCCCGCTGTCGGCAAAGGCAACCGACCAGTTGGCCGGTGTCGGATCACTGAGATCAAACTTCCAAAGGTTACCGTAGAGGTCACCGGCGTAGGCATAGTCCAGGCGATAGTCGTTGTTGACGTCGATGACGGCTGGCGTGCTGAGACCATTGGGATTGGCCGTACTCCCGACTCCGGTGTCGATCTTGCGCAGAAGGGTGCCGTCGACGTTCAGCACATAGAGGACGGCGTGGCCGTTGGCACTGTTGTATCCATTGCCGAAGATCACGGAAAAGGTGCCGGCATTGGTCTTCGCCACGGTGGCCTGGCTAAAACTGTAACCCATGTCGGCGTCGGTGCTTTGGGGGTACTGCCACTCAAACATCCCAGCCAGGGTACTTTCCGCATCATTGTCACTCTGATTGCTGTGGAAGTCGACGGCGTCGGTGACGTCCAGGGCGAAATACCCCTTCCCCCCCTTGTTCAGACCACACACCAGCAGCATTTTGCCGTTGACGTCCGTCACCGTGGGGGAAGCGTCCACATAGTACTTGTGCTCATAGTTCACGTCGACGAGATGGTGCAAATTGTCGAGAACCAGATTGGGAATGAAGGCGAAGCGTTCATAGCCGTTCTCGGCATTGAAGGCGTGCAGCATGCCATCGTTACCACCCACGTATACGGTACCATCGTGATACAAGGGTGCCGAGTGAATCAGATCCCCCAGGATCTTCTCACGGGTCCGGAACCCCGGCACCGGTTTACCGCGCACAAATTCGATGATCTTATCGGCCATCGTCGTGTCCGCATGGATGCGGGATTTAAGGCCGCTGGACAGTGCCGAGGTCGAGAACACCACCCCAGAGCCACCGTCAGAGGTGGCGATCTTGCGGTGGACGTCCCAATCCATATTCTGCAGCTCGGCCTGGGCCGACCATTGTTCATTGCCCTCGCCAGTTATAGCCCGACCCGTTTTTCGGTCAACGGCAAAGGCCATCATATCGCCGGTCCAGTTGTCAAAATAGCGGGTCTGGAAGAGCTGTTCGGCCGTACCACCTTCGAGACCGTTGATCGCCACAGAGGCACCGCTGGCGATATCGTTGTTGATGCCGACGATCACTTGGACAAGCGAATTGACCAATTCCTCTGGGTTGGAGGCCGAGAAGAAGAGTCCGCGACCGTTAACGGCGGCATGAAAAAGGTCGTCGATCTTCTGGGGGTCGCCACCCGTGGGGTCAGGCCAACTCGGCTTGGGAGTACCCGGTTTACTGAAGCAGCGGTTCTCTGGGTAGGGTGGGCTGTCCGGTGTGTCATCACCATCGATGTCCATGGGATCGATGGTACCAGTAACGCCGAAAGAGACCGAGTAGGTGACCATATGCTGATAGTGGGCCAGGTCGCAGCCTTCACTGCCGGCGCCCACCAGATCGTCCAGGGGTGAGAGATCGGTCATATAGTACTTCATGGCGATGTCGGCCAAGGTGTTGCTGTAGGTGTCGCCGAAGGGGGGATCCATCCCATCGTCCTCATTGCCCAGGCTACTGAATGAACCATTATAGTAACCATCGGTCATGACAATAGCGTAGTTGCGCTGACACTCACCGCCATCGGCGGCAGCGGCGATAGGTGAAGCCCCGATAGTACTGGACTGATTGGTGTCATAATACTTGCCCACCTCGTTGAAGGCCGAGCGCAGAGGTGTCCCCCCGTCGGAGTTGATGGAGTAGAGATCTGCGAGGAGTTGGTTCGTGGCGTCCACCTCCACAGTACCAGTGACCGGCACCAGCCGGATGGCGTCCGCACATGTATACGTGTTGGTACTGCCCCCATGGCGGCTGACCGTCACATAACCGAGTTCACCCGCCGGAAAGCGAAAGCGCCCCAGATACCCGTTGGTTTCGGCCTCGGCCCAAGTGGCAGTGGATTTGGTCTGGTCCAGATAGGTGACGGTGGGCGTGTCGCTGCCGTCCACCGTGCCATCGCCGTTGGAGTCATGGTAGATGGTGTACTTGGCGTTGGTGTCGCGCGTGGAATACACCTTCCAGCGAGCATAGACGTCATAATCCTTGGTGGCGGACACGTAAGGATTCCAACGGAATGTGGCGTTACCTGTGGCACGGTACTGGTGGCCTTCAAAGGCCGCGCTGTCGTTGTGATCTGCCCAGTCGCCAGATACCACTGCCGTGTTGGTGTTGAGATCGTCCACCACTATGGCGTTGGATTCCACCTGGACCGGTTGTACGCCCTGGCGCACACCAGAATTGATGGTGTAGATCCCGATATAGGCCCGCCGGATGTCGCTCAACGCGTGAGCCACGGCCGCCTTGGCGGTTAGTTCACGACGGCGGTAGTAGCTGTACCAGTTGAGAAAGTTCTGAAGATCCTCGGCGTCCGTCTTGTGGCGGATGAAGCCGCCCTCCTCGTCGTTCAAAGACGGTTTGATGCGGTTGAGGACGGTGGTGTCGGTTTCTTCGGACAGTTCGTTGTCTTCGACAATGTCATCTCCGTCAAGGTCCAGAAATCGATAGAAGGTGCGGGAGCCCCCTTCGAAATTGACCAGGTAGATCTCGCCGTCATCCACGGCATCATCCCCGTCGGCGTCGTCCCAAGTGTAGTAGTGGGCACGCTTGATGGAGATGGGACCGGCACCGGCAGGAACGAACATAACGGCGTCGTGCATATGGTTGCCGGTGAAGCCACCGATGATGGTATCCTCGAGTTGCACGTATTCCGAGCCGTCTCCAGCAAAAGTAAAGGAAAGGATATTGTTGGCGCCATCTCGCAGCGGATAGAAGCCAGTCTGGCTCTGGCTATGCTGAACAGTGGTGGTTGTGCTGTCGTGATATATCGTATACTCGGCGGTGCCTCGGTTGCTGTTGTCGTAGGTGTATATATAGATGTTGTAATTCCCTGCGGTAAGAGAAGGCATCCACTTGGCGTATTGTCCGCCGGTGTTGGCCGCAATGTAGTGGTAGATGCCGTTGCCGCCAGGATAGGGAGTCCCGCCGGTGCCGTCGAACCAGCCGGCGGACCGTTCGAAATTGGCACCGATTTCATCATCCACCACAACCCCTCCGGAACTATTGACGACAGAGTGGTACTCGGCTGTCAGATCGAAAAGATTGACCGCGGGGAAGTGGGGGTTTGATGGGGCGGCAGTGGGGTCGGTGAACTCGGCCTTACCCGGCCAGGGGCGGTAATCCGAGTCAGGATTGTAGAAGATCTTGTTGTATCCCGACCATTGAGCCTTATACTTGCCACGATTGGCACCCGAGAGAATGGTGGCATTGGAGCTGGTGCCAGTGTAGTTGTTATCTCCAGGATTATCGAACAGATACTCCGTGTCGCCTTCGAATTTGCCATTGCTACCTTCGGTGATGAACTCCCAGTCCATACTGCCCGAATTGTCGTAGACAAACATGATGTTGGGCGCCGCCGACTTGACCTTGTTCTCCATGGGGATGTCGCTCAAATCCACCGCCTGCGACATGCCCGGTATAAGCAGCAGCACCAGAAGCAGAACCATACGCCGGCCCAGGAAGTGTATCTGCCGACATTCGTTGGCGATAAAGCGCATATATGTGGATAACATGGGTGTTCTCCTTTCCCTAGAATCGCTTGCGATAACCGATCTCGACGATGATCTGGCCGCGACCCGAGCGATTGCCGATACCGACGATGGTAAAATTGTGGACCTTTGGCGTGTTGATCCCAAGCGGTTGACCAGCGGCTGGCCCAAGGTCAACAGCGGCGTACTCGAGAGTGGTGTCCCCCGATAGGTTCGATACGTCTCCGGTCTGAGAACCGCCGCTGGAGTCAAACCAGGAGCCATAGTCGTCGACGTTATTGTTATTGTCAGCATCTACGTCCTGGAGGGCGTTCAACCAGACGGGTGTACGGTTCTGGAGCGCGGTGCGATTGTTGTTGTTATTCAGCATCTGGGCCGCTTGGGTTGCACCGGACTCGGCCAAATAGAAGTTCTGCTGATAGGTCGCATCATTGCGCACGATCTGCATCTCGGTGGTGCTGGTACGGTTGGCCGAAAAGCCAACTATGGAGAGAACCACCAGCACGAGGAGGGACATGATGATAATGGAGCCCTCTTCGTTTTCCAGAGGATGACGAAATTCGTTCATGGCCTGCTCACTTTCCCTTCCTGCGAGGCGATTAGCCGCCCCGAAGCAATTAGACGTCGCGCCCCTTGACGAACAATACATTGTATGTCCTCGCCCTGCCCCCTTGATTCCACTGAGCGATGATGTTGATGGTCAGGGTGTTGGGGACGGCCACATCGCGGGCGAGGTTGACAGATACCTGGAGACCGTCATTATTTCGGATTGGCCGAAAAACACCGGTGGAAGAGCTATCAAATACATAGTCGGCGTCATTTCCCGTATCGTTGATGCCGGCCATTGCGTCGCCGTCACCGTCGATCACGGGAAGCACATCCACAACGGGAGCGCCGCCTGTATCGCCATCGATATCGACGTTGTCGATCAGTCCATCTCCGTCGATGTCTGTCCAGGGGATGTTCTTGTATAGCTCCACCAAACGCCCCACATGGGCCTCCACCTCCAATTGGCGCCTGGCGGCGGTATTGGTATTGCTCGAATGGGTTAAAAGGCCGGCGATGGCCAAGCTGCCGATGGCGAAGACCGCCATGCCAATGAGGAGCTCCAGCAGGGTGAAGCCGGCTTGTGACCCATGTTTCGGTCGGCGGCTGTGCGCTGAGTGTAAAAACCGGGCTGCATACATAAGACTCTCCTAAATTGCTTACATATTGCGAAGCTGAATCTCGCTGGTCAGGACGGTGCGACGGATGTTGTCATTCTGAGCACCCAGCACCTCCCGCGTACCGGTCGCATTAGTGTAAACGCGGCTATCAGTCCGCTTCCAACTCATCACTGGACCGTCGGGATCGTTGCCGGACCCGGCGACAATGGTCACGCGCACCATGCGGATGTTGCCCACCAAGGCTGCGGGGACATTGGTGCCCACACCCGGGTTGAGGGTAATGAGCTGGTAAGGCGGCGCCGGAGAGTAGCCCATATATTCGAAGTCGATGGCCTCGATATTCTCGGCGATAACCTGCAATCCGCCATTGCCCTCCTCGCGGCCCAGTTGCCCGTTTGCATTGATGCCGTAGCGGATGGTCTCGTTGGGGTTGTCAATGACGCCGCTTTGGTTCCAATCCACCTGGAACTGAATTTGATTGCCATTGGCAATGAGGATGGCCGCACCGGCGCCGGCCGGATTGGCCGCCGAGCCCCACTGCGGATCCGCGCCCGCCATGCGCAGGTCACGACTGAGATAGTAGACGGCACTGCGGATATTCTGGTTCATCTCCACCAGGGCGCGCTGGGTCTGGTGGACCATCTGCTGGGTTCGGTAGGTGGCAAAAATTGCACCCGCCACAATGAAGGTCACCGCCATGGCCACGGTGATTTCGATCAATGTCATACCGCGGCTGGAGTCAAGACTTGGCTTCATGAGTTCTCACCTCTGTAGCAAGTAAATAGGGAATTCAGCACGAGTCGGTTGATCCCAGAAAAGGGGCCATCCAATCGTAACTTTCAAAGAAAGCGGGGATTCCCCACACTATTGATGACAACGCCTCCGGTGGTCCCGCGGGCGTTGGACAAACGAATGGTTCCCCACTGATTGTTCAGCGGCATACCGCGTCCATTGTAGCCCAACCAGGGCTCACCATTGGTGCTGGTACTGCCACTTGGGAAATCGGCAATATCGATGCCTGGCGGCATCTGTATCCGTTTGTAAACCCGCTCAGTGCCATTCAGCAGTTCGTCATTGGCTGCGCCGCCGCCTCTCCCATCATCCAGGAAAACGATGGCGGCCTCACTGGCCGTGTCGAAGCGGATGACGACCGGTCCGTTTTCACGAACGGCCTGCAGTTTTGCCAACTGAAAGCCGGTGTTCAGGTCATCCAGTGCGCTTCGCAGGCGATGGCCCGGCAGCCAGCCGATGTAATTGGGAATGGCCACGGCGGTGATAACCGCAACGATGGCCACAACGGTGAGGAGTTCGATCATGGTAAAGCCAGAATTGTTTCGCATAGTAAACCTCCTGGTGGGGGTTCTCTACATTTTCTGTGCCATGCTGAAGGTGGCCGCCGGCGCGCTAGTGGGGCTGCTTTGGGGAATGGGGGTAACCCAGACGATCAAAGCTAAAAAATATTGAAATTATTTGGTAAATTGATTGATTTATTGAAAGGGGGAGATAAATCCGGTGTGCGATCTAGCGCGGAGGGCATTGGTGGCGGGTCGCCTGGGTATTAAAAAGTTTAATAGTTGCCTATTTTTTTAATACCCGTCGGATTGGAGAAGTTTGAAGGCTAATTGAAAGCTTGGACGGCGTTCCGGAAGATCTGGATGCCGGGGGTGACATCCTCCGGTGGTGTCCATCCCAGGGACTTATGAAGGCTCCAATCGGGATGATTGGTCCAGTGGTTGTATGCCTCCGGATGGGGCATGAGTCCGAAAATGCGGCCGCTGGGGTCACAGATCCCGGCGATATCCATGAGGGAGCCGTTGGGGTTGGCGGGGAAGATTCCCTGGGCCGGATGGCCGTCAGGACCGGCATATCTTAAGACGATTTGCTGATTGGCCTCAAGCTGCGTCAGGGTCTCCCGGGGCGCCCAGAACTTGCCTTCGCCGTGACGCACGGGCAGCTCCAGTTGGTGCAGCCCCCGGGTGAACAGGCAGGCGGACGCCTGGTCGACGTGAAGGTGAACCCACTGGTTGCGAAAGTTGCCGCAATCGTTGTAGGTCAAGGCCACCCTGCGGGCCTCGTAATCCCCGTCGATCGCCGGCAGGAGTCCCAGATTGACCAGGGTCTGGAACCCGTTGCAGATACCAATTATCAGCTTATCGGCAGCCACGAAGTCGAGCAGCTGACGACCCAGGTTGGTGCGCATGCGCACAGCTTGGATCACCCCGGCACCGTGGTCATCCCCCCAACTAAATCCCCCCCCGAAAGCCAATATCTGAAAATCGGCGAGGTTCACCTCCCCCTCGATGAGGGCATTGATATGGCCGCGAACAGCGGTCGCACCGGCCAATTCCAGGGCGTAGGCGGTCTCATGGTCGCAATTGAGACCGAAGCCGGTCAATACTAGAGCATGTAACCGTGTCATAGTAAATGTCCAAAGGGGGTTTTCCAGGAATCCCGCAGCGCATGCAGCTTCAGCGAAATGAGTTCAGCGCCCGTCCGGCCGCGGACAACGAGATCCGTACCATCTGTTACATCTCCGATGCACGCGAAGGCCAGCGTCCCCATCACATCTTCGAATGCCGCTTTTTGATCGGGGCCGACCGTCACGAGAAACCGACCGGCGCTCTCGCTGAAGAGCAGGGTCGCGTCACTTGGAGAGCCCTCGCCCGGCACGCGAGCCAGTTCCACCACCAGCCCCAGATCGGCACCCATCGCCATGAGGGCCAGGTGGACGCCCAGCCCACCACGGTATATGCCATGGACCGATGCACACAATCCCATCGCGATGGCCTTGGTCAAGGCTTGGTAGAGGGGTAGGTGCTCGTCTGGACGCACCGTGGGGACCTGCAGACCGACATAGCCAAAACGATCGTAGTACTCTGAACCACCCAATTCGTCCCGGGTTGTGCCGAGCAAATAGAGTGCATCGCCTTTCCGCTTGGGCTCCATGGTCACGCAGCGGTCGATATCTTCAATAACCCCTGTGGTGGAAAATTGGAGGGTCTCCGGTGCGCTGACCTTGTGACTCTCTCCATAGGCGCCGGGCAGGTGACCATCCACGTACATACTGTCCTTGCCAGAGAGCAAGGGAATGCCATACGCCAGACAGATCTCTTTGAGCGCCTTACAGGCGCGCACCAGTTGCGCGGCTTTAAAGCGGCCGTCGGGGTTTTCGACGGGATGGTATTGGATATTGGGCCAGCAGAAGTTGTCCACACCGCCCACATGCTCCGGATCACCGCCCACACTGATGTGGCGGCGCAACGCTTCGTCAATGGTGCAGGCCGCCATGTGATAGGCATCGACGGCCGAATACCAGGGCAACAATGCCTGGGCGAAGACCAGGCCGCGCTGGGAGGTGAGCACCGGCCGGATCACGGCGGCATCGCTGGGCAGATCCCGCTGACGGCCGACCAGCGGCTTGATCACACTGGTGCCCTGAACCTCGTGATCGTATTGCCTGGCCACCCACTCTTTGGAGGCGATGTTGGGTCGCGCCAGCAGATCCAGAAGCAGGGTGTTGTAAACAGACGGAGTTTTAATGACCGGTTCTACCAGACCGCGCAGGTCGGGCGGGGTCCAGTGCGCATCGAACTGCCATCTGGGAAATCCGGACTCGAGGAAATCGAGATCCACATGTGCACAGGTGTCGTTGTTGTATTTGATGTGCAGCTTGCCGGAATCGTTATACGTCCCAATGACGGTGCTCTCGACGGCATGCCGCCGCGACAGCTCCATGAACCGATCCACATGTTCCGGGGGTACGGCCACGGTCATGCGCTCTTGCGACTCGGAGATCCAGATCTCCCATTGGTCCAGTCCGTCGTATTTTAGGGGCACCTTCTCCAGGTCCACCTCGACCCCTTTGGAGAACATTGCGGTTTCCCCCACCGATGAGGAGAGGCCGCCGCCGCCGTTGTCCGTGATAAAGCGCGTAAGGCCCTCGTCGCGGGCTTCCAGCAAAAAATCATGCATCTTCTTTTGCGTATAGGGGTCACCGATCTGGACATGACCGGCCGGCGTATCGGCTGAAAACACCTCAGAGGAAGCGGTCACGCCATGGATGCCGTCCTTGCCCACCCGTCCGCCGCACATCACCACCCGGTCTCCGGGGAGGATGGTCTTCTCGTGGGCGGGTTCCCCTTTGATCATTGCCGGCATAATGCCCAAAGCGGTCACAAAAACCAGACACTTGCCCAAATATCCGGGGTGAAAGAGTACCTGGCCGAAGGGTGTGGGAATACCGCTCTTGTTGCCGCCGTCGCGCACACCTTCAATCACACCGTCCAAGAGGCGCCGGGGATGAAGGCGCGGTTGGAGTTCACCGTCGTAGTCACGCGGCCCCACACAGTAGCCGTAACTGCCCATGATGAGTTTGGAGCCTCGCCCCGTTCCCATGGGGTCGCGATAGATTCCCACAATGCCGGTGATGGCACCGCCGTAGGCCTCCATATTGGAGGGAGAGTTATGGGTCTCGCCGGTGATGACGTAAAGGTGGTCGTCGTCAAATTCGCCGACCCCGGCGTTGTCCCAGAGCACCGACTTGACCCAAGGCTTTCGTTTTTGGAGATCCAGTGTAGGGGTCTGAATGCAGGTTTTAAAAAGGCTGACAATCTCTTCGCGTTCGCCCGTGGCGAGATCCCGATAGTCGAACCGGCCCCGAAAGGTATTGTGGTTGCAATGGTCACTGCGCGCCTGGGAGATGTACTCCAATTCCAGATCGGTGGGATCGCCAAGCCCGACGGCGGCCCTTTCCGCCTGCACTTTGGGATCGAGAAAGTATCTTCGGATCACGGGAATATCGTTCGGGTTGAGGGCCAGATTGCGGGCGTCGCTGAGGGCTTGAAGGGAGGCGTCACTGTCGATGGCCAGCGTGGTCACTTGGGGTTCGTGGTCAAGTCTTACTTTGGAGAGCGGATAGCCGACACCTTCGGTCGGTCGCCACTCTGCGCTACTGAAGATCTGCCAGCGCTGGATGATATCGTTTGCCAGCAGCTCGCTGGCGAGACGGTCTAACTGAACACGGGTCAGGCCTTCTCCTTTTAAGCAGTACCGTTTAGAGGTGTAGAGGCCCTCCTGCGGCCCAAATTGGTAACCCAAGAGGTCTTCGATCGCTTCCTGGCCAGTGCTACCAGCGGTATCACGAACGCCCGGACGGAATCCCACCCAAATGCACCAGTCAAAATCGAACTCGAGGGGTTCCAAGGACGAAACCTGAGTAACTGGATTGGTAAAGATATCCCGCTGGATCTCGACCACCTGAGATTCGTTGAGGTCGGCGTCCAGGGTCAGAATGTGGATGGTTCGGATGGCATCCACCGTGATGCCGAAATAATCCGCCGCTTTTTGGCTGATGCTGCGACCCTCTGCATCCGGTAATCCCGAGCGCAGGGCGATCTCGATTCGGTAAGGCATATTATTTTCGTGGGCTTAGAGGAAGCCCCAAGAGGCTGGGGCTCGGTTGATGGAAGTGGTGCAGCCGGGGCGGCTGCCGATTGCGCCCCCCTTATTGAACTTCGTATCAATTCAGGGGTGGGATGTCAAAGGCCGACCTACCGAGAGTGGTCTGGGTGGGGTTGGCATCAGTTGAAGAAAATTCGCGTGATATCGTTATAGAAAACAAAGATCATGAGTGCCAGGAGGATGAAGATGCCGGCCTGCTGGGCCATCTCCCGCATGCGGGTGTTGACTGGTCGTCCGATGATGGCCTCGATGAAGAAGAAAAAAAGGTGACCGCCGTCCAATACCGGGATGGGCAGGAAATTGAGTACGGCCAGGTTAATGCTCAAGAGGGCGATGAAAAAAATCAGGTTATCGGCGCCCTCCTTGGCCTGTTGACCCGCCATCTCGGCGATCATGATGGGGCCGCCCAAGGTTTTGGTGGAAACCGTACCTTGGATCAACTTAACAATACTGAGAATGGTGAGCTTCGTGATTTCGTAGGTCTGGCGCACGCCCTCGAGCATCGCGGCGCCCGGTCCCAGCGGCAGAGGCTGTACGTCGCCGGCGGATGATATCCCGATGATATAGCGTTGGATCTCCTCGCCGAAAAGGTTCTTGTCGGGCGTAAGGTCGGGCGTAATCGTGACGGCACGGATCTCGTTCTCGCGTTGGATTTGGAAGCGAAGCGCGCGGCCCTCGGATGCCGTGATAACGGCCGACATCTCCTCCCAACTCGCAACCATCTCCTCATCGATGGCCAGAATGCGGTCGCCGGTTGCGAGTCCCGCTCTACCGGCTGGAGAATCGGGGCGGACCTCTCCGACGGTTGCCTGGAGAATGTAGGTGCCCGACACCCAAAAAAGGCCCCAGAAAATCAACAATGCCAGCAGCAGGTTGAATGTCGGGCCAGCCGCGACAATACAAATGCGTTTGAACACGTGCTTGTGCGTGAAGGAGCAGGGGATGTCCTCAGGGGGAAGCTCCGCATTGGGTTCCTCTCCCACCATCTTGACAAAGCCACCCAAGGGGATGGCCGAGATCCGGTAGTCGGTACGACCAATGGTGCGTCCGATCAGGCGTGGCCCGAATCCAAGAGAGAACTTTTCGACGCCCACCCCAAAGAAGCGCGCCACAAGAAAGTGGCCGAGCTCGTGAAAGAAGATGAGCACGCCCAAGACAATCACGAAGGCGAAGATACTGGTAGTCATGGTATTAGCGATGTTGGTTATAGCTGCGCAACGAGCCGGGCGGCTTCTTCGCGGGCCCAGCCATCCGCAGCAATGATGTCATCAATATCGGCATGGTAGCGCACCGCATGAGCCGCCATTACCGCCTCGATCACCCTCGGGATCTGGGTGAAACCGATCTGTTCGTTCATAAATGCCGTAACGGCCATCTCATTGGCGGCATTGAGCACCGCCGTCATGGTTCCCCCAGTAGAGACCGCATCGAATGCCAACCGAAGACAGGGGAACCGACCAATATCAGGCGTTTCGAAGGTCAAGGCCCCGATCCCCGTAAAATCTGGCAAGGGCTGTTCCAGTATCAACCGTTCGGGGTACGCCAGTGCATAGGCAATGGCGCCCTTCATATCGGGGACGCCCATCTGGCCGATCACCGAGCCGTCACGATAGGCAACCATGGAGTGCACAATGCTCTCCGGATGGACCACCACTTCGATCTGCTCCGCCGTCACCCCGAAGAGCCACATGGCTTCGATCACCTCCAGCCCCTTGTTCATCAAAGTGGCCGAATCGATGGTGATCTTACTGCCCATGGACCAGTTTGGATGTTTGAGGGCATCCGCCGGCTGAATCGTATCGAAGCTTTCCGCTCGACGGGTGCGGAACGGCCCACCCGACGCCGTCAGCAGAACTTTGGCGAGATCCTCACGCCGGTGACCCACCAAGCTCTGAAAAATAGCGCTGTGCTCGCTGTCCACCGGCAGAAGGCGCACCCCTTTAGCGGCGACCTGGCCCATGACAACCTCACCGGCCATGACCAAGGTCTCCTTGTTGGCCAAGGCAATATCTTTTCCAGCGGCGATGGCGGCCAGTGTGGGCTTCAGCCCGGCGGCCCCCACCATCGCGCCGACAACCATGTCGACCCCCTCCAGGGCCGCCGCCATCTGATACCCATCCTCGCCATAGAGCACCTCGGTGGGCAATCCCCCAGGGAGCAATTCTTCTAAGCGTCGAGCGTGGACTTTATCTGCTACCACAGCCAACTGAGGGCGAAAGCGTTTGATCTGATCGGCAAGCAACTCTACACGCGTGTGGGCCGCCAAAGCACTGACGGTGAACAATTCGGGGAATTGCGCAACGATGGTAAGCGTGCTTTGACCGATGGAACCGGTTGCTCCCAACAGGGAGAGCGCTTTGCGCACAGTGGTGGCTCCTTTCAAAAGGTACGGCCCTCATGATCACCAACCGATCAGGGCCAAGTGTGACGGCCGGTTGTAGGCGAAGCTCGTTATCGCATTGCCGTGCTCGAATTCAGTGCTCGACGGGATGGCGACGATCACGTTACGACATCACGGCAGCATCCTAGCCCTTCTCAAAGCTTACCCTGCTACAAAATAGCCCTCATCAGGAGATACGCAAGGGGCGCTGCGAGCAGGAGGGCATCGATCCGATCCAGCATCCCACCATGGCCTGGCAGGATACTGCCGGAATCTTTGACGCCGGCAGCGCGCTTGAACTCCGATTCAAATAGATCTCCCACCTGTCCAGCCACTCCGCCGAGCACAGCGATGATCAGACAACCCCACAAAGGTGTATCGGGTAAAAAGAGGCGATTGAATATCAGCCCGACGAGGAGATTTGCGGCCAGGCCTCCCAGGGATCCCTCGATGGTCTTGTTGGGGCTCACAGCCGGGCAGAGCTTGTGTTTGCCCAAGTAGGAGCCAGTGTAGTATGCGCCGATATCACCTCCGGCGACGATGCAAAGAATAAAAAAAATCTCGGCCGCTCCGTGGGGGTCGAATTTGAGCAGAACCAAGCAGGACAGTGAGAGCGGAATATACACGAGACTGAAGGCCACTTTTATGAGGGTCTCCACAACCCCCATGTCCTCTCTGAAGTATCGGAGGGAGAGCAGGGCGAGCAGAATAACGGCCAGTGAAATGACGGGGGCGATCAGAGTGCTGCGGCCCATACCGGCAACCAGCAGCATAACGGGGGCCGCCACGTAGGGTACAACCGTCATGGCAGCAAACTCAGGTTTGGTGCCGCTGGCAGCTAAGATGCGGAAGTATTCCCACAGTGCCAGCACCGCCACCAAACAGAGACACGCGGCGAACCAAATGGGCGCGGTGGCATAAACGAGGAGGATAATGAACGGGAGGGCGATCAGTCCGGTGATCCAGCGTTGTTTGTGCATCGGGCCCCCGTTATTATTCGCAACGAATCACGCTTAAGGCCTATTCCCGATCAGGCCCTTACCCTGCCAAAACGCCGGTCGCGCTGCTGATAGGCCACCAAAATGTCAAGATACTCTTTCCGGCTAAACTCTGGCCAAAGGGTGTTGGTGACGTACAACTCGGCGTAGGCCAGTTGCCAGAGCAGATAGTTGGAGAGACGCATTTCACCGCTGGTGCGGATCATCAAATCGGGGTCAGGCAGGCCGGCCGTGTAGAGATGAGCGGAAACGGTATCCTCGTCGATCGCATCGGGTGTTAAACGCCCGGCAGCGACCTGAGCGGCCAGTGTGCGGGTCATCCGCACCAGTTCCTGCCGGCCGCCGTAGCTCAAAGCCAGGTTGAGGCGCATTCCGGTATTAGACGCCGTTGCGGCCTTGACCGCATCCAGCTCATTGCGCACCTCACTCGGCAGGCGCTCTGTCTGCCCAATAGCACTCAAGCAGATATCGTTCTCCAGCATGGTGGCGCGTTCTTTTCTTAGAAAACGCTTCAGCAACTGCATCAGCGCAGCCACCTCTGTTTTGGGCCGTTCCCAGTTCTCAGTAGAGAAGGCGTAGAGCGTCAGTACGGGAATACCGATTTCCCGGCTGGTACGCACGATGCGCCGAACCGTATCGGCCCCCTTCTCGTGGCCCTTGATTCGGTTCAGCAGGTGCTGCTTTGCCCAACGGCCGTTCCCGTCCATAATAATGGCCACGTGATCGGGCAGTCGCTGAAGATCGAGGGCTTCAGGCAGAGGTTCGGGCGCCTTAGAATTCAAGAATCTCTTTCTCTTTTTCGCTGTATATGGCGTCGATTTTCTTAATGAAGTCATCGGTGATCTTTTGGACCTCATCTTGGGCCTTATAGGCATCATCCTCCGAGATGTCGCCATCCTTCTTGAAGGACTTGAGCATCTCGTTGGCATCGCGCCGGATGTTGCGGATGGCGACCTTGTGCTCTTCACCGATCTTGTTGACGCGCTTGACCAATTCCTTGCGGCGCTCCTCGGTAAGCGGTGGGATGGCGATCCGAATCAGCTTGCCGTCGCTGTTGGGCGTCAAGCCCAGGTCCGATTTTAGGATCGCCTTTTCGATCTCCTTGATGGCGGATACATCCCAAGGCTGAATCGTGATCAGACGGCTCTCCGGTACGGAAAGCGAAGCCATCTGGTCCAAGGGCGTCGGCGTTCCGTAGTACTCGGCCCGAATCCCGTCCAGCAGCGCCAGGGAAGCGCGTCCAGTACGGACACGCTTCAACTCATTTTCCAGAGCCGTGATGGTCTTTCCCATCCGCTCTTTCGTGTCTTCCAATGTTTCTGCAATCATGATCTGCCACCTTTAGGTTTTCGGTTTGCGAGATGGAGAGGATCAATAATAACTGAATATTATCAGCAAGGTAGAGGTTTGTAAATGCCAAAACCGGAGCCCGTTCGGACACCGGTTGATATGTTTGCAGGCGGGAAGCCCATCGGGAAGCCAAATGGCATCCCGACAGCGATTTGGTAATCTAATTGTCGATACGGGTGCCCACGTTCTCGCCGCAGCAGACCCGTAAAATATTTTGAGGCTGACTGAGGTTGAATACCATCAGCGGCAGATGGTTGTCCATGGCCAGACTGATGGCCGTCATGTCCATCACCCGCAGCTGTCGCTCGAGCACATCCATATACTTGATGTTCTTTATTAGCCTGGCCTCCGGATGAACCGCCGGATCGGCATCGTAGAGACCGTCTACCTTAGTGGCTTTCAGTAGAATCTCGGCGTGGACCTCTTGGGCGCGCAGCACCGCAGCCGTATCGGTAGTGAAATAGGGATTTCCCGTACCAGCGGCAAAGATCACCACCCGCTTACGCTCAAGATGACGCAAGGCCCTCCGGAGGATGTAAGGTTCGGCGACTTCATGCATACCGATGGCGGTCTGCACACGTGTCTGAATTCCGGTCTTCTCAAGGGCATCCTGAAGTGCCAGGCTATTCATCACCGTCGCCAGCATCCCCATATGGTCCGCAGATGTGCGTTCCATGCCGAAGCTGCTCGCCTTGACCCCTCGAAAGATATTGCCACCGCCCACCACGATGGCCAGTTCAACGCCCAAGTCGGTGACCGACTTGACTTCGTTGGCAACGTAGGCAAGCACCTCGGGACTGATGCCGAAGCCCTGATCTCCCATCAGGGCTTCACCGCTGAGCTTCAACAATATGCGTTTGTAGCGGGTGGTGGCCAAGGTCAGGAGGCTCCTATCTGAAAACGGGCGAACTGCTTTATCGTCATCTTCTCACCAGTTTTGGCAATCATCTCGTTGAGGTAATCGGCGACAGTTTTGTCCGGGTCCCGAACATACTGCTGATTCATCAGGCAGTTCTCCTTGTAGAACTTGCCCATCTTGCCCTGGGCGATCTTGTCAATCATCTGATCGGGTTTGCCCATCTCCTTTGCTTGATCACGATATATCGCCATCTCCCGCTCGACCACGTCGGCGGGAACATCCTCTTGGGTAAGCGCCACCGGGTTGGTGGCCGCGACATGCATGGCGATGTTGCGGGCAAAATCGAGAAAGTCCTCGTTTTTGGCCACGAAGTCGGTCTCGCAATTCACTTCTACCATGGCGCCGATCTTACCACCCATATGTATGTAGGACTGCACCGTCCCCTCACTGGCCTCGCGGCCGGCCCGTTTGGCGGCGGTGGCCAAGCCCTTCTTGCGCAGGAAGTCTACAGCCTTATCCATGTCGCCCTCGCAATCCTTGAGGGCGGCCTTACAATCCATGATGCCCGCGTTGGTCTTCTCGCGAAGCTGTTTCACCATTGCTGCACTGATCTCGGTCATTGTTCCTACTCTCCTGTAGTCTCGCCCTCAGAAGGTTTTGCATCTGTATCGGTGGTGGATCCTTCGGCCGCCGTTTCGGCAGCGGCTGAGGGGGCCGGTGTCTCTTCCGCGCCCGTCGTTTTACGAATAATCTCCACGACAGGACCTTCGCTGCCGTCGGAGATCACTTTGCGCTCACCGGGTTTGAGTTCAGCCGCCGCCACTGCAAGTTCGGACTCCTCCTCCGTCGATTTGTCCGCCTCCGCCTGGGCGCGCTCATCGAATTGTTCGCGACCGGCGATACAGGCATTGGCGATGCGGGAGGTAATCAGGCGAATAGCGCGAATGGCGTCGTCATTTCCGGGAATGATGTAATCCACATCGTCGGGATCGCAGTTGGTATCTACAATGGCCACGATGGGAATATTGAGCCGCTTGGCTTCACGAACCGCGATCGACTCCTTCTTGGGATCGATGATGAAGACAGCCCCCGGCAGCTTACTCATGAGGCGGATACCGCCCAAGTTGTTGTCCAACTTGGTGCGCTCTTTGCCAAGTTTGAGGCGCTCCTTTTTGGGGAACATGTTGATGGAGCCGTCGTTCTCGATGGTGTTCAGGTAGTTGAGGCGGTCGATGCTCTGTTTGATGGTCTGAAAGTTGGTCATCATGCCGCCCAGCCAGCGGTTGTGCACGTAGAACTGTTCGCATCGGTTGGCTTCTTCGTAAACCGATTCGCGCGCCTGCTTCTTGGTACCCACGAAGAGGACGGACTTACCTGAAGCCACCGTGTCGATGATGAACTGGCAAGCGGTGCGAAACATCTTGACCGTCTTCTGAAGGTCGACGATGTAAATGCCATTGCGTGCCCCGAAGATATAGGGCTTCATTTTGGGATTCCAGCGTTTGGTTTGATGACCGAAGTGAACGCCGGCTTCCAGCAGTTCCTTCATGGTGACGTGTGACATGGGACTCTCCTTTTTGGTTTTGCCGCCGTCCGTATCGACTGCAACCCCGACCCTCCCCATGAGGGCACCGGGGGGCGCATCCTCGGACGAGTGGACTAAAATCAGCCATAGTTACCAAATCGCCTTGGCTACCGCAAGTGTTTTTCAGATGAGGTTGGCCTCCCCACAGCGCAAATGGGCGACACGCATCAATCCTGCGTAATCTTTTAAGATATCGATGCATTCATAACGACCCACAGCGGTGGCCAAATCGATTACCTGATCTGCCTGATCGGCCCCGATCTCCATGATCAAGTGGCCGCCGGGGACGAGTCGCGTGGCTGCCTGTCGCACAATCCGGCGCAGGCAAGACAGGCCATCGGCGCCGCCCTCCAGCGCCGCACGCGGTTCGAAGCGGCGTACCTCGATCTGCAGGGCGTCCATCTCACCAGAGGCGATGTAAGGTGGGTTTGAAACGATCAGGTCGAATCCGCCGCGATCGGCGCGCAAGGCGGTACACCAATCGGCGCTCAGATAATCGATGCGAGCCGTGACCGCATTGCGGGTTTGATTTTCCCGCGCCGTCTGCAAGGCGCCAAGGCTGCGATCAAGGGCGACGAAATAGCCGTTGGGGAATTCGGCCGCCAATGCCAGCACGATGGCGCCCGAACCGGTTCCCAGATCCAAAACCCGGGGTCGGTCCAGTTGCAGGTCCCGCAACACCTGCAAGGCGATCTCCACGAGACGTTCAGTTTCCGGCCTGGGGATGAGGACCTCTGGATTGACCATCAAATCGAGGGTCCAGAAAGCCCGTCCCCCAGTGATGTAGGCAACCGGCTCCCCCTGCGCCCGGCGCCGGATCAGCTCTTTGAACCGTCCGAGTTCCCGGGTCGAAAGGGGCCGATCATATTGCAGATACAGATCGAGGCGGCCGACCCCCAGGCAGTGGGCCAGTAGCAATTCTGCGCCGGCCCGAGGGGCTTCTACCCCCTTTTTTTCAAAATAGCCGGCCGTCCAGCGCAGCAGCGTGAGCACCGTCCAGGCGTCAGATGTCTTCCGATCGACAGACCGCTCGGCGGCGGGTGGTTCAGGGGGTTTCGACATTCTGGAGCGCCTGGGCCTGGTTTTCGGTGATCAGGCTCTCAATGACCTCATCGAGATCGCCCTGCAGGATGGCGTCCAGCTTGTAAAGCGTCAGGCCGATGCGGTGGTCTGTCACCCGACCTTGGGGAAAATTATAGGTGCGGATCCGTTCGCTGCGGTCGCCACTACCGATTTGACTCTTCCGTTCCTGAGAGCGCTGTTCGTTCTGTTCACGAATCTTGGCGTCGAGCAGACGTGCGCCGAGGACCTTGAGGGCCTTGGCCTTGTTCTTGTGCTGGGATTTTTCGTCCTGACAGGTTACGACGAGCCCGGTGGGTAGATGGGTGATGCGCACCGCCGAGTCGGTGGTGTTGACCGACTGTCCGCCGGGACCGGTGGCGCGGTAGACGTCGATTTTGAGCTCATTGGCTTCAATCTTGACATCTACCTCTTCCGCCTCGGGCAGCACGGCGACCGTGACGGCCGAAGTGTGGACCCGACCTTGGGTTTCGGTGGCCGGCACCCGCTGCACTCGGTGGGTGCCGCTCTCGTATTTCAGCCGGCTGTAAGCCCCTTTGCCATGCACCATGGCGGCGATCTCTTTCAGCCCTCCAACGCCGGTGGCGTTGTGGCCCATTACCTCCATGCGCCAGCCGCGATCCTCAGCGTAGCGTGAGTACATTTTATAGAGGTCGGCGGCAAACAGACCCGCCTCGTCACCACCCGTGCCGGCACGGATCTCCAAAATAACATTTTTGCCGTCCAAAGGATCTCTTGGGATGAGCAGGAGGCTGAGCTCTTTCTCGAGCACTTCGTTGACACCGCTCAAGCGATCGATCTCCTCTTTGGCCATGGCCTTGATTTCGGGATCGCTGTCGTTCAGGAGTTCCAGGCTGCCATCAATCTCCGCCTGGTTGGCCTTGTATTCCCGAAAGACCGTGACCACCTTGCTCAACTCGGCATGTTCAACGGCATATTTTTGGTAGGTATCCCGCTGTTTGACCACATCGGGATCGCTGAGCAGCCGTTCCAGCTCTTTGAACCGTTCCTCGACGCCCTTGAGTTTTTCCAGCATCGTTCGACCGTCCTTGATAGGGTGCCACCTCGAATGGAGATGGCCGGAGGGGCCGATTGCCAGCGTGGCACTGCACGCCTATCTCGCCCCTCATTCGCTTAACCACCAATCTGCGCTCCACAAGAAAACAGGCTGCTGTCCCGTCCTGGACAGCAACCTGATCTCTCCGAAATCGCGTAACCGGAAGTCGCTCTATTTTTTCTGGAACTTCTCGTATTTTTTACGGAAACGTTCGATACGACCGGCGGTGTCCACCAACTTTTGCTTACCGGTAAAAAATGGGTGGCATTGGGAGCATATTTCGACAGTAATGCCATCCTTGGTGGAACCCACCTCGAAGGCGGCCCCGCAGGCGCATTTGATAGTCGTATCTTTGTAGTCCGGATGGATTTCTGGTTTCATAATAAATTCAACCCCCTAAAGTGGAATTAGGCGTTCATGGAATTCAGAAAATCGGCATTATCCTCTGTTCCATTCATTTTTTCAAGCAAAAATTCAAGGCTGTCCACGGGATTGAGAGAGGCCAACAGCTTGCGCAGGATCCAGACGCGGTTGAGGGTGTCGGAATCGAGGAGCAGTTCCTCCTTGCGGGTGCCCGACTTCTTGATGTCGATGGCCGGGAAGATGCGCTTGTCCGCCAGCCGGCGATCCAACTGGATCTCCATGTTGCCCGTTCCCTTGAACTCCTCGAAGATCACCTCGTCCATACGACTGCCAGTGTCCACCAGGGCAGTGGCGATAATGGTGAGGCTGCCGCCATCCTCGATATTGCGGGCAGCGCCGAAAAACCGCTTGGGTCGTTGGAGTGCGTTGGAGTCCACACCGCCAGAGAGGATCTTGCCACTGGGGGGCATCACCGAGTTGTAGGCTCGAGCCAGACGGGTGATACTGTCCAGCAGGATGACAACGTTTTTCTTGTGCTCGACCAGGCGTTTGGCCTTCTCTATCACCATTTCGGCGACCTGAACGTGGCGCTCGGCCGGCTCGTCGAAGGTGGAGCTGATCACCTCCCCACGCACCGAGCGTTCCATATCGGTGACCTCCTCGGGCCGTTCATCAATAAGCAGAACGAAGAGTTCCACATCCTTGTGGTTGGCCATGATGCTGTTGGCGATGGTTTGGAGCAACATGGTTTTACCGGAGCGTGGCGGTGATACGATGAGACCGCGCTGCCCAAACCCGATGGGGGTCAGCAGATCCATAATGCGGGGTGAATAGGATTCCGGATCGGTTTCCAAGTGCATTTTCGCGTCGGGGTACAGCGGGGTCAGATTGTCGAACAGGATCTTGTCGCGGGCCACCTCGGGGTCTTCGTAGTTGACGGCCTCCACCTTGAGTAAGGCGAAATAACGCTCCGATTCCTTGGGTTGCCGGATCTGTCCCGAAACGGTGTCGCCGGTGCGCAGGTTAAAGCGTCGGATCTGAGAGGGGCTGACGTAGATGTCATCGGGCCCGGGAAGGTAATTGTAGCTGGGGGCCCGCAGAAAACCGAAGCCATCCGGCAGAATCTCCAGCGTGCCTTCACCGAAAATCAGACCGTTCTTTTCGATCTGTCCCTGCAGGAGGGCAAAGATCAGCTCTTGCTTGCGCATACCCGCCGCGCCCTCGATCTTGAGCTTTTTCGCCATTTCGGTGAGTTCGTTAATTTTCTTGGATTTCAACTCAACAATGTTCATGGGATTCCCCTACCCTGTCATCGACGTCACACGTGCGACGCGCGGAGCCGCCTCACGTAGGAGAAGCGGCGGGATGACGCTGTCGCATGTAAATAAGAAGATATATATGGTGAACGATTCTGCGGCACGAGCCACCGCGCCGTTCGCTAACCCAAACCAAAAACGTATCGAACAACCGCAGTCGGCATTTGCTGCACCCCTTTCTTAATGATGCTGGAATGCATGCGGGCACCCTGATATGGAGCGATGGCACTTTTTAATCACCAACCCGCTTGGCGACAACGATTGTTTGCCGAGGTGCCAACACCAGCCGCATCGAGCATTACAAACGCACCCCTGGATGAAGAATGAGCATCACGAAGCTGTTCGGATGGTGAGGCATGACGGAAAATGTACGCGCGAAGGCGTCGTCGGAAGATGGTGCGTATCTGAAATAGCTACCGTCTTGCTACGCGAGGGATTCATTTGCCGCTCAAGAGGCGGGTTCCAAGTCAACTAGCGAACGATCGACCATTCGCAACAGCATGAATTCTACCAGCGGCAACACACGAGAAAGCCCCCTGAATCTAGGCGAAAAACGAAATATCTGCGGTTGAAAAGTGTGCCGGTTAGCCAGGGCTGGGAGCGTCATTGGCCGTTGAACGGATGGGAACTAATATAAAGAATAATTAAAACACCCACTCAGGGCTGTCAAGCCTTTTTGACACCGTGTCGAGACCACTCAATTCACGCTGATTGTCCAGCAATAAAGAGCCCCGACGGTTTTCCGCCGGGGCTTTGCTCCCCCGTTCGGCGACCTGTCAGTCGAACCTACTTGAAGGCTTCCAGGGCTGTAAAAATCTGATCGCGGATCTCTTCGACCTTACCCACACCGGGGATACCGATATGTTTGGGTGCCGCCGCTTCACCGGATGCTTCCCATTTTTTGTAATAGTCCACCAGAGGTTCGGTCTGAGCGTGGTAGACATCCAGACGCTTGCGGACAGTCTCTTCCTTATCGTCGTCACGCTGGACCAGGGGTTCGCCGGTAACGTCGTCCTTGCCCTCCTCCTTGGGCGGATTGAAGACGATGTGGTAGGTACGGCCACTTGCCAGGTGCGCCCGGCGACCACTCATGCGTTTGATGATCTCATCGTCGGGCACGTCGATCTCAACCACCGCGTCAATGGCCACGCCAGCATCCTTCATGGCGTCCGCCTGCGGGATCGTGCGGGGGAAACCGTCAAAGAGAAAGCCCTTTTCACAGTCCGGTTCCTGAATACGCTCCTTAACGAGACCAATGATCACCTCATCCGGCACCAGACCGCCGGAATCCATGTATTCCTTGGCTTTCTTGCCCAGATCGCTGCCGGCTTTGACCGCCGCGCGCAGCATATCCCCCGTGGAAATCTGAGGGATCTGAAACTGTTCCTTGATGAAGTTCGCCTGGGTTCCCTTACCAGCCCCGGGTCCGCCCAACAGAATTAGACGCATGAATACTCCTCCTTGAAAGAATGGTTTTTCAATTGCGCCCGCCACAGCGACGAGTGCCGCTTCAGCCGGACGTCTGGTCTCGTCGACGTCGTTGCCCACACACCGCCCGATGTCATGGGCAGCGGCTGGGGGCAGACGGGATGTACGACCTTGGATCGTGAATGGTGCGAATGAAATTGAAAAGCGCTATCGAGAACCACAAAAAAGTTTAAATTACTATCAAATCCTGGTATCTTGTCAATAGCCGAATCAGGACAGTCTCGGTCGAGACCGCCGCAAGGTAGGGGGCATTGAGACACCATCGTTTCAGCACACGCTTTTTCCTTGATTAAGGCGCCGGTTTCGGTTATTGGTTCGTTTTTATGTCGTAAAATAACCACCGTTCTGGAGCAACGGCCATCGTCCAGACGTTTGAAGGGTGGAACGAAGGGGGCGTGAAAGCTTGAAGGCAATCGAAGTTAAGGTTATCGACAACGACCTTGAGAAAGCGATGCGCATTCTGAAGAAAAAAATTCAGAATGACGGATTGTTCAAACGCTTGAAGCTGAAGAAAAGCTACGAAAAACCAAGCGAATTCAGACGGCGCAAACAGCGCGAAGCCTTGCGACGGCAGCGAATCGCGGCAGCCAAACGAGCCCGTTACCGCTACCGTTAAGACCTCTGCCCCCCCATGGCTTAAGACTTCCCCACCCGGCCTGAAACCGAAATGGTCTCAGGCCGGGTTTTTACGTTTGGCGACCGTGTTTGACACATGGATGGCGCGCGCATCGACCGCATTGCGAGTCGCTATCACCCCGAGCCGAGGAGTTCCGCGATGACGCCAGCCCCAACCGCCTATGCTCAATGCCTGAACGAGATGTACGGCATGCGCCGCTTCGGTATCAAATTGGGCTTGGAAACGATCCAGTCGGTCCTGGCCAAACTCGGTAACCCCCATACGTCCTATCGGATCGTGCATATCGCCGGCACCAACGGCAAAGGATCGGTGGCAGCCAGTCTTGCCACGATTTTGACGCAAGCCGGACACAAGGTGGGCTTGTACACCTCCCCCCACTTGGTGCGCTTCAACGAGCGAATTGCCATCGACGGCGCTCCCATCAGCGACACCGAAGTATTGGAAACCTTTTCCGCCGTTCGTGATGCCTACGTCGGTGAACGCGATCTGACCTTTTTCGAATTCACCACCGGCATGGCCTTTTTGTCTTTTGCGCGACATCAGGTGGAATGGGCCATAGTGGAAACCGGTATGGGCGGTCGCCTAGACGCCACCAACAGCGTCACCCCCGACCTGACGGTTATCACCAATGTCTCCATCGAGCACCGCAGCTATTTGGGGAATACGCTCGCGGCGATCGCTGGTGAAAAAGCCGGCATCATCAAACCCGGCATCCCGGTGGTGAGCGCCGTCCGCCAACCGGTTGCCCGGGAGGTGGTGTGCCGCACCGCGGAGGCGCAGCAGGCCCCGCTATTTCTGAAGGGTCGTGATTTTCGGGTGCGCCGCAGGCACAAATCCGCGGGCCAGTTTAACTATTACGGGATTCACGAGTGCTGGCGCGACCTGAAAATCAATCTCGCCGGCGACCACCAATTTGAGAACGCCGCCCTCATTCTGGCAGCCTGTGAGCTGCTCCGAGATCAGGGCGTCGAACTGCCTGAGGCGGCACTGCGACAGGGGCTGGGTGACACCCACTGGCCAGGCCGGCTGGAAATTGCCAGCGATGATCCGCTTGTTGTCCTCGACGGCGCCCACAATCTAGCTGCCGCGCGCAACCTCGGCCGACACCTTCGATCTCGTCTGCAGGACAAATCCATCACCCTGGTGGTCGGGATCCTCGACGACAAACCCTACCGGGCGATGCTCAAGGAGTGGGTGCCGTCATGTCAACGCGTGATTCTCACGCAACCCGTCATCGATCGCTCGCTGGCTCCGGAAGCACTGGTTCCCGTCGTCGCCAGCATGGGGATCACCCCGCAGATCGTACGCGAAGTGGATGAGGCGGTGCACACCGCCATCGGCCTTTGCGGTCCCGATGACGCGGTCTGTATCGCCGGTTCGCTTTACGTGGTTGGCGAAGCCAAAGCGGCCCTCGACCCAAGCCTGACGCCGAGCCTCATCCTCTGAGGTTGACGGTCCTTAGATGCTGCTTGACTTCCGCAGGGCGATCTTTTACATATGCGGTCTCTGGACGGAGATCTGAGGCCGTCCCCCCACCTTCTCCAGCGCCCGTAGCTCAGTGGATAGAGCACCGGCCTCCGAAGCCGGGCTTGCGCAGGTTCAACTCCTGCCGGGCGCACCAAACCCATCGTGATGCGGCCCCCCTGAACTATCCGCATCCACGCCTCAACATCGAGCGGTGAGAAATACGAATTGGTTTCGTACTTACCGATTACTAGATGTGACACCAAGCAATGGCTATGGGGTCGGCCATACACCTAATTTCAGAGCAACCAATCGCGCACAAAGCAGCCATCAGATAACACGGAATGATAGCGTCGTCACATTTGGATAAGACCAGTTCCGAAGCACCAACCGATCACTTATAGTAGCCAACGCCGCAGCCCAGACCCTCCACACGAGTGATAAAGCTGGATTTGGGTGACTGTTCAGTCATTCC
>JASJCL010000064.1 GCA_030066015.1 Desulfosarcinaceae bacterium | reverse complement strand
CGCTTCCTGGCGCAGCCGATTTTCATGGTGGGCCCAGGGTTGAAGGGTAACAGCGGCCCACCATCCCCATAAAAAAGTACCGATACCAAACGACGCATAACGGCTCTATTTCAAGGCCAGAAATACGGCCCAATTCGAGCGGTTGGCGCAGAACTTGGGATGGGTCAATGATAGGGTCGAATTTTGACAAGAAGTTGAGGGTCCAGCTTATGGGCACCCATTAGAGAAGCGATCTCACCGATGACTTTTCGACATTATAACAGGCGAAAAGGGCAACCATGCATACCACAATGTGGTAATTGAATCCCCGCCCGATATTCGCTATGATGGCGTTAGCGTTATTTCCAGAAAAGCACCTGTATTCACGACATCTTCTCTCCACTGATCCATGCGTCTCATCGTCCCTAGAGATCCATCGCTGTGATCAGTGGCCGGCTGCGTCTATACTGTATCACCCGCCGTTCATACGTCGGAAGCGCAACTGGGTGTTTTATCATCTCGCGTCATTGAATTATTTCTGCTGCGGACCTTCGGCGCTGAAAACAATCCACCTTATTGCGAATACCAAGGTCCTGCTGATTGAATCGTTAAAGGCGTATTTCGATGGCACTTTTGCACCTCATCTGCCGCCTTATCTTACCAAGGTAAGGCCGCCAGAGGGAGGGGATTCCTTTGGACGGCCGCCCACAAGCGTTGTGCCGTAATTGCTTCCTATTTCCATCCTGCGTTCGACCCATCAATTCGTCTTCTAATCTGAAAATGTCACGCCGCAACGGATACGAATAAGGAGGGATCTTCAATGACAGAAGAACTTAAAGGAAAATACCACCTCTTCACCGACGTGTGGAACACGGGAAACCTGAGCCTGCTGGCAGAGATCTTCTCCGCGGATGCGGTGTATCATATGCCGCCTTTCCCGGACATGAACCTGGATGCGCTCGGGCATTTTGTTGCCGGTTTTCGCAAGGCCTTCCCCGATTTTCACGTCACCTTCGACGAGGAGATTATAGCGGGCGATACAACCGTTCATCGATGGACATGGCAGGGAACCTTTACAGGAGAATCCCCCGTGATCCCCGCCCCACCAAACGGGAAGCATATGTCGGGGCCGGGTTGCAGTGTGGTTCACTGGTCGGCAGGCAAAGCCGTCGAAGCGTGGCACCATGGGGACTGGTTGGGTGCCCTCCAACAGATCGGCGTCATTCCGCCGCTGGAAAATGTATCGTCATAATCGCCACACACGGGCGTCTCATCGCTCGGCGAGTAAAGCTATAGCGGCATGAAATACGCTGGACGGCACTAGGATGACCGAAATTGGCTTTCGCTGCAGAAGACGCCGCCTAGGTCAGGCCTGTCACTGCCAACGATTCAACCAGGGATTCAGAAGATGAAAACTCCCTATTTAGGTGTACCGCTTCTTATCGCAATGCTGCTGATGCCCGCCTGCACCAATGACCTCAAAGACGCCGCTCCAATGACGGTCGATTTCAAATGGCAGTTGATGGACCGGGGGGCTGATGCCAATCCGGAAATCCGATTGGCCGGTGTGCCGGCGGGTACCGCGCGGTTTTTTGTGGGCTTGGTGGACCTGGACAATAATGGTTATGATCATGGCGGTGGTTTTGTGGACAACGACGGCTCCGGCGTCATCGCCCGGGGCAGTATCAAGGGCAATTACGCCGGACCGGACCCACCGTTCGAAACGCTGAATCACACCTACGAGATCACCGTAAAAGCCTATGACGATGCGGGCAAGGTGATCGGGATCGGAAAGCAGGCCCACCGCTTCTCGCTGAGAGATTTTAAATAATCGCCGGGCGTTTTTCCAGGGCAGCCCAGCCCCCTGTTCTTACCCCTGGCAATGGGTAGCGATTGGGGTGCTGGGTCCGTTTGTGAAGGGCCCGTACGGTTGGCCATCATCGGCAGGTGGGCCATCGCGCTTCGGTCACGGGTTGGGGGGCGCAGGCGAAAGGGCGATCAGCGCGCCAAAGGGGCCAGACTCAAGGCAAGGTCCCGTGCCGTGTTGCGTCCCCGGTTGCTCAGGCTGTTGAACCCGTTGCCGGTGAGGTAGCCATCCGGCCCGATGGTGCGCTCTGCAGAGAACTCATACAGAAATTCCTGGAGTCCTGAAACGGCAGCGACATGGCGCTGCTTGACATATAGATAGATCGGGCGCGATAGGGGGTACGCCCCGGATGCGATGGGCGTCGTCTCCGGCGCGAACCCGTCAATGCGGTTTGCCCGCAGATAGTCCGGGTACAGCTCGAGAAGGGCTAGCGAAACGATGGCGAAGGCGTCGGGATTTTTTCGCAGCCAATCGAGGATTGCACTGGCGTTGTTCAATCCGGGGATAAAGAGACCATCGCGTCGTGGTCGCTGACAAGTCAGCGCGCGCTCCGACCCGCTTAAGCGGGATAATTCAGGGAACTGGTCACATCCCCGACCCAGAACCAGTTCGGAAAAAGCGTAGTAATGGCTGGTGGTCGGCGATGGTCCCATCACGCGGATCGGGCTGTCCGGAAGGCGCGCATCGATCTCGGACCACTTCCGGTATGGATTCGGGCCAAGGCCCTCTGCCTGCGGAACATTGGCGGAGAGGGCCGCAAAGAGCTGGGCGGTGGTAAAGTTGTGCTGGGCGGCGCTGACATCGTTGACCAGGGTCAGTGCATCCAAGCCCACGACGATCTCGACAACGGCATCGACCCCATTTTGCCGGCATTTGGCCAACTCGGCGTCCGACATGGGACGCGCGGTGACATTGATATCGGGGTGCTGGTACCCGATGCCGGTACAGAGCAGTTGAAAGCCGCGGCCACTGCCGGTGACGTCCATGCTGGGCGACGGATGATCGAAATGGATGGCGAAGTTTTCTGCAACCATTTGCACAAAGGGCAGAACGGCGGCGGAACCCACGACCTGTATTCTATCTCTGGCATTCGCCATCACTGGCGGGAGCAACCCCAGGAGCACTGCCATGGCGATGGTAAGGATCCGCTGCATGATTTTCGTTCTTCCTGCTGGAGAGGGCGGCCGGTGGCGTCACCGGCGTGATCGGTAGAGCCATTGTAGGCACCAATTGTTAGCATTTGATGAGTGATGGACCCACGCCGTCAGGGGATCGCTTTCCCGATGAGGCATCGTCGGGGAAAGCAAAATTCGGCCAAATCAGTATAAATTTTCAACAATATGATATAGTTATAGAGTAATCGCTCCCCTCCTCACATCCATCTCCACCAAGATAGCCCCCCATTAGGAACCTAACACAATCCTAACATCATTCTAATGATATCGTAATTTAGCCGCCCTATGATGTCCCCAATTTGAGTTGTTTCCGTGGACTCAATGAGGAGGAAGCCGCACGTAAATATAGGTACAGTGCTTACATCGCTGTCGTATTAGTGCAGACCCCGACCATATCTCTCTGCCCTTCACAAGCGTTCGCCACCATACAAACGCGTGGGGATAACTGGAGATTGATGCACTAGGAAAGCTGCTGCCGCCTGGTCCCTACAGCGCAACCATGACATTCGCTCCATCCAAAGATGCTGCCTCCCGAGAAGGGGGGCGGCTGACGGTTGTTGTCGCCAACATCCCAGGTCGGGAAGATCGCTCCATGTTTTATCCGGCGGTAGCTTGCATACGGCGACCAATTGGTGCGGCGGGTAAATCCAGTAACAAGCGCGACACTGGGCGCGAACCTCTATATTTAAGAGTGACCCACTATGAATCCTACGCTGCTGCTCATGTTGCTGTTGGGACTGTCCGCCGCCGGGTACTATTTTGGCAGACGAAGAGCGTTTGCCGTGGCGGGCGGGCCCAAAAAACTGAGCTCGCTGCATTCACGGCCGACCTATTACGGCGCCTTGACCGCCCTTTGGTGCGGCCTGCCAGCGCTCTTCATCTTCGCCGGCTGGCTGATTCTGGAGCCGAATATCATCACCCATCTGGTTGTGGAGCAGCTACCCGAGGAATTTCAGCAGCTATCCGAGAACCAGCTCAATCTCCTGCTGAACGATGTCCGCAACCTGGTGCACGGCAATATCGTCTCCGGAGAAATAAGCGACGCCATTCGCAGCGCTGCCGACCGCTACCGCCACCTCCAGGCCGTATCGAATGTGAGTTTATCGGTGGTGGCGATCTCTGTCGGGGTGCTGGGGATGGTCTTTTTAGGAAGCCGCATCGCCCCAGGCTTGCGGGCGCGCAACCAGGTGGAGCGGATTATCCAGTATCTGCTCATCCTGTGCTCTTCCATCGCCATCCTGACGACCATCGGAATCGTCCTCTCCGTCCTCTATGAGGCGCTTCGCTTTTTCAAGGCGATCCCCTTTTTCGGTTTTCTCTTCGGCCTGGAATGGAGTCCCCAGATGGCGATCCGCGCGGATCAGGTGGGATCATCGGGGGCCTTTGGCGCCGTCCCGGTGCTGACGGGCACCATCATGATTTCGGCCATCGCCATGTGCGTCTCCGTACCCATCGGGTTGATGTCGGCCATCTATCTCTCGGAATATGCCAGCAGCCAATTCCGGGCATTTGCCAAACCCTTGATGGAGATTCTGGCCGGCGTTCCCACGGTGGTATACGGCTTTTTCGCCGCCCTGACGGTGGCGCCCTTTATCCGCAACCTGGGCGGAATCTTTGGATTCGACGTCTCCTCCGAAAGCGCCCTGGCCGCCGGGTTGGTCATGGGCATCATGATCATCCCCTTTGTCTCCAGCTTGTCGGACGACGTCATCAATGCCGTCCCACAGGCCCTGAGAGACGGTGCCTACGGCCTGGGTGCCACGCAGTCCGAAACCATTCGTCAGATCGTGATTCCGGCGGCGCTCCCGGGCATCGTGGGAGGGATTCTGCTGGCGGTCTCACGGGCGATCGGTGAAACCATGATCGTGGTCATGGCCGCCGGCCTGTCGGCCAATTTGACGGCCAATCCGCTCCAGGCGGTCACCACCGTCACCGTTCAAATTGTCACCTTGCTCGTGGGCGACCAGGAGTTCGACAGCCCCAAAACCCTGGCAGCCTTCGCATTGGGACTCCTGCTGTTTGTGGTCACCCTCTGCCTGAATGTCATCGCGCTGCACGTCGTGCGCAAATATAGGGAGCAGTATGAGTGATTCAACAATAAATGCGCCGGCCTCGCTGGCGGCCATGCCGTCCAAGCGGACCATCGACGTGGTCAACGCGGGGTTGGCCAAACGTTACCGCGCCGAGAAGCGCTTCCGCATATATGGTGTCACGGCCATCATCCTGAGCCTCTGTTTTCTGACGCTGCTCTTTGTGGACATCATCTCCAAAGGGTACACCGCGTTCTGGCAAACCAAGGTGCGCATTGATGTCCATCTGGACCCGGAGGTTCTCCAAGGCGAAAACCTGCAGACCGCCGATTATCCGGGCCTGGTTAAAAAGTCGATCCGCAATCTGTTTCCCGATGTGCAAGGTCGCAAAGATCGCCGTCTGCTCAATGGCATCGTCAGTTCCGGGGCCGCCTTCCAGATCCGGGACCTGGTGACGGCAAATCCGGACCGCATCGGATCCACCGTGCAGCTATGGGTGCCCGCCGACGACGATGTCGACATGCTGATGAAGGGCCATATGCCGCGCGACGTGCCGGAGGACGAGCGTCGGCTGAATGACAAGCAACTGGCCTGGATCGATCAGCTGCAGCGTGAGGGCAGACTCCAGAAAACCTTTAACCGCATCCTCTTCACCGTGGGGGATTCCCGTGAGCCCGAACTGGCCGGCATCATGGGCGCGGTCATGGGCAGCGTCTACACCCTGCTGATCACCCTGGTGCTCTCCTTCCCGATCGGCGTCGCCACGGCCGTCTATCTGGAAGAATTCGCCCCCAAGAACCCGTGGACCGACCTGGTCGAGGTCAACATCAACAATCTCGCCGCAGTGCCATCCATCGTCTTTGGTCTATTGGGGTTGGCAGTGTTTCTGAATTTCTTTGGATTGCCGCGCTCGGCCCCCCTCGTGGGGGGGTTGGTGCTGACCCTGATGACCCTGCCCACCATCATCATCGCCAGCCGGGCGGCCCTGAAAGCCGTCCCCCCATCTGTTCGCGAGGCAGCGCTGGGGATTGGCGCCTCCAAGACCCAGATGGTCACCCACCATGTGTTGCCCCTGGCCCTGCCCGGAATGTTGACGGGAACCATCATCGGCATGGCCCAGGCCCTGGGGGAGACCGCGCCGCTGCTGATGATCGGCATGGTGGCCTTCATCGTGGATATTCCGGGCGGTTTCACCGATCCTTCGACCGTCTTGCCGGTTCAGATCTATCTCTGGGCGGACAGTCCGGAAAGGGCCTTTGTGGAGAAGACCTCGGCCGCCATCATGGTGCTGCTGGCCTTTCTGATGACCATGAATGCCCTTGCCGTTTTCCTAAGAAAACGATTTGAACGACGCTGGTAGCCGTTCTTATCCATCACTGCCCACATTGCGTGGGCACCTACATCACCGTGGACGCAACGCAGTTCACACCATAAGGAGGAAGAAGAAATGAAGAAATTGGTTGTCATCGGTATTGCCCTTATTGCCTTGGTTGGCTTTACCTCGGCCCTCCAGGCACAGTCTGCCAGGGACTACATCAGCATCGTGGGCTCCTCCACGGTCTATCCCTTTGCCACGGTCGTGGCCGAGCAATTCGGGAAAACGTCCGGCTTCAAGACCCCGACCATCGAATCCACCGGCTCCGGCGGCGGCCTCAAGCTCTTCTGCGCCGGTGTTGGCGTCGAGCATCCGGATATTACCAATGCCTCGCGGCGGATCAAGAAGTCGGAATTCGATACCTGCCAGCAGAACGGTGTCAAGGATATCATCGAAGTAAAGATCGGCTATGACGGCATCGTGATGGCCAACAGCAAGAAAAGCGCCCCCATGAAGCTCACCCGCAAGGATATCTTTATGGCGCTTGCCAAGGACGTGCCCGATCCCTCCGGAGCCGAGAAGCTGGTTCCCAATCCCTACAAAACCTGGAAAGATGTGAATCCCGACTTGCCGGACAAGAAGATCGTGGTCCTCGGACCGCCGCCCACCTCCGGTACCCGTGACGCCTTTGTCGAGCTGGCCATGGAGGGTGGCGCCAAAAAATTTGATTATGTGAAGAATCTTGACAAAAAGATGTTTAAGGCCACTGCCCACACCATCCGCGAAGACGGCGCCTACGTGGAGGCTGGCGAAAATGACAACCTGATCGTCCAGAAGCTTGAGAAGGATCCCGATGCGTTGGGCATCTTTGGCTTCAGCTTCCTCGACCAGAACGCCGACAAGATCCAGGGATCGTTCGTCGACGGCGTTGCACCGACCTTCGATGCCATCGCCGCCGGAGATTACCCGGTTTCGCGACCGTTGTACTTCTACGTGAAGGGCGCCCATGTGGGCAGCATCCCCGGCATCGACGCCTACCTGAAGGAGTTCACCGCTGAGAAAGCCTGGGGCGAAGACGGCTACCTGTCCGACAAAGGCCTGATCCCCATGCCCGACGAAGAACGCAAGAAGTTCGCCAGTGATGCCCGCAGTCTGAACCCGCTCATGCTGCAATAGCACCGTCAATCAGCGGACGGAGATCCGAACCGGTATCTCCGTTCGCTTTTTTCAAGACCGCCAACCCCAGTGATCCATGAGAAGTAGAAGGTTCAGGGTGGAAAAACGCAATGGAAGCAAGCCAAACTGCCGTTAACGGCGCTGCCTCGGCCACGGCCAGTCAACTTCTGGTCGACCGAAGCCACCGTGAGACCATCGGCCAACAATTTGTGGAAAATCCGCGCATGACCTGCCGGAATGTGGATGTCTACTATGGTGACAAACGCGCCATCAACAACGTCACCTTGGATATCGGCAGCAATGAGGTCATCGCCATGATCGGGCCCTCCGGCTGTGGCAAATCCACCTTCCTGAGATGCCTCAACCGCATGAACGACTACATCGACATCTGCCGCGTCGAGGGAGAGATCCGCCTTGACGGCCAAAATATCTACAGCGGTGAGGTCGATGTCGTGCCGTTGAGGGCAATGATCGGCATGGTGTTCCAGAAACCCAATCCCTTCCCAAAATCGATCTACGACAATATCGCCTATGGTCCGAAGATCCACGGCCTGGTGGCGACCAAATCGGAAACGGACGAGGTGGTCGAAACCTCGCTCAAGAAGGCGGGTCTGTGGGAAGAGGTGAAGGATCGTCTCGACCAGCCCGGGACGGGTCTCTCCGGCGGTCAGCAGCAGCGCTTATGCATCGCCCGCACCATCGCCGTCAACCCGGAGGTGATCCTCATGGATGAGCCCTGCTCTGCGCTGGATCCCATCGCCACCTCGGTCATCGAAGATCTCATCGATGAACTGCGGGAGCAGTACACCATCGCCATCGTCACCCACTCCATGCAGCAAGCTTCGCGCGTCTCCCAACGAACGGCCTATTTTCATCTCGGCGACCTCATCGAAGTCGGTACGACGGATCAAATCTTCACGAGACCTGGGCACCAGCTCACCGAAGACTACATTACCGGCCGTTTTGGCTAGAAGAGCGGAAAAAATGACCACAGCGAAGCATATTGTCCGGTCCTACGACGAGGAATTGGACACGCTGCACCAGACGATTGTTGCGATGGGGCGCCTGGCAAACACCCAAATCGGAGAGGCCCTGCGCGCCTTGAACACCGCGGACACAGCGTTGGCCAGGAAAGTGGTGGACCGTGACGAAGAGATGAACGCGCTGCACCAGACTGCGGATCAACAGGTCCTGGGCATGCTGGCCAAGCGACAACCGCTGGCGTCCGATCTGCGGGTGATCGTGGCCTCTCAAAAGATCGCCTCGGAGCTGGAGCGCATCGCCGATTATGCCGCCAACATCGCCGGCCACGCCGTTCGAGTTGCCGATTCGGTCAAGGACCTCCCTCTGCAGCATGTCGCGTCGATGGTCCGGGATGCGCTGCAAATGCTGTCGGATTGCATGCAGGTCTATGACCGCAATAATGCCGCCGCCATCGGGCCGATCTGGCAGCAGGATGAAAATATCAATGCGGCCTTTGCCGAACTGATCGAGGAACTCAGCCGCCAGATGACGGCCGATGCCGGTGCCTCCCAGGATCACACCGCCATGCTCTTCATCGGCCGCAGTTGCGAGCGCATCGGCGATCACATCAAGAATATGGCCGAGCATCTCCACTACATGTCTACTGGCGAGAGCTTTTTCACCAGAGAGTGCACCTAAGGACCCGCCGGATTTCGCTTACCCACCACTTGCTGGTGCCACCGCCTGCTGGCGCCACCGCGTGCTGGCGTCGGTCAGACGCCCTCAGCGCCGTCACCGTCATCCCACGTCACACGACTGCAGATGATCACTCCGGTTTCACCGCCTCGATATCGGCGGACGCCACGTATTGTTCCGCGCCGCCATCCGGCGCCCACTGGCTGACGAGCTGGTCACTGTATGATTTGACCTGAATTCCGATCTTCTCGAAACCCGCCGCCGTCATCGATGCTTTCAACCGATCGATGGTCTCGGCGCCCGCGATGCACCCCGTCAGCAAGGCAGCCTGGCTGCGCATTTCCTCGGGCATCTCCCTGGTGGCCACCACATCGCTGATGGCCAGACGCCCCCCGGGTTTGAGCACCCGGAAGGCCTCGCGGAACACCTGCGCCTTCTCTGGTGACAGGTTGATGACGCAGTTGGAGAGGATAACATCCACGCTGTTGTCGGCCACAGGCAGATGCTCGATCTCCCCCAGGCGGAAGCTGACGTTGGCGGCGTCCATCTTAACGGCGTTGGCCCGCGCCTTGGCCAGCATTTCGGGCGTCATGTCGACCCCGATCACCCGCCCGGTCGGACCCACCATGCGGGCCGCCAGAAAGCAGTCGATGCCGCCGCCACTGCCCAGATCGAGCACTGTTTCACCGGCCTTCAGCTTGCCGAGTGCGGTGGGATTGCCACAACCGAGGCCCAGGTTGGCGTCCCCGATGGCGCCGCGCAACGCCGTTTCGTCGTAACCCATGATACGGGCCATCTCCTCGGGTGCGGCGGATTTGCCCCCACAGCAGCTGCTGGTCGCAGACGGTCCGCAGCAACCGCTCGCCTGGGCCGCCTGGGCATAGCGACCACGGACCAATTGGCGCACCTCGTCCGCCGTGTGGTGCGCTTGCATTTCTGGGTTGGGTGGGTTCTTCTCGCTCGAATCGATCGGTTTCATGATGACGGCCCTCCTTCAGCCGCTCAGCCGTTTGCCCATCAACACGGCGGTTGCCGGACAGAGGCCGGTAAATTCAGGGGTTTTTTGAATGGCAGCCGGCGCTTGCTGGCGGGGCAGTGTCGCGTACCCGTGGCGCCTGAAAAAGGTTTCCGCCGTCAGGGTCAGCAGATAGAGGGTGTCGATCCCCGTCTGCAGGGCGCGGGCCTCGGCCGCCGCCACAAGCGCGGTCCCATGGCCTCTGCCGCGCCAGCTGTCGGCCACCGCCAGTGAGCGTAGCATCCCGATCGAACCATAGGGCTCGATACCGACGATGCCGATGATCTCCCCCGCCGACCGGCAGAACAGAAAATGCGCCAGCTGATGAGCGGTAATGTCCGCCGTCGGCAGGTCGGCCGCTGCGAGGAGGCGCCGAACCGCCGCCAGCGGCGGGTTCACCTCAATCTGCATTGCAGGCTCCCTTTCTCAGGCGCCAGATGCCATGCCGCCCGGTTGGTGCCGCACATGACAGACGCCCACCACGGTTTTCACCTGGTAGGGGAAGTATTTGCGTTTGAACCAAAAGGCCACATTCACCAAGGCGATCAGCACCGGCACCTCCACCAGGGGACCGATGACGGCGGCGAAGGCCTGGCCCGAGTCGATCCCGAAGACCGCTACGGCCACGGCGATGGCCAGCTCGAAATTATTGGATGCGGCCGTGAAACTCAGGGTGGTGGACTGTTCGTAGGTGGCGCCAACTTTCATGGAGAGGAAGAAAGAGGCCAGAAACATCACCACGAAATAGATACACAGGGGGACCGCGATCCGCACCACGTCAAAGGGCAGTTGAACGATATACTCCCCTTTGAGCGAGAACATCACCAGAATGGTGAAGAGCAGCGCGACCAGGGTCAGGGGACTGATTTTGGGGATGAACACCTGCTCGTACCAATCCGCACCCTTGAGTTTCAGGCCAACGAAACGGGACACCATCCCGCCGATGAAGGGAATGCCCAAGTAAATGAAAACGCTCTCGGCGATCTGGCCGATGGAGATCTCCACCACCATCCCCTCCAGCCCAAGCCAATTGGGAATCAGGGTGATGAAGACATAGGCGTAGAGCGAGAAGAAAAGAACCTGGAAAATAGAATTGAAGGCCACCAGGCCGGCGCAATACTCCCGATCGCCGGATGCCAAGTCGTTCCAGACGATAACCATAGCGATGCAGCGGGCCAGCCCGATGAGGATGAGGCCCACCATATACTCCTGGTGACCGGAGAGAAAGGCGATGGCCAGTAGAAACATGAGCACCGGTCCGATCACCCAGTTCTGCACCAGGGAGAGCCCCAGGACCCTGACGTCCCGGAACACCTGCGGCAGCTGCTCATACTTGACCTTGGCCAGCGGGGGATACATCATCAGGATCAGCCCGATGGCGATGGGGATGTTGGTGGTCCCCACCTGAAAATGGTTGATCACGTTGCGGATGCCGGGAAACAGATAGCCGCCCATAACCCCCACCAGCATGGCCAGAAAGATCCAGAGGGTTAGGAAACGATCTAGAAAAGAGAGTTGTTTGGTTGCACTGGCACGCATAGGGTTGACCTTATTATTTAGGGTTGCTGAAGAGGCGCGGATACCCGCCCTGACGCTGGTTGTGTGACGAAAAGATCAAGTTTCAGATGCGATGATGGCCCGATAGGAAAAGCCATCCGGGGGTGGATGTTCGAGCCACGCTTTGATCTGATCCCGAATGCGGCGGACTTGCGCCAACCGCTCCCCCTCGCTGCCAATGGTCTTGGCCGGATCCTCGAACGGCATATGCCAACGGGTGGTGATGCCCGGAAAAATGGGGCATTCCGATTCACCGTCATGGCAGACGGTGATCACATGGCCGAACAATCGGCTCTCCTTGAACAGCTCAAAAACACTTTGCGGCTTGTTGGCCGAGATATCGATCCCCTCCTCCCGCATCACCTCGGCCATCAGGGGGTTGACGCGCTCCGTAGGCCGCATGCCGGCGCTTTCCACGTGCAGGCGATCACCGGCCATCTGCTGCAGATAGGCGGCGGCAATCTGGCTGCGACCGCCGTTATGCTGACAAATAAAGAGAAATTTCGGTGTTTGTGGCATTATGTGCTCCTGGGTATTCGCACGGGGTACGGGCAGCGGAACTTAAACGCCCTCGCTAGCCGCACCGCATTGCCGCCGGATCGGTGGGCACGGTCTTGAGATAGTCGCGATCCCTTTGGATTTGCGGGTCTGCCGCGATGGACCGCAGCACCCAGGCGATGGCGTCGGACACCATGGGCCGCCCATCGTCGTCGCAGAGACGGTAATGCATCCAGCGCCCCTCTTTGCGGCCGATCAGCAGACGGGCATTTCGCAAAATGGACAGGTGCTTGGAGACTGTCGAGGGCGAGAGCTGGAGCATGTCGATGATCTGGCAGACGCAGAGCTCCCGATCTTGGAGGGCGGCAACGATGCGTACGCGATTCTCATCGGAAAGTGCCCGGGTGATGTTCATGAAGTCCAGCATAACCTACCTCATATTTCGTTAATTAACGAACTATGCTGCATGATAGAGAAGGATTTGGATGGTGTCAAGCCCGACAGAAAGGTCCAGCGAATTGTCGCTGGGCAGGCCGTCGCAGGCGAATCGCCCGAAGGGCACCCGCATCTCTATCCAGCTGCCGTGCTGCCGAGACCGGGATCAAGGTCGATTACCTCAATCTCAAAGGCGAACTGGCCGACCCGCGCTACCGCGAGCTGCTCGTGTTTCGCGACGCCCTCTCCTCCTCGGCCCGGGCGACCTTTGCGGCCCTCTTGCAACAATACGATCAGCGCAACGCCCTGGCGCAGGGGTGGCAATTCCTTCAGGCGGTGGATGCCAACACGAAACGCTATCACGGCAGCGGCGCGCTGCTCTTTCAGGCCATCGGCCGCAAGGAGGCCGCCATCAGTTTCGCCGTCCTCAACGCCATTGTTCACAACAAGATGAACCACCAGCTGCCCACCCACCCTGCGGCCATCCAGAACGCCCCGTCCTGGATGGCTAAGACCCGTCTCAAGGTGATGGTTGTGGACTGGGGGGCCCTTGCCCGAAGCTGATCCTATTGACGGCGGGCCTGGGTCGCTTCATCAACCGGGACACCGCCGCCGGCAACTAACGGGCCGCCCCCACCAACGAGGCCGGCCGCACCGCCATCGGCGAATGGCGGCAGAGCGGCAGCACCGATATTATTTCTATATTTCTGGAAATATTATTGACAAATGGGCGCATACCCGTTATCCTACCGGCCATGATCCTTGATGATGACACCGCAGCGAGACTGCTCGGCCAACTCGGCAACCGAACCCGTCTCGGAATTGTTCGCCAGCTGGTGCGCGCCGGCAACAGCGGCATGCCGGTGGGTGAGATCCAGAAAGCGCTGGGAATCCCCAACTCCACCCTCTCCCACCACCTCGCCCACCTGCGCAGCGTGGGGCTGGTATGGCAGCAGCGAGAGAGCACCGTACTCAGGTGCTTTGTGGCCTTCGATAAAATCGGTGCCATCGTCCGATTCCTGACGGAGGAGTGCTGCGTGGCGGAAAAGGGCTGAAATTTTTTTGGGGTATTATTTCGATAATTCTAAAAATTTGAAAAGAGGAGGTGCCTATGCGCATGAACACGATAACCCGACGGTGGCCGCAGCCCGTCCCCATCCCAACGCCGCTGAAGGACCGGGTGGTCCTGTCTATCCTCCTGCTGCTGACCGTCCTGGCCGTGCTGCACCCGCCCCTGGCCCTGGAGAGTGCGCGGTTCATGGGGACCGCCTTTTTCCGCTTGGCGCCTTACTTTCTGCTCGCCATCGCCTTTGCCGCCACTGCCAAGGCCAGCGGTATGGATCAGCTGGTGGCGCGTGTGTTCTCCGGCAATCGGTCGGTGGCCATCTTCCTCGCCGCCGCCGCCGGTGCCCTCTCCCCCTTTTGCTCCTGCGGGGTGATTCCCCTGATTGCCGCCATGCTGGTTGCCGGCGTTCCGTTGGCGCCGGTGATGGCCTTCTGCATCGCCTCCCCCATCATGGATCCGGAGATGTTTCTCCTTACCATGGCGGGTATCCACCTTGAATTCGCCGTGGTGAAAACCATCACCGCCATCGGCATGGGCCTGTCCGCCGGCACCACCGTCTTGCTTCTGGAACGCTTCGGCGCCCTCCGCCATCCGCTAAAAGCCGGTCTCGCGTCGGGCTGCGGGTGTGACGCCTCGAGCGGACAGGTCCAGCCAGAGGTTCGCAGCCGCATCGATTGGCGGTTCTGGCAAAGCGCCGCAAAACGCGCCCAATTTCGCCAACACTTCCTACACAATGGCGGCTTTCTCGGAAAATGGCTGCTCCTCGCCTTCCTTCTGGAGAGTCTGATGATCCGATACCTGCCGGCGGATTCGGTTGCGCAGTGGGTCGGTCCGGACAATGCGCTGGCCATTCCGCTGGCGGCCATTGTCGGCATACCGGCCTATATGAACGGATATGCAGCCATCCCGCTCATCTCCGGTTTGATGGAGCTGGGCATGCTGCCCGGAGCGGCCCTCGCCTTTGCAACGGCGGGGGCGGTGTCCTCCTTACCGGCCGCTCTGGCAGTCTTCGCCTTGGTCCGGCGCAGCGTCTTCGCCATCTACCTCGCCATGGGCCTTACCGGGTCCATCGTGGCCGGATATCTCTACCAGTGGCTGGTGGTTGCCTGACCGCTCTCACCGCTCGCCTGCGACGGTATCGTCAGCGGTCGGGCGGCCATTGCAAGCACCCTAACCCATTTCTAACGGTCCGCTAACATGGCCTTATCGGAAACCGCCTATATTGCAGACATCTCCTGCTGCGTTCGATAGCGGGCCATAGTGATTCTCCCTGCTGTGCAAGGGCCGCCGGTCACTCCCTGACGGGTTGCCCACCTTCCTCCCATAGCCCGGCGCTCGGCGCCGGGCTTTTTATTCTCTTCTCTATTGGGTTTTTCTAGAGGAACCATAAGAAACCTTGGTTGGATTTATGAGGACCTGACCAAAACTTCCCCCCGATAGGGATCGCGCCCATCATAGAAACAACGAACCTCCCCGAACATTCTACCTGCTCCTCACACCCGACCCACCCCACACCACCAAAAGCGGGAAGAGCGTCATACTGCGGGATTGGTGTACCTGGGACGGCGACTACAACCGCATCGTGCAGCGAATCCGGCGCCAGCTGGTTTCACTGGCCAACGCCGCGGAAGGGTGCACCGCCGTCCTCATGCAGGGCAGCGGCACCTTCAGCGTGGAGGCCACCCTCTCCTCGGTGGTCCCGGCGATCGGACGCCTGCTAGTATTGGCCAATGGGACCTATGGCCGGCGGATGGGCGGAATCGCCGGCCGGAACCGGATCGATTATCTTCTGGAGGACAGCGGGGAACGGCAGCCGCCCGATCTGAACCGTCTGGCGGCCCGCCTGAGGGAAGATGAAGACATCACCCATGTGGCCGTCGTGCACTGCGAGACCACGACGCTGTAGTCCCCCATAATCACGGCCTTTCGAAGTCCCAGCGCCTCCGAATATGACTTCAACCGCTTCTATCAGGCGCTGAAAGAGCGCGGCTTCGTCATCTACCCCGGCAAGGTCACCGACCTGGACACCTTCCGCATCGGGCACATCGGCGCTGTCGAACCCGACGATATACAGCGGCTGCTCAGCGCGATGGCGGCGATTCGATTCTGGTGAGGTCAGCGCCCATCATCATTCGTACGCTGTTAATGGCGATCCCGTCTTCGCGGTGACGGAGCAGTCCGCTCACGGGGGCGTAACTTCCCGCCGGCATGCCGAGGTGGCGCCGGAAGAGCTTCAAGTGGAGATGACGGTGATGGTGCTGTACATCTGAACTATTGATGTTTAATGGCAAGAAAGGTGAAGCTGATTAAGAATGGGTACGCTCCGTTGCATGGCATCATTTTCAGAGAGATTATCGGGTAGCTCGATAGCGGTGGTGAATCTCTGTCGTAGTCGTGGACACTTTCGGTGATTTGGTCATTGCTGTTGCGTGTAATGGCTGCTGTCTCATGATTGAAGCTTAGGATTTGTCCAAGCTCAAATCCCTTCCCGCTCCGCCGCCGTCCCGCTCGGTACACGCCCGCTGAGGGCGCAGGCCAGCGCCGCCTCCTGGCCCAATTCCAGGGAAGTGAGCACCTCCTTGGCCAGCAGGCGCCCCACCGTTGACTCCTCATCGACCACCATATCGGCCCCAGCGGCGGTGATTTCCGGGCAACTGCGCTGATAGCGGCTGCGCACCAGCAACTGGGCCTGGGGCACCAGGCCCCGCACGGCGGCCGTGATGTCCCGCGCTGTTCGAGGATCGGGCACGGTGATCACCACCGCCTTGGCGTGATCAACGCCGGCATGACGCAGCACCTCGGTGCTGGTCGCATCGCCGATGTGGATGGGCAGGCCCGCCGCCTGGGCCCGCTCAATGGCGGCCGGGTTGAGCTCGAGAATGCCCGTTGCGAGTCCATTGTTCTGCAATGCGCTGCTCACTTCCCGACCGGCGGGACCGTATCCGATCACCAGAACGGGGGCATGGGCGGTTGCCCCATCCGCCTCCCGCCGGGGTCCGGCGAGACCGGCATCGCGGCCCAGGCGCCGCAGGAAGGCGTCGGCAAGGGGAAGCGCATAGGTGACCAGGTAGGGCGCGGCAAAAAGCGAGAAGATGTTGGTAGTGACCACCAGGGCGAACAAGGGCTCTGTGATCAGACCGCCTTGGCGGGCGGTGGTGGCCAACACGAAGGAGAATTCGCCGATCTGGGAGAGTGTCAGCCCCGTGGCCAGGGCATAGCGCCGCTCCAGCTGGAAGGCGCGTCCGATGATATAGAGCACCAGACTCTTCAGGCAGATGATCAGAACGAGGAAGGCCAATGCGGCCAGACCGTAGTGGAGGAGCCAGGCCGGATCCATGAGCAGGCCGATGGAGGTAAAGAAAAGGGTGACGAAGAGGGTCCGAATCGAGCCCACGTCTGAACGGATTTGCGCGGCGAAGGGGGACTCCCCCAGCAGCATGCCGGCGAGGAAGGCGCCCAGGGCGGGCGACAGGCCAACGGCATGCGAGGCCCAGGTCGATCCCACGCCCGCCAATATCGCCAGCAGCACGACCAACTCGCGATTGGCGTACAGGCCGCTGCTGGTGAGCACCCGCGGCATCAGCCAGTAGAAGACCAGGTAGAAGACAACCACCAGCCCCCCGGCCGCCGCCAGGGTGTAGAAAATACTGATGGCCACTTCGCGAGCGGTCCCACCGCTGGCCATGACGGTGAGCATGAGCACCAGGGGTACCACGGCGATATCCTGCAATAGCAGGATCCCCAGCGCCGCCCGACCGTGGACAGCGTCCACCTCAGCGCGGTCCACCAGAACCCGCAGCACCACCGCGGTGGAACTCAGGGCGACGATGGCGCCGAGGGTCAGCGCCTGGGCCAGCGACACAAAGACCGCCGTCACCAGGGCGAAGATTCCCAGCGTGGCCGTCACCTGAAGGGTCCCGCCCCCCAAGGCGATCCGGCCCAGGCGTTTGAGTCGACCGAAGGAAAACTCCAGGCCGATGGAGAACAGCAGCAGGGCCACCCCAAGTTCGGCCACATCAATGACCGCCCGGGCGTTGAAGAGCAAGGGGCCGACCAGCGTGCCGGCCAGCAAGTATCCAACGATGGCGCTTTGCTTCAGGCGCTGGGCGACCGCTCCCAACACAAAGGCGGCCGCCAGCAAGATCAGAATCTCCATCAGCAACTGCCAGAAATCCATGGTCATCACTCCTTCCGTTGGTGAAATCGACACGCAGGTGCCTTGGCAGGTTAACAGCGGCGCAGCGACCATGCGATGCGGCGGGTGATGGCCAGACTGCCATGAACGGCCCCCGCTTGCAATAGCGGCCGAAGCCGCTTAAGAGATGGGGAGCGGCGCCGCTGTCGGCATCGGGGCCACGAGGCCCGATGCGGAGCACGCCGGACAGGCCCTGAGAGTGAACGCGCGCCGAAATGCAGCCGAACTGCGGCTGGTATGATTAAGGAGGAGGGCGATGCAATACCGACGGCTTGGCCGATCCGGCCTACAGATCAGCGAACTGACCCTGGGCACCATGAACTTCGGCGGTCCCACCGACGCGGCAACGGCGCTGCGGATAGTCGATGCCGCCATAGACGCCGGTGTCAACCTGCTCGACTGCGCCGATGTATATGCCGAAGGGCGCAGCGAAGAGATCGTCGGCAAGGCGATGCAGTCCGGTGCCAAACGCGCAAAGGTCCTGGTCACTACCAAGGCCTGTCTGCCCACCGGCAGCGGTCCCAACGATTGCGGCAACAGCCGACATCACCTCATCGACAGCTGCATGACCAGCCTCAAGCGGCTGCGGACCGATGTCATCGACATCTTCTTTCTGCATCGCACCGATTGGCGCGTTCCCCAGGAAGAGACCCTCAGCGCACTTCACTACCTGGTGCAAAACGGCCACATTCGATATGCCGCCTGCTCCACCCATCCCGCCTGGCGCACGGTGGAAGCCCTGCACATCGCCGACCGCATGGGATACCCCAAATTCATCTGCGAGCAGCCGCCGTACAATCTGCTGGACCGCCGGGTAGAAAACGAGATCATCCCCATGTGCGGCGCCTACGACCTGGGCCTCATCACCTGGTCGCCGCTGGCCCAAGGGGTGCTGGCGGGAAGGTACCGCAGCGCCGCCCCCATTCCCGCTGACAGCCGCGGCGGCCAGAAGCCAATCTATGCTGAGCGCATCACCGAGGCCGGTATTCAGGTGGGTCAAGCGCTCGCCGACAGAGCCGATGCGCTGGCAACCTCGGCGGCGGCGCTGGCCGTCGCATGGGTGCTGCATCAGCCCGCCGTCACCTCCGTCATCATCGGACCGCGGACGCCCGCACATCTGGAAACCCTCCTCGCCGCCCCGCGGATCCGCCTGAGCGAAGCGGATCTGACCTGGTGCGACGGCCTCGTTCCACCGGGCACGTTTCTATCCGATCATTTCAACACGGCCGGCTGGCGGCCCGATGATCCGATGGGGCCGCTGGCGCGTTGGCTAGCGACCCGCTAACGGCCACGCCGCCATCGCCGACCACCGGCGCTTGGGCGGCGGTCCGGTCGACAGCGCTTACAATGCCGCCATCAGTTTGGGGACCGTGTCTTTGGGACTGATCTTGTACCAACAGGCCGACAGCTGCCCGTCCTCATCGATCAGAAAGGCCGAGCGCACGATCCCCATGAAGGTCTTGCCGTACATCTTCTTCTCGCCCCACACCCCGAATGCTTCCGCGATCGTGTGATCTTCGTCGCTGAGTAGGGGAAACCCCAGGTCGTATTTGTCATCAAATTTCTTCTGCTGGCGTGGTGTGTCGGGGCTGATACCCATCACGGCGACCCCATTGGCCTGCAAGTCGGGCAGTGCGTCCCGCACCGCCTTGGCCTGGTTCGTTCACCCGCTGGTGTTGGCCTTGGGGTAGAAGAAGAGAAACAATTTGCGGCCGCTGAAATCGGTCAAGGTGTGCGGCTGGTCGTTCTGGTCGGACGCCTCGAAAGCCGGCGCGGCATCGCCAGGGGATAAAGTGGCCATGGGATCCTCCTTGAGTGGACGGCATCGGAGTTGAAGGTATGGAGCCTGTGCCACTATAGTTTGACATATCGGTAAGAGAATCAAGACCGGCGGGTGTCCGCCGCTCACCCAGAGCGCCGGACGGGACGACTTATTGCGTACCGATGCGAATAGGACGAAAGCGGCTTTCATCCCAGGTCAAGGCGTCCTCGATCTGTGCCAGGAGCCGCGCCCGGTCTTCGGGCAGCTGCCCGGCGAGGTTGATGTAGTTGGAGTAGTGGTCGCTGGTCAGGCGGGTGGGGCTGTCGAGATGGGTGAGCAGCCATCGTGCTTCGCGAAGAATCTCGTGGGGCGAGAGCAGCTGGAAGCGGCCCTTGCGGATCTGGTGCAGCAGAAGGGTATTGATCTTGGGCACCAGGGTACGCAGGCGCACGACGTCTGGCGCGATGGCCGCGAGCGCTTTGGCGGTGTTCACCGCATGGGCCTGTGACAGCGCCGCACCGCCGATCCCCAGAATGACGTATTCGCTGAGTTCAATGCCGGCGGCCTTGACCAGCTGGCCCGCTAGGATCTGCTCCGCCGCGGTGGTTCCCTTCTTGATGCGGCTCAGAACTGTGTCATCGCCGCTTTCCAGTCCCACATGGATCCGGCTGAGACCCGCCGACCGCAGGGTGGCGAGGTCGGTCGCGCCCTTCTTCGCGATGGCGGCCGATGACCCATAGACCGTAATGCGCTCCAGGGCCGGGAAGCGCTCTCTGGCGTGGCGGCAGATGGCGGCCAGGTCAGCGGTGGGCATGGCGATGGTGTTACCGGCCGGGAAGAAGAGCGTTCGCACGCGATTGCCGTAGCGCGCATGGGCATCGTCGATATCGGCGCAGATCTCGGCCACCGGCCGCACGCGGTAGGGCGGCCCCTTTTTGTAGATCATACAAAAGCTGCACTTGTTGTGAGGGCAGCCCACCGTCGCCTGGATCAATAGGCTCCCCGCTTCACTGGGCGGCCGATAGATGGGACCTTCGTAGCGCACTGGGCGGCACCTCCAGATGGGTCGCGGACGTGTTGGCGTGACGCAGATGGGGCGGCGCCGCCATTGGATGCTGTGCACCCCGGACCCGGACGGTGGCGGCCTCCCCGGATAATGCTTATCATACTCTTCATTGGGGTTCGACCCGCCCATTCACCATCGTCGTCAGTGCCAGCGATTGAACCAAAGGAGCCGATCCGCATGCAGATTGTTGAAGTCGGTCCCCGCGACGGACTGCAGAACGAAAGTGCCCATGTGCCCACCGCGATCAAGATCGCTTTGGTGAACGACCTCGCCGCGGCAGGTGTCGCCGAGGTCGAGGTCAGCGCCTTTGTCTCTCCCGACTGGGTTCCCCAACTGGCCGACGCCGATGCCGTCTTCCAGGGGATCGCCCGCAGGGATGGGGTGATCTATTCGGCCCTGGTACCCAACCAGAAGGGGTTGGCGCGGGCCCTCAAGGTCGGGGTCGACAAGGTCTCCGTTTTTACGGCCGCCAGCGAAACCTTTAACCAGAAGAACATCAACACCTCCATCGACGGATCCTTGCACCGCATCGCCCCCGTTGTGACAACGGCACGAGCGGCCGGACTGCCGGTGCGCGGCTACCTGTCCACCGCTTTCTGGTGCGCCTTTGAGGGAGCGATCCCCCCCCAACGTGTGGTGGATCTCGCCGAGCGGCTGGTGGCGTTGGGCGTGGATGAAGTGGCTGTCTCCGACACCATCGGCAAGGCGACCCCCGATGAGGTCGAACACTTGCTGGACCTGCTCCTCGCACGCCTGCCGGTCGACCGCATCGCCCTGCACTTTCACGACACCTACGGCCATGGGGTGGACAACGTGCTGGCCGCAAAGCGCTATGGAATCACCATCTTCGACGCCAGCGTCGGCGGACTGGGCGGTTGTCCCTACGCACCCGGCGCCGCGGGCAATGTCGCCACCCAGGCGGTGGTGAACGCCCTGGCGGCTGCGGGGGCACCGGTGGCGGTGGACTGCGATCAATTGAACCATGCCGAGTCGTTGCTGGCCCCCTACCTGGTCGATGAGCGCCGGCAGATGCCGGCCGAGGACGCCCATGTCTGTGCCCGCTGCCAGTTCTCCACCGGGGAGGAGTGCTGTGAACGCTATCGCACCTCCGCATGAGGCAAGCCGATGACCCGCACGCTTGCCAGCATCCTGGCCTGTCTGCTGATCTGGTGCCCCCCCTTGGTGACATCCGCCGCCGCTGGCCAGATCTCTGGGTCAGCCCTCACAGCGGGCGGCCGGGTGCTCCTGCTGCGACATGCCCTTGCCCCGGGCGGTGGGGACCCGGCGAACTTTCAGCTCGACGATTGCAGCACCCAGCGCAATCTCAGTGAAGCCGGGCGTGAGCAGGCCCGGCAGATCGGCCAGTGGCTTCGCCGACAGGGCGTCCAGCAGGCCCGCATCTTCTCCAGCCAGTGGTGCCGTTGCCGCGACACCGCGACGGCCCTCGATCTGGGCCCGGTGGTGCCCCTGCCGGCCCTCAACTCCTTCTTCCAACGGCCCGAAGCACGGGAACCCAACCTGAAGGCGTTGAACCATTTTCTGGCCGGCCTGCCGGCCGACGGCGGGCTGGTCATCCTCGTCACCCATTTCGTGACCATCGCCGCTGTGACGGGTACGTCAGTCTCATCGGGCGAAGGGGTGTTGCTGCAACTGCGGCCGTCCGGCGGCTGGGACCGCATCGGCCGACTCGCCTTCGGCCGCTGAGGCGGGCACCCGCCATGGACAAGCACTATGGTTGCTGGTACAGATAGATATCCGCCAACAGATCCGCAGCCACGCGCGACGGACGTTATGCCACCCCCAGATCCGGTTACCAGATCCGATCCAGATCTTGCCACTCTCGCCGAGTCGATCTTTCGCATCTTGGCTGCGCAGTTCCCCGTGTGCTTGTCCAGCGATGAATTTCACTACTTTCCCCAGGTCCAGCCCGGAGAGCGGCAGTGGAACCGCTGGGATGACTTCTCAGAACCCGCCGTCACCGGGATTCTCGATCAATTCCGCGACTGGGAAAAACACCTCGCGCCCTTCACCGATCCCCCATCGGCGACCCCCGATCCGCCCACAGCCGACGGCCTGGACGCCGCCATGCTGCTGCGAGTTGTCCGCACCCTGCATGGCCAGTTCGCCAACTTGCGTCCCCATGAGCGCCAGCCGACCCTCTATCTCACCATCGTCGGCATTGGACTGGCGGAAGCGATCGAGGCCGGCCCGCCGGCCCTGGCAGCCCGATTGGAAGGGCTCCCCGCCTTCCTGGACCAGGCCGTCCGCAATCTCGTGCAGGTCCCCCGCCTTTTTCGCGATCTGGGGGTCGCCATGCTCCATCGACAGCTGGCCTGGCTGGGCGCCCTGCCGCAGTCCGACCGCCACCACCGGCCCATCCGGAAGGCGTACCGACGTCTGGCCGACCACCTGGCGCAGCAGGATAGCGCCCAGACCTGCCTGCCGACGGTCGATCTCTATGCCGAGATCGCCCGGGACCACATGGGCTGCGGGCTCTCCCTCGAAGCGATTGGCGCGGCGCTGGATGCGGAGATCTTCGAAACGCGCGCGCTGCTGGAACAAGGCGCCGCCGCCATCGCCCCGGGCCGCTCCTGGCAGGCGATCGTGGCGGATTTGCCGCGGCCGCCGGTCCCCGCAGCGGATCCGGAGGCTCCCTATCGGGCCGTCATCGATCAATTGGCGTCCCATTGCGAGGCGGTGGGCCTCGCCGCTTCGGACCTCATGGCGCAAAGCCCGGTGCGGGTGGCGGCCATTCCCGACTACATGGCGCCGGTGCGCAGTACGGCCGCCTACAGCATGGCGCCGGGCCACCCGCCCCGCGGCGGCACCTTTTATACGGCCCTGATGGGAAGCGCCCACCAATTACCGGCCGACCTTCGATTGCTGACGGCCCACGAGACCTATCCCGGCCACCACCTGCTGGACACCTGCCGTTGGCGCCACCCGCGTCCGGTGCGGCGCCAGATCGAGTTTCCCATCTTCTACGAGGGGTGGGCCAGTTTCTCCGAAGAGCTCCTCTTCGACACGGGCTTTTTCGGCGGCCCGGTAGAGGCGCTCCTCATGGCCAAGCGGCGTTTCTGGCGGGCCCTGCGCGGCCGCACCGACCTGGAGATCCACACGCGGGCCAAATCCCTCGACGAGGCCGCCAACGGGTTGATCGCAGAGGGTCTTTCCGCAGCACGGGCGCAGGCCATGGTGCAGCGCTATGCGCTCAAGCCCGGCTATCAGCTGGCCTATGCCGTGGGCCGCCGCCATTTTCGGCGCCTATACGACAACTGGTGTGCCCAACGCAGGGACCCGATCGAGTTTGCCCAGCGGGTGCTGGCACTGGGGGAGATCGATTTTGATCATCTTGCGCACCGATTGAAAAAGGGAGGTTAATGTGTCCAGTTTCTCAGGCTATCATTCGGAGTGGAACCTCGGTAGTCCCGGCGGATGGGACTATCAGCGCATGACCCAGGAGATCGCCAAGGTGGTCTGGCGGAAGATCAACGCCATTTCGCCCACCGGCGTCGACCTGGACTTCGACCACCCCCATCTCTACCCGGTGGTGGGCTTCGCCGAAATGATGCTGGCCGTTCACCGTCAACGCAACGGTGCCAATCCCGGCCTCCTGGCGGTGGTGGCCGAGGCGGACACCCTCACCGAGGTCACCGAGAACATCAATTTCGCCGAACGGCTCGACAAGGAAGATGGCATCACCGGCATCTTGGCCGCCCCCCACACCTTCGAGCTGCGCCAGGGCCGGGTCTGCCACGAGGGGCGACCAGTCTCGCTGATCTTCATGGATTTCAACAACGACGTCCTCCTCAAACTGCACCGGCGGCACGACCTGACGCCCCTCCTCCAGGCCATCCGCGAGAACCGGGTCCTCAATCCACGCGGCACCGAGCCCATCAACGTCAAAAGCATGTTCGAGGTGATCACCAGCCCCGACGGTGACCGCTTCCATCCGGAAACCGTGGCGCGTACCCCTTGGACACGCCGTTTTTTCGAGCGCCGCACCAGCGGTCCGCGGGGAGAACCCATCGACGACCTGGTGGCGTGGAGCCGTGCAAATTGGTCCGATCTGGTGCTGAAACCGGAGCGCGGTTATTCGGGTATCGGCGTGAAAGTGGGCGGCGTCGATCTGGATGGCGAGGCGGCCATCACCGCGGCCCTCGCCCAAGGCGGGTATATCGTGCAGGAGAAGGTCGATTTGGCGGTGTGGGGAGAGGTGATGCCGGAGCTCAACCGTGACCGACGGACCATCGATCTGGTGAACCGTCAGACCGACTTCCGCTGCCTCATCGGCCCAGATCAAGTGTTCGGATTTCTGTGCCGCTTCGGCGACGTCCCCACCAACGTGGGCAGCGGCGGCGGGGTGCAGCCCCTGGCGATTCTCAGATCCGAGATGGGCGTGGGGGAGGCGGTCAAGCGCATCAACGCCGCCGTGGCTGAGATGGCCTACGGGGATCTTCTGGAGATCGAGGAGGAGCAGAACAGGCTGGCGTTGGCCGCGAAATTCACCTACCTGCTGGGACCGATTCGCATCGCCCTGCGCCCCCGCATCATCACCGCCCAGCAGCTCGCCGATCTGGAAACCTATTGCCGTGCCATGTGGGCCGACAGCATCCAGTTGGAAGAGATGTGGTTCGCCGGCGAACTGGATGACTACATCGATATCGAACCGGAAGAGTTGGCGATCGCCCGACTGCAACCCTGGAAAGGCGGCCCGGCGATCTTTGCCGCGGACGGCCTGTTTGGATTTGGTGCACCCCTGGAGGCGACATGACCATCGACGTGGATCCCGAATGGTGGAAGACCCTTTTTGATGAGGTTTACCTGCTTACCGATGCCCGCAGTGTCAACGACGCAGCGGTCACCCGTCAGGAGATCGATATCTACCTGGCGCTGGCGCCCTTCGGCAGCGAGGACCACATCCTCGACATGTGCGGCGGCCACGGCCGCCACGCCCTGGAACTGTGTCGACGCGGGTTCAAGTATTGTACCGTGTTGGACTACGCCCAGGCCCTGCTCGACGTCGGCAAGCGGACGGCGGCAGCGGAGCGCTTGCCCGTCGAATTCGTCCAGGGTGACGCCCGCCGGACAGCCTGGGCCGATGGCAGCTTCGACCATGTCCTTCTGCTGGGCAACTCCCTGGGGTATATCGACGACACCGACGCCGATCTCCACATCCTCCAGGAGAGCGCGCGGCTGCTCAAACCTGGCGGGGGACTGGTGCTGGATGTCACCGACGGCGCCGCCGTCCGCGGCCAAATATCGCCCCAGGCCTGGCATGAGATCGGTGACGAGGTGGTCGTCTGCCGCCAACGGGAGATCAACCACGATCGGGTGTGCGCGCGGGAAATGGTGATGAGCAAAGCCGATGGGTTGATTCGCGACCGGACCTATTGCATCCGCCTCTATGACGGGACCCAGCTGACGACCCTGGCCACGGCGGCCGGCTTCGAAGAGGTCGAGGTCTACACCGACGCCACCGCCCTATCCGCCACGATCGACGCGGGTTGCATGAACCATCGCCTGGTGGTCACGGCGCGCAAGCCCTGAGGCACATCCGCCCCACCAAGAGCGGTCGCCTCGGACCGGTCGTTGACCATCAGGCGGCGGTGGCCGGGTCATCGGGCAGGGCCCGGATACCGGCCAGATGCAAATGGGTAATGATCTGAATGAAGGCCTGCTGATAGGTCGGCGAGCGGCTCTCCGTCAGATACACCGCCCGCCAGGTGAGGGGCAAGCCGCCCCGGGTGATGGGGCGGGCGCTGACGGTCCCTGCGGTGACCGCTGATCGAATCGCCCAGTCCGGAAATACGCTCAGGCCGAACCCGGCCGCCACCATGGCCACGATGGCATTGGGGGCGCCCACGGTCATCAACCCGGCGGGCTCGATCCCCTTTGGCCGGAGCACATAGCGATAAAACTTGGTCCGTTCCCGCTCCGCATGGGAGATGAGCTTCTCCCGACGAAAGGCTGCCAACGGCACAAACGGCGCACTGTTGAGTTCGTGGCCAGGGGGCATGATGCAGACCAGCTGATCCTCGAAGAGGGGCATGTAGACACAGGCATCGTCGCTGCCCGGCACCGCCGTGACGACAATGTCGAACCGGCCGTCGGCCAGTTCCGCCTTGGGATCCTGGGCGTTGCCGATCTCGATTTCGATGGCGGGAAAGCGCTGATGGAAGGTCCGCAGGACGTGGGGGAGCCACTTGTAGCAGAAGATGCATTGGGTTCCGACCTTCAGGGTGCCCGCCGCTGCCGAGCCAGCCGCCACGATCGCCATCTCGGCCGCCTCCACCGTTTCAATGACACCGCCCGCGCGCTCCAGCAGCCGTCTGCCCACCGGGGTGAGGACCATCTTCTTCGGCGTCCGGAAGAAGAGGGCCACGTCGAGCTTGGTTTCGATGTCCTTGAGCTGCTGGCTGAGGGCGGACTGGCTGATACACAGCCGCCGGGCCGCCCGGGTCATGTTTTCACTTTCAGCGAGCGCCGTGAGCATGCGCAGGTGCTTGATCTCGAGAAGCCCCATATTTAAATAAGATAAACCAATCGCTTTTATAAAATTAATTAATTTTACTTATACACATTTTTCGGCTATTTGGCAAGGAACCCACCAACCCCAACCGAAGGGAGATGCCCATGCCGTTGATCACCACTGTCCCGCCGGAGCAGGCCGAGGGTACCATCAAAGAGGCCTACGAGATGTTCCAGCAGAACATCGGATTGATCCCCAAACCCATGGAGATGATGAGCGCCAGCCCCGCCCTTTTCGAACTCCAGCTGCGCCGGGTCCAGTACCTCGCCCAGCACCCCAAGCTCAGCTACGCCCTGCTGGCCCACATCCGCTACCTGGTGGCCCGCGACCTGGACTACCCCTACTGCACCGACTTCAATCGGATGATCCTCAAGAAGCAGGGCCTCAGCGATGAGGATATCGGCCGACTGGAGGCGGACCCGGCGGCCTCTTTGCTGGAGACCGACGAGGCCGCCATGCTGTGCTTCGTGGTCAAGGCAGTGAAATCCCCCGCCGAGGTCGCCCCCGCAGAGATTGAGGGGCTGCGCGACCTGGGCTACGAGGATCGCGACATCATCGACGCGCTGGCCCAGGGCGTCAGCATGATCGACCACGCCATCATGATGCAGGTGTTTCAGATGGAACAGGCCTGCCTACCACCCGAGGCCTGACATCGGCCGGTGACCGATACAGCGCGGCCCCTGCCGGACAAACAGGGGCCGCCCGTTAGCGCTCTCCTGAAGCGAAGGGTCGGACGGATCGCGGCCGACGCCGTCAACGGCAGCGCTGCGGCACGCCCATCGATGATCCAATCGCCCCCGCTGTAGACCCGTCAATTGATGCCTCAGTTGACC
>JASJCL010000063.1 GCA_030066015.1 Desulfosarcinaceae bacterium | reverse complement strand
CCATCAGCCAATCGTGCGATGGTCCAATCCGAGCGCCTGGCGTTTTGCTTCGATGTGAGCTTGTAGAAAGACGGCCGCTCCGGCCATACCCCCATCAGCCAATCGTACGATGGTCCAACCCGAGCGCCTGTCGTTTTCCTTCGATGTGAGCTAGTAGAAAGACGGCCGCTCCGGCCATACCCCCATCAGCCAATCGTGCGATGGTCCAACCCGAGCGCCTGTCGTTTTCCTTCGATGTGAGCTTGTAGAAAGACGGCCGCCTTTTGCGGATCGGGTTCCACAGCGAAGCTGGCACCCACCACATCGTTGAGCCCTTCGGTGAGCAGCCCGACCACCTGCATGCTGCCGGCAATGGGCGGCATGGGGCCCAGGTGGGTGGTGACCCCCGACGCAACAAAATAGGCACCGATCGTGACCGCCTTCTCCGAGTACCACTCGGGTGCCGAGCCCGCCACCGGCAGGTCACTGAGGTCGACCCCGAGGCTGTCGGCCAGGGCCGAGAGCAGGACCAGGATGCGCACGTTGTCGACGCAGCTGCCCAGGTGCAGTACCGGCGGGATGCCCAGGCTGCCGCAGACCGCCTTAAGGCCAGGGCCGGCCATCTCGATCGCTTCGGGCAGTTTGTAGCCCGCCTTGGCATTGGCCACCGACACGCAGCCGGTATCCACCACGAGGATGTCATTTTCGATGAGGCGCCGGGTCAGGGTCACATGGCCGTAGTCGTGGCGGATCTTGGGGTTGTTGCACCCCACGATGCCCACGGCGCCACGAATCTGGCCCGCTTTGATCGCTTCGATGAGGGGGTCAGGGGTGCCGCCGAGAGCGCCGATCAGCGTCTCCACCGAGAAGCCGCCCATGGCGGCTTGGGGCGTCACCGGGATATAGGTCTCCGTGCGGTTGGCAAAATTGTCCACGGCGCGCTGGACCAGGCCTGCGGCCAATTCCGCAGCGTTTTGGGGATGGAACTCGTGGTGATCCATGCCGGGAAATCGGGCCTTGTCACTGGTGGAGATCATCTCGGTATGGTAGCTGGCCGCCGCCTGACCGATGGCCGGCATGATGCACTGGTAATCGACAATCATCATCTCCACAGCACCGGTGGAGAGAATCAACTCCGTCATCAGATGATTGCCGGCCATGGCGATCCCCCGCCGCATGAGCAGTTCGTTGCCCGTGCAGCAGACCCCCACCAGGTTGATGCCCTGGGCGCCCTGGGCTTCGGCGGCCGCCAGCAGGGCCGGATCCTGGCAGGCGGCGGAGACCATCTCGGAAACCACCGGGTTGTGGCCATGGACGACGATGTTGACCTGATCCGCCTTGAGTACGCCGGCGTTGACGGCGGTGGTGTGGGGCGCGGGCACGCCGAAGAGAATGTCCGACACCTCGGTGGCAATCATGGAGCCGCCCCAACCATCCGAAAGGGCGTTGCGCAGTCCCTGGAGAAGCAGACTCTGCCAGCCGTTATCGACCCCCATATGGGTGCGGTGGAGGGTTTCAGAGGTCTCCCGGTCAATGCCCCTGGGGGTGATGCCCACGGCGTCCCAGCAGGCGCGCCGTTTCTCCGGTGCCCGCTTCACCAGGGTGATCGCCTTGCGCCGCATGCCGTAGTCCTCCATCATGGCATCGGCCAGGGCACCGGCGATCTCGCCGGGGGATCGGCCTTCCAACGCCACGCCGTACTCCCCGGCCAATTGCCTGAGTTTCTCCTCGTTGCGGATCTTGTACCCACCGGCCGTCCCCGCCGCCACACTGGCCAGCACCTCCACCAGGTCTCGGCCATGATCGGAATGGGAAGCGGCGCCGGCGGCGATCATGCGACAGAGATTGCGGGCCACGATGATGTCGGCATCCGCCCCGCATACGCCCTGCTGGGGACCTTCACCAAAGGGGTCGACCCGGCAGGGACCCATGATGCAGATGCGGCAGCTGAGGCCCATATCGCAAAAGCCGCATTGGGGTTGTTGGGCCTGGTGGCGCTCGAAAACGGTCTCGACCCCGTCACGCCTGGCCTTGGCGTGGAGGAGAGGACCATCCTTGGTGACCGATATCGGTTCGTTGGGATCAAACATCTGAGCCTCCTTATTTGGATCCGTGCGCGCCATGCGTTGTGACGCACAAGCCGGAAAATTGCGGTGTCGCCCGGTGTGCTCGGGCGGCGTCAATCGGCGGGCAGCTGCAGCTGCGCCCGCTGGTGGCCGCGCTGGAGAGAGAGGCCTGGGGGCAAGGCGGGCACCTCCTGGCCGCGGGACATGCTGCGTGCCACCGCATCGGTGCGGCGCTTCATGGCCCTGCCCATCTCCTCGTAGATCAGGGCACCGGTTTTACACACCTCCACACAGGCCGGCACTTGGCCCTGGGCTACCCGTTGACTGCAATTGTCGCACTTGACGGCGATGACCTTGCCCACCGGGCCGAACGGCTCCTCGTGGTACCGGATGACACCGTAGGGACAGGCCATGGCGCAGGAGGCGCAATTGATACAGGCATCCGGATTGATCATCACCGTCTCGGTGGTGGCACGGCGGTAGATGGCGCCGGTCAAACAGGCCAAAGCGCACGGCGCCGGATCGCAGTGTCGGCAGCGATTGGGAAAGCCCTCGCCCCAGCAGCCGGCGCCCACGTGGATGCGGGGTTTGGGCTGGGGCACCTCCATCACGGCCCCGGTCAGGGTCTGACTGCGGGAGTGGGCCGTGGCACAGGCCAGGGTACACTGCAGGCAGCCCACACATCGTTCGGGTTGAACAATCACCGCTTTCATACATCCTCCTTCACTTGAACAGATGAACTTTAGCAGATGATGACGATTCGGGATCACATCGCCGCGCAGGCGCGTTCGGGCGCCCAGAGCAAGCGGGCGATATTGAAATTCGGGGAGAGGAGGCTTTCCGGTGGCACCGGTAACGGCCGGCCCTGTTCGATGAGGGCCCGCAACAGGCCGCCCTGCTCGAACCGGTTGATCACGGTTGCCCCCACCAGGACCCCATCCCGCAGGACCAGGCTGCGGAACCAGCCCGCGGCGGCACCACCGCTGCGGATCACCTGCAGCCCTTCGAGCCCTTCGGCATTGGCAAGCCCCAAGGCCATCACGTCCAGGTCGAACACGCGCATCACATTGCGGCCGAGACTGCCCGCATAGCGCACCGGACGACCGGCCATATTCTGCCCGGCGATCCGTCCCTGCAGCGCCGCCTCGGGCCAGATGGCATTCACCCAGGGGACATGGCGGACCAGGTCGCGCGCTTCGGCCACATCGCCGGCGGCGTAGACGTCCGCCGCGGAGGTTTGCAGGTGCCCGTCCACCAGCACCCCCAGGTCGATCTGAATCTCGTCGGCGGGCAGGTAGGTCACCGCCGGTCGCACACCCTTGCCGACGATGACCAGGTCGCAGGGCAGCACGCGGCCATCGTCGGTGTGGGCGGCCGACACCTGCCGCTCTCCGTCAAAGGCCGTCACGCTGATCCCCACTTCCACATTCAACCCATGCGTCACCAGGGTGTCGCGGATCATGGCGCCGGCCACTGGATCCACCTGCATGCTGAGGGGATGGGCCGATGTGATCAGCATGGTCACGGGCAGTCCCTGTTTCATCAGCCCGTAGGCTGCCTTGAATCCCACCAGTCCACCGCCCAGCACCAGGGCGCGGCGGGCATCCCCGATGGCGGCCAGCTGCAGGCGCACGTCCGCGGCGGTGCGCAGATAGAAGATGTTTGCGAGGTCGCCGCCGGGCACCGTCAACCGACGCGCATCCGCCCCCGAGGCGATCAGCAGACGTTGGTAGGGGAGCTGGCGCCCGTCGGCGAAGGACACCCGTTTATCGGTCGGGTGGACGGCGGACACCCGCGCTCCCAGCACCGGCGTGATGTGGAGCTGATCGTAAAATGCGGGCGAGCGCACCGGCAGCTTCTCAAAGGGCTGGGCACCTTCGAGGATCTGACTGAGCATGGGGCGGCTGTAGGGGGGGAGGTTCTCGTCGGACACCATGACGATAGGGGTGTCCGCGTCCATTTCGCGGATCGCCTCGGCGGCGCAGACACCGGCAATCCCATTGCCAATAATGAGGTGGGTCACACGCAATCTCCTGAACAGTCGGGAAGCGCTATGCGGAACCCCTTGTGGATCGCGGGGATGATCACGGGCCTGTCGTGGTGCAATGCTGGTGCAGGGTGTCTAACCGCATCTTAAGCGAGGTGGATGTGGGGATCAAGCCCAATTCCGATTGCATCCGCGGATGCGGCCCAGCGGTGGCCGTGATCGCCGCGATGGATAGGGCAGCGACCTTAATCCCCAACGGCCCAGTAGAGCGCGAATCCGGGGTCGAACACCTGCAGCGACGCCTGTCCGGCATGCACCGCAGACGGCGCCGGTGCGGGGCGGTCCTGTCGGTGGAGCGTAAGCTGCCCCTTGTTGAGGGGCAACCCGTAAAACTGGGCCCCGTGGGCACTGACGAAGGCCTCCAGGCGGTCCAGGGCCCCCTCCTCCTCGAACACCTGGGCCAGACAGGGCAAGGCATTGGGGGCGTTGAAGATGCCGGCACAGCCGCAGGCGCATTCCTTGGCCGAGCGCGGATGGGGGGCCGAATCGGTGCCCAGAAAAAATCGTGGATCGCCAGAGGTGGCCGCTCTGCGCAGGGCCTGGCGATCCGCATCGCGTTTGGCGATGGGCAGGCAATAGAGGTGGGGACGGATTCCCCCCACCAGAATATGGTTGCGGTTGATGATCAGGTGGTGGGGCGTGATGGTGGCCCCCAGATGGGCGGACTGGGCTTGAACATAGGCCACGCCGGCGGCGCTGGTGAGGTGTTCGAAGACGATCCTCAGGCCGGGGAACTGCTTGCGCAGCGGGTCGAGCACCGCCTCGATGAAGACGGCCTCCCGATCGAATATGTCCACCGCCGGATCGACCACCTCGCCGTGCACCAGGAGGGGCAGGCCGATCTTCTCCATGGTCGTCAGCAAGGGGTGGATGCGGTGGATGTCGCTAACCCCCGCGGCGCTGTTGGTGGTGGCGCCGGCGGGATAGAGTTTGGCGGCGGTGAAGACGCCCCGCCGCTGACCCTCGCGCAGGGTTTCCGGCAGGGTCTCCTCGGTGAGGTAGCAGGTCATCAGCGGGGTGAAGGCACTTCCCCGGGGAAGCGCCTTCCGGATGCGCTCCCGGTAGGCGAGGGCCGCGTCGACAGTGGCCACGGGTGGCACCAGATTGGGCATGACGATGGCCCGCTCGAAAACGCGGGCCGTGGCCGGCAGCACCGCTTTGAGGAGCTCGCCGTCGCGCAGGTGCAGGTGCCAGTCATCCGGCCGCCGCAGGACCAGCCGCTTCCTTGCAGAGATTGGTGGCTGCGATTCGCTCACGGTGTTTCCCCGCCTCGTTTAATCTCCTGTTCACCCGCCCGGGCCACCGCCTCGCGCCGACGGTCAAGGGCGCATCCGCCCCCCTGCGTTGCCATGGCGGAACTAGGAAATGTCCATTACCTTGACCTCCACCGTGCGCCGGGCCTCGTCGCGCATCACCTCCAGTGGCACCGTCTGACCAACGCTGTAGTTTTGCAGGAGCCGCACAAACTCGACGATATTGGACACGGCCTGGCCGTCCACGGCGGTGATCACATCCCCCAAAATGCGGCGGCGAAAGTCGATCCCCTTCAGACCAGCCCGATCGGCGGCCGAGTCGGGCACCACCTGCTCGATCACCACGCCGACGATCCCCAGACCGGCGGCGGCCTCCTCATCCAGGGCGATGATGCCGATACCCGGCCGGGGCACCTTGCCGCGCGATATGAGCTGGGGCACGATCTGATTGACCGTGTCCACCGGCACGGCAAAGCCGATACCGGCGGAGTTGCCCGAGCCGGAAATGATGGCCGTGTTCACCCCGATGAGACGGCCGGAGGAGTCGATCAGCGGTCCGCCCGAGTTGCCCGGATTGATGGCGGCGTCGGTCTGGATCACCCCCATCACCTCGCGACCACCGGCGGTGGGCAGGCGACGATCGAGGGCACTGATGATGCCGCTGGTGAGCGTGCGCGACAGGCCGAAGGGGTTGCCGATGGCAAAGACTGCCTGCCCAACCCGCAGGTCGTCGGAGCGGCCCACCGGTATGGGGCGCAGGCTGGCGGGACGGTCTCGCAGACGCAGGACCGCCAAATCGTGGTCGGGGCTCCCTCCCACAAAGGTCGCCTCCAAGGCGGTGCCCGAATCGAGGCGCACCTGAACCCGCCGGGCGCCCTGCACCACGTGGAAGTTGGTCACCACATGTCCAAGCTCGTCCCATAAAAACCCCGATCCCGTGCCCTGTTGAATGCGGCTGGCGCCAAAGAATCCCTGCACAGCGTTCTCGGTGAAGATGTAGGCCACCGATGGTGCCGAGGCCTCGAAGAGGGCGATGGTGGACTGCTCATAGGCGGCCAGTTCGCCCCGAGGGGCGATGGTACGCGGCGTGCTGTCGATTCGACGGGCCTTGCGCATATCGTTGAACTGCACGACGGCGATGGCAACCGCGATGGCGATGATCACCAAGAGGAAGGGATTTCGACGCAGCATCGCAACGACTCCTTTCAGACCGAACCCAGATAATTAACACCGACGGGCCGCGATCCAAGGAGCGCCGGTGGGGTGACCGTTTGGGTGCCAATATAGCCGTGGCGCGTCACCAACGCAAGCGGCAAGCAGGGCGAGACGGGCCGTCAACGGATAGCGGGCGGCCGTCGGTTCAGACCGGACCGCGCTTGCTCAGCCGATCCGCCATCCGCAGCAGGGTTGGCGTGCGGTGATCGCCGTGCATGCGGCGTAGAGCGCCGCACGCCGTCAGGAGCGAGATACCGGCCGCGGTCACATAGAGGGGGCGTCTGCTGCTGCCGCGATGAACGGCGATTCCGACGGCGCCCGGGTAGGGGGACTTGGCCACACCAATGACGGGCAGGACGGCATCCAGGGCACGATAGAGATGCCGGCCCAGGCCGGCGCGCGGCCCCAGCGTCACGTATCCATCGATCAAGAGCAGATCGGGCGGCGAATCCATTTCCCGAATGAGGGCGAGCAGGCAGGGCAGCTCGCGACGATAGAAGGCCCCGGGACGATAGTCGGCCGGCGTGGGCATCAGCCGGACCATCACCTGTGCCGGCACCGGATCGTTCCAATGCTGAAAACAGACCGCCGCAGCGGAGGCCAGGCCGTCGGTTCGATAATGGACATCCAAGGCGGCACGCATCATGGCCACTCCCTAGTGAGTGCGCCCAATGGTCCTCCCCCCTGAAAGGCGCCCCTCGCATGAACCGGCGAACGCTCCTCAGACGAGGCTTGACATGTTAGGTAACAGGCGTTACATAAACTCAAACTTTCCATCCCTTTCGCGAAGCTGATCGTCAGCGGGTGTCGCCATGCCACCGAAACGCCAATACAGCCCCGAGGCCATCATCGAGGCCGCCTTCACCCTGGTCCGTCGGGAGGGCTGGTCCGGTCTGTCAGCGCGCGCCATCGCCCGAGAGATGGGCGCCTCCACCCGGCCCATCTACTCGGCACTGGCCTCCATGAAAACGATCGAAGAGGCGGTGGTCAAGCGGGCTCTGGCGCTTTACACCACCTATTTGACCGCCAACTACACCGAGGACCCCTGGATCGACAGCGGCATCGGCTACATCCGCTTCGCCCACGACGAGGGTCCATTGTTTCGGGCCATCAACGATGCAGCCCATACCCCGCTGCAGCGCAAACACAGCCGCATTATCTGGGACCAGCTTGGCGCGGCGCTGGCGGCCTATCCCCCCTTCGAGGGCTTGGACGCCGGTCAGATCGAACGGATCCGTACAACCCGGTGGATGCTGCTGCACGGGATGGCCACCTTGATCCTCAGTGGATGGCTGCGCATGGATGATGCCCACCGCATCATCATGGGGGAAAAACCCCCTCGCGACCTGGCCCAGATGATCGCCAAAATGTCCCATGCCTTGCGCATCGGCTTCAGCGATCCGGGCACGGAACCACCGCCGGCAGACCCGCCGCCGGCCTGATCGCATCCGGTACCCGGGTGCGCCGGTCCACTCTCACAGGCGCACCCGCTCTGCCAAGGGGAACCACCGCCCAACCGGCGGCAGCGATACACCATCTTCCCCGATGAGGGGATTTGGAGATAACCGGCGCGCCCCAACTACCGACGATGACCCAAACTGACCCGGGAGGTCGATATGCTGTCGTGCGCCCTATTCCTGCAAAAAACTCGGCTGTTGACACGGTTCGCCGTCCGCTGTTGCACCCTACTGACACTCCTCGTCGCAGCCCTCGGCATTGCGGCGATCGCCAATGCCGGCGGCCGCCTCGTGGTGGGGGTGGAGAACAACGATTCGTTGGGCTTTGACGTCCTCAAGGTCCGCGGCACCGCCATCTCGGATGCCTTCGCCAATATCACCATACATGAACGTCTGTTTCAACTGGACGAAGAAGGGAATCTGGCCCCCATGCTGGCCCTCTCGGCCGAACCCTCCGAGGATGAGACCCGTTGGACGATTCGGCTGCGCCAGGGGGTCCGCTTCCATGACGGCACCCCGTTCGACGCGGATGCGGTGGTGGCCCACTGGTCGCGCATGCTCGATCCGAACAACAAGTATCGCCACCGCTTCACCCTCAAACCGATCCAACGGGTGGAACGGGTAGACGCCCATACGGTACGATTTCACCTGGCCCACCCCTGGATCGTCTTCCCCCGAATTCTGGCGGCGGCCCGCAACCTCACCTTCACCATCCCCTCACCCGCCGCCGTTGCGGCGGACCGCCAGCACCGCCATCCCGTGGGCACCGGTCCCTTCATGTTCAGCGCCTGGCGCAGCGGCGATCACCTGACGGTGTCCCGCAACCCCCATCACTGGGCAGCCCAGCAGGGACGCCTGGATGAGATCGTCTTCCGGTTCATGCCCGATCACCAAACCCGATTCGCCGCCCTCAGAGCCGGTGACGTGGACCTGATCTGGATGGACCGCGGTCAGATCATCGCGAAAGCCAGAGAGGACACCACGCTGAAGGTGCATCACGGCGAAGACAACGGGGCCGAGATCCTCATTCTCAACACCAGCGTGCCCCCCTTTGATGACGAACGTGTGCGGCAAGCTCTGGCCCACGCTTGGAATCAACCCCAATACGTCAAGCTGAACTACCAAGACAGTATTCCCACGGTGAGCCATCCCTTCGGTGACGGGGTGGCGTGCGGCGACAGCCAGTATCGCGCCTATGACCTGGAGAGGGCGAAGCAGCTCCTGGCGGATTACGGCCGGCCGGTGGCCTTCGAATGCCTGCACTCCAACACCCAACGTGGCCGCGAGATCGGAATTGTGCTGCAGCAGTTCGGCAAGGCCGTGGGGATGGCGGTCTCCCCGGTGGGGCTGGCCTTCGGCCCCGTGGTGAAGAAGGTGATCACGGGCGATTACCAGGCCTCCACCTGGCGGATCCCGTCGGGGTATGACCTGGGGCCCGCCATGTCGCGCGCCTTTCACACCCGGAGTCCGGGCAACTGGTCCAAGTACGGCTCTGAGGCCTTGGACGCCCTGCTGAACGCGCAGTGGACGACCACCGATCCCGAGGAGCGCCGGCGGCTGCTCTGTCGCATCGCCGCCGAACTCAACCGCGGGGTGCCGATCCTCTACCGGGGGGGGCGCCATCACTACGTCATCGCCCGCGACGCGGTCCAGGGGCTGCCGCCGTTTCAGCACGGGGTGCTGGATTTGACCGGCGTGTGGTTGGAGACGCCCTGAACCGCGGTTGCCACGCGGGAAGTGCTTCGGCCGAAGAAGGAACCTGCCATGCATGCCCATCGGCCCAGCCGAACAGCCGTGGGGATCGCCGCCGCCCGGGCGCGGGAGTCGGCCCGCCCGGCGGGGGAACGTCTGTTTCACGATCCCTACGCCTGGCATTTTCTCCCCCGCGCCACCCGCTTCGTGGTGTGCATCCCGCCCCTGCGGTGGCTGGTGCGCTGGCACAATCGCCGCACCTTGCCCGGAATGTTCGGCGGTCTGGTGGCGCGAACACGCTACTTTGACGACCATCTGCTGGCCTGCCTGCGGGCGGGCACGACCCAGGTGGTGATCCTCGGCGCCGGCTACGACGCGCGGGCCTACCGCTTCGACGAGATGCGTCAGGGGGTTGGCGTCTTTGAAGTGGATCACCCGGCCACACAGGCAGCCAAGAAGGCCATTCTGACCCGCCTGCTGAATCGCTTGCCAAGCCATGTGCGCTATGTCGCCATGGACTTTAACAGCGACGATCTCGCCGAGCGGCTGACGGCCCACGGGTACAGCGCCCGCCGGCGGACGCTCTTTATCTGGGAGGGGGTCACCATGTATCTCTCGGCAGCGGCCGTCGATGCCACCTTGAGAAGCTTGACCCAGCAGGCACCGGCAGGATCCTCGCTAATCTTCGACTGCTTTCCCCCTTCGGTGGCGGACGGCAGCTGCGCCTTTCGGGAAGCGCGCACGCTGAGGCGGCGGGTGGCGCGCTATGGCGAGCATTTCCGCTTTGGATTGGCCGCCGAAGCGATCCCCACATACCTGACCGAGCGCGGCTTTCGGCGCGTCACCAGCATCGACGCCCAGGACTGCAAAGCGCGCTATTTCACCGGCAGTTATGCCGACCTGTCGGTCTCACGGCTATTCCGTTTCGTCGCTGCCGAGGTCGCCTGACGTGTCCGGCGGCGGTCGCCGGCCGTGGCGTCCTGAGGCGGCCGGCCCCCGCCCCTCTGCGCCAGTGAGTTGGGACGCAAAGCGGGAGAACGAGAAGATCTCGAGATCGAAGCCGGGTGCACGGTCCAGGAGCAGATCGGCCAGAATCTCTCCCAGGACGGGGGCGAACTTGAACCCGTGCCCCCCCAAGGCGACGGCAAACACGTTCGCATGGGCGGGCAGCTGTCCCAGCAGAAAATGGCCGTCGGGCGTTTCCGTGTAGAAGCAGACCCCGCTGGCCGCTGGAGAACCGTTGAGACCGGGCAGGTGGCGTCCCAGGACCCGCGTCAAGGCCGCCACCTCCTCGGGTGCCACCGGCGGTGCGGCGGCTGTCGGATCACAATCGGCGAGGGGCTTGTGGAAGGCCGCCTTCACCAGACCGCGGTCGGTAACGGCCGGCAGGGTGTAGAATTCCTGCACCTGCCCGGCACCGCCTGTCCGCCGCTCATCGGGGATCTGCCAGAAGTTGACCGGCAGACGGCCCAGCGCATAGCGGCGCCGGTCGGGGGCCGCATACCAGCACACGGGGACGCGCTTGGGACGCAGCAGACGGCCCTGCGTGCCCAGTAGGGGGGCCGCCCGGGCGCCGGCGCTGACGAGAAGGCGACCGCTCTCGTAGCACCCTGTGGCCGTTCGGATCTCCAGGGCGCCGTCCCGCTCCCGCCAGCCGACAACGGGTTCATTGAATCGCAAACGGGCGCCGGCCGCCCCAGCCCGGTCGCGCATGAGGCGCAGGGCCCTCTCCGGGAAAACAATGCCGGCCTCGCGTTCGAGACCGGCAACGAAATCGTCCGGCACCGCCAGGGGTGGCCAGCGGCGGCGCACCTCGGCCGCCGTGAGGCACTCATGGGCGATACCGTGGGCCTTGGCACTGGTGAGAAATCCCTTTACGGCCGTTCCCTCAGCGGGACCGATGGTGAGATTGCCCGTGGTCACCAGCAGCATCTCACCGCTCTCCCGCTCCCAGCGCCGCCACAGCTCCCAGGCCCGCTGCGCCATGGGCACGTAGGCGCTCCCCTCGAGATACGCCCGGCGAACACTGCGGGTTTCGCCGTGGTGGCCGCCCAGGAGATGGGGCGGACGGTGGGCGTCCAGCCCCAGCACACGGACTCCCCGCCGGGCGAGTTCCAGCGCGGTGGCCAATCCCGCGGTGCCCAGGCCGACAATGGTCACGTCAACAAGCGTCATTGTACCTCCCTCCACCAGAATGGGAATCACCGTCGGCCAACCTGCCGGAATCCCGGTGTCTTCAGGATACATCCCTAAAGGTGGGGCGGCCGTCTGAGGCGCCCCGCCCACCCTACCCCGCATACGCCGATGCGGTTCAGCCGGCCGGCACCTGCAAGGATCGGAAAACGAGCACCCCTCCCAGCGGTTCTCGCCGCAAACCAACGCATAATAAACATTCAAGAAACACAATGCAGCAACCGATACCAGGGATCAGACGTCCGCCGTACCCTTCCGGACAGGCTCCACGATCAACGCTCCAGATACCGACGATTCAGCGCGTTACGCGACAATGAACAGGGTCCAGAATTGGCGAGGCCCGGCGGTGCGCCAATTCTGATCGCATACAAGATCCGCTCACATATTGGCAGTCACCCAGCCGCAGTACGGTCGCGGTCCCTCTGCGACGTCGCCGGTCAGATCGCCGGCGGCGAACGCGCCGTGGGTGCGACCGCATGCACATCCCCTTATCGAGGAAAGGAGCCTCAATCCATGGTCACTCAGCGTTTCAAACAATGGTTCGGTATCGGTGCCCTCATTTTACTGCTGCTCAACTTCATCGCCTGCGGCGGATCCTCCTCATCCAGCGAGGCGCCATCGATCAGCGGTGTCGTGGCCGATGGGTATCTCTCTGGCGCCAGAGTCTTTCTGGATCTCAACAACAACCGCCTTTGGGATACGGACGAGCCCTACGCGCTCTCCTCGGATGACGGCACCTACACCATCTCCGAGATTACGGCGGAAGACTATGACAGCTTCCCCGTCGTGGCGGAGGTCACGGTGACCACCACCGATCAGGACACGGGCAAGACGGTCAGCCACCCTTACACCCTGGTTTCACCGGCGGGTCGTCCCGAATTCATCAGCCCCCTGACCACCATGGTTCAGGTCAGCTATGAAAGCAACCCGGACATTACGCTGGACGAGGCCCATGCCGCAGTGAAGGAGATGCTCTCCATGGAGGATGCAACCGGCGTGGATCTTTTCACGGACTACGTGGAGGAGAAGACGGACGGCGACAGCGACGCGGCCGCATATGCCAAGCTGCACAATGTGGCCCAATTGAGCGCCCGTATCATGGGGGCCAATCTCGCCGATCTCGAAACGGCCGCTGACAGTGCTGGCGTCGATGTAGAAGCCGCCAAGGACGACCTTCTCCGGCTGGCCGTCAAAGAGATTATGCAAAGCATGGAGCTGATCGAGGATACCGCTACCGAGGAGACCGATTTCGACGCCGATCAGAAAGTGCAGGCCCTGCAGATCGAGTTCGATACCAGCGACATCGCCGCAGAGATCGAGTCGGTGCAGGCCGCCCTGCAATATCAAGTTCCGGCCCTTCGCTGGGCGGCCGTCCTGCGGGATCATCGGCCTGACGGCAGCAAGGATATGCTCTTCATGGCCCTGGAACAGGAGTTGACGCTGACCGATTATGTCTTCAGTGTCGTGGGGCCGGATGACACCGAACATCTCTTCTCCACCGACGACCTGTATGAAGATCCTTACGCCCCCGTCGCCTGGTATAAACTCTTCGACAGCCTGCCGGAGGGCACCTACACCTTTTACGTTACGGTACCGGGCGGTCAGAAGATCGCCGTGGCAAGTGAAACGCATGCCCACGACGAGGTGCCCAGCCTGGAGCTGAGCGACGCCGATGTGGTCATCATCAACGGGGCGTATTCGCGTGTCTATCATGACACCCTGAACGGTACCTATTACTACCGGATGGCCATCCTGCACCGCCCGAGCGGGGAGATCGTCTATCGGTCCAAAATCCGCGAGCGCAACGTGCAGTACTTTCCCAGCGAATACGCCACCGCCGACTACGATTACCGTCTCGAAGTATGGAATCACCGGCTCCTCAAAGATGCCACCGCCCGCTCCCGGACGGCCTGGACAGCCCTCAACCCCGGCGGCAGCGCCACCGCCGTTGACACCTACACCGAGTTTTTCAAGGGGTATCGGCGCATCCGCTACGGCGCTGACGGCATTACCACAACCGGCAGCAGCAACCGGCTGGTGCTCCAGATCGGGATCACCAATCCGGACGACATCGCCGCCCTGGTCATCACCGACCCTGCGGGGGACACTTTCTACGAGTTCGACCTGAGCCTGACCCCCGGTGAGGAGGCCTCAGAGGGAGGTTTTTACTTTCTGCGCGGATCGGGAACCAATAACGATGGCGTCGCCTACGCCGATTACTTTTTGATGATCTTTGGCAGCACCGCCAATGGCGAATACACCTGGCATGTGGATACCGTCTCGGGCGATGACTTCACCCGCTCGGTGACCATCTATGACCAGACCGCCCTGCCCTGCGTCGATCCGAGCAGCGTAGTAGTGACGGAAGATACCGCCGGCGACATCACCTTCGCGTGGGATGCCGTCAACTGGGGCGGCAAATCGCTCTTCTACCGGGTCAGCATCGTAAAGGGCGAGGATTGGGACAATGGCTATTACGCACTGCGGGTGCCCACCAACCAGTGGACGGGCAGCAAAAGCGACATCGAAGCGGTGATCGGCGGTGCCCTTGATGGGGGCGACGTGGTCTTCTCCGTCTGGGTGATCGATTCCCAGTACCCATCGACCGTGCACAATCGAACCGATTTTGCACCGGTGGACCTGAGCATTGGGACCGCCGCGACGCCATAAGTCTCCCCTTCCCGCCAAGCAGTCTCGACACCGGTGGTGGCGTGCGATAATGCGCCACCGCCGGGGAGACCCATCTGCCCGACGGGGCGCCCTGGACCGCACCGCGGTCATCTCCCGAGAATTCCTTCCAATACCGCCGCCCATCCCGACGGTGGGCGGTTAAAATCCTAAAGCGCATTCAGATTGGCCAGATATCGTTTGGCCTGATCCAGCAATCCCCGCTGGTTCTCCGCGCTCATGCGTTCCCAGGTCCGGTACATGGTCGCCATACGCGGATTGCCTTCCAGGAGCGGGCGGCGGCGATGCAGAAAATCCCAATAGAGGCTGTTGAAGGGACAGGCCCCCTCCCCGAAGCGCAGCGTGGCCTGGTAATGGCAACGGCCGCAGTAGTCGCTCATCTTACGGATATAATTGGCGGAGGCCGCGTAGGGCTTGGTGGCCACGATGCCGCCATCGGCGAACTGGCTCATCCCGCGGGTATTGACCAACTCCACCCACTCGATGGCGTCGATGTAGATGCCGAGGTACCAGGCATCGACGGCCTCCGGTTGGATGCCGGCCAGGAGGGCGAAATTGCCGGTCAGCATGAGGCGCTGAATGTGGTGGGCATAGGCGTGTTCGAGCGATTGATCGATGGCGGCGCGCAGACACGCCATACGCGTCTCGGCGGTCCAGTACCAGTCGGGCAGGGGGCGCCGATGGTCGAAATGGTTCATTTCACCATACTGGGGCATGTGGGCCCAGTAGATGCCGCGCACGAATTCGCGCCAGCCGAGGATCTGGCGTACAAATCCCTCCACCTGGGCGATATCGAGGTCGGCTGCCGCCATGCGGTGCAGGGCGCCCTCGATCACCTCCATGGGATGGAGCAGTTTGGTGTTGAGGGCAAAGGAGAGCAAAGAGTGGTAGAGGTGCCAACTGGCGCCGGTCATGGCGTCCTGGTAGGTCCCGAAATGGGGCAGACGGTGCCGGAGGAAGTCGTTCAACTGGGCCAGGGCCTGTTCGCGGTTTACCGGCCAGATCAATCGTTGGGGCGCGATCCGACCGATGGTCTTGACCCCGCACGCCTCAATCATGGCGACGATATCGCGGACATCGTTCTCCTGCAGCAATGGTTCGGGCAAGGGTACCGCTTCGTCGTAGCGGCTGCGGTTGCTGTGGTCGTAATTCCAGCGGCCGCCTCGCGGCTTGCCCTCGTCGATCAGGATGTCATGGGTTTTGCGCATCTCACGGTAGAAGCTCTCCATCAGAAAACGCTTCTTCCCGGCGAACTGCTGGGCGACCGCTTCGCGCTTCGTCAGGAAGTGCGCCGTGTCCACCGCCTCGGCGGGAAGCGGCGACGCCTCGGCGAAAGCAGCCAGTTGCTGATCGAGACGATATTCGTCGGGCAGCAGATATTCGACGCGTTCGATACGCTCCCGATCGATCAGTCGCTGCAGGTTCTCCGGGATGGAGTGGGTATTGTCCGGATCATCCAGGCGCAGGTAGATGACGCGGTGCCCCCGCCTGGCGAGATCGTCGGCGAATTGCCGCATGGCGGCGAAAAATGCGGCCACCTTCTGTATATGGTGGGCCACATAGTCGGTTTCCTGGCGCACCTCCATGAGGGTGTAAACCACCTGCGCGCTTGGCCGGGCAAACCAGTGGTGCTGGTGATTGAGTTGGTCGCCCAAAATCAGGCGCAGTGTTTGGGGGGCGGTCATCGTTCGCCTGCTTTCATGAAAGGGTTGCCGCTGCCGGCGCGGGAAATCGCCGGGCGAGAATCTGGCGGCGGTAATCGAAGATCGCCGCCAATCGTCGGTGGACCCACCAGCCCTGTAGCAGCCCGCCGATGGGGCCCCATCTGAGGGCGTAGTGCACCACGTCCGTCATCTCGGTGCCGCCGTTGACCGCATCGAATCGGTGCTGGTGGTGCCAGAAGCGATAGGGTCCGAAGCGCTGCTCATCAACGAAGAAAGCGGGCCGTTCCACGTGGGTGATCTCCGTTACCCAGGTTAGCGGCAGCCCCGGGATGGCGGTCACCCGGTAGCGGATCAGCATACCCGCATGCATGGCGGCCGGCACGGGATGGGTCAGCCGGAGATTTAGCCAGGCGGGCGTGATGGCGTTCAGGTTGTGGGGCGAAGAGAAGAACTGCCAAGCAGTTTCCAGCGAGACCGGCAGTCGTTGAATCCGCTTGAGATGGTAAAGTTTCATGCCCCGCCATCCCGGCGACGCATCTCCTCCTGGCGCATGGGCATGGTGTCGATGCGATCGAAGATCGCCTGCAGCGCCGGCGGCGATCCATAACGCCCCTTGTCGCCCCCATCTTTGCCGATCAGCACAATTTGAAATTGGTCGGCGGGGACGCCGTAACGCCGGCGCAGCAAGTCGGCATCCTCGTCCGACATGGGGCTGTCCGGGCCTTGCGCCGTTCCGACGGCGAAGATGCGAAACACGAGAAGATCCCGGTCCTGCACCGCCGTCCGCTGCTGGTGAAGCTGACGCTCCAGTTCTTGGTAGGCAGCATCGGAAGGCGTGGCGGCGAACACCAGCAGCAGACGCTGCTGCCAGCGATAGGGGGAGAGATCGCTGGTCGCGGCCGTCGAAGCCGGTACCATGAGGGTTAGACAGATGAACGCAATGCCGACACGCTGGGCGGGCATGGGGATCCCTCCGGAATAGATGGTCAGGGTGGCGTAACACACCCCTTCAAACTAATGCCGTCCTGGAGCGTGTAAAGCGGCGAAGATCTGCAGAGCGTTGCGACCGGCACGGCCCGGTGGGTAAGGGCGGCGCTTGACCCCCGCCCATGATCCCTTATGTTGGTAGCTGCGATCGCGCCAGGCGCGAAGCGATCAACACCAGCAAGAGGATGGGATCATGATTCAGAAACGACGCATCGGCATCATCGGTGCCGGTCACGTCGGCGTCGCCGCCGCCTACGCGATCTTCCTGCGGGGTCTGGCCAGTGAGATCGTGCTGATCGACAAAGATGGGGACCGGGCCGACGGCGAGGCAATGGACCTCACCCATGGTCAGGCGTTTGGAGAAGGGGTGCGGGTCACCAGCGGTGACTACGGGGATCTCGCCAACGCTCAGGTGGTCATCATCACCGCCGGTGTGGCCCAACAGCCTGGAGAATCCCGTCTGGCGCTACTCAACCGCAATGTGGCGGTCTTCGAAGAGATTGTCGGCCAATTGGATCGCCACGCCCCCCAGGCAGTGCTGATCATCGCCAGCAACCCGGTGGACATCCTTACCCATGTCACGCAAACGCTGAGTCGGCGGGATCCCCATCGCATCATCGGAACCGGCACGCTGCTGGACACGGCCCGCTTCCGCGCCCTTCTGGGCCAACATTACGGCGTCGATGCCCGTTCGGTCCACGCTTACATTTTGGGAGAGCATGGCGACAGCGAGGTGCCCCTGTGGAGTTCGGCCAGTATTGGCGGCGTGCGTCTGGCTGGGCAGACGGTGATGGGCATCCCCTTCGACCACGCCGGCATGCAAACGCTGTTTGAGGCCGTCCGAGATGCCGCCTATGCCATCATCGCCCGCAAAGGGTACACCAACACCGCCATCGGAACCGCTATTCTACGCCTGGTAGCGGCGATCCTGGATGATCGCAAAAGCGTCTTGCCAGTGAGCCGTCGTGTAACCGGCGAATATGGGCTGGAGAAGGTCTGCCTGAGCATCCCATCGGTGATCGGTCGCAACGGGGTTGAAGGCGCCATTTTACCGCCGCTCGACGCAGAAGAGGATCGGCGACTGCGCGCATCGGCCGCCGTCATCGCACGGGGCCTGGCCGACATCTCCCTTTGAGCCCGACGATGGAGGACCAACGAGCGCCAATTGTCCACCACCTGATGGACGCCCCCAACAGATCCGTTTGGGTGAGGAGGGACTATGCTGGACAGCGGCCTGCAGATCACGCCCAAAGGCCTTTACTGCCCCGAGGGGGATTTCTACATCGATCCGGTGCAACCGGTGCCCCGCGCCGTCATCACCCATGCCCATGCCGATCACGCACGTCCCGGCAGCCGGGACTATCTTTGCGCCATGCCCGGCCGGGACCTGCTGCAGGCCCGTCTGGGAGCGGCCGCACGGATCGAGAGCATGGCCTATGGGGATCGGCGCCAAATTGGCGGCGTTACCCTCTCCCTCCATCCGGCCGGCCACATCCTCGGATCGGCCCAGATCCGCATCGAGCGCGGCGGACGGGTGAGCGTCGTCTCCGGTGACTACAAGACCGACCCGGATCCCACCTGCACGCCGCTGACGCCCCTGACCTGCCACCACTTCATCAGCGAGTCCACCTTTGGACTGCCCATCTTCAAATGGCCCGCCTATGAAACGGTGATGGCCGAGATCAACGCCTGGTGGGCGGCCAACCGCGATGAGGGCCTTACCAGCGTGCTCTTCGTGTACGCCCTCGGCAAGGCGCAGCGCGTTTTGGCCGGCCTCGACCCCGCCATCGGCCCCATCCTGACCCATGGTGCGGTGGAGAAGGTCACCGCCACTTACCGCAACGTCGGCGTGGCCCTGCCGGCGACCCGACACGTGGATGCCCCTGACACCGCATCCGACCGGACCGGCGCTCTGGTGCTGGCGCCACCTTCCGCCCACCATCCCGCCTGGATGCGTCGCTTTCGCAAGCGCGCCACGGCCTTCGCCTCCGGGTGGATGCGAATTCGCGGGCACCGACGGCGGCGCGCCGTGGACCGCGGGTTCGTCATCTCCGACCACAGCGACTGGGAGGGGCTGGTGGCCACCGTCACCCGGAGCGGCGCCGACTGGATCGGCCTCACCCACGGCTACGCAGCCGAGATGGCCCGCTGGCTGCAGGACCAGGGCCACACGGCCGAGGTGATCGATCTCTCCGACAGGCCAGCGCCGGATAGGGGAGACCGTTTGGAATGAAATTGTTCGCCGACCTCTATCGCCGCCTGGATGAAACCACCCGCACCAATCGCAAGATCGCGGCCATGGTGGCGTACTTCCGCACGGCTCCGCCAGAGGACGCCATCTGGGCCGTGCGGTTTCTCACCGGCCGCAGGCCCCGCCGGGGCGTTGCCACCCGCCAGCTCATGACCTGGGCGGCTGAACAGGCCGCCGTACCGAATTGGCTTTTCGAGGCCAGCTATGAGGTGGTGGGGGATCTGGCCGAGACCATCGCCCTGCTGCTGCCCCCGCCCGTTCGACAAAGCCGCCGCGCCTTGCACAATTGGGTGGAGGCGGATCTCCTGCCGCTGAAGGACATGGCACCGGAGGAGCGCCGCGAGGTGGTGCTGCGGGCCTGGACCGAAATGGATACCGGCCAGCGCTTTGTCTGGAACAAACTGCTCACCGGCGGCTTCCGCGTCGGGGTCTCCCAGCGACTGGTGGTGCGGGCATTGGCGGCGGTGAGCGGCGTTGAGGCCAACGTGATCGCCCACCGCCTCATGGGAGAGTGGGCGCCCACCGCGGCCACCTACGGTCGGCTGCTCTCCAGCGACACCGAGGATGCCGATATCAGCCGCCCCTATCCCTTCTACCTGGCCTACCCACTGGAGGCACCCATGGCCGAGCTGGGAGATCGCGGCCAGTGGCAGGCGGAGTGGAAGTGGGACGGCATTCGCGGGCAGATCATCAAGCGCGGCGGGCAGGTGTTTATCTGGTCTCGGGGAGAGGAACTGGTAAGCCACAAGTATCCTGAGGTGCGCCAGGCGGCCGCCCAACTGCCGGACGGGACCGTCCTGGATGGGGAGATCCTTCCCTGGCGCGCGGGCGGTCCACTTCCCTTTGGGGAGCTCCAGCGCCGCATCGGTCGCAAAAGCGTCGGCAAAAAGCTGCTGGCCGAAGTGCCGGTGATCTTTTTGGCCTATGACCTGCTCGAGTGGGACGCTACGGATCAACGTCAACGACCGCTGAGCGAACGGCGCGGGCGACTGGAACAGATCGTCGCCGGGCTGGGAGACAGCCGCCTGAGGATATCGCCAACGGCGGCTGCGCCGAGTTGGCAGGCACTCGCGGAGCTGCGTCGGTCGGCCCGCAGCCGCGGTGTGGAGGGGTTCATGCTCAAACGCCTGGATGGCGCCTATCAGGTGGGCCGGCGGCGGGGCGGCTGGTGGAAGTGGAAAATCGACCCGCTGACGGTTGACGCAGTATTGCTGTACGCCCAGCGCGGACATGGCCGCCGGGCGGGCCTCTTCACCGATTACACCTTTGCCGTGCGCGACGGGGAGAAGCTGGTGCCCTTCGCCAAGGCCTACTCCGGTCTAACCGACGCCGAGATCCGGGAGGTGGACCGCTTCATCCAGCGCAACACCATCGACCGCTTCGGGCCGGTGCGCTCGGTGCGACCCGAACTCGTCTTCGAGATCGGCTTCGACAGCATTCGTCCCTCCACCCGGCACAAATCGGGCGTGGCCGTTCGCTTCCCCCGCATCTTGCGCTGGCGTCGCGACAAACGCCCGCGCGATGCAGACACCCGCGAAACCCTGGCGGCATTGATGTCGGCCACCGGTAGGATGGCCGCCACCTTCCCTCAATAAGGGCCCTCTCCTGAGATCCGTCGATCCCACCGTTCCCCATCTCACCACCGGCTGGTCGGCTAGCAATTTTTTAACCCTTTCCTCATCACCGCCTCATCTTTGGATTTGTATGGTTGTCCGTACAAATTCGGAGGCCTTATGCAGGTGAACTTGCCATGACACGCACCCAAACGTTGCGCAAACAATTACTCAAACTGATTCAGGCCCGCAGCGCCGCTGCGGGGCAACAGATCCCGCCCGAGCTGGCATTGTGTGATCGCTTTCGGGTCAGCCGCCACACCATGCGGGCGGCGATCGGGGAGTTGGTCCAGGAGGGCTATCTCTACCGCATCCAGGGCAAGGGCACCTTCATCGCGCATCAGAAGATTCATGTGCCGGCCCAAGCGAAGCTGAGCTTCCGGGGCATCGCCGAGGCGTGCGGGTACGCACCCGGCATCACGTTTCTTTCGGTGTACGCCTGCCATGTCGAGGAGCAGCAGCGCGCAGCGGCGGCATTGGAGCACGTGGTGGGCGAGCTGTGGTGCGTCGAATGGGTCCGCAGCCTCGACGAGACCCCATTGGTCTACTCTCGCGCCTACCTGATCAAAGACCGCTTCCCCGACCTGGCGGATCACATCCGGGATGACGTTGACCTCTATGAACTGCTCTGCTGTCACTACCCGGTGCCGGCCATCGTAAAAGAGCCCTACACCCTCGAGGTGGCCCCGCCGCGACCGGACGAGATGCAGGCCTTGCAGATCCCCATCAGCGTGCCGGTGTTCGTGGTGAAAAGCCGGTCTTCGGACAGCCAGGCAAATCGCGTAGATTACCGTACCAGCATCTCCCGCAGCGACATGATCAAATTCACCAACCTGACCTTTGAATACGACAACCGGCATGTGTGAGACCGCCGAAACCTGATGGAGATCCCCATGCAGACCGCTTTGGCCCAATTGAAGGAGCATCACTTCGATCCCGTCCGGGACAGTCAGCTTGTCTTCCGAGATCTTATGATGGCCCTGGCCTTTCCGGGTCAACAGCGCCGGCTGCGTCGGTTACCGTTGGCCATCGCCAGGGCCGATGTGGCCCATACGCTGACACCTCTGTTGACCCTCTTGGATCTGGAGACCACCTTCCACGTCGCATCCGCCGATCCGTCGCAGCAGCAGACCATCACCGACTACCTGACCATCAATACCAACAGCCGCGCCACGCCTTGCGAGGCAGCGGACTTTGTCCTCTGCTTGGACGCCGGGTTGGGCAACCGCTTTGCGACGCTGAAGAAGGGTTCCCTGGCGCAGCCCAATGAGAGTGCCACCGTCTTCTACCGGGTGGAGGAACTCGCCGGTGAACCCGGGCAGGGGCGGGTGCAGCTGAGCTTGGAAGGTCCGGGCATCCGCAGCCGGCAGATGCTCTGGGTGAAGGGGCTCGCTTCGGCGGAGTTCGACCATTGGACGTCTTCCCGGAAGGGCTATCCACTGGGAATTGACATCTATCTGATCAGCCCCACGGGGGATCTGGTGGGGATTCCACGCTCCGTCGGGCTGTCGGTGTCAGGAGGTCACGCATAATGAGTTATGTGGGAGTCAAGGGGGGCAAGGACGCCATCCTCAACGCCGAACAGCTGGTGGAATACTATCGCTGCCGCAAAGGTGGGCGGCCGCTGGCGGTGGATCAAATCCAAAACCAAATGCGGCTGCTGGTCGACAAGGTGATGAGCGAGGGGTCTCTCTATTCACCGGAGATCGCGGCCATCGCCTTGAAGCAGACCGAAGGGGACCCCATGGAAGCCGCCTACTTGGTGCGCGCCTTCAGGTCCACCGTCTCGCGGACCTGCTTCTCGGTACCCGCTAAGAGCGAGGAGATGTTTTGCATCCGCCGCATCTCCTCCTCCTTCCAGGACATTCCCTGGGGTCAGGTGCTGGGCCCCTCCCGAGACTATGCCCAGCGCCTGATCCGGTTTGACCTGAAAGATGAGGCGCACTTGGCCGTCGATCCACCCAGAACCGACGATAACGCCCCCCTGGACGAACCGGTGGAGAAGGTGGTCGCCTATCTGCGCAGACAGGGGCTGATGGAGACACCCGTAAAGGACCACGACCAGGTGCCCTACGATATCACCCGTCAGCCGATGGCCTTCCCCATGGACCGGTCGGCCAGATTGCAGCGTCTCACCCGCGGCGAGGATGGCGCCGTGCTGGCCTTGGGCTACGCCAGTCTGCGCGGCTGGGGGAGTGTCCACCCCACCTTGGCGGAGGTTCGGGTCGGGTATCTACCGGTGAAAATCCGCCACCCTTACTGGCGGACCGAGGTGGTGATCGGCAGCGTCATGGTGACGGAGGTCGAAGCGATCTGCAGTTTCAAGAAGGTAGAAGATCCCCAGAGCGGGACGGAACGCTATCTCTTCACCCTGGGATACGGAATGGTCTTCGGCCACAACGACCGCAAGGCGATCGCCATGTCGATCCTCGATCGGGCCCTTTGCGCCGATCAACCGACGTCACCCGTCGAGGATCAGGAGTTTGTTCTCTTCCACATCGACAACATGGAATCGCAAGGCTTTATCTCCCACCTCAAGCTGCCCCACTATGTTTCCTTTCAATCGGCCCTGGACCGCATCCGCAGTATCCGCGACAAATCCAACAATACCCGCGCCAACACGCCGGCGTCATAGGGGAAGACGCAATGTACAATTTCGCCTTATTGGATGAAAGCTCCAAACGGGAAGTTCGCCGGGCCTTGCTCAAGGCGATCGCCATCCCCGGCTTTCAGGTACCCTTCGCCTCAAGAGAACTGCCCATCTTCTTCGGCTGGGGCACCGGCGGGCTTCAAATCACCCTCTCGATCATTGGACCCGACGAGGTCCTGAAAGTCTTCGACCAGGGGGATGACGACAGCGTCAACGCCGTCAACCTCAAGCGCCTGATTCAGTTGACCACCGGGGTGGAGGTCACGGGCCGGACCCAGGCAGCCACCCTATTGCAGACTCGCCACCGGATACCGGAGGCCCCCCTGAGGGCCGATCAGGTCCTGGTGCTTCAGGTCCCCATGCCGGAGCCCCTGCGCAAAGTGGAGTTCCGGGAGTCGGAGACCGTCCGCATGCATGCCGAGAAGGATTACGGCAAGATGTATGTCAAGCTGTATGAGGATGTGCTCCACCATGGCGAGATCACCCTCGCCTCGGACTACCCCGTGCTGGTGTTCGACCGGCACCTGATGGCCCCCACGCCGATCCCGCGTTGGGACGTCCCCAAGCTGCACCAGTCCCAGCACCTGAGCCTTTTCGGTGCCGGGCGGGAGAAGAAAATCTACGCGATACCGCCCCATACCGGCGTCGAGCCGCTATCGCTGGAGGACCACGCCTTCCGCGTGGAGGATTTTTCGAGCAAGGCCTGCATCTTCTGCGGCAGCACGGCCGCCTACCTCAACGAAATTCCGGCGCCCCAGGGTGCCCGGCAGGCATACGCCTGTAGTGATGTCGCTTACTGCCACGCCCATCGAACCACCCGAGAGGCCGCACTATGACACCCTTGTTATCGGTCCGCAATCTGAAGAAAATCTACGGCAGGGGATGCCCCAATTGCCTGTCCAGCCCGCCACGCGAGTGCCAAGACAATCGCTGCCCCCGGTGCGCCGCGATCATTGCCTGCTCGGATATCAGCTTCGACGTGGTTCCCGGCGAGGTCCTCGGCATCGTGGGGGAAAGCGGCTCCGGCAAGAGCACCATCCTCAATTGCATCAACCTGACCCTCTCGGCCACCGGCGGGCAGATCTTCTATGGGCACTTCGCCGAGGGTACCAGAGATATCTTAATGGTGGACGCCCAAACCCGCCGCACGCTGCAGAACATCCATTTCGGCATTGTCTACCAGAACCCGCAGCTGGGCCTCAATTTTCAGGTCAGCGGCGAAGGCAACGTCGCCGAACGAATGCTCGTGGCCGGCCACACCCACTTTGGACAGATCCAGACCAATGTGCATCAATTGCTGCAGCGGGTGGAACTCCCGCCATCCCGATACAAAGACCTCCCGAACGCCTACAGCGGCGGCATGCAACAGCGGGTTCAGATCGCCAAGGCGCTGATCAACGAACCGGCCATCATATTGCTGGACGAACCGACCGGCGGTTTGGATGTATCGGTCCAAGCCCGCATTCTGGATCTGATCCGTTCCATCAGCCGGGAGTTCAAAGTGGCCATGGTCATGGTGTCCCACGACATGCAGGTAATCCGATTGTTGTGCCAGCGCATCATCGTCATGAAGCACGGTCGCATCATCGAAAGTGGCCTGACGGATCGCGTCATCGACGATCCCCGGGAAGCCTACACCCAGACGCTGGTCCACTCCACGATCCAATAAACCGATGGGCAGGAGGGCCGACGCAGCTATCGGGACGGCGGCCTCCCAGGGAGCTTCAAAGGAGATATCCATGGTGAAGGAGAAGATATTTGAGACGCTGATGCAGGGCGATGCCGCCGATCTGGCACCCCTGGCGGCCCGACTGCGGGAGCAGATTGCCCACGACGTGCTCAAGCCGCCGACGCAGGAGTTGGTTATGTTCCAAATGGAAGAGAGCGTGGAGAAGATCGACTTCAACGTCGGCGAGATTCTGGTCACCAGCGCCGAGGTTCGGGTGGCAGATGCCATCGGCTACAGCATGGTGATGGAGACGGACGCGGCCAAGGCCCTGGACGGTGCGTTGCTCATGGGCGTCTACGAGGCCGACCTGCCGGCGGCACGGCAGGTCGAAGATCTGGTGGAACAGCTGGACCGCAAGCACCGAGACGCGCTGCGCAGAGAGAGAGAAATGGCCAGCGCCACCCGGGTACACTTCGAAGTGATGGGCGGGCAGGACCCCAACGTCAAGCACAACGCGGAGGAAGAGTGATCCCATGGCGACACATCTCGAGGTGAACCAGCTCACCAAGCGATTCAAACTGCACATCCTTGAGGGCAAGGAGATTGTGGCCTTTCAGGACATCAGCTTCCGAATCGACAGAGGCCGATTTCTCGGCATATCCGGTAAAAGCGGTTACGGCAAGTCGTCCCTAATCAAGTGCATCTACCGCAACTACGATATCACCGCGGGCGAGATCTGGCTGCACGACGAAACCGGCGGCAGGGTCGATCTGACCCAGATCAGCGACATCGAGATGCTGGCGATCCGGCACCGGCGCATGGGGTATGTGAGCCAATTCTTCCAGCCCATCCCCCGGGTGACCACCATGAACGTCGTGATCGAACCCCTCATCGACAAAGGCTGGGAGCGGGAGCGGGCGATGGTCCGTGCCAAGTCTCTCTTCCAATTGTTCGACATCCCCGCCAATCTCTGGGACGCCTACCCTTCGACCTTCAGCGGTGGCGAGAAACAGCGCATCAATCTCATGCGCACCCTCATCGACTGCCCGGAACTCCTGCTGCTCGACGAGCCCACCGCCAGCCTCGATCGCAACAACCGCGAAATCATCCTCAGCATCATTCAGGAACTCAAGCGCCAGCAAATCACCATGATCGGTATCTTCCATAATCCCGATGAACTGGCCCTGCTCTCCGATGAGATCCTCTCCCTGGAACGGCCGGGAGAGGAGGGCAATGCCGCCAACGACAACCGTCTGGCGACCGCCGCCAGATTCGCTTTTCAGGTGGGATGATGACTGCCGAACAGATATTGACCAACGCACAACTCGTACTGCCGGACCGCGTCGTCAACGGCACCCTGGTAATGGAAAACGGCCGCATTGCGGCCATTGACGACGGTCGACACACCGGCGCGGCAGGCCGGGATTGCCAAGGTGATTTTCTCCTGCCGGGATTGATCGAACTGCACACCGACAATCTGGAGAAGTACATCGTTCCCAGACCGGGTATCTATTGGCCCTCGATGGCCGCGGCGATTATTGCCCACGACAACCAGATCTTCAATGCCGGCATCACCACCGTGCTAGACGCTGTGGCGCTGGGATTCTCCGATGAGAGCGAGATCCGCAGCAAGATCATGGACGCCTCCATCGCGGCCGTTAAACAGGCCAGCGAGAAGCGGCTTCTCAAAGCCGACCACTTCCTGCACCTGCGCTGCGAGCTGCCCAGCGCCACCGTTGTCGATGACTTCGCCACGAATACCGCCGACCCACTGCTGAAACTGGTATCGGTGATGGACCACACGCCGGGACAACGCCAGTGGCGCGACCTGCCCAAGTGGCGCCTCTATCATCGGGATAAAAAATGGTCCGATGCGGACGCCCAGGCCGTCATCGACCATCGTCGCGGGCTGCAGGCCACCTACGCCGATGACAACCGCCGCCAGATCATGGCCGCCTGCCGTGAACACCGCATCCCTGTGGCCAGCCATGACGACACCACCGCCGCCCATTGCCAGGAAGCCCGGCAGGAGGGGATCACCATCTCCGAATTCCCCACCACCCTGGTTGCCGCCCAACAGGCCAAAGCGCTGGGAATGTCCACCATCATGGGCGCTCCCAACATGGTGCGCGGACAATCCCATTCCGGCAACATTTCGGCCCATGATTTGGCGTCGGCGGCGCTCCTGGACGGTTTTTCATCCGACTACATGCCCATCAGTCTGCTGCACTCCGCCTTCGTGCTGCACCTGGCGGTGGGAGTCGACCTGCCGGCAGCGGTCGCCACGGTCACCGCCAATATCGCCGAGATGATCCAGCTGGCAGACCGCGGCGCCCTGGAAACCGGCAAAAAGGCGGACATTATCCGGGTCCGGCTGGTGGATGGCCTGCCCATGGTGAGGAGCATCTGGAAGGGGGGGCGGCTGATCTCGAATCTCATCCACGACTAATCAAACCCTCATCAGCATCAAACGATGTTGGTCGAGGATCGCCTGGAAACCAGCGATGAAACCAGCGCCCGCCGATGGGGGCGCACAACCCGAGGGGAGGAACCGATGGCAGAGCCAGCACTCGTCATTCAGCATCTGGAAAAACGATTCGGCGACGTCGTCGCCGTGAAGCGTGTCTCCCTGGCGTTTGAGCAGGGGGAGATGATCGGCATCATTGGCCGGTCGGGGGCCGGCAAATCCACCCTCCTGCGATTGATCAACCGCCTCATCGACCCCACCGGCGGCGAGATTCGCTTCAAGGAGCAGGAGATCTGCGGCCTCAAAGGC
>JASJCL010000013.1 GCA_030066015.1 Desulfosarcinaceae bacterium | reverse complement strand
CAAAATCATAGATCACCGCGTCCGTGTAGGTTCCGCCGGCGTCGATGCCCAATCCGGTGCGGATATGGGGCTTGGCCGATGGCAGCCGCGCGGCCTCGGATCCGTCCGCCGGTGGCCGCCGCCGAGATGGCGACCCGCACCGCATCCACCTCGCCCGCGGCGGCGGACGGATCCGAGGCCGCGCGGCTGCCATCGGCCAAGCCCCATATCCGCACCGGATTGGGCATCGACGCCGGCGGAACCTACACGGACGCGGTGATCTATGATTTTGCCGACCAGCGGGTCCTGGCCAAAAACAAAGCCCTCACCACCCGCTGGAACTTCATGCGCGGCATCGATGCAGCCCTCGATGCGCTGCCCGAAGCGCTCCTGCAGCGCACCGAGCTGGTATCGGTCTCCACCACGCTGGCCACCAACGCCGTGGTGGAAGGGGAGGGCCAGAGCGTGGGGCTCCTGGTGATGCCGCCCTACGGTCTCCCCATCGACGGGGAGATCGGTCACCAACCCATGGCCGTCATCAAGGGCCAGATCGACATCAGCGGCGAGGTGCGGTCGCCCGTCGATCCCGACCAAATCCGCCGGGTCGCCCGGCAGATGATGGGATCACACGGCGTCTCCGCCTTTGCCGTCTCCGGTTATGCCGGCAGCGTCAACCCGGAACACGAGATGGCGGTCAAGGCCCTCATCGAGGCCGAGACGGGATGCTTCGTCACCTGCGGCCACGAGCTGTCCCGTCTGCTCAACTTCAAGACCCGGGCCCAGACGGCGGTTCTCAACGCCCGCATCGTTCCCCGCCTGGTGGAGTTGTTGGGAAACCTGCAGGCGGCCTTGCGACGGCGGGCCATCCCGGCGCCCATCATGGTGGTCAAAGGAGACGGCTCCCTGATGAGTTGCGAATTGGCCATGCAGCGACCGGTGGAGACCATCCTCTCGGGTCCGGCGGCCAGTGTGGCCGGAGCGCGCTTCCTGACCGATCTCGATGACGCCTTGGTGGTGGACATGGGCGGCACCACCACCGACACCGCCCTGCTCGAAGCGGGTCGGGTCAGGGTCAGTGAGCAGGGCGCCACCGTCGGCGGCATCCATACCCACGTGCGGGCCCTGGATATCCGCACCGCCGGACTGGGTGGGGACAGCCTGATCGGTTTCGAAAAGGGGCTTTTCCAGATTGGTCCCCGTCGGGTGGCGCCCCTCTGCTGGCTGGGGGCTCAACCCGTCGACCCGCAGGCCGCCCTGGCCTACCTGAAGTCCCGCAGCGGTGCCTACCGGGGGTCGGCCCACGCCCTCCAGATTCTGACGGTCACCGAGCGGGGCCAGCAGGCGGCGCTGCGAGGCGACGACGCCCTTGGCGATGCGGAGCGCGCCGTGCTGACCTGCCTCAGGGAGCGGCCCCACGCCCTGGACGAGTTGGCCCAGCGCGCCGGAACGCTGCACGCCGCCCTCCTGCCCCTGAAGCGGCTGGAGGAGCGTTTTTTGATCCAACGTTGCGGCCTGACCCCTACAGATCTGCTCCACATCCGGGGGGAATTCAGGCGCTGGGATACGGGTAGCGCCGAGAAGATGCTGGCCGTTATGGCGGCGGTGAGCGGGACCGATCCCGAGGCCCTGGTCGACCGGCTACTGGACACCCTCGTCCAGGATCTCGCCGGCGAGCTCATCAAAAAGCGGCTGAGCGACACGGTGCCCACGGCGCTGCTCTCCGACTGTGCCGCCTGCCGCGCCCTCCTGGGGCAGATGCTGGCCCCGGACAACGGCGGCCCCTTCGCCATTCGGTTCCAGATCCGGACGCCCGTGGTGGGCATCGGCGCTCCCACCGGCCACTTCCTGCCGCTGGCGGCGGAACTGCTGGGAACCGAGGCGATCCTGCCCGACCATTGGGAAGTGGCCAACGCCGTGGGGGCCATCACCAGTCCAGTGATCGTCACCATCGAAGCACAGATCAAGCCCGATCCCCGGGGCGGTTTTGCCGTGCAGGGGTTGGCCGGAGACCATCGCTTCCCATCGGTGGCGGAAGCCCAGGAATACGCCCAGCGCGCGCTGCGCGAAGCGGCCGGTGCCCTGGCGCGTCGGGCCGGCACCGAGGCGGATGCGGTGCGCCTGGTCAGCGAGGACCAAGTGGCCCGCACCGCCACGGGCTTCGACCTGTTCATCTCGCGCAATGTGGCCGCCCAGATCATCGGCGTTCCGCTATCCGGCTCGATGGCGGAGGGGCCCGTTTAACGCCGGGCGGCGGGATCCATCGACGCCTTTCTCAGCTTCTTCATGGCCGTGGTCCTGAAGATGTTTCGCCTTCTCGCCGTTCTGGCATCCCTGACCCTGAGCATGGACACTATGGTCCGCCTCTTCGAGCAGCCGCTGCGGGCCTTCGGCAGCGTCGTCGGCGGCCCCTCATCGCAGTGGTGATCGAGATACCGCTGCGCTTCCCGAGGCCCACCCGCATCACCGGAGGGGTGGGCGGCCATTCTAATGGCGGATCTTACCCCGCAGGGCCTTGACCCGTCCCCGTCGGACCTTGGTGTCCACCCGTTTGGCCCTGGCCGCCCGGCTGGGGCGCGAGGGTTTGCGTTTGCGGGGCGGGATGGCGGCGCGGCGGATGAGGGCCGTCAGGCGCTCCACGGCCTCCTCGCGATTCTGGACCTGGCTGCGGTGGTCCTGGGCCTTGATCACCACCACCCCCTCCTTGGTGATGCGCCGGTCACTGAGGCGCAACAGGCGCTGTTTAACCGGCTCGGGCAGGGCGGATGCGCCGATGTCGAACCGCAGGTGGACGGCGGTGGCCACCTTGTTGACGTTCTGTCCCCCGCTGCCCTGCGCGCGCACCGCCTGCCAGGTGATATCGGAGGGGTCGAGCTGGAGGGTGGGGGTAATGGAAATCATGGGCCCACTCTGGGGAGTCGCTGGGTTTTGATTGGCAGTCGGGAAAGAACCTGATAGAGGGCGGAGTTCGGCGGCCGAGCGCGGCCGCACCCAGAGGAGATCCGACCCATGAACGCCGCGCCATCCAAACAGACCGAGGCCCCCGGCATCCCCGCCGGCCAGCATCCGCTGACAGCCGGCATCTATCTCTGGCTCTTCGCCGTCATTGTGATGTGGGCCAGCAATACCGTCGTGGTCAAGATCGCCCTGCGCGACCTGCCCCCCTTCTGGGCCGCTTTTCTGCGCTTCGGCGGGGCCCTGCCCTTCCTGGCGGCGTGGATCTGGTTCAAGGGGGCGGGTTTCCGGCTGCGCGGTCGTCAGTGGATCCAGGTCTTTCTCTTGGCCCTGCTTTTCGTGACCCAGATCTATCTGTTCAACCTGGGATCGCGCTACACCACCGGTGGACGGGTCGCCTTGATCATCTTCGCCTACCCCCTCATCGTGCCATTGGTGGCCCCCCTCTTTTTGAAGGAGGAGCCCCTCTCCGGTCGCGTTCTGGTCGGCTGCCTGGTGGCCTTCAGCGGTCTGGTGGCCGCCTTCTGGTACGCTCTCATACACCAGGCCGGCAGTACCCTCAAGGGGGACCTCATCGAGATGGCCAGCTGCCTAATGCTCTCCCTGAGCATCGTCTACAACAAGCGTCTGGCCCAGCAGATGGACAAGTGGAAGGTCCTTTTCTGGGAGTTTCACTTCAGCGTGCTGCTCTTTCTGGCCGGGGCCCTGCTCTTCGAGCAGTTCGACTACCGGCGGGTGGGCATCGACGCCTGGATCACCGTGGTTTACCAGTGTCTGGCCATCAGCGTGATCTGCTTCATGTCCTGGCAATACCTTCTGGCCCGCCACAACGCCGCCAAACTCAGCGTCTTCTTCTTCGCCGCCCCATTGTTGGGAATGGGCATGGGCGTGGTGCTCCTGGGGGAGGCACCCGAGCCGGGACTCCTGGTGGGCAGTGTGCTGGTCGGGGCGGGGATCGTCATCGTCAACCGCTCTTGAACCGCGCCTATTTCCGGATCCCTTCCAGCAGCAGGCGCGCCACCCGTTGGGCGAGCCCGTCGATCTGGCTGTCACTGGCGGCCAGTTGCGTCAGATAGCCGTTGGCGATGAGGAGAGAGAGGCCGTGGATGCCCGACCAGGTGGCGACGGCGAGGTCCATGGTATCCACCGCTTTATAGAGGCCCGCCTGTTTGCCATTCTCGATGATCTCGATGAGGAGCTCGAAAGTGGCCCAGGAGGCCTGCTTGAGACTGGGGGGCGCCGTCCGCATGTCGATGCCGCCGCCGAACATGAGATGGGCCGTCTCGGGATTCTCGACGGCGAAGCGCACGTACCGGGCCGCGCAGTGGGTATACTGCTGCAGGGGGGTTTCCCGATAGGTGTGCGCCACCCGCTCCGCATCGGCGCGCAGCTGATGAAAGCCCGTCTCGGCAATGGCGGCCAGCAATTCGGCTTTGTCCTTGAAGTGGCGGTAGGGGGCGGTGTGGCTGACCCCGGCCACCTTGGCCACCTCCCGCAGGCTGAGGCCGCCGGAATTGTTCTTGGCCAGCAGCATGCGACCCGCATCTATGAGACTGCGCCGTAAATCGCCGTGGTGATAGCTGCCGGGGGCTTTTTTTCGCACGGGAAATCTCCTCCAAACGGCGCCCGCCGAAGCGGTGGCGCGCTCTCAATTGCGGTCCTGGGTGGCGAGCTGGACCATCGCCAGGTCGGGATGCGCAGCGCCAATACCGTCAAACGGTACCAAAATGAGTTGCCAGAGTAAACATGGCCACCGCCGCTCTTGAGAGTGGGCCAGGGCCGGTGGGTGGAGCTTGGCGCCGACGGGCGGATCGCCCGGGGGGGACGGCATCGGCAATTGCAATTGTATTCAATCGGTTAAAAAGGAGACCAGCACCAACGCCGACAATATGCGGTTTAGTTTTTAATTGACATTCAATCCCTGAAAGGAAACTATCCCCCAGACGAATCCCCGAGCACGGACACCGCAACCCTGATGCGAGGATCGACGGGAGGAGATACCGAATGCGGCAGTGGCTCATCGGCCACCTGAACACGCTGAATCGAATTGCGTCTGCCGAACACACCGTCATGTCCGCGATGGCCCTCCTGGTGGGGCTGGCCGGTGGGTTCGGCGCGGTGGGATTCCGCCACCTGATCAACTTTGTCCAGCGCCTGGCCTACGGGGGCGACGGCGCCCTGCTGCACTTGGCAGAACAGCTGCCCTTTCTGCATATCCTCCTGGTGCCGGCGGCGGGGGGCCTCATCGTGGGCCCCCTGGTCTACTTCTACGCCGCCGAAGCCAAGGGGCACGGCGTACCCGAGGTGATGGACGCGGTCGCCCTGAAGAACGGGCTCATCCGCAAGCGCCTGGTGGTGATAAAATCCCTCGCTTCGGCGATCTGCATCGGCACCGGCGGCAGTGTCGGGCGGGAGGGCCCCATCGTTCAGATCGGGTCGGCCATCGGGTCGGCCATCGGCCAGCTCCTCAAGGTGTCGGCCCAGCGCATGCGGACGCTCGTGGGCTGCGGGGCTGCCGCCGGCATCGCCGCCACCTTCAACGCCCCCATCGCCGGGGCAATGTTCTCTCTGGAGATCATCCTGGCCGAGTTCGGGGTGGCCACCTTCAGCCCCATCGTCATCTCGGCCGTGGTGGCCACGGCGGTTTCGCGCCACTATCTGGGAGACATTCCCGCCTTTGCGGTACCGGCCTACGAGTTGGTCAGCGTCTGGGAATTCCCCTTCTATATCAGCCTCGGCCTGATCTGCGGCGCCGTTGGCGTCGCCTTTATCCGCGCCCTTTACGCCACCGAGGACCTCTTCGAACGAATCCGCTTCCCCGAATACCTCAAGGCCGCCGTGGGCGGCCTTATCCTGGGGGTGGTGGCCCTGCGCTTTCCCCACATCCTGGGGGTCGGCTACGGCACCATCGACCTGGCCCTCGCGGGGGAGCTGGCCTGGTGGCTGCTGTTTCTATTGGTGGGCATCAAAATCATGGCCACCTCGGTGACCATTGGGTCGGGCGGCTCGGGGGGGATCTTCGCGCCCAGCCTCTTTCTGGGAGCGGCGGCCGGCGGCGGTTTCGGCCTGCTCATCCACGGCTGGCTGCCCGCCATTACCGCCTCTCCCGGCGCCTACGCCATCGTCGGCATGGGGGCCCTGGTCAGCGCCACAACCCACGGCCCAATTACGGCCATTCTCATGCTCTTTGAAATGACGGGGGATTACAAAATCATCCTGCCCCTCATGATCGCGGCCATCACCGCAACCCTCACCGCCGGTCAGCTGCTCAGCGAATCGATCTATACCCTCAAACTACGCCGCCGCGGAGTGGATATCCGCGCCGGACGGGAGGCCAACATTCTGAAGTCCATGCGGGTGGCGGACGTGATGAACCCCGATGTGGAGACGGTCGGCGAGGGATGGACCCTTGACCGCCTGGCGGCGATGATTGCCAAGAGCAAACACAATAGCTTCCCGGTCTTGGATGCAGATCGCCGCCTGGTGGGTATTCTGAGCTTCAAGGATTACAGCGAGGCCCTCTTCAACGAGGACCTCAAGCACCTCGTGGTGGCCCGTGACATCGCCACAACCCGGCTGGTGACCGCCAATCTCCAGGACAACCTCTACGACACCCTGGAACGCTTCTATCGGCGGGACTTCGCCACCTTGCCGGTGGTGGCGCAGGAGGATCCCCAGCGCCTCGTGGGCGTCCTCAGCCGGCGCGACATCCTGAGGGCCTACAACAACGCCGTCCTGCGGCACACGCTGGCGGAGAGCGGCCAGCAGCCCACCTGAGTGCGGGCGCGGTTAGAGAAGGGCGCCTATGGCAACATCTGCCCATAATTAGGGCTGATTGAGCACTAACTATAGGTAATTGATTTCCCAAGCGCCGGCGCGGCGCTCACCGATAATTCCATAACAAACTGAAATTACATTAAATCAGGTTTTTCCATCGATCTGGCGCACGGTTTGCTAAAATGATGGGTAAAGCTGGGGCCATCACCGTCCCTGAGTTGCCAGCGCCATGGTGATCTGGCATATTTACGCCCAGGGACGCCGGATCCGGCACACCAGGCGCCGTGCGCTGCCACCAGCAGCGATCTCAGTGAATTCAGGGGACGGATGACGGCTGTGTAACGCGCGTGAAGTGGAGGATGCATGCAGAACGGACTGACTGACAACGACCCGCCCGCCAAACCGCAAACGGCCACCGGCAACGAACCCCTCCAGCATGCGCTCGCCGCCCGGGACCGCTACCTCGAGCAAAACCCCCACCTGCGCCCCTTCCAGGCGGAGATCGATCGGCTATTGGACAAATCCGGCAACCGGGAGGGGCGCCTGGCGGTATTGGGCACCCTCATGCAGGGCAAGCTGCTCGATCTCCGGCGGGAGCTCAACAAGCTCAACGAAGTGCTCTTGGAATCCGTGCCACCCAAATCATAGCCGGGTGCGCCCCGTCCCCCCTCCGAATTAGGGTCCGCAGCCGCTCTGCGGTACCCTCCCCCGTCGATAAAGGCCCCGCGGGGGCCTAGCAGGGGAGCGGCGCTGGCCGTTCCGTCAAGCCCTCCCGGAAGCTTCGATAAAGGTCTCCACCAACCGCACCCGTAGCGTTTTCATGGCCGCCAGCCTGCTGGTGACAGCCGCCGCCTCGGACCGCAGGTCGCTGTTCAGCATCGACCTCTGACGCGGGCACAGATACCAGGTGCAGATCCAGGGGCGGTGCAGACGTGCCAGTCGGCAGCCGCCCGGCCCAAGATAGCGGCAGGGCGCCCCCACCGATCTCATGGGCTGGCCCGGCGGCCAGGGCAGGCCGAGGAAACCGATCGCGAGGAGATCGGCAAGATCGTACCACAAGGTGGCCCGTCGGCAACAAGGGTCGACACAGTCGGGGCAGGTGGCCTGCGCGAGCGCCGTCATTGGCGGGTCCAGCGAGACCATCACCTCGGCGATCGCGCGGGCACAGTGCCGAGTGGGGCGGTGCAGACCGATGTGGCGCAGTTGCAGATGGTGGTCCACGGAGGCCGTCGCCGCCGCCCATATCCGGGGCGCCGCCCAGGGCGGTATGGGGGGCGGCCACCCCGCATCGGCCGATCCAGACGCGGTTGTGATCGCCCCGTGCGGCGCTTCCGCCTGCGGCGACACTCGGCTCGGATGCCCCGCCTTTTCCATTTGACACCGCCTGAAATCCTTGATTATAGATGAGAAATTAAGAATCTTTCTTAATAAGGGCCGGTACTTTTTGCAACCCCTGGACCTGGGGTCACAGATCACCACACCAACATCGGACGCCAGACCGACGGGCCTCCCCGCCGATCCGAAGGTCACGACACGCCTTCAAGGACCTTACCGCATGGAGAGTTTTGAAACCCTCAACGCAGACTTCATCGATGCGCAGTACAAACGCTGGAAAAGCGCCCCCGACACGCTCCCCAAAGATTGGCAATTCTTCTTCAAGGGCTTTGAGATCGCCCTCACCCGCACGGTCGGCAGCCCGGCCGGCAGCGACGGCATCGATGCCCTCAAACAAGCCCGGGTCGAGGCCTTGACCTATCGCTACCGCGACATGGGCCACCTGCTGGCCTGCATGGATCCGCTCTCGGCATGCCCCACCGACCATCCCCTGCTCAACGTGGATGCATTTGATCTGGAGATCACCGATCTGCAGACCGAATTCTACACAGACCTATTTCCCGGCCAGGCGCAAGCCTCGTTGAAGGCGATTATCGGGGCCCTCAAGGAGATCTACGCCCGCAGCATCGGCGTGGAGTATATGCATCTGCAGGACCCAGCTGAGCGTGCTTGGCTGCAGGAGCGCATGGAGCCCCAGCGCAACAAGGCCCGTCTGAGTGCGGAAGAGAAGCTGCAGATCTACGACAAGCTTTGCCAATCCGGACTGTTCGAAGCCTTTCTCAACAAAAAGTATCTCGGTGTGACACGCTTCTCCTTGGAGGGCGGCGACGCCGTCATCCCCGCGCTGGACCTGGTCTTCCGACGGGCGGCCGGCAGCGGTGTCCGCGAGGTGATCCTCGGCATGGCCCACCGCGGACGCCTCAACGTCCAAGCCCACGTGCTGGGCAAGAGCTACTACGAGATCTTCTCCGAGTTCGAAAGTTGTTACGATCCCGACCACCTGGTGGGTTCCGGCGACGTCAAATACCACAATGGTTATCTGGCCGAGTTGCGCTACGCGGGGCAGGCGCAGTTACTCGCCTACCTGGTCAACAATCCCAGCCACCTGGAGGCCGTCAACCCGGTGGTGGAGGGGATGGCCCGCGCCCGTCAGGACCTGCTGGGCCACAGCGGCCAGCTGCGCGTCCTGCCGATCCTGCTCCACGGCGATGCCGCTTTCGCCGGTCAGGGAATCGTCGCCGAAACCCTCAACATGTCGCAACTTAAAGGCTACGGCACCGGCGGGACGCTCCACCTCATCATCAACAACCAGATCGGTTACACCACGCTGCCCGAGGACTCGCGCTCCACGCGCTATTCCACCGACGTCGCCAAGATGCTCATGGTGCCCGTCTTCCATGTGCATGGGGAAGACCCGGAGGCGGTCGCCCAGGTGGTCCGCATGGCCGTGGACTACCGCAACGCCTTCGGCAAGGACGTCGTCATCGACCTGGTCTGTTTCCGTCGCTACGGCCACAACGAAGGCGACGAGCCCTACTTCACGCAGCCCCTGATGTACGACCGCATCAAAGCCCGCCCCAGCCTCTACGTGCTCTACGGCGAGAAACTGCTGGAGGAGGGCGTCCTGACCGCCGCGCGCCAAAAAGAGATCCAAAGCCGCATCGAAAACCAGCTCCAGACAGATTACGACGAGGTCCACGGGTCGGCCTGCCCCTTTCCGGAAGACCGCTACTTCGACGACTGGGAGCGGATTTCCGGCCGCTATGCGGAAACGGTGCCCGCCACGCGGGTGGCGGCCGAGACGCTGGTCGCGCTAGGCAACAAGCTCAACACGCCACCGACGACGATGGCGCCCCACCCCAAGGTGAAACTCCTCTTGGACAGGCGTCACAAGGCGTTGGCGAGCGGGACGGGCATCGATTGGGCCAATGCCGAGGCGCTGGCCTTCGGCAGCCTGGTCACCGAGGGGCACTTCGTCCGGCTCAGCGGACAGGACTGCGGCCGTGGCACCTTCAGCCAGCGCCACAGTGTGCTATTCGACCGGCAGAGCGGCGACCGCTTCATTCCCCTCAATCATCTGGCCGATGATCAGGCACCGTTCGATGTCATCAACAGCCTACTGGCCGAAGTCAGCGTATTGGGATTCGAGTACGGCTACTCGGTGACGCGACCCGACGGATTGGTGCTTTGGGAAGCCCAGTTCGGCGATTTCGCCAACAACGCCCAAACCGTCATTGACCTCTTCATCGCCGCCGGTCAGGCCAAATGGCAGCGTCTCAGCGGTCTCGTCCTGCTTCTGCCCCACGGCTGGGAAGGCCTCGGACCGGAGCACTCCAGCGCCCGACTGGAGCGGTTTCTGCAGCTCTGTGCCAAAGAGAACATGATTGTCTGCAATCTCACCACACCGGCGCAGTACTTCCATTGCCTGCGACGCCAGGTGATCGCACCCTGGCGCAAGCCGCTGGTGATCATGTCTCCCAAGAGCCTTTTGCGCCATCCGAAGGCAGTCTCCACCGTGGAAGATTTCAGCACCCGTGACTTCGCCACGATTTTGGACGACCCCCGCCCGCCCAAAAAAGCCCGCAAAGTACTGCTCTGCAGCGGCAAAGTCTACTACCAACTCCTGCAGCGGCGGGAGGAATTGAACGCCAAGGAGATCGCCATCGTCCGTCTCGAACAACTCCACCCCTTTCCGGAGGCGGCGCTTCAGAAGATCTTCAAACGATACGGTCGCTCCGCCGAGTGGGTATGGGTGCAAGAGGAGCCGCGCAACATGGGGGCCTGGGATTTCCTGCGCGGGCGCATCGCGGCCGTCATCGGCAAGCATGTCGCCTACGTGGGCCGCGAGGCGGCCGCCAGTCCGGCGACCGGTTTTCCGCGCATCTACCAAAAGGAGCAAAGCGGCATTACCGACACCGCCGTCGGTGCCGTCGCCGAAGGTGCGGGGGTGGCGGGGTAGTAAGCGTACCAGTGCGCCAGATCGGTGGGTGCTCCCCTTTCGTTGCGTATATGACATAACAACGTGTTGGAGTTCTTCTAAGGAGACGGCATGGCCATTGAGATCACCATCCCCAGTGTGGGGGAATCGATTACGGAAGCGCTGCTGGCCGAGTGGTTCAAGGCGGATGGGGAGACGGTTCAGAAAGAGGATCCCCTGCTGGTCATCGAAACCGATAAGGTGACCCTCGAAGTGGTGGCCGAAGCCAGTGGGGTGCTCAAGATCACCGTGCCTGCGGGCGAAACGGTGTCCATCGGCGCCGTCGTGGGCGAAATCGATACGGCCGGCGCCGCGGCTGCCCCGCCGAAAGCCGAAGCGCCCGAGCCGGCGGCAGCGGCGGACGAGATCCCGCCGGCCCCAACCGAAGCGGCGCCAACACCGCCACCCGAGACACCGGCCCCACCGACACAGCCCGCACCGACACCGGCGGCACCGACGCCGCCGGCCAAGGCGGTGCCGCCCATGTCCCCCAGCGTCCGCCGCTTGGTGGCGGAGAAGCGGATCGATATCGATGCCATACGGGGCAGCGGCCCGGGCGGACGCATCACCAAAGGCGACATTCTCCTCCATCTCGAACAGGCACCGGTGGGAATCCCCGAGCCGGTCTGCCCACCGGTGGAGATGGGCGCCGCCGACGCGGCGGCGGCCCAGGAAGTGCGCCAGCCCATGTCGCCCATCCGCAAGCGCATCGCCAGCCGACTGCTGGCCGCCAAGCAGAACACGGCCATGCTGACCACCTTCAACGAGATCGACATGCAGCGCACCATCGAGATCCGCGGGGCCTACAAGGAGGCCTTCGAGAAGCGGCACGGGGTCCGGCTGGGTTTCATGTCCTTCTTCGTCAAGGCCTGTGTGGAGGCCCTTAAGGAGGTGCCCGAGATCAACGCCTTTATCGACGGCGACGACATCATCTACCACAACTACCAACATGTGGGGGTGGCCGTGGGCACCGAGCGGGGCCTGGTGGTGCCCGTCATCCGTCATGCCGAACGCCTGAGCTTCGCCGAGATCGAACAGACCATCGTCGATTACGTGAAGAAGATCACGGCCAATCGCCTGGAACTGGCCGACCTGGAGGGGGGCACCTTCACGGTGAGCAACGGCGGGGTCTACGGCTCCCTGCTCAGCACGCCCATCCTCAACATGCCCCAAAGCGGTATATTGGGGATGCACAAGACCGAAAAGCGCCCGGTGGTGGTGGATGACGAGATCGTCATCCGTCCCATGATGTACGTGGCCCTGAGCTACGACCACCGCATCGTGGACGGAAAGGGCGCCGTCACCTTTCTCAAACGCGTCAAGGAGTTCATCGAGAACCCGGAGCGCATTCTCCTGGAGGTGTAGGTATGGCAGCGACGACCCACTTCGACCTGATCATCATCGGTGCCGGACCGGGGGGGTATGTGGCCGCCGTGCGGGCCAGCCAATTGGGCCTCAAAACCGCCTGCATCGATGCCAACGCCGCATTGGGGGGCGTCTGTCTCAACGTGGGCTGCATCCCCAGCAAAGCCCTCCTGGACTCCAGCGAGTACTACCACCTGGCCAGCGAACACTTCGGCGAGCACGGCATCAAATTCGACAAGCTGCGCCTGGATCTTAAGGCCCTCCTGGCCCGCAAGGACAAGGTGGTGCACGAACTGACCGAGAATGTCCGCCAACTGCTCGAGGGCAATGGGGTGACCATTCTTCACGGCCGCGCACGGCTCACCGCTCCCGGGGAGGTGACGGTGGCGAGCGGGAAGAAAAAAGCGGCCACCTACACGGCCGCCAAGGCGATCCTGCTGGCAACGGGCAGCAGCCCCATCGCGGTGCCCGGCATGCCGTTCGACGGCAAGCGCATTGTCAGCTCCACCGAGGCCTTGGATTTCCCCAGCGTGCCCAAGCGCCTGGGAATCGTGGGCGGGGGGTACATCGGTTTGGAGTTGGGATCGGTCTGGCAGCGGCTTGGCGCCGAGGTGACCGTCATCGAAATGCTGCCCAAGATCGCCACCACTTTGGACGGCCAGGTGGGCCGCACCCTCGATCGCCTCCTCCGCAAGCAGGGGTTGAAGCTCAGGCTCAATACCCGGGTCTCCGCGGCCGAGGCCACCGCCCGTCAGGTAAAAGTCACCATGACGGATAACGGGGGAAGCGAAACAGTGGCTTTCGATCGGCTGCTGGTGGCGGTGGGCCGGCGGCCCAACAGCGCCGATCTCGGTCTGGAAGATCTGGGCGTAGCGGTGGACGAGAAGAGTGGTCATGTCCAGGTCGATGAGCGCTTTCAGACCAGTGTACCCGGCGTCTTCGCCATCGGCGATCTCATCCCCGGTCCGGCGCTGGCCCACAAGGCCTCCGCCGAAGGTACGGCGGCCGTGGAATGCATTGCCGGGCAGGCCGGGGAGGTCAACTACGACGCCATACCGGCCGTGATCTATACCTGGCCGGAGGTGGCCAGCGTGGGCCTCACCGAGGAGGCCGTCAAGGCCGCGGAGATCCCCTACTGCGTGGGCAGCTTTCCCTTTTCCGGCGCCGGCCGAGCGCGCTGCATGGGGGAAGCCGATGGCTTTGTCAAGCTCATCGCCCACAGCAAGACCGACCGCATCCTGGGGGTCCACATCATCGGCCCGCGGGCGGCCGACATGATCGCGGAGTGCGTCCTGGCCATGGAGTTCGGCGCCAGCAGCGAAGATATCGCCCGCTCGGTCCACGGCCACCCGACCTTCGCAGAAGCCCTGATGGAGGCGGCCTTGGCGGTACGCAAATGCTCCATTTACGCATCGTGAGCCGTTCTTTCGTCTGCGCCGTCTTCCCTCAAGCCGGGCGCATCCCCTTACCGGCGCGCCGGCAGATGAGGGTGCCGGCGATTGCCTAATCGCAGCATCGGATCGCAGTAAAGATCAGAGAGGTTCGGGAACCTATGGCCATCCACCTCCTTCCCTTCGCCAAACTGGCCGCCTTGATCGGAAAGGCGGGCAGCAGCAAGGCGGCCACGGCCGCTCTCTCCCAGAAGGCCGGCCTTTTGGCGGCCAAGCGCACATTGCCGACGTGGCTGATCACCGGCGTTCTCGCCGGATTAGTGGGCTTCAAGCTACTCTTCCTGCTGGTGTTGGCCCGCAAGCGTAATCTTTTCGCCGCCCCAACCCGCATCGGCCGGCCCTGTGATGCGTGCGGCCACTGGCTCGATCTCAACACGATCTCCCGCCAGTTCACCGCCAAACTGCAGGAGCGCGAGTTCGTCTTCACCGGCAAGTGCCCGCAGTGCGAGGCGATTCTCTCCATCAAGGACAGTGCCTTAAAGGAGCGCCCCAAAGCGTAGCGATCAGGGGGACCTTTTTTGGGGCGCCTAATTTTGGCGCCGCCATATTTGGCGCCGCCATCCGCCAGGCAAGCCCGAGCGCCGGTGTGACGGCGCGCGGACCGGCGGGCAAACGCCGCACGCCGTCACACCGCTATCCGCCAGCAGCGGTGCACCACCCGCCGCGTGGCGCGATAATCTTCTGGTAGGGTGCGATCGGTGATCTCTTCGATGGTTGCGACGGGCAGTTCCGTCATGGCGGGCACAAACTGCTGGTGGTTGGTGGAGAAGAAGATCAGGCCGCCGGGACGCATGCGGGCCGCGACCTGTTTGAGCAGGCGGGGATGGTCGCGCTGGATGTCGAAGCTTTGACCGCGTGATCTGCTGGTGGAGAAGGAGGGGGGATCCACCACGGCCAGGTCGAAGGTCCCACCCGCTTTGCCGGCCCGCCGCAGATAGTCGAAACTGTGCTGCTGAACCAAGCGATGGTCTCTCGGGGAGATGTCGTTGAGGGCGAAGTTTTCACGCGCCCACTGAATGGCGGTCTCGGAGCGATCCACTGACACGCTCGACCGGGCACCGCCCTTGGCGGCGTAGCAGGTGAACGCGCCCGTGTAGCAGTAAAGATTGAGAACATCCTTACCGGCGGCCAGTTCCCGCACCATCTGGCGTGTGTCGCGGTGGTCGGCGAAGAGGCCCGTGTCCACATAGTCATAGGGGTTGATCAGGAATTTGAGATCCCGCTCCCGCAGGACAATGTTGCGGTCGGTGTGGCCCAGCCGGGTGTAGCGGCGACCCGCCTGTTTGCCTGCGCGACGCTGCTTGAGGTGCACCTGATGCGGGGGTACCGCCAAAGCTGCCCCCACCGCCGCCCCCATCAACGGCAGCCACTCGGGAACGGATTGACGGCGGGTGTACTCGCCCACGACCAAGTGGCCCCCATACCAGTCCACCACCGCTCGGATCTCGGGGATATCCCAGTCATAGAGCCTGAAGATGTCGATCTGCCGCCGGGCGAAACGCTTGCGCAGATGTTTGAAGCGTTTCTTCACCCGATTGGCCAGCATCTCGGCCTGATGACGAAACTTGGCGTCCACCTGCGGATCCGGCATCCCCCGTCTCCCTTGGTCCTAAACCGTTTGATTATGCCGCCCCTGGAGCGGATTATAGCATAGATCCGGCGGCCGCTGGAGAGGGGAGCGGAGACACTTATCCACCGGCTATTGCGCCTTGACAGTGACGGGCGATTCAGTATAGAGCATCAATAATCATTCCTAACAAGCGACCCTTGGCGCAGCTGGCTGTCGTTGTAGACAACGCCTCTCATACCGCCGCCATCACGGCGGGGATGACGGCCGCTTGGAAACCGTAGACGGACAAGAATCCCGCACACATGGTACCAACTCCGGTGCCCGCTAGTCGGCACCAGGCCCATAATTCGGCAATTCCGCCGACCCAGCGGTGCCCACGGCGTTTCAACAGCGCCCCTTGCCGCGGCACTTTCACCCCAGCCGGTTCTCCGCCACGGGGAGTACACGGATTTTATGGATCGTAGAGCCTTCTTAAAAACTGCTGGTATGGGCAGCATCGCCTTCGCTGCCGGTTGCTCGGCCAAACCCGAGAAAACCCTGTATTCGCTGGTCAAGGCCCCGGACGATATGGTCACCGGCAAGGAGGCCTGGTACGCCGGCACCTGCCGCGAGTGTCCGGCAGGCTGCGGCGTGCTGGCCAAACAGCGTGAAGGACGGGTGATCAAGCTGGAGGGCAACCCCCTGCACCCCGTCAATCGCGGCACCCTCTGCATGCGGGGCCAGGCCGCCCTCCAAGCGGTTTACAATCCCGATCGGCTGCTGCGACCCCAGCTGAAAACCGACGAGGGCTGGAAGGAGATCAGCTTCACCGAAGCCGAGCAATTGCTGGGACGCAAGGCCGCCGCCGCCGGCAAGGGAAACGGCCGGACCCGCCTGATGAGCGAAGTGGTCGGCGCGCCAATGCAGGCCTTGCTGACCGATCTGGCCTACGAGTGGCGCACGGGGGACCCCGTCTATTTCGAGCCCCTCTCCCATGAGTCCCTGCGGGCCGCGCACCGCAACGTCCTGGGCGAGGACGCCTTGCCCACCTACCACCTGGACCAGGCCGACCTGCTGGTCTCCTTTGGGGCGGATTTTCTCGAAACCTGGCTGTCACCGGTCGAATATGCGCGTCGTTTCAAGGAGATGCATGCCATCGACGCGGGCCACAAGGGCATTTTCGTTCACCTCAGCCCCTACCAGTCGCTGACGGCCGCCAACGCCGATCGCTGGCATTGTATCCGGCCGGACAGCGAGGCGACCCTCTTAAAGGCCCTCATCAAATACGTCCTGGAGAAGGGTGACGACCGTATGCTGCCCGGCAAGCTGCGCAAGCCGCTGGCGGAAGCCGTTGCCGACGCTGATCTCGACCGGGCAGCGGCCGTTGCCGGCATTCATCCCGCGGCCCTGGCCCACCTGGCGGACCGGCTGCTCACGGCCGAACGACCGCTCATTCTAGGCGGTGGGTGCGGCACGGCGGGGGCCAGCAGCGACGCGACGGAGATGGCCGCCCTGCTCCTCAACCTGGTCCTCGATCCGCAGCTCAGCCGCATCGACTTCAGCCGGCCGCAGAACCTGGGCAAGGCCGCTTCGCGCACGGCAGTCAACGCCCTCGTGGACGATCTGGTCGCAGGCCAGATCCAGCTGCTGTTAATTCACAATTGCAACCCGGTTCACACCCTCAGCAGGGGGGCCGAAATCGCCCGCGCCCTGGACGAGGGTGAGGGCTTCACGGTCTGCTTCAGCAACTTCATGGACGACACCGCCGCCCATGCAGACCTGGTCTTCCCGGTGCAGATGGCCCTGGAGACATGGGACGCCTACGACGGCAAGATCGGAGAGCTGTCGCTGTCCCAGCCCGCCATGGGCAAGCGGCATGCGATGCCCGCCTTTGGCGACGTGATCCTGAAAACCGCCTTCCGCGATCCAGCGGCCGGTGACTACCAGGCCTGGCTGCTCGACTGGCTGGGCAAACAGGCCGGCGTAAACGAGATGGGGACCTGGATCGATGCAGTCCAGGCGGGCGGGCTCTTTCGAGATGCCCCGCCGAAACCGAAATCGGTCTCCCTGCAGCGGGGCCTCAGCACCGCTCTGGAAGCCCTCTCTGAAGCAAAGCCGCCGGCGGCAACGGCCGCGGACGCCGACACCCTCACCCTGGCAACGGCGCCCTCGATCCGTTTCTTCGACGGTCGCGGGGCCAACCGCTCCTGGCTGTGCGAGGTCCCGGATCCCCTGACCAAAGTCGCCTGGCAGTCACCCGTCACCCTCCATCCGGAGGCCATGAACCGCATCGGTGTGGCCCAGGGGGATGTGGTCCGTCTGCACAGCGAGACAGCCGACCTCGAAGCGCCGGTCTACGCCAGCGAAGCGATCCATCCCGCGATGGCCCTCATGACCATGGGACAGGGGCATAGCGCTTACGGTCGCTACGCCGAAGGGGTTGGCGGCAATCCAATCGCCCTGCTGACCGGCGATACCAGTGCCAGCGGCCAACCGCTGACCCTGGCGCCGCTCAAGGCGATCGCCGCCACGGGTCGCCGCATCAAACTGGCCCATACCGACGGCAGCCGCACCCAGTATGGCCGTAAAATCGCCGTCAGCACGACCATTGGCGAAGACGCGGCCCACGGCCATGCCAAGGGCGACGGACATGCGGCGGGGGGCCACGAAGCCGGCCTGACCATGGAGACCTTCCCCCTCACCCTGCCCCTGCCCGAAGGATACGATCGCAAGCGCGACATCTATCCGGTCCATGAGCACGAGGGCTACCGTTGGGGGATGATTGTGGACCTGGATCGCTGCATCGGCTGCGGTGCCTGCGCCACCGCCTGCTACGCGGAGAACAATATCGGGATCGTGGGTGAGGAGCGGATCATCGAGGGCCGTGAGATGGCCTGGCTGCGCATCGAGCGTTACCTGGATCCCCACGATCCCAGCCGGATCACCTTTTTTCCCCTCATGTGTCAGCACTGTGACAACGCCCCCTGCGAATCGGTCTGCCCGGTCTACGCCCCCCATCACAGCAAGGAGGGGCTCAACAACCAAATTTACAATCGCTGCATCGGCACCCGCTTCTGTGCCCAGAACTGCCCCTATAAGGTGCGGCGGTTCAACTGGTTCGAGTGGCAGTGGCCCACCCCGCTGGAGGAGCAACTCAACCCCAACGTCACCGTGCGCACCAAGGGCGTGATGGAAAAATGCAGCTTCTGCATTCAGCGGATCAAGGTGGCCCATGGGCACGCCAAGGATGAGGATCGCCGAATCCACGATGGCGAGATCCAACCCGCCTGCGTGCAGACCTGCCCCACGGGCGCCCTGGTCTTCGGCGATCTGAAGGACCGCCAAAGCCGCGTGCGCCAGATGGTGAAGGATCCGCGCGCCTATCAGGCCATGGGGTATCTGAACATCAAACCGGCGGTTATCTACCTCAAAAAAGTGCTTCAGGAGATTTAGGCTCGCCGCCGGGCCAGTTCGTCCAATGGCGACGGTTGGTGGCGGTGGCAGTCATGCCAATTGTGAAACGATTCATAAAAACTGGAAGCGAGTAAATGGCAGAACTCACCTACGCCTCCATCGACAACACGGTCATTGACACCCTTGCGCCGCCGCGCCGGACCTACTGGGCCACCGTGGCCCTGCTCTTCGCCGGCATCCTTTTGGGAGCGACCTGCTGGGGGTATCAGATCTTCCGGGGCATCGGCGTCGCCGGTCAGAACAACCCGGTGCACTGGGGCACCTATCTGATCAATTTCGTGTTCTGGGTGGGAATCGCCCACTCGGGCACCTTGATCTCGGCCATCCTGCATCTGTTCCGGGCCGGCTGGCGCAACCCCATCGCCCGGGCGGCCGAGACCATGACGGTCTTCGCCGTCTGCACGGCCGGTCTCTATCCCTTTATTCACCTGGGTCGGGTATGGCTGGTCTACTACATGCTGCCCATCCCCAATCAGCGGACCCTCTGGCCCAATTTCACCTCGCCCCTGATGTTCGACGTGGTGGCCATCTCCACCTACCTCACGGTGAGCTCCCTCTTCTGGTACACGGGCATGCTGCCCGATTTGGCCACGATCCGGGATCGTTCGGAAGGGCTGCGCAAGAAGATTTTCAGCATCCTCTCCCTGGGCTGGACCGGGGAGTACGAACTCTGGCGCCACTATACCCGCGGCTATCTCTTCTTCGCCGCCCTTGCCACCCCCCTGGTCATTTCAGTGCACAGCGTGGTCTCCTGGGATTTCGCCCTGGGCATCGTTCCCGGTTGGCATACCACCATCTTCGCCCCCTACTTCGTGGCCGGCGCCATCCACAGCGGCCTGGCCATGGTGTTGACCCTGATGATTCCGCTGCGCAAGATGTTCCATTACGAGGCCATCATTACGGACCGCGTATTGGAAAGCGTGGCCAAGACCATTATCTTCACCGGCCTCATCGTCGGCTTCGCCTATGGCACCGAAGTTTTCATCGCCTGGTACAGCCGCAACCCAGTGGAGATGGAAAGCTTTTACTGGCGGGCCTTCGGGGACTACAGCCTCGAGTACTGGATCATGGTGAGCTGCAACACCATCGTCCCGCTGCTGCTGCTTTTTAAGAGGGTGCGCACCCACATCCCGACCCTCTTCGTGATTTCGCTCTTCGTCAACGTGGGCATGTGGTACGAGCGTTTCGTCATCATCATCGGCAGCGTGGCCCACGATTTTCTGCCCCACGCCTGGGGCCTGTACAGCCCCACTCTGATCGAGTACGGCATCATGATCGGCAGCTTCTGCCTGTTCTTCTTTCTCTTTGTCCTGTTCTGCAAGCACCTGCCTTCGGTCTCCATGACGGAGATGAAGGAGACCTTACACGAAGGAGAGAGCCATGCCGGCTGAATCCACCTCCGTAATGGGACTTTTCCGCGATGAGACCACAGCGGCGGCAACTATCCAGGAAATGGGGGCCGGCGACTGGCATCTGGAGCGCGTCCACAGCCCCATCCCCAGTCACCGCATCGCCGCGGCCCTCAATCCCAAGAAGAGCCGCGTGGGCTGGTTCACCCTGGCCGGCGGCATTATCGGCTTTTTTACCGGCTTCGGCCTGGCAGCCTTCACGGCCCTGCGCTGGAGCCTCATCGTGGGCGGCAAACCCATCGTGGCACTGGTGCCCTTCTTCATCGTGGGGTTTGAATTCACGATCCTCTTCGCCGTTTTCGGCAATGTCGTTGGGCTGATCTCGCAGATGGGGCTGCCGCGCCCGATGCGGCAGCGGTACGATCCGCACTGCAGCGGGGACCGCTTCGGCCTCCTGGCCACTTGCGATCCCAGCCGCAGGGCCGATCTAATCGCTTTTTTTAAAGAGCGCGGGGCCGAAATCCGCGAATTCGAGCCGCAGACGGCCACTGCATAGGGTCCGCGTGACGACGGCGAGGTCGACACCCATGCTATTCACCCAAAACCACTTCAAGGGGCAGTATAAGATACGATGAGCGCAACCACTCCAACAGCAGCGGCACCGGCAGACGGCGATTCAGGCCTCGGCGACAGCGGCGGCATTGGCAGCCTCCTGTGGGTCTGTTTGCTCCTCGGCCTGGCAGCCTTTCTGCTGCAGCTGTTCACCGGCCACCCCGAGAAGGCCTGGCAGGCCTATCTGACCAATTTTCTGCTCTTTTCGGCCATCGCCCAAGGCGGCCTGCTCTTCTCGGTGGTGATGCACATCGCCAAGGCCCGCTGGAGCGGCCCGCTGTCCAATCTGGCGGAGGCCTTCAGCGCCTTTTTCCCGCTCTCCATCGGCCTCTTCTTGATCCTCTTCATTGGCCGGGAGCACGTCTTCCCCTGGCAGCATATGGATCTGCACGGCAAGGAGGTCTGGCTCAACGTCCCCTTCCTCTTCGGCCGCGACCTGGGGGCGCTGCTGCTGCTCTACCTTACCGGATTGCTCTACCTCTACCACGGACTGTGGTTCAAGCTTGACGGCGAAACCTCCGTGGACACTCCGGGCGGGGGCATCCAGCGCTGGCTGCTGCGCCGCTGGGAGCGCCGCCGGCCCGACGCCGAGACCTACCGCCGACGCCAGATGCTGTTCGCCATCCTTTACGCCCTCTTCTTCGCTCTGGTGCTGAGTCTTATCGGCTACGATTTGATAATGGCCATGGACCCCCACTGGTATTCGACCCTTTTCGGCGCGTACAACTTCGTAAAGGCGTTTTATGTGGGGCTGGGCGCCATCATCATCGCGGCCGCCCTCCTGCAGACACGCAGCCGCACCGGCTACGCCGTCACCCCCGATCAGTATCATGACATCGGTAAACTCTTCTTTGCCTTCTGTCTGGTGTGGGCCGATTTTTTCTACGCCCAGTTCGTGGTCATTTGGTACGGCAATATCTCCGAGGAGACCAGCTATATCATTCAGCGGACCATGATCGCCCCCTGGAGCTTCATGGCCTGGACAATCCTCATTGTCTGCTTCATCGGCCCCTTTCTCATCTTGCTCAACAAGCGCATCAAGACCCGCCCGCGGGCCATGCTGGTGCTCTGCAGCGTCGTCATCGCCGGCATCTGGCTGGAGCACAAGCTCCTGCTGGGGCCGGCCTTCACGCACGGTGAGGCGGACGCTGGTTCACCCTTCAACCTGGTGGATTTCTTCGTACCGCTGACCTTCCTGGCCCTGATGGTGATTGTGGTCAAGGCCTATCTGAAGCAGTTTCCCCAACTGCTCCGATCAACCCCCCCCACGGGCGTGGTCGTCGAGGAGGTGCACTAATGGAACTGCTGATCACCTCCCTCTCGCTGTTCACCCTCTTGGCCATCATAATCCTGATCGCCACCCGCGGTCGGCCGATGCGCTTCTTCACCGCCTTCGGCGATACCCTGATGAACCTGTGGACCAACCGCGGGCCCCTCTTCTGGACCGCCCTGACCGTCCTCCTCGTGCTGGGTTTCCTGTTCTATTTCTACACGCCGCCCCAGTCCTGGGTCGGCAAGGCGCAGCCCATCGCTTTCAGCCACCACCTGCACTCCGGTGTCAAGAACATTCAGTGCGAGTACTGCCACCCATATGTGGGCCGCTCCATCCACCCCGGCCTGCCACCAGTGGAGAAATGCCTGCATTGCCACAACTACATCATCGCCAACCACTGGGAGATCCGCAAAGAACACAATTACTACGACACCAACACCCCCACGCCATGGCGCAAGGTCAACTACCTCGCCGAGCATGTGGTCTTCAACCATCAGCGCCACATCAAAAAGCAGGTCCAGTGCGTCGAATGCCATGGCCAAATCGAGAAGATGGACCGTATCAAGGGCAAACATTTTTACATGGGCTTTTGCATCAAGTGCCATCGCGAGCGAAACGCCAACCTGGACTGTTGGTTGGCTTGCCATAGTTAATTGAAGAGGAGTCGGGTTTGACTGCGTCCACCAATCCACCAACGACACACCACCGCACGGCGAAGGAATTCTGCCTGACCTCAGGCTTCTGGATGATGATGGCCACCTTCATGGGCCTGCTGGGAGCAACCGAACTGATCGCGCCCGATCTCTCCGGTAATCTCAGTTGGATTGTCTTCGGAAGGGTGCGTCCCATCCACGTCAACCTGGTGCTGTTTGGCTTCGTCACCCCGGGCCTCCTGGGGGCGGCGTTCTACTTTCTGCCGCGTCTCCTGGATACCGATCTTTACAGCGAGGGGCTGGGACGCGTCAGCGTCATCGTGTGGAACCTGATCCTGGTCTGCATCGTTCTCTCCCTCGCCGCCGGTTATTCCCAGGGACGTGAATACGCCGAAATGATCTGGCCGGTGGACATGCTCATCGTCATCGTGTTTACATTGATCTTCTTCAACTTTATCATGACGGTGGCCCAGCGCCGGGAGCCCCTGCTCTACGTGTCGGTCTGGTATGCCTGTGCGGCCATCGTACTCACCGGGCTGACCTACTGCCTGGGCAACGTCATCTGGCGGCCCGACAGCGGCGCCCTGGTGGGAATCCCCGATGCCATCCTGCTCTGGTTCTATGGGCACAATATCTTCGGTCTGCTACTGACCCCCCTCAGTCTGGGCGTGGCCTACTACGTTATCCCGCGGGTTTGCCGCAGCCCCCTTTACAGCCACACCCTCTCGCTGGTGGGATTCTGGTCCCTGATCCTGGTCTACACCCACATCGGCACCCATCACCTCCTCCAGGTACCGGTGCCCACCTGGCTGAAAGTGATCGCCACGGTCGACAGTGTGGGAATGGTGATTCCGGTCATGGTGGTACTGATCAACCTGTGGTACACGGCCAAAGGCCGCCTCGGAGAGATTCATGCCGACATCGGCGGCAAGTTCGTCTTCACCGGCACGATTCTCTACTTTTTTGTCAGCATCCAGGGTTCCATGATGGCCCTGCCCCAGGTGCAGCGCATCACCCACTTCAACAACTGGGTCATCGCCCACAGCCACGTCGGGGTGCTGGGATTCGCCGGCATGATTGCGTTGGGCGGCATTTACTACATCCTGCCCAGGGCTGTCGGCAAACCCCTCTACAGCCGCTACCTGGCCGATTTTCAATACTGGCTGGTCCTCATCGGCGTGGTGGGCTTCACCGTCGTCCTGACCATTGCCGGACTGATTCAGGGCAATGCCTGGTTCAACGGAGAGACCATCTACCGCGTGTTGCCGGAGATTCACATGTACTACATCGTTCGCGCCTCCTTGGGCCTCATCATCTTCGTCGCTGCGGTGTTGGGTTTTTATAACATCGTGCGGACGATCTTCGGCCGCCCGGCCGAGACCGTGGTCGTCGAGGGCTCTCCAACGCGAGAGTTGTTGGCCGGTTCGGAGAGTGGCCTGGCCCACCAGGAGAGTGGCCTGGCCCACCAGGAGGTGGCCTCATGAAGATGACCCCCAAAGCCGTCATCATCGGCAGCGTCCTCATGCTGGCCACCATCGTATTCGTCGTGGTCTACATTCCTTGGGCCAATCGCATCCAGACGCCCTCTGAAATCCACCGCACCCGCAGCGAAATCGAGGCCGAAGGCCGCAAGATCTATATCGCCAACGGCTGCGTTTACTGCCACAGCCAGTCGATCCGCACCATCGACTGGGGCAAGGGCGCCGAGCGCATCGCCCAGGCGGGGGACTACGTCGCCGACCAGCCCATCCTGCTGGGGTCCCAGCGCACCGGCCCCGATCTCTCCCAGCAGGGCGGTGAACATCCGGACGACTGGCACAAGGCCCATTTTATCAATCCACGCTACACGAGCCCCAACTCCATCATGCCGCGTTTTGAATACCTGGGTGAGGAGGGCATCGCCACCCTGACGGCCTACGTGCAGAGTCTCGGCATGAAAGACGCCGACAAGCGCGTGGCCCGCCAAGCCTATTGGAAGGAGAAGGTGATCGCGGCCTATGAGGCCGGCCCAGAGGCCAACGTGAAGTGGCTCAACGAGCAGGTGCCCCAGGGCTGGCGGGACCTGCCCAATCCATATCCGACGACCCCCGCCGCCCTGGCCCGCGGCCGCAAGATCTACCAGGACTTCTGTCTGGGCTGTCATTCGGCTGTCGGAGACGGCATGGGGCCGGCGCAGCCTTACATCTACCCACCGCCCTTTAATTTCACCATCCTGCATGGCCGCGAGATCTCGGGCGGTATTATCTACTACCACCTGATGAACGGCATCACCGGGTCGGCCATGCCCTATTTCAAAAAGGACCTCGAGTCGGAGAAAATATGGGAGGTGGGCGACTACATCGCTGTCTATTTCATCAACGACAGTGATGCCAATACCGAGCCCCGCGGCATCGACGCCGCTTACGAACCGGTGGAAGAAGAGTAGCGAAACGGAAAACGACCCATGTATTTTCCCTATTTTGTGACCTATATCGTCGTCGGCCTGCTGCTGGGCCTGATCACCTTCGGGTGGGCACTGCACAGCGGCCAGTTCAGGGATCAGCAACGCGCCCGCTTTCTGCCGCTGGTGAGAAGCGAAACGCCGGCCGCGACATCGAAATTCGGGCGCCTGGAAACCTATGTGCTCATGGGAATGGCCTGTATCGGCCTGCTCATCAGTGCCTTTACCCTGATCTATTCGCTCCTCCGGGGCTGACCTAAAGGAAACCGCAATGCGCTTTTTTAGCCTGCTCAGCTTTCAGCATATCGTGCTCTACGTGGTGCCGACCCTCATCTTCATCATCCTCTTCGGGGTCGGGCTGGGGTACTCCCATTTCAAGGGAAAGGAGGACGCGGCCCGTAAACACAAGATCATTCATCGCTATCCAACGGGTATCGAAGAGCGCGACGCCCCCTTTCCCCTGCTGCTGATCATGATCATCGCCGGCACCGTTTTGTGGATGTTTCTCTACATCGTGGGGACCGGTGTACTGGAGGTCAAAATATAATGAACGCTTCGCCGTCCGAGCACAGCGACTCCGCCCTGTTGACCTGGTTTGTCGTCCTCTTGCTGTTGGGTGTCATTCTGGCCAAGGGCTTCCTGTCCTTTTACGTCGTCGGTGATTTGGGGCAGCCCGACTGGGATTACCGCCCAGTGGCCGATCTGCCCGGAGAATCGCCCTACGCCATGTATCCGCCACTGCCCTATCCCCAGCATGTCCGCGGCGCCGAGGGGGAGTAAATGAAACAGGTTATCGGACTTTTCAGCTTTGTCGTCCTGGTGTTATTGGCCGCTTACGGGCTGATCACCGCTTACGACTACAGCCTTTCGGTGGGTCGCATGTGGGAAACGCCGGCCATCAGGCCCCATGAACAGCCCATTCCCGTGAATGCCATCGGCATCGTCCCCGTTGACGGCGGCGAGGTACGGCTGCGCCACACCCCCGACCGGGAGCTGCTGTCCCCCTTGGATATGGACGACGCCACCCATATCGCCGCCGGCAAGAAGGGCTATTTTACCTATTGTGCCCAATGCCACGGCAAGTACCACGACGGCAACGGCACCGTGGGCCAGAGCTTCGCGCCGCTGCCCGGCGACCTGCGCAGCGAGAAGGTGCAATCCATGGTGAACGGCACCCTCTTCAAAGAGATCAGCTACGGGGTCCCCGGAGAGCGTCAGCCGGCGCTGGCCACCACCATCGCCGTTCCTGAACGCTGGCAGATCATCGCCTATGTGAAATCACTGGGTGAGCGCTGATCCGAACGCGCGTGGACAGCGACCATCGATCGGCGGCCGCCTGTGATCTCTGCGGCCTGCCCCTCACCCAAGGCCGTTTTGGCCTGCCGGCACCCCACGACAACCTGGCGTTCTGCTGCCCGGGCTGCAGCATGGTCTATAGCATGCTGCTGGAGGCCGCTGACGCTCCCGAACCCGCTCAGTTCAGCGCGACCGATCTCTATCGGCGATGCGCAGCCGCCGGCGTCATCCCGACAACACCGGCCGACCAGGCCCACCTCAGCAAACGCCCGCACCCCTCCGCGGCGGCACCCCTGGCACCCGGTTCCAAGGCCGGCGTCGATTTGGATCTCAGGGTGGACGGCATGTGGTGTCCGGCCTGTGCCTGGGTGATCGAAGCGGCCCTCAGCCGTCAAGCCGGCGTCCTTCACGCCGCTTGCCGATTCGCCACCGACAGCCTGCGCATTTCCTACCACCCGGCGGAGACATCACCGGAGACCCTCATCGATAGTGTTGCGCGACTGGGATACGCGGCCGTTCCCCGCGAATCGGCTGCCCGAGCGTCCGACCGCCGGCAGGCCTTCATCCGCTTTTTCATCTGCGCATTTCTCAGCATGAATGTGATGATGTTCTCCATCGCCCTCTATTCGGGGTTTTTCATCGACCTCGGGGCAGAAGGGGTCGCCAGCATTGCCGGGCCCATCGCCGTCATGGCCAGTGTGGTGTACTTCTACGGCGGCTGGCCCATTCATCGCCGGGCCTGGTCCGGCCTGCGCGCCGGTGCCGCCGGAATGGAGGCGTTGATCTCCATCGGCTCAACCAGCGCCTATGGTTACAGCCTCTACCAGTGGCTGCAGGGCAGCATTCATCTCTACTTCGACAGCGTCAGCATGCTCATCACCCTGGTGCTTCTGGGCAAACTCATCGAGGGACACGCCAAGCGGCGCGTCCAGGATGCCCTCACCAGCCTATTCGATCTGGCACCGCGCAAGGTCCGCCTGTGCACAGCCGAGCACCCGCGGGGACGCTTCGTGAGCGCCGAACAGCTGCGCTCGGGAGATCGCTTTCGGGTGACGGCAATGGAACAGATCGTGGCCGATGGCAGGGTGGCGGCGGGCAGCGGCGAGGTCGACGAAGCCGTTCTCACCGGAGAGGCCCGTCCCATGGCCGTTCGCCCCGGAGAAACGGTGCGCGGCGGCGGCCGACTGCTCAGTGGCGATCTCGTGATCCAGGCCACCGCCGCCTGTCAAGATTCGCTGCTGGGTCAGATGCTGACGGTGGTCTCCGCATCGCTTGACCGCCAGACGGCAGCCGAGGAGCGCACCGACCGGTGGCTGCGCTTTTTCGTCCCCCTGGTGACGGCACTGGCCGCCGGTACGCTTATCTTCGGTCTGCTGCAGGGCTGGTCAACCGCCGAGGCCCTGCTGCGGGCCATCACCGTCCTGGTGATCTCCTGCCCCTGCGCCCTGGGTATCGCCATCCCCCTGGCGCGCGTGGCCGGCCTGGCGCTGGCCAGTGCAAAGGGGATTCTGGTGCGCGATTTCAAGGCGTTCGAAATCATGCCCGTGGTGGATACCGTGGTGTTTGACAAGACCGGCACGCTCACCACCGGAAGGTGGCGGCTGGAAGCGGTGCACACGACCGCGGAACTGGATGAAGCGACGGCCGTCGCCCTGGCCTTCGGACTCGAGGTGGACGGCGGAACCGGTGCAGCCAGCCCGCATCCGGTGGCGCGCGAGATCTGCCGCCAGGCGGCGGAGCGCGGCCTGGCCCCCCTCCCCATCACCGCGCGGCGGGCGGGCGGCGACGGCATCAGCGGCACCTGGCAGGGACGCCGCGTGCGCATCGGCAGTCGGGCGTTCTGCGGTCTCCCACCCGCCACGGCGTCATCGTCCGGGCCCCGGGGGGACGGATCGCACGTCTATCTGACGCTGGCCGACACACTGGCCGCGACCTTCTCGTTTGCCGATCCCCTGCGCCCCGGCAGCCGGTCAACACTGAAGGCCCTCTCCCAATCGGGCTGCGACCTGCATCTCATCACCGGCGACGGGGTCGGGCCGGCGCGAACGGTGGCCGCCCGGCTGGGGCTTGCCCACTGGCAGGCCGAACGCTCCCCCCTTGACAAATCTGCCTATATCAAGGATTTACGTCAGGCGGGCGGTTGCGTTGCCATGGTGGGAGACGGTGTCAACGACGCGGCCGCCCTGGATGCCGCCGACCTGGGGGTCGCCCTCTATGCCGGCCACCCCCTGGGCCACGAGGTCAGCGACATCACCCTCATGGCCGGTGATCCACGACAATTGTTGACGTTCAGACGCCTTGCCGCAGCGGTCCACCGCAAGATTCGACAGAACCTGGGCTGGTCACTGGCCTACAACCTGGTGAGCATTCCAGTGGCCATGGGCGGTCTGCTGAGCCCGTTGGTGGCGGTTTGCGCCATGCTGGCCAGCAGTCTCAGCGTGACGCTCAACACCTACGCCCTCGTCAAGCGCCGCGCCGATGGATTCACCAGCGAGGTGCCGCCCATGGGAGACGGTGTCATCGGGCCCCAATGAGCCTGCAGACGGTGCCACCATTGGCCGGGGAAGGGATATCGGCGGAACCGCGGGCGGTGTCCGGCAGGTACCTTGTGGGCGCTTTGGCAAACTGGTTTAGGGGAGCGCCAACCAATTGGACTCTGTGTGCTGAGGTCGTCAATTTGAATTCGGAAGTGAACCAACCGCACCGCGCGAACTGGGACCCCGACACCCTGCGCCGTTTCGGCGCGCAGGCCGACCGCTGGTGGGATCCCAAGGGCGGCGTGGGCGCCCTGCACGACATCAATCCGCTGCGACTGGCCTATATGGAATCCCGGCTGGGCCTTTTCCAGCGCCGCATCATCGATGTGGGCTGCGGCGGCGGTATCCTCAGTGAACCCATGGCGCGTGCCGGCGCTGTCGTCACCGGAATCGACATGTGCGAGCCAACCTTGGAAGTGGCCCGCCAGCATGCCGCGGAGGCGAATGTATCGGTGACCTACCTGCACCGCAGCGCCGAGGAGATGGCCTGGGAATCGCCCGGGGTTTTCGATATTGTGGTCTGCATGGAGCTCATCGAGCATGTGCCCGATCCCGCATCCCTGGTTAGAGCCTGCGCCATCCTGACCCGACCCGGCGGCAGCGTATTCTTCGCCACGGTAAACCGCAACTGGCTCTCCGGCCTCCTGGTGATTCTGGCGGCCGAATATCTCCTGCGCATCGTCGCGCGCGGCACCCATCAATACACCCAGCTGGTGAAGCCCACCGAGCTGGCGCGGTGGGGCAGGGCCGCCGGCCTGCATCTGGCCCACACCACCGGTCTCTCCTATCTGCCTCTGATCCGACGCAGCCGCCTGATCAGCAGCACCGCAATGAACTACATGATGCATTTCGAAAAGAGGGAATCATAGATGCTTTTTTGGGAAAAACCGGACTGGTTTGACGCCAGGCGCCGCCGGGAGCAGCTCGAAGACCATGTCCGAAGATCCCGGATGGCCCGCTTCGGGATCCGCAAAATGGCGGCCGAGGCCAAGCACGAGGCGGTGCGGGAGCACTTCGACCGCATCGCCGGAAAGTACGATTTCATGAACTCGCTGCTGAGCCTGGGGATCCAGCACGTCTGGAAACGCACCGCCATCCGCATGCTGGCGCTCAAACCGGGCCAGCGCATTCTGGATGTGTGCGGCGGAACGGGGGATCTGGCCTTGGGGGCGGCTCAGCAGGTGGGATCCAGTGGGCAGGTGGTGGTCTATGACATCAACTGGGCCATGCTGACCACGGGACGCCCCAAGGCGGTACCCCGCGGCTTGGAGGACCGAATCGTCTGGGTCCAGGGCGATGCCGAGCGGATCAGCTTTCCCGACGACTATTTCGACGCCGCCATGGTGGGCTTCGGAATCCGTAACGTCACCCACCTGGAGCAAGCCTTCCGGGAGATGATGCGGGTCCTCAAACCGGGCGGCAAGCTCCTCTGCCTGGAGTTCTCACGCCCCACCAACCCCCTTTTCCGCCAGGTGTACGACTTCTACAGCTTCAGCGTCATGCCCGCCCTGGGTCAGCTCCTGGCGGGATCGGCACAGAGCTACGCTTGTCTGCCTGAAACCATCCGCATGTTTCCCCTGCCGGAAGAGCTGGCCCAGCGCCTGCGGGAGATCGGCTGTGAGCGGGTGATCTATCGCCCCATGACCAACGGCATCGCAGTGGCGCACCTGGGCTGGAAGCGGCGCTGAACGGCCGGTCTCAGCCTTGGGCCATCACCTCCAGGCACACGTGCCGCCACCCAGGCAGGTCCCCCCAGACGCCGATCTCGTTGAGATAGTCCCGGTCAAGCCCCATGGTCTCGAACGCGGCGGCGGCCAGGTCGGCGCCCTGGTTGCTGAAGGCGTTGGCCACGTGCACCAAGGTGAGGGCCGTCACCCCCTTGTCGCGACCTCGCCCTGGTGCGTGGTGGTACGCCACCGCTTGCAGGACCTCGTCAGGGATGCCCCAAAGTCCCAGCAGATAGCCGCCCAGAGCGGCGTGATCGGCCTGGTAGACGGCCGTCTCGGCCTGGAAGAAGGACTCGTCGGAGTCGGCCAAGCGTGCCAGCACCTGCTCGTAGGCCCCCGGTTTGTTGGCCGCCACCAGCAGCTTGCCGATGTCGTGCATCAATCCCGCGATGAAGGCCGCATCCTCAACCTTGAGCGGGCTGCCGTGGGCCTGGGCGATGCATTTGGCGTATCCCGCCGTCTGCATGCCGTGTTGCCAGAGATCCTCCATGGAGAATCCCTTGGCGCGGACCGATTCGAATTTGGAGAAAGTGCCCGCCGAGAGCACCATGGCGCGGACCATGTCCAACCCGAGTAGACCCACTGCGCGGGAGGGATTTTGTACCTCCTGCATCAACCCAAAAAAGGGCGAGTTGACGATCTGGAGCACTTTAGCGGTGATGCCCAAATCCTGAGAGATAATCTCACCGATCTTGTCGATGGCGGGATCCTCGCGGCCCAGTTCCGCCATGATCTCCCCGTAAAGGCTGGGCAGGCTGGGGAGACCGGTCAGACCGGCGACCAACTCCTTGAGACCGTCGTGCCGCACCAGCTTTTGAATGGTAAAGGCACGCAGGAGGGTGTCGAGGAGCTGGTTGTCATCGCAGGGTTTGCTCAGGTATTGATGGGCCACGCCGACGCTCTCGATAAGGACATCCTGGCTGGTGTACCCCGAAAAGATGATCCGCACCACTTCAGGGTATTGCGCCTGCACCTGACGCAGCAGTTCCAGACCGTCGGTGCCCTTGAGACGAATTTCCGTGAAGAGGATCTTGATGGGATGGGCCGATAGAATGTCGAGGGCTGCCGTCGCCCCCTCAGCATAGTGAACCTGCCATTGCTGCTCCCGTCGGAAGACCCGCTTGAGGGCTTTGAGCATGTAATTGTCTGTATCCACAAACAAGACTTCTCTGGCCATGTTCGCCCTCCGCAGGCGTTGTCACCGCCGCGCCCCACACCACCACTGACGCCGCTATGAGAAAAGCAGCCCGACCAGCACGATGGCCAACAGCGCCAGGGGATAGTGACTGGCCTTGTTGAACAGCTGCATCGCATCTTCCCGGCGCTGGGTGTCCAGGACTCTGACCACCGGTAACAACAAACAATAAGCATTGACCAGTAGTACTGCCAGCCACAGGGGTGCCCATAGGGTCAGGGGAGAGACCAGAAGCAGGACCACGCTGAAGAGAAAGGCCGCCAGGAGGCTCAAGACCGCCAAAACACTGGCACGTCGGGGACCGAAGTGGACGGGAATGGTGCGGGCACCGAAGCGGCGGTCCTCCGAGATGTCGGACCAGTCGGCGGGAATGTTCTGGCCGCCGATCTCCCAAAAGAAGATCCACACAAACAACACCACCAAAAAAAGCGCTGAGGGATGGGGCTGCACGGCAAAAACAGCGGCTATGGCCCCGCTGGTCTTGACCAGCCCGTTCACCACGGCCCGATAGGGCGTCATTTGCCACAACCAGCAGTAAAGCGCCTCCAGCAGGCAGCCCGCCAGAAAAATAACCACACAGACGGGATTGAGCAGATATGCACCGCCCAGCGCAATGACGCCCCATGCGAGGGTCCAGATCAGCCCCTGTTGGAAGGAGAGCAGCCCCTGGGCCATGGGGTGACGGGGCAGTACGCCGTCCAGATAGGCCTCGCTATCGCTGTAGAGGCCATCCACCATTTTACGCTGGTCGGTGCGGTAATCCACCAGATCGTTGAGGGCATAAACCGAGGTGTAGCCGGCAAACACCGTGATCAACCCCAGTATCACCACTCCGAAGGAGGGGAAGCCCCCCAGGCAGAGCAGTGCCGCCAGAGCGGGCGTGGCCATATCCACAACGGCATGGGGCGTTCGCGAGAGGGCCCAATAGGGGCGCAGTTGGGCCCGCGTCTGCGGGGAGAGCAGTTGGAGCGGTATGGCAGGCAAGAGCGACCTCTCCTTCATGGAAACCGAATTGGGGCTAAAAAGCGATTTTCACTATTGATTCTAAATGGTTTCCGTGAAGGTAGCATGGGCTGCGGTTCAGCGTCAACCGCCGTCGGGGCGCCCTTTTTAGGGCCGTGACAAGGCGGAAGCGTCACAGCAGGCGTCCGACGGCCTCCGCGGCCACATCCACCGCCATGACCACCATCAACACGCCGGCAACGGCATCGGAGAGGCGCCGGTGGCGCCGCAGCAAGCCCTGAGCAGCGGTGCCGACCAGAAGCAGGCCGGGCACCGTCCCGAGCCCGAAGGCCAGGGTCTGGATCCCCCCCTGAACCCACCCGCCGGCGGCCAGGGCGCGGATAAAAGCGGCGTAGGAGAGGCCGCAGGGCAGGGTGCCCATGAGGAGACCGGTGAAAAAGAGGGCTGTTGAACGGCCCGCTCGGGCACCCCGGAAAAGGGCCGCCCGCCGGCCGGCGGTTGGGGCAGGGTCGGGCCAAAGCCACTTGGGTTCGGGCAGAATGCCCAACCGGATGAGCCCCAGCAAGAGCAGCACCAGGGACACCAGGAGAGAGAGCCAGACCTGGATTCGGGCCAGCCCGGCGGGCAGCCCGGTCGCCTGCGCCATTGCGCCCCAGCCGCCGCCCAGGGCACCCATCACCACGCCGACAATGACATAGGTCAGCACGCGCCCGCCGTGGTAGTAAACGTGCGCGCTGAAGCGACCTGCCTGGCCGGGAAAAGCCACCGCCAGCGGTCCGCACATGCCGATGCAGTGACCGCTACCGAGAAAGCCGAGCAGGAAAAGCGGGATCAGGTCGATGGGGGTCATCATGGGTCCATCATGGTCTCAACGGGCAAGTTCGTCGTGGGTGATCGAGGCACCGGCCTCGACATGGCGACATCCAGGAGTGGTATATCACATTGTGACAGGGGTGCCGGCATCCCAAATCAGGAGATCGCCGAGCGGGACGCCATGATTGGGCAGGGTCATCGCGAAAACCGTGTGCCCTTTGCGCATTTTGGCGATCGGTGAAAATGGGGTTGACGGTGCCCCCCTCGCTCTGGCAGGCCTACCCCAAGAAGCGTGACGATGGAAACTGCCACATGGACAAATCACTGGTAGCTGGAGGAGGCCGCACTCACCCGGCGACCGGAGCAGCGGAGATGCTTCAAGCATGCCAATGCTGATCGCCATGGGTCTGCTGGCGGGCCTCTTCTTCAGCGCGACCTTCATCCTCAACCGCGTCATGAGCCTTGCCGGCGGGCACTGGCTCTGGTCGGCCTGCCTGCGATACGCCTACATGATCGCCTTTCTGGTGGGACTGACGCTCCTGTTTCGCGGCGGGCGGTCCTTGGCCCGCTTGTTGCGGCTCTTTGTTGCCCACCTCGGCTTCTGGATCACCGCCGGCAGCATCGGTTTCGGCGGTTTTTACGCCCTGATCTGCTTTAGTGCCGATCACGCCCCGGGGTGGGTGGTCGCCGCGACCTGGCAGCTCACCATCATCGCCTCCCTGGTAGTATTGGTGGGCTTCGGCAGACGTTTTCCAAAGCGGATCTGGTGCTTTTCCGCCCTCGTCTTCGTGGGGGTGGTACTGGTCAACATCCAGCGGGGTGACCGCATCCAACTCGGCGAGCTGCTCTTGGGGGCCTTGCCCGTTGTAGTCGCCGCGTTTTGTTACCCTATCGGAAATCAGCTGGTGTGGGAGGCGCGCAACGGGAACCGGCGCCTGCCCGACATCACCCACCCCCTGGTGGACGATGCCTTCAACAAAGTCCTGCTGCTCTCCTTGGGGTCGGTCCCTTTCTGGCTCCTCCTGCTGGTGGTTCTCCATCCACCGCCGCCGTCCAAGGGGCAGTTGATCAACACCGCATTAGTGGCGCTATCATCGGGCATCATCGCTACCAGTCTGTTTTTGTTGGCACGCAGCAAGGCCCGACACCCCAGCCAACTGGCGGCCGTGGATGCCACCCAGTCCAGCGAGGTGATCTTTGCCATGGCGGGCGAGTGGCTACTGCTGGGAGCACCATTGCCCACCCCGATCGCCGGCGTGGGCATCCTCCTGGTGTTCACGGGTCTCCTGTTGTTCATCCGGCATCCGGACACCGGCGATACAGACCAGGCCAAATTGACGGCCGATGCGACGACGCCTGGCCAATAGATCCGCCGGACCAAAGGGTATCGGGGAGCGGATCAACCGCGCTGCGGTTTCGACCTGCAACCGCAACGTGGCGGAAAGGATCCGCGCCGCCAGCGACGGGCGACGGCCGTCCACGCGGTGGGCACGGCGCTCGTTCCGCGGCAGGGGCGACGCCGCACGACAGGAGAGATGGATGGCGCGAGACAGCGATTGACAGCCGGACCCGCTCGATTTAAAACGGCCTTGCCACATCGATCCCTCTCGACATCCTACCGGGGGTTGCCATGCGTCTACGTCGTTACCGAGAACGCCATCTGGCCCTGAGCCTCACGCTCGGCCTGCTGATCAGCCTCGCCGTGCCAACGGCGCTGTCGGCCGGTGAAACGGCCGTGCCACCGCCGGCCCGGCAGGGTCTCTCACCCCAGGGGCAACTGCGGCTTCATGGCGACGACACCTGCCCCGTCTGCGCCATGCGACCGGCCAAGTGGGCCAAATTCGCCGCCGCCATAGAGCTGACCGACGAGCGGACCTACTACTTCTGCAGCAATGGGTGTATGCTGCGCGCCTGGCGGCACCCCGAACGATTCCTCAACGCGGCGCCGAAGGACCGCCTTCGGCCGATCGCACAGACCTTTTTCAGCGGTCGCTCCATGGACGGGCGAGAAGTGATCTGGGTGGCCGGTTCGGAAGTGATGGGCCCCATGGGACCGGCCATTGTCGCCCTGGAGAGTCCGGGGATGGCCAATGCCTTTCAAGAGCGTCACGGGGGGCGGCTTCAATTCAAGTTGGATGAGATGACGGACGCGTTGTGGCAAACGATCAAAGGCCGGCCGGCCCACCCGTGAGCGCGCCCGACCAGCTTACGGCCGCGGCCGTGCCGCCCGCCTGGCTCCAGACAAAGGGGCTGATGGGCATTCTCCTCCTGTGGATCGGCACGCTGCTGTTCGGACTGGCAATGGTCGCGGATGGGGTGGTTCGCGCCGCCCATCAAGATCGGGCCGCCGCCGACCTGATCCATCAGCTCCATCTGACCGCGCCGGCCTTCTATCCGGCCGGCCATCCCTTGCGGCACCCCGGGCATCAGTCCCGCGGCATTCCGTCCCACTACACCCCCCTCATGCCCCTCGCCCTGGTCAGCGATCGATGGGAGTGGTTTATGGTTGAGGGCGTCCGCTGGGAGCAACTGCCGTGATCCACCGCTGGTGTCCCCCCATGCTGATATGGGCCGCCCGCGATCTGGCCCGACACCCCTGGCGACACTTGGCGACGGCGCTGACCCTATTTGCCCTGGCCCTCCTCTTGGGGGGCACCCAGCTGGTTCGCCTGGCCTTTGTTGAGACGAGTGCCCATCTATTGGCCAAGGCGCCCGCCATCGTCATCCGCCGCGCAGCCCCCACCGGCTGGGTGCCCATCCCCATCACGGCTGCCGAGCGAGCGGCCGCAAAGGTTCCCGGCGCCCTCACCCCACATCCCCGCCTCTGGGGATTGGCGCGGATAGCCGGCCAGACCGTGGTCGTCATGGCCTCCCCGCCAGCGGCCGAACCGGCGAGGGGCCGCAAGGGCCCCGCGCCCGGAACGGTGATCACCGGCAATGGTGTGGCCGCCGTGAAGACGGGTGATCGTCTGGTGTTTGATGGCCACCCCCAGCGCAGCTTAGCAGTGGTTGGGCAGCTACCGGCTGAAACAGCCGCCGCCGCCCACGACCTCGTGCTGATGCATCCCGACGATGCCCGCGCCCTGCTCGACATTCCCCCGGGACACGCCTCGGACCTGGCCATCGAGGTCTTCCATGAGACGGCGATCGAAGCGCTCGCCAATGACCTGGCCGGGGCTTTCCCGTGGCCGGTCCAGATCCGCCACCGGACGACGGAGGTCGGCCGGACCCTGGCCGGCTGGGAACGCCGCGCGACCCTGGCCACCATGATCTATGCGCCGGCATTGCTGGCATTGGTGGCACTGGGCTTGACGAGCGCCGTGAGTTCTGAAAGAGCCAGCGCCCAATCGGGTCTGCTGCGCGCCTTGGGATGGACGGGCCGCGACTTCATGCGGCTTCACCTCTGGCGCTGGGCCGTCGTTTGTCTTCCCAGCGTTGGCTTGGGTCTGGCGTCCGCCTACCTAGTGGCCTTCGCCCCTGGCGTGCGCTGGCCGGGGCCCCTGCTGTTCGGCTGGACAGCGACACCGCCGCCTTTCTACCTGAGCGCCGCAGGCAGCGCAGCGGTCCTCCTGCAGGCCGCCGCCCTGGTGGCCCTGCCCTATCTGGCCATCGTCGTCCTCACCGGTCTGCGCCACAGCAGCAGTGACCCGCACATGCTCATGGAGGAGGGCCTTCGGTGACCGGTCTGCGGTGCCATCAGCTGCGCTACCGCCGCCCGGATTCCTCCGCCGGCGACGCCGCCGATGTGCTCAGTGGGATTGACGCACGCTTCAAACCGGGCACCCTGAGTCTTGTCAGCGGTCCCACCGGGGCTGGCAAGTCCACCCTGCTACACTTGCTGGCGGGCCTCCTGCGCCCGACGGCCGGGGAGGTGCAATGGCTGGGCCAGACCGTCTCTCGCTGGCACAGCAGCCACAAGGACCGGTGGCGACGCCAGGTGGGCATCGTCTTCCAGCACCAGCGGCTGCTGGGCGACCTCACCGCCGGCGAAAACGTGCTGCTGCCGCTGATCCCAAGGCGCATGCCGATTCGGGCGCAGTACACCGCCGTGGCGGATGCCCTTGGGCGCGTCGACCTGGCCACCAAAGCCGCCTCTCCGGCGGCGCGCCTCTCTGGCGGCGAGCGCCAGCGGCTCTCGCTGGCAAGGGCCATCGCGCCGCGGCCAGCCCTCCTGCTGGCCGATGAACCGTCGGCATTTCAGGATGATGCCCAGACGGCGGGCCTCCTGCAGGTATTGATGGCGGAGAAGCAGCGCGGTGCCGTCGTGATTGTCTGCTCCCACGATCCCCGGCTGCGCAGGGCCGATGGTATCGACCACCGCCATCGACTGCACCAAGGACGTCTGGTGACAATGGAATAATGCTGTGATTATAGCCCCTCTTCTGCTGGCCATCCTCCTCTGCGATCTCGTGGGATTGCTGCTGTTGCTGACGGCCGTCGTACAGACCGTCGGTGTTTTGGACCATTGGCGGCCGGCCAGCAACCACCGCCGCCAGTTGCTGCTGGAACGCCACGTGGAGATGGCCGGCCTCTATAACGGCCTGACCTTGGGATGTTTTGCGCTGGGCGGCCTGCTGCTGGTGGTGGCCATCTGCAACGATCTGCCCGCCCTGGTGCCCGGTGCCATGTGCGGTACCGGCGTCCTGGAGGCGGCCGGTTTGCCCGGCTGGCGTGCGTTGGCCCTGCGCCTGCTGGCGCTGCTGCTTCTCGGCGCAGCCAAGCTCATCAGTGACCTCAACCAGGACACCCTCACCGCCCCACTGGCGACACCGCTGGTCAAAACCCTGCTCCTGGCCCTGCCGATCTGCGGCTGGACCTTTTGGGATACCGCCGGCGCCTTTCTGGTTCTGAACACCCATGACCCGGTCAGTTGCTGTGCCGTCGTCTATGATCGGGCGCTGCCCGCGGCGGGATCCGTCGATCTGCTGGGACTGCCCGACTTTCTGCCGCGCCCCCTCCAGGTGGGCCTCCTGGCCATGATGAGCCTCCTCATCCTGGGATGCGCCGGCTATGGCATTGGACACCAGCGGGCGCTGCCGCTGCTCCTGGCCACGGCGATGTGGCTGCCGCTGGCCGCCGCCATCCTGTTGACCCGCTTCGCCCCCTATCATTTCCAGGTCCTCGCCCACCAGTGTCCCTGGTGCCTCTTTCTGCCGGAGCACGGGCTGGTGGGCTACCCCCTACTGGCAGCCTTTCTGGTGATGGGGATGGAGGCGCCCCTCCCCCTGCTGGCGCGACAATTGGCCCAGCGCTACCCAGCGTGCACCGCCGCCGCCAGCCGCCGGGCCGCCGCAACCGGCCGCAGATTGTTACTGGCCCTGGCCGTTTTCTGGCTGGTAGGGGGCGGACCGGTGCTCCTCTGGCGTCTGCGCTATGGGGTCTGGATCGGGGGATGAGCTGATGAAGCGTTAGGGCAAAAAAGCCGTCAAAGCAGCATCGCTGCAGGTGGCGGCGTAGCGCTTGATAGCGGCACTATAGTGCCCCAGCCGCGAGATGCAGTCCATGGCAGAGCGGGCCTCGGTGTGGGCGAGTCGTCCGACAGCCGCCAGGAGGCGGGGGCAGAGCAGGGCGTTGACGAAGGGAATGGCTTGCCGGCGGCAGAAGCCGGCGCCGGGACCATCGTCGATGATGACAAAGTCGGCACCACCGTCCAGAAAACAGAGCAGGGTGTCGCGCTCTCCCCGATGGAGACCCGCGGGCAGCGGCCGTGATCCGGCGTTCACCTTGGGCGTTACGACCGTGATGCGACGGTGCCGGCGTTCGCGGGCGATGGCCGTGGCGCCCGGACGCTGATGGCGGGTGAGTTCATCGTAAACGGCGGCAGCAATCCGAATATGGAAGGAAGCCTGCATCTGTGCAAGCAGATCGGCCTTGTGGAGCAGGATGACGGAGGAGGCATCCACAAGCACGTTCTTCAAAACCATCCCCCCCATCACCCGCCGCTTCATGCGAACAGCGGTGTGCTGATATAACGCTCTCCCGTGCTTGGCAGAATGACGACCATGCGTTTGCCCTGATTCTCGGGACGCTTGGCCACCGCCATGGCGGCCCAGGCAGCGGCACCGGAAGAGATGCCGCAGAGAATGCCTTCGGCGTTGGCCAGATGTCGGGCAGTGGCAAAGGCATCGTCGTTGGTGACGGTGACCACCTCGTCGATCACTTCTTGATCGAGAATGGCCGGGATAAACCCCGCACCAATCCCCTGGATCTTGTGCGGCCCCTTTTGGCCGCCGGAGAGCACGGGTGAATCGGCCGGTTCAACGGCGACCGCCTTGAAATTGGGATTGCGCTGTTTGAGCACCTGGGCCACGCCGGTGATGGTGCCGCCAGTGCCCACGCCGGAGATGAGTAGGTCGACCTCGCCTTGGGTGTCTGCCCAAATCTCCTCGGCGGTGGTTTCGCGATGGACCTGTGGGTTGGCCGGATTGCCGAATTGATCGGGGATGAAGCTGCTGTCTGCTTTTGCGGCGATCTCCTGGGCTTTGGCGATGGCACCGGCCATTCCCTCGGCACCCGGTGTGAGCACCAACTCGGCCCCCATGTGGGTCAGCAGTTTCCGCCGCTCCTCACTCATGGTGTCGGGCATGGTCAAGCAGAGGCGGTGTCCCCGCGCCGCACAGATGAAGGCCAGTCCGATGCCGGTGTTCCCGCTGGTGGGTTCCACGATGAGGGTGCCCGGCCCCACCTTGCCGTCCGCTTCGGCGGCGTCGAGCATGCTGCGGGCGATGCGGTCCTTGACGCTCCCCAGAGGATTGAAGAACTCGAGTTTGGCGTAGATCTCTGCGCCGATTTCAGTCGCGTTGCGGAACATACGCACCAGCGGCGTTCGGCCGATGGTGGCGTCGATGGCGGTGTGAAGACGCATGGCTCCCTCCCTCAATCGGCCGACGCGGTGGTGACGGCCTGTTTGTATACCAGACGAGGCTCCTCCAATAGGACAGTGGTGTCGGGCGGGACGCTGTGGGTGATCCAGACGTTGCCGCCGATGACCGACCGGGTACCGATAAGGGTATCCCCCCCCAGGATGGTGGCGCCGGAGTAAATGATCACATCATCCTCGATGGTGGGGTGGCGTTTGCGGCCGCGCAGTTTCTCGCCGGCGCCTTTGGGCAATGACAGAGCGCCCAGGGTGACGCCCTGGTAGATGCGCACGTTGTGTCCGATCTCGGTGGTTTCACCGATCACCACGCCGGTCCCGTGGTCGATGACGAAGCGTTCGCCGATGGTGGCGCCCGGATGGATGTCGATCCCGGTGACGCTGTGGGCATGCTCGGTCATGCTGCGCGGCAGCAGCGGCACCCCCAGTTCATAGAGCTTGTGCGCCATCCGGTAGATGGTCAGCGCGTAAATACCAGGGTAACTAAAGATAATCTCATCGTGGCTCTTGGCGGCCGGATCTCCTTCGAAGGCCGCCTGGACATCGGTGGCCAGGATCCGACGGATTTCCGGGATCGTCTCCATCACTTCAAGGGCGATCTTCTGACCGCGCTCGTCGCAGTCGCTGCATGGTTGGTCGTAGCGCAGGCAGTCATGACGAATGGTGTGGGATACCTGCTCGGCCAAAAGATCGTAGAGCTCGGTCACCGTCCGCCCCAGTGTGTAGCGCAAATTGACGGGATCCAACTTTTCGCGGGTGTAGTATCCAGGGAAGAGCAGTTCGCGGAATTTGCCCACCATATCCACCACATACCCTTCGGAGTGGATCGGCTCGGCATCGATGTGGGTGTAACAAACACCATCACTGCAGCTATCGATGATGTCCTCGGCGATGGCCGGTAGGCGCGCTTTAAGATCGTCACAGAAAGTGACGTCGAGACGACAAGCTCGGTCAAGGAGATCATCTGTATCCATGGCAATTTTTCCTTGATGTGGGAGGATTCGGTCCTCGGAGCGGATCAACGGTGGTCAAGGCCGCTGGATCAATACCCCTAATCTTCTTACCATAAACAGTGGGGCCTGATTGTCAAAAGCGCAGACCGAAGCCGCCCGCCGCCCCATTCTGCCGCTGATGGTCGTCCCAGTCCCCGTTGGCAGGCCCGTCTCGGGAGTGTGGCATCTGATGCCGATCGGATGGTATCTCGGCCCACAACGCGCAATTCATTCAACCACGCAACGCCTGGTCCCCAGCCATTGCGACGGCCTGCCGGAGGCGGAGCCGGGGATTGCACCGCGGCGCAACGAAATTATACTCTTTGAGAAGCAACTGGCCGCCAAGTATCGCAGGTGGCCGCCACCGCCATAGGGAGGACTTGACAGCGTCATGCATATCCATCACCTGAAACAGTGGACCCATGAGCATCGCTACAACGATGCCGATCGCCACGCGGAGCGACAGACCTGGCGCGTTATCGCGCTGACAACCGTCATGATGGTGGTGGAAATCGCCGCTGGGTATCGGTTTGGTTCGATGGCCCTGCTGGCCGATGGCTGGCATATGGGCACCCACGCAGCCGCCCTGGGAATCACCGTCTTCGCCTACTGGTACGCTCGGAAACATCGCAACAACTTGGCCTTCACCTTCGGCACCGGTAAGGTGGGGGTATTGGGCGGTTTCGCCAGCGCCGTGGCCCTGGCAGTGGTGGCCCTTTTCATGGTGGTGGAATCGGTGGAGCGATTGGTGTCGCCAGTTCGGATCGACTTCAACGAAGCCATCCTGGTGGCCGGCGTCGGGCTCGTGGTCAACCTGGTGAGCGCGCTGATGCTGCATCGCGGAGGCGGGCACGCTCATGCCCATGATCACGACGGGGAGCACGATCATCCCCACGCGGATCACAATCTGAAGGCCGCCTTTCTCCACGTGCTGGCCGATGCCCTGACCTCATTTCTGGCCATCCTGGCGCTGCTGGTGGGCAAATTTTGGGGCTTGGAGTGGTTCGATCCCCTCATGGGCATTGTGGGGGCGGTGCTCATCGCCAATTGGGCGCGGGGGCTGATTCGCACCACCAGCCGGATCCTCCTGGACAGCGATGTCAGCGAAACCCTGCTGGGCGAGATCCAGGCTGCCATCGAGGCCGACCGCGACAATCGGGTAACCGACCTCCATCTCTGGAAAATCGACAGCGACCACTACGCCGCCCTGATCACGCTGGTGACCCACTACCCCCAGCCCGCCGCCCATTACCGCGCGCTGCTGGCCGACTACCCCCGCATCCGCCACGTGACGGTCGAGATCAACGCGGCCCCGGGCGAGCCCTGCGTCGATGTACCAGGGGCATCGACCACCTGCTGAACCGGCTATCTCACATTCGGGGGAATTCACCTGCGCCGCAGGTCGGCAGAGGGGGCCGGCGGTTTCAGCAAATAACCGACCCCCGGAACGGTGGTGATATAGGTGGGCTGATCGGGGGTTTGTTCCAATTTGGCGCGCAGGTGCTGGATATGGACGTCTATGGTGCGGCTCCAATGATAGATCTTGGCATCCGGCCAAAGGCTGCGCCGGATTGTCTCTCGATCCAGGGCTTGACCCGCATGCTTGAAGAGGAGACTGAGAAGATCAAACTCCTTTTTGGTGAGCCGTACGAAGCGCCCGTTAATGGCCACCTCCCGTCGATCGGGCACCAGCTCCCAATCTCCCACCGCCGTCATCTCCGACAATTTACGATAGTTGCCGCCCCGCCGCAGACGGGCTTTGATGCGGGCGGCCAGTTCCAGATAGTCGAAAGGCTTTACCAGATAGTCGTCGGCCCCGCTCTCCAGCCCCAGCACCTTATCGCTAACCGCATCTTTGGCGGTGAGCAGGATGATGGGCACCTGGGATTCCCGGCGGATGCGGCGGCAGATCTGCAGACCGTCCAAGTCGGGCAGCATGAGATCCAGCACGAGAAGATCGGGCCGTACTTCGGCGAAACGGGCCAAGGCCTCCCTTCCCGTCGCGGCAGTGGTGACCGTGTAGCCGTCCAAATCGAGATTGTCCCTGATGATGGTGAGGATATCGGGATCGTCGTCCACCACCAGCACGTGAAAGGCCGTCATGGCGCTCCTGTTTCCGTCGGTTCCCCGGCAAGCATCTCCACACAATCCGCCGCGTGTCCCTCCACTGGGAGGGCCACACAAAAGCAGCTGCCCGCTCCCGGCTCACTCTCCACCCAGATCCGACCCCCATGGGCCGCCACGACACCTTTGCAGATCGCCAGACCAATGCCGGCGGATCCCGCGTGCAGGGTGGTATGCTCGCCATCCACAGGCAGTTGGTAGAATTTGCGGAATATCGCCTCGTGATGGCGGGCTGGAATTCCCGGTCCCTGGTCCTCGATGCGGGTCACCACCTCGGCCCCGGCCTGGGCGATGGTGATGTCGATACGACCGCCGGCTGGTGAAAACTTGACCGCATTGGCAAGCAGGTTGGAGTAGACCTGACCGATACGGTGCCGATCCCCCGGGATCGGGCCGATCTCAGTTGGCGCAAATTGCACGCGCAGCTGCTTACGCTCCAGATTGGGCCCCATGTTGGTCACCACCTCGGCCGCCACGCTGTCCAGCTCCACGGCTTCACAGGAGAGTTCCAGACGGCCGGCTTCGATCTTGGAGTAATCCAGAAAATCGGAGATGGTGCGGATCAGCGTCTGGGTATTGCGTTGAATGATCCCCAGATAGGGGGTATCGCCCGCGGCGCCCCCCCTTCGCTTGAGAAAATCGATGGCACCTTTGATGGAGGTCAGCGGGGTGCGCAGCTCATGGGAAATTTCGGAAAAAAATTCGGTCTTGGCCTGATTGAGCTGGGCCAGCTCCCGGTTGGCATCCGCCAGTTGAGCGTTGGTATTGTTGAGATCCTCGGTGGCCGTGGCGATCCGGGCCTCCAAATCCCGATGCTGATCTTTGAGCTTCTCATCCATGAGATAGCAAAGGCCGGCCACCCGCTCCAGTTCATCGCCCTCGCTCAGGTCCGCTGCCGATACGAGCGGGGTCTTACCCAGGCGAGCCGTGAACCGACGGATATCCTTGATGGGCCGGAAAACAAAAATTTGGGTGGCCAGATAGAGAATAAGGATCACGCCCAGCGTCAATCCCGCCATACTGTAAAAGAGGGTCAGGTTTTCCTCGCGGATCGCCGCATAGGTTTCGTCAAAGGGAATCAACACGCTGATGCACCCCCCGATGGCGCCCAGGCGGTATTGGGGGCCCTTGTGGCAGGTGAGACAGCTCTCGCCGATAATCAAGGGCGCGGCGTAGCGGAAGAGGCGCTGCGCCCCGCGATGTTCGACCCGGCTCAGCGCTTCGGCCTGGCCGGAGCGGAATGCCTCGAGGGCCTCGGCCTCAAAGGGGTCGGGCACGTTGCTGGGGTTGAGGGCGTTGAAGTTGGTCAGGTTAAAGGCGTAGAGATCGTTGCGGGCGGCGTACTCCGATAGGCGTCGGGTGAGGCCCGCCGGCGTGATGCGGGTGTAGGCCTTGCCGTCGATGGCATCGCTGGGGGCAGGATCGACCAACTTCGGCGATGCCTGGGCCGCTTTGCCACTGATGAGCACATAACTGTGATCGGCCACCCATTGGCGGGTGAGGACGATCTGACGGTGGAGGATGACGGCCTGTTTCTCCACCTGGGCCATTATCAGGGCCCGTTGCTTGGTGGCCAACCAGAAGTAAAGCGGAATAAACACCAGGGCGATGGTCAACGCCGTAATGAGCAGGTGTTTGAGGGAGACGCGCTTTTTGAGCAAATTCCGCATGGAGCCACTCCATGGGTTGGGAGAGGTTGCCCGGACCGGTGACCGCCCAGGGCAGCAGGCAGCCGCGGGATGATTCGACCGGTAAATTTTACACGTTCTTTACGCCTTTTTACACCCTGTTTACACCACACTTTGGTAATTTTAAAGCCAGTTTAAAAGCCCCTCCTGACAAATGCCGCCCGGATATCAACGGACCCGACGGGAACAAGGACCCGAAACGGATGAAGAAAACCCTCATAGCGCTGGGCCTGGTCGCCATTGGCATCGTCATCGCCTTCCCGATCTTCAGCATCAGCTACTACACCATGGTGCGGACCTCCACACCGGGATTTTGCGCCAGCTGCCACGAAATCAAACCCGCGGTGAGGGCCTGGCGGGCCTCCACCCACGTGAACAACGCGGCGGGGGTGATGGTGGACTGCATGGATTGCCATCTGCCGGCGCCCCAAAATACCTTCGAGTTCTTTTTCGCCAAGACCTATCACGGCATCAAGGATGTGGCGATTCACTTTCTGGCCGGCGAGTACGATCGCCAGCGCGCCCGCGAATCCGCCTATGAAAACTTCGAGAACAGTCAGTGCCAGAAATGCCATCGCAACGTGCTCTACATGCCCCAGAAGCGGGGGGCCATGCTGGCCCATCGCAGCGTGGTACATGCCCGCGAGGGGTATGCGAAAAAGTGTATCGACTGCCACTACGACCTGGTCCACAAGGACAAGGCCCAGGTGATGTTTCGCCAGTATCGTCCGGTTCCCTACCAGGCCAAAGGCCTGCGGATAAACAAGCTGTGATAGGGGATTTCACCACCGATAGATCGGTATTAAACGAAGGAGGCTGGGCAATGACGAAGGTGCCGGCAAAAACCAAAACACTGCTGGGAGTCGCAATCCTCATCGGCCTGCTCGGGTTGGTGCCCTTCACGGGTATCGCCGAACAGATCAACTACCCCAAGGTGAAGGAGTACCGCATCGAACGCAGCATCCCGCCGGAGGCGGCCGCCTGCATCGACTGCCATCGGGCGACCACACCGGGGGTGTTCGCCGACTGGGCCAAGAGCCGTCACGCCAACGCCAACATCACCTGCCTGGATTGCCATCTGGTTCAGCCGGGAGACACCGACATCGCCAAGGATCACGAGAAGTACTACAGCCGCTCCGACATGCCCTCGGGTGAGGCCAAGTACAAGATGCCCATCGCCTCCATCGTGACGCCCAAGGATTGCTCCCGCTGTCATCCCGACGAGGTCACCCAGTACAGCCGCAGCAAACACGCCAACACCATCGAGATCATGTGGAAGCTGGACCCCTGGCTCAACAAGGGGATGAACTCGGACAACGAGCGCAAGACCGGCTGCTTTAACTGCCACGGAACGGTGATCAAGATCGATGAAAACGGCAAGATCGACCCCAACACCTGGCCCAACGCCGGCGTGGGCCGGCTCAACGCCGACGGCAGCAAGGGCGCCTGCACGAGCTGCCACACGCGCCACAGATTCTCAGTGGGCGAAGCGCGTAAACCCGAAGCCTGCGACCAGTGCCACCTGGGTCCCGACCACCCCCAGATCGAGATCTACGAGGAGTCCAAGCACGGCACCATCTACCATGCCTACCAGGACGAGTATAATTTTGATTCCGCCGGCGGCACCTGGACGGCCGGTGTGGATTACCGCGCGCCCACCTGTGCGGGCTGCCACATGTCCGGCAGTGGCAAGGTGATGACCACCCACGATGTCACCGAGCGGCTCTCCTGGGAAACCCAGGCGCCCCTGACGGTGCGTCCCGAGAATTTCAAACCGTTCCCCGCCCAGAGCACCTGGCAGGAGGAGCGGGCCAAGATGAAGGCCATCTGCCAGCAGTGTCACGGCAACTCATGGATCGACGATTTTTATGATGGCTTCGACAAGGCGGTCGAGGAGTATAACGAGGTCTACTATAAACCAGCCAAGAAGATCCTCGACGACCTCTACGCCAAGGGGCTGCTGGACAAAACCAAGTTTTTTGACGAGCATCTGGAGTTGCAGTTTTACGAGCTCTGGCACCACGAAGGTCGCCGGGCCCGCATGGGTGCGATGATGATGGCCCCCGACTACGCCTGGTGGCACGGATTTTACGAGGTCAAGAACCGCTTCAACCAATACAAGGAGGAGGCCGACCACCTCTTAAAGACCGGCGAGAAGGCATACGTCTATCCCGACTTCCCCAACGCCACTGGTGACACCACGCGGCCGGAGGCGATCTTCGGCAAAGAATAGGCCCCGCCAGTTCGGCAATAGGACCGCAAAAACGCTCCGGGCAAGCCCCGGGGCGTTTTTTTTTTGGCCCCGCTGATGCGTCTTCTCCGCCATGCTCTTGATTTTTCGGGAAGGACGCCCATAATCTTGCAATAGTCGGCCATCACCCCCCCGGGCGCAATGAGGGGCCATGCACCCCAGACCCAGGTCCGATGCGACGATACCCGACACCGCTCTGGCTGGGTCGCTTGAAGGGCTGGCTGAGCGCGCCGGGATTGATCGGTGATCGGCTGATTCCAGCAAATCAGTTCCCCACCCAGAGGAAGCCACACATGCTACAACTGGTTCGCGATTGGTCGAAACGCTATCTTTCGGACCCGCAGGTGATCGTCCTGGGGATCCTGCTCATCGCGGGATTTGCCTTTGTCTTCTTTCTGGGCAACCTGTTGATGCCCGTGCTGGTAGCGCTCGTCATCGCCTATCTGCTCGACGGTCTGGTTGGCTTTCTGCAGAAGCGACGCTTTCCACAGCGGCTGGCGGTCGGCCTCGTCTTCCTGCTCTTCATCGCCATCTTGTTCATCCTGATCCTTTGGCTTTTGCCGCTGCTGTCGCGCCAGATCAGCCAATTGGTTCAGCAGCTGCCCACCATGCTGACCTTCGGGCGTAACCAGTTGATGCAGCTGCCGGTGCGCTATCCCGAGTTGATCTCCGAGAACCAGATCGAGCAGATTTTCCAATTCATCAATGCCGGGTTGACCGGTTTCGCCAGACGGATGCTTTCCCTCTCAGTTGCGTCGGTGATCGGCCTGATTTCAGTGGTCGTCTACCTGATATTGGTGCCCATACTGGTCTTCTTCTTCCTCAAGGACAAGGAGATGATACTGACCTGGCTGGCCAGTTTCCTGCCGGACAACCTGAGTTTGGCCTCCTCGGTGTGGCGGGAGGTCAACGCCCAGATCGCCAACTACGTGCGCGGCAAGGGTTGGGAAATTCTGATCATCTGGGGCATCAGCTTCATGACCTTCACCCTTATGGATATGCAGTTTTCCCTCCTGCTATCCCTATTTGTGGGGCTCTCGGTGATTTTCCCCTATATCGGCGTAACGGTAATGTTTCTGCCGGTCGCGCTGATCGCCTATTTTCAGTGGGGATGGGATCCCAAGGCGCTCTGGGCCATCGTGGCCTATACCATCATTCAGCTCCTGGACGGCAACCTCTTGGCGCCCCTGCTGCTGTCGGAGGTGATCAACCTGCACCCCATCGCCATCATCATCGCCGTACTGGTCTTCGGCGGCCTGTGGGGGCTATGGGGCCTGTTCTTTGCCATCCCCCTGGCCACCCTTATCAACGCGGTGATCAAATCCTGGTTCAACCGGCAACGCACCATGGCGGAGGCGGCCGCCGCCGAAGCAGGCGATTAGGCCCCCCTCCGCATGGACTGTTACGGCCGCATCGCTTTTGACACGCCCTGATCCGCGTGCCATAAAACGGGCCTGGTGGTGCCCCGTCCCCCTCCCACTCCGAGATAGGAAAAGCAGCGAGCATGATTTTCGCGTGTATGATCTTGACCGTGAGCGCCGCGGTAACGGTGCTCGCCGTTCGTTTCTTGTTGATGCGCGGCATTGACCGGGTCTGCCTTGCCCTCCAGCTCTCCAACAAGACCCGCGGCCAGCTGGTCGGTTATGTGACCAGCGTGCCCGAGTTCACCATCGTGGTCGCCGCCGGCTTGAGCGGTGTCTTCGATGCCGGCTTCTGGAACATCGCATCCTCCAACATCATCAATTTTGGTCTCTTTCTGATCGCCTTGTTCGCCTATGGGCAGCATCGCGACCTGCTGTCCCTGCAGCTACTGGACGAGGTGGGTTTCGGTGTGCTCTCCATCGCCGTACCCCTCGCCATGCATGCCCTGGCGGTCACCATCAATGGTGGCGTCGCCCTCCTGCTGCTGGCGTTTTTCGGCCTGTACAAGCTGATCGATCTGCGGTTGAACCGGCCAGTTCGGGTGCCGGAGGCGGCCGCCGAACCGTCGGGGGAGGGGCCCTTGCGGGGCATGGCGGCGATCCTGGTGGGGGTGCTGATCGTACTGGTAGCGGGTCGTTTCCTGGGCAGCAGCGCCCACGCGCTGATCGTGGAGTTGAAGATGCCCTCCTGGATCGTCGGCTGGGTGCTGGGCTTTATCACCTCACTTCCGGAGGCGGTCTCCTTTTTCGAAATTTTCCGCCTGGAGAAACAGCGCGGGCGACTCCACCGCATTGATGACGCGCAACAGGGTCTCGACGCCCTGGTGGCCTCGAACATGAGCAACCTGGGGTTGATCCTACCGGCGGGAATGGGCGTCTACGTCTTGGCACAATAGTGGGGCGCCGTCGGGAGATCCGACGTGCCAAACCACTCTCCAGGGTTGCCTTAGCGGTGCGGCGGCGCCCCGCCTGAACGGCAATTCGAATGTCGATCCCGTCGATGTTCAGCCGATTTTGCGGCCGGGTCCGTAACGGGCGGCCAGATCGGTGTAGGCGAACCCGCTGCCACCGAACAGGTCCAGGGCGCTGCCGACGGTAAAATCGATGCGGCCCTGTCCCATCGTTTCGATAAGGTCCAGATCGTCCTGGTGGTGAATCCCCCCGGCATAGGTGATGGGCCGCTCGGAGCAACCGGCCAGCAGGGCCACCAGATCGGCTTCGATCCCGCTGCACTTGCCCTCCACATCCACGGCGTGTACCAGGTATTCGGAACAATAGGTGGAAAGGTCGGCCAGCAGGGCCGCGGAGATTTTCTCCTGGGTGAAGCGCTGCCAGCGGTCTGTGACGATGTAATAGGCCCCATCTTTCAGGCGGCAGCTCAAATCGAGCACCAGCCGCTGGGGCCCCACTCTCTGGGAGAGTTGGGTCAGTCGTCGGCGATCCAGGAGGCCGTCGTGGAATACCCATGAGGTGACGATCACCGCCGCTGCGCCGGCATCGAGCCATGCCGCTGCATTCTCCAGGTTTACGCCACCGCCGATCTGCAGCCCCCCCGGCCAGGCGGCCAGGGCGTCGCGAGCAGCCGTGGTGTTGCCTTGCCCCAGGCAGATCACATGGCCCCCGGTGAGGCCATCCCGGCGGTAGCGCTCGGCAAACCAGCCCGCCGGCCGGCGGGCTTCGAAATTGGTGGTGACGGCAGCGCTGTCGTCATCGTCGAGGGTGGCGCCGACGATCTGCTTGACCACTCCTTGATGCAGATCGATGCAGGGACGAAAACGCATATGCACTCCGTTTCGGTGGGAAATTTTTCGATTCGTGACCGGCCATGGGCCACAGCCAGATGGGCCGCGCAGGCATCAGGGCGCCAGCAGATCGGGATCGACCACCGTCGACTTGATCAACGAATAGCCCTTGCCTTGCCAGGCAACGATTCCCCCGGCCAGATGGGCCACCTCTGTAAATCCCAGCTTGGCCATGGTGTCGAGGGTGCGCCCGCTGCGGTTCCCTGTGCGGCAATAGAGCAGATAGGTCTTGCCGCGATCGAGGGTTTTGAGGCGGCTGAGAAAAGCGCGGTGGTAGAAGTCGAGCAGCTTGGCCCCCTGGATATGGCCCTTGGCGAACTCTCCGGGGGTTCGGACATCCAACAGCACGAAGTTGGGATCACCCAGCTGGGCCGCAATCTGACGCATGGCGGCATCCGGATTCAGGTGAACGCTCTCTTCGGCCGCCAAGGTGGCCGGCGGATTGATCCCGAAACTGACCAGCATCACGGCGAGGAGCGCACTGCGGACCACTGCCGAGCGCGCGAAGGTGATCGTATCGGTTATCCGGTGCATGGCAGGTTTCCTCCAATTGCCCTGCTTAGGCCTAAGCCCAGCTGAGGGCTAACCTCAGCAGAGGCCTCAGCCAGCTGGGGCCTCAGTAGGCGCGCCCAATGAGAAAAAGACCGTAGGAGGCGCGCAGGTCGGGCCACAGCCGAATATTTTGACCATAGGTGCCATCCTGGTTCATGGCGATGGCGACCTCTTTGTAAATCCGAAAGCCCACCTGGCGGGCGAAGCGCCGAAAATCCTTGAGAGAGATGACGCGGATATTGGGCGTATCGTACCATTGGTAGGGCAGCTGTTTGGTGACCGGCGCGCGGCCCTTCATCAGCAGCTGCAGCCGTACCCGCCAGTGGCTGAAGTTGGGAAAACTCACCACACAGCGCTTGCCGATGCGCAGCATCTGGTGGATCAGCTGGTCAGGCGCATAGATCTGCTGAAGGGTCTGGGCCAGTATGACCACGTCGAAGCTCTCGTCGGGATAATCCAGCACCTCGGTATTGATATCTCCCTGGAGAACGCTGAGCCCCTTTTCGATACAGGTGGCCACCCGTGCTTCGTCGATCTCGATACCGGTGCAACGCACCGCCTTGTAATGTTTGAGGTAGGCCAGGAGCTCCCCCTCCCCACATCCCAGGCCAAGGACGCGGGCACCGTGGGGCACCCAGCCGGCGACCATCTGGAGGTCATAGCGGATGGTGGCCCGGGCGACGGCCGGGGTATCAGCTTTGGGGGCTTGCACCATTGGTCAGAAACCCTCGCATGAGATTGGAAAGGCGGGGATTGGGGATCAAAAAAGCGTCATGCCCCCATTGGGCCTCGACCTCGCAGAAGCTCACATCAAGGCCGTTTTTTTTCATGGCCTGGACCATATTGCGGGATTGATAGGTGGGGTAGAGCCAATCCGAAGAGAAGGAGACCACCAGGAACCGGCATTGGGCGCGGGCGAAGGCGCTGACCAGAGAGCCCTCGCCGTACTCACGCTCCAGGTCGAAGTAATCGGCCGCCTTGGTGATGAACAGCAGTGAGTTGGCATCGAAACGTTCGACGAACTTGGCGCCCTGATAGCGCAGATAGCTCTCCACCTGGAAATCCGCATCGAAGTTGAAGCTGAAGTCGGTCTTATCCTTGAGACGCCGCCCGAACTTGAGGCGCATGGCGGCATCGCTGAGATAGGTGACATGACCGATCATGCGCGCCACGGCCAGCCCCATGTCGGGTTTGGTCTGTCCGTAGTACTGCCCCTGGCACCAGTTGGGATCGGCCATGATGGCCTGACGGGCCACCTCATTGAACGCAATGGCCAGGGCGGAGTGGCGCGTGGTGGTGGCCAGCAGCACAGCGGCCTTGACCCGCTGGGGATAGCGAACGCACCACTCCAGCGCCTGCATCCCCCCCACCGAACCGCCGATGACGGCATGCAGCCGGCCGATACCGAGGTGGTCGAGAAGCACCTTCTGGGCGCGCACCATATCGCCGATGGTCACCATGGGAAAGTCCAGGGCGTAGGGCTGATCCGTTGCGGGATTGGTGGACGCCGGCCCGGTGGAGCCCATACAGCTGCCCAGGATGTTGATGCAGATGACGAAAAAGCGCTCCGTGTCGATCCCCTTCCCCGGGCCGACCATGTACTCCCACCAACCCGGCTTCTCGTCGCTCTCCTGGTGCACGCCCGCCACGTGCGCGTCGCCGGAGAAAGCGTGCAGGATCAAGATGGCGTTATTCCGGCGATCGTTTAACCGGCCGTAGGTTTCGTAAGCCAGCGTGATGGGGCCCAGGGTGGCGCCGGAGGCGAGGCGCATCTCCTGCGGCGGTTCCCCGAAGGTGTAAAACCGGGGCACCACAATACCGACACTGCGGTCATCCTTGTGGCGGGCGGCGTATTCACTCATGACAGCTTCCTCGACGGCGCGCCTTTACAGGGTGCAGCAGGCGTTGAGCGCCTGATTGAGGTCGGCCAGGATGTCCGCCTCGGCCTCGATCCCCACGGAGAGCCGCACCAGGTCCGGCGAGGCGCCGGCGGCCCGCTGCTGCTCTTCGTCGAGCTGGGAGTGGGTGGTGGAAGCCGGATGGATGGCCAGGCTTTTCGCATCCCCCACGTTGGCCTGGTGGGTAAACAACTGCAGGCTTTCGATGAAACGCTGCCCGGCGGCCTTCCCCCCTTTGACCCCGAAGACGACCATGGCGCCGAAGCCGCGCTTGAGGAAACGGCAGGCGGTCTCGTGGGTGGGATCCTCGGGAAGACCCGGATACCGCACCCAGTCTACCTGAGGGTGCTTGCTGAGAAAGCGCGCAACCGCCATCGCATTCTGACTGTGGCGCTCCATCCGCAGGTGAAGGGTTTCGAGCCCTTGAAGAAAAATCCAGGCGTTGTCCGGTGAAATACAGGCGCCCAGGTTGCGCAGAGGTACCAGCCGCATGCGCAGAATGTAGGCCAGCGAGTTCTGTTCGCCCAGGTCGTGGGCGTAGCGCAGGCCATGATAGCCGGGGTCCGGCTCGTTGTAGAGCGTGAACTTGGGATCGGTCCAGTCGAAGCGGCCGGCGTCCACCACGACGCCCCCGATACCGGTGCCGTGCCCCCCCATCCACTTGGTCACCGAGTTGACCACGATGTCGGCACCATGGTCGATGGCCCGCAGCAGATAGGGCGTGGTGAAGGTGCCGTCCACGATGAGGGGCAGATGGTGGTCGTGAGCGACACGGCTGACGGCGTCCAGGTCGGTGACGTCCAGGGCCGGATTGCCGATGGTCTCCACGAAGATAGCCCGCGTCTTGGCGTTGATCGCCGCTGCCAACTGCTCTGGTTTGCCGGCGTCGGCGAAGCGAGTGCGAATCCCAAATTGGGGTAAAATGGTGTCAAACATGGTGTAGGTGCCGCCGTAGAGGTTGCTCGAAGAAACCACCTCGTCGCCAACACCGCAGATGTTGATGATGGCATAGTGAATGGCGGCCGTGCCCGATGCCAGGGCCAGGGCGGCGGCGCCCCCCTCTAGGGCAGCGATGCGCTTTTCCAGCACATCCTGGGTGGGGTTCATCAGGCGCGTGTAGATGTAGCCAGGGGTCTTGAGCGCAAACAGGTCGGCGGCATGATCGGCATCCCTGAATACATAGGAGGAGGTGCGATGCACGGGCACCGCGCAGGCGGTGGAAGCGGGATCGGGTTGCTGTCCGGCGTGGACGCAGAGGGTTTCGAAGCGGGTGCGGGATTCCATGGCGCGCTCCTTTCAGGCAGGGACGGATCGAGAGGTCCGATGGCATATACGATACGGAACTCCCAAATCTGCGCATTCCATGGAAAAAAGTCAACCGGAGGAGGGGTCGAAGGGCGCGCTAGTCCGCCTCGAGTTGTTTGCGAATCCGCGCGAACGCTTTGCACCGCCAGCAGATGGCGATCTTCGCTTCCCAGGATTCGTGGGGACTGCAATCGCAGAGCGTACCGCTGATGAACCAGCACAGGTCGCCGGCTTTGAACTCATTGGCGGGGCAGCGCTCGCGCAGCTTGGCGGGGCAGTGATTGATCTCCCAGCAGGGTTTCAGTTTGCGCCGGCCGAATTGCTTCCGCATGACCAGGAACATCAGCAGGCGCTGGATATGGGCAGGGATCTTGCGCCAGCCCTGCTCATAGCCGTGCACCGACTTGAGCGAGGTGCATAGAATTTGGGCCAGCTCCTTCTGGGTTTTGCCCAGTTTTTCACGACAGCGTTGGAAAACCGCGTTGTCCATTACCGGCGTATCGGAAGTGGGGGGATGTCCCGGAGGGGCTGATCTGGTAGAACTTGAGCGCATGTGCTATTTATTAGAAAACATTCAGCAAATTGTCGATAGTGAATATTACCCAAAAACATGGCATAGAATATGCCGCGTTGTCCGCATCGGTCCTTGTCTCTCCATCGATTCGTTCAACCATATCCCTGCTTCGGATCGATGCCCCACTTCTTCATCCGCTTCCACACCGTCACACGGCTCACGCCCAGCATCCGGGCCGCCGCGCTCTGATTGCCGCCCGCTTTTCGTAACGCTGCCAGCAAGGCCTGCTTCTGATCCACCGTCGCCTGCGCTGGTGGTGGATCCGATACGGCAAGGGGCACAGGGGCGCACTGGTTGTCGTAAACCACTTTGGGCGGCAGGTGCTGACTGCTGATGGCGCCGCTATGGCATAGAACGAAAGCATATTCGATGGCGTTGCGAAGTTCACGCACGTTGCCCGGCCAGTCGTAGGCGGACATCCTTTCCATGGCCTCGGGCGTCAAGCCGAGAATGCGCTTGCCCGTTTTTGAGTTGTTCAGCCGCAAGAAGTGCTGAACAATGATGGGGACATCTTCGCGGCGTTCCCGAAGAGCGGGCACGCCCAGCGGAAACACATTGATGCGAAAATAGAGATCCTCTCGAAACCGCCCTTGGGCAATCAAACTTTCCAGGTCGCGGTTGGTGGCCGTGATGACCCGCACATCGACGGATATGGAGCGATTCTCGCCCACCCGTTCGATCTCTTTCTCCTCCAGCACCCGCAACAATTTTACCTGAGTCTGCGGCGGGATATCGCCGATCTCATCCAGAAAAATGGTGCCGCCGTGGGCCGCTTGAAAGCGTCCCATCCGGGCCCGATCCGCCCCGGTATAGGCACCCTTGGCATGGCCGAACAATTCGCTTTCGAGAAGGTTTTCATTGAGGGCGGCACAATTGACCTTGATAAAGGGCTGCTTGCGGCGACGACTGCGCTCATGGATCGCTCGGGCCACAAGCTCCTTACCCGTCCCGCTCTCGCCGCGGATCATCACCGGTGCCAAAGTCTGGGCCACGTTGTCGATCAATTCGAAGAGCCGCTGCATGGCGGGCGCCTGCCCCACAATCCCCTGGAAATCCTCATCCAGATTCAGGGTGCGTTTTAACGCATTGATCTCCTGCTGTTGGCGCACAATTTCCGACATGTCCGTCAAGGTTTCCACCGCGCCGATGATCTCGCCATTATCATCCCGCAGCACACGGGCATTTTTAATGACATTGACCGGATTGTGGGCCTTGTTGGTGATGAAGCACTTCTTGGCGCGCACCTCACCTTTGGCGTAAAGGCCGCACCAGCGCTCGCCGGGCCCTTCCCCGATAATGTGGCAACCGGTGCAGTCCAGGATACGGCAGGACTTGCCCACAAGTTCCGCTTCGCTGTATCCCGTGAGGCGCTCTGCGGCTGGGTTCACCGCCAGCACGCGGCCCGAAGGGTCCACGACCATTACACCGTCCTGTAAGGTATCGACGATGGTTTTCCAATATGGGGAGAGATCCATGCGAACCCACCGATAGCAAGGCCTATTGGTTAACACTCACCCTTAACACTTGTTAACATACCCTGGTATGAATTCGGCTGCAAGTCTTATGGTTGAAATTAGCAACCTACCGTTATTCATATACTTACGAACAGAGTCTAGATGGCACACAGGTTGCTCAGAGATATTGCGGCGCCTTAGAGCCGACGCCGATCCCGGTCAGTTGGTCGACGTGCCGGAGACACTCGCGATGAAAACCACCCTCCACATTCTGCGGGATGAGCCCGATGAGATCACGGCGGCACTGATCCAGCGCCTATCGGCGGACGGATCCGCCACTGTAGTAGCCCTCTATCCCGACGGCATCAACCCCTGTCCAGTGGACTGGCAGCGATTGGTCAGGGACATTTTCAATCATGACCGCGTGATCTGCTGGTGACCTTATGCCCAAGGTTGATCAGACCTGCATCGCCAGCTCCCCCACGGATCTGGCCATCCTCGTGGAATCCGACCGCCATGCCGCCTATTGCCTGCCATTGGCCCAGGCGGCAGCCCAACAAGGTAAACAGGTCTGCATCCATTTCACCCACCAAGGCGTTCAGCTATTGGAACGGGTTCAGCTGCCACATTTGAGACGCTGGGCGCGTGTCACCATCTGCCTGGAGAGCTATCGCAACCTGCACGACAGCGATACGACCGCTGCGGCGGAAATCCTGGCGGACGAAACAGCAGCTATCCTGGTGGCGCCAGGCTACGAAGTGGATCTCATTAAAAACAGCCATCGGGTGATAATCTTCTGAGCCCGGTCACAGGAGCAAGCGTTAAGGAGTGTTAACCCTCACTGTTAACCCCAGACCATTCGTCCCAGCCACCAATATTTTTTATAAGTAATTTAAACGGATTATGGGCCCATCGGCTTGGCACACAGCTTGCTGATCCATCTATTGACCCATCAAGGAACCAAACGGCATACAACCCCCAAATGCAGATAAGGAGATGTAACACCATGCTGAAAAGAATTACCCTGATAGCGGTCACCCTCTTGGTCACACTTAGTCTCAGTGGCGTTGCCGTCGCCGGCGAAGACGGCAACAAGCGCAAAGGCAAATACACCTATCGCAAAGTATACAAGGCCTGCAATGCGCGGGGTGAGGTCGATATCGCCAAGCCGACCCTTAATCCCGATGCCAAAACCCAAGCACAGTGGACATCGGTATTCGAGAACAAGGAATTCGCTGAGTTCGGTTGTCAGGAAGAGTGGTCACAACTCTCCGATAAGGAGCTGTTGGATATCTACAGCTACCTGCACGCTCACGCGTCTGATTCACCCACGCCGGCCAAGTGTAAATAGGCTTAACACCGATTATTTCGCTCGGAAGAACAACTCTAAAAGGAGGTAGGAGATGACGCGAACCCGTATCTTTACCCTTATCACCCTGGCAGCGCTGGTCATGGCCCTCTTCGCCGGTTGTGCCGGATCCAAGCAAGCGGCGGCGCCGACCGTGGCCAAGGCCGAAGAGGAGTGGCGCTTTCACGATATCGTAGATGTCGAATTCGTCAAAGCCCACGTCACCGTTCCCATGGCCAACGATGTGGTCCTGATCGACTCCCGCCCCAAGCGCGCCAAATACGACAAGGGTCACATCCCCGGCGCCATCAGCATCCCCGACACTTATTTCGACAAGCAGAAAGATCAGCTGCCCGAAGACAAGAACGCCCTGCTGATCTTCTACTGCGGCGGCCTGCACTGCAAGCTCAGCCACAAGTCGGCCGCCAAAGCCGAGGCCTTAGGATACACCAATGTGAAGGTCTTCGCCGAAGGCTTTCCCAAGTGGATGAAGATGCCGGGCAACTATGCGGCAGTGGACGTGGATTGGGTGAAAAAGCAGGTGACTGGCCAAAAGGAGCTGGCCCTGGTGGATTCCCGCCCCAAGCGCGCCAAATACGACAAGGGTCACATCCCCGGCGCCATCAGCATTCCCGACACCTATTTCGACAAGCAGAAGGACCAGTTGCCTGCAGATAAAAGCAAACCCCTGGTCTTCTATTGCGGCGGCCTGCACTGCAAGCTTAGCCACAAGTCGGCCGCCAAGGCGATGGCCATGGGTTACACCAACGTAAAGGTCTTTGCCGCCGGTTATCCGGCCTGGAAGAAGGCTGGCGGCACAGCCGGAATGCAGGCAACCGCAGCGCCCGCCCAACTCAAGGCCGGCAGCGAAGAGGGCAGCATCGACATCGTCCAGTTCAAGGAGATTGTCACCAGCAAACCCGAGAGCGTTATGCTGATCGATGTGCGCGACCCCGATGAGTTTAAAAAAGGCAGCTTCAAGACCGCCGTCAACATCCCGGTGGACACCCTCGAGGGCAAGATCAAGAGCCTGCCGGCGAACAAACCCATCGTTTTCGTATGCGGCACCGGGGCCCGCAGTGGCGAGTCCTACTATATGGTCCAGGATCTGCGGCCCGAGCTGAAAAACGTCTACTATCTGGAAGCGGAGCTGATATTTAACAGCGACGGCTCCTACACCCTCAAGGAGCCGGTCTAGCCAAGCATGCCCGCCCGCCTGCCAACGGCGGCGGCGCCAAATCGCAGGCGGGCGGAGTGGGCGTAAAGGCCATCGCACCTTTAATTGGGGAGCACACCGACGAGGGGGAATTATGTTAGGAATCCATTGGAAGCCCGTCCTTATGGGGGCCTTGGTGGTGCTGAGCGCCGCATTTTTAGGCACCACGCTGGTATCGGGTGCGGATACGCCGAGTCCCGATCAAGCACCGGGGCGCACCATGGCCCAACAGGCGACCAAGAGCAAAGCGCTGTGGATCACCACGGATCACACCAAGATCGAGAAGCTGCAGAAAACCTTCTCCAGCGGTGATGAGGTCACCGCGGCCTGTCTCTCCTGTCACTCCGAAGCCGCCGGTCAGTTCCATGAAACCATTCACTGGTCCTGGATGGCCAGCGCCGCTGATGCACCGAAGCGATACGGCAAGGCGGGTGACAGCATCAACAACTTCTGCATCTCCACCAACAATGGTACCGATAAGGGCTGCTTCTCCTGTCATCCCGGCTGGGAAGGACAATCGGGCGCCATCAACTGCCTAGTTTGCCACGGTCAAACGGAGATCAACTGGGGCGAGTCCTTCGAAGACTACCAAGCCTTTGCTGAATCAGATGACCCAGAGGAATTGGAGATCGCCGCGGAACTGCAGTCCTCCATCCAGACCGCCGTTCAAAGCGTGGGACGCCCCACCCGTCAGAATTGCGGCTCCTGCCACTTTTATGGCGGCGGCGGGGACGGGGTCAAACACGGCGACCTGGACTCCTCCATCACGAAGCCCAGCAAAAGCCTGGACGTTCACATGGGGACCGATGGGCAGAATTTCACCTGCACGCGCTGCCACACCACCGTGCTCCACAATGTGGCCGGCCGAATCTACACCCAACCGGCAGCACTGGAGCGCAAGAGCCTCATCGAAGATGATCTGACCTCCAAGATCACGTGCGAATCCTGCCACAGCGCCACCCCCCACAAGAAAGGCTCGAAAGCCAACGACCACACCGATAAGGTTGCCTGTCAAACCTGCCACATCCCGACGATGGCGCGCGCCCTGCCCACCAAGATGTCGTGGGACTGGTCAAAAGCCGGCAAGCTGAAGGATGGCAAGAAGTACAAGGAGAAGGGCGAACTTGGCACCGTTGACTATATGACGATCAAGGGCCAGATGCGCTGGGAAAAAAATGTCAAACCCGAGTACGCCTGGTGGAACGGTTCCATCAAAAGCACCACCGTCAAAGACGTCGTCGATCCCACGCAGGTCGTAGCGGTCTCCGCACCTCGGGGGGATGCCGGTGACGGCATGTCGCGCATCTATCCCTTCAAGGTCCACCGCGGCCGGCAGCCCTACGACAAGGTCCACAAAACCCTCCTGGCACCGCTGCTGTCCGGTAAGGAAGGGTTCTGGAATCACCTGGACTGGGATCGTGCCTTGCGCAAGGGGCAGGCGGCCCTGGATGTACCCTACTCGGGAGAGTTCGACTTCGTCGATACCACCTATGTCTTCCCCACGACCCATATGGTGGCCCCCAAGGAGAACGTGGTGTCCTGCGGTGAATGCCATACCGGCGAGGGAAGCCGCTTGGCCGCCATCAGCGGCCTCTATATGCCGGGACGCGACGGCGCCGGCGTAGTCGATGCCTTTGGCTGGATCATGGTGCTGGGCGCCCTCCTGGGTGTCTGTCTGCACGGGCTGGGGCGAATCTTCACGAATGGCAACGGTAAAAAGGAGACGTAGAGATGGCATCCAAGCTGAAAAATATCTACCTCTATACCCGCTATGAGCGATTCTGGCACTGGCTTCAGATGGCGTTGATCCTGATCCTGCTGATCACTGGCTTCGAAGTCCATGACCAGATCACCCTATTGGGATATGAGACCGCCGTAGCGGTGCACAACTTCGTGGGCCTCACCTGGCTGATCGCCTTCGCCTTCTTTGTCTTCTGGGTGTTCACCACGGGTGAATGGAAGCAATACGTCCCCACCACCAAGAAGATGTTTGAGGTGATCCGTTACTATAGCTACGGCATATTCCGCGGAGAGAGCCACCCGGTGCCCAAGCGCAAGGAGGCCAAGCACAACCCTCTCCAGCGACTGACCTATCTTTCCCTGGCAGCGCTGCTGCTGCCCATGCAGATGATCACCGGCTTTCTCTATTGGGGGTACAACTCCTGGGCGGCTTGGGGGCTGAGCGACCTCAGCCTCCAGCTGATCGCCATCGTCCACATGGCCGGGGCCTTTGCCATCCTGACCTTTCTGATCGTGCATGTTTACATGACCACCACCGGCCACAGTCTCTTCGCCCATATCAAGGCGATGATCACCGGCTGGGAGGCGGTCGATGAGCAGGAGCCCGTTGAGGAGTGGGAGAAGGCCAGGGAGCGTCAAGCCCCCGTGACATGATCCTGCGCTTCTGATACATCGTCACTGCGGCGAAGGTCGTTCGTAAGATACACGGGCGGCCTTTTTCTCGCTATGGGCAGAGGGATGGGAAGGCGTCAACGGCGTTTGGATAAACCAGAAGTATATAAGGATAGCGACACATGAGTCTTCGTAAGGTCACCTCTTTAACGGCCATGCTGGCCTTCGTCGTGATGCTGCTCACCAGCATTATCCTCTACATCGTCCCCCAGGGCCGGGTGGCGTACTGGGCCGACTGGCATCTCTGGGGCCTGGACAAGACGCAGTGGGGCGACATCCACATCAACACGGGCATTCTCTTCCTGCTGGCCATAGGTCTGCACACCTATTACAATTGGAAGTCCATCGTGGCCTACCTTAAAAACACGGCCAAAGAATTCCGAATACTCACGCCCAATTTCAACGCCGCCCTCATCGTCATCCTGGTGGTCGTCGTGGGCACCCTTTTCCAACTCCCTCCTTTCAGTACGATTCTGGGCATCAGCGAGGGGATCAAGGAAGCTGCCGCCGTCAAATATGGCGAGCCGCCCTATGGACATGCCGAGCTCTCCAACCTGAAGAGCTTCGCCAAAAAGATGAAACTGGACTATACGGCCAGCTTGGCCCAGTTGGAAAGCGCGGGCTTCACCGTACCGGATCCCTTGGTGCCTCTGAAGTCGATCGCCAACGCCAATGGCGTCTCCCCGCAGCGGCTGTTTGAGGAGATGCAGAAGGCAGCGCCGGTCCAGGCCGCCGCGTCGGCCAAAACGATGCCCGAATCGCCAGCCCCCGGTTTGGGCAAGCGCCAACTCGCCGAAGTGCTGACGACTTACGGATTGGAGGGAAACACCATTGTCGACCAACTGGCCATCAAAGGAATCCAGGCCAGCTTGACGGCGACGATGAAGGAGATCGCCGCTTCGAACAATCTCAGCCCCCACGACGTCTACGATGCCATCCGCGAGTTGCAGTGACGGCGGACGGCCGAAATGGGCCCAACACGCCGGCGCATCTGCTCATCATCGCCGATATCGAGGGCAGCTCCGGCTGCTGGCAGTATGCTGACGGCGTTTTTCTGAGCCCCACCTGGCCGCAGGCATGTGCCGCCATGACGGCCGATGTGAATGCCGTGGTGAGGGCGCTTTTCGACAGCGGCGTGAAATCCATTCGGATCAAGGACTTTCACCGCACCGGCTACAATCTGATGCGCGAAGGCATCGATCCGCGCGCCACTCTGGTGAGTGGCTACCATGCGGGACCTTTCCCGGGGTTGGGGGATCCCGGTCCGGCCCAGGCGGCCCTTTTTTTGGGCATGCATGCTGCCTCCGGCAGCCGGGGATTCCTCGCCCACACGCTCACCTCGCGGATTAGTGACCTGCGGATCAATAGCAAGCGCACCGCCGAGCTGGAACTCTTTGCCGCCGCCCTGGCACCCCTGGGCATCCGTCCCCTCTTCTTTTCAGGCTGCCCCGTGGCCTGCGACCAGGCCGCCGAGTGCCTGCCGGGCATCACGACCCACCCCATCTCCAAAGAGGGCGGCCGGGCGGTCTTCAATTCCGTGGCTTGGCGAAAAGGTCTCGCTGCGGCAGCGGTATCCGCCCTCAACCGGCCCGGCATCCCGCGCCCCTATTCTCCCCAAGGCCCTTTTACGGCAAGCGTCACCTTCCGGGATGGCCACGATGCAGCGCGGCGCCACGCCGCCCCATGGGGATTCAGTCGCCGCGGCGCCACGGTCATGATCGCGTCGGAAACCTATAGCGACCTCTATCGCCAGCTGGTGCGACTGTGCTACCTCTCGCCCTTGACGGAGCGGTTTTTACCGCTCAGTCTGCGGCTGTTCAATCTGCGGGGAAAACTTGGCCTGGCCTGGGCCCGCCGGCAACTGGCCCGGCACCGAGGGGAGGAAGCATCACAAGGAATTGACCGGTAGGCATCGACAGACACCTGCTGTTTGACAGGCTTCGGCAGATCTCCTATACAGCCTGCAGTCTTTCAACCAGCGGCACTGTAAAGCGGTGCACAGAACCGAGCAGAGTCACGATGTTCAGCATCGACAACCTCACGAAGAGCTACGGGGGACATACCCTTTTCGATGGTGTCAGCTTCAAGATCAGCTCGCGCGAGCGCGTTGGTCTGGTGGCGCGCAACGGTCATGGCAAGACGACCCTGTTTCGCATGCTGATTGGGGAGACCGACTACGACACCGGCACTATTTCGGCCCCGAAAAATTACCGCATCGGCCACGTGGCACAACACCTGGACTTCCGGGCCAGCACCATCCTTGACGAGGGCATTCGTGGCCTTCCGCCGGCGGATCAGCATCAGCACTGGAAGGTGGAGAAGATTCTCTTTGGACTGGGCTTCTCCCAGGTGGACCTCTACCGGAGCCCCCATGAATTCAGCGGCGGATACCAGGTGCGTCTCAATCTGGCCAAGGTTCTGGTGTCAGAGCCTGATCTGCTCCTCCTGGACGAGCCCACCAACTACCTGGACATCACCAGCATCCGCTGGATTGAGCGCTTCCTGCTCCAATGGCCGCGGGAGATCATGCTGATTACCCACGACCGCGGCTTCATGGACCGCATCGTCACCCATGTGGTGGGACTTCACAGGGGGAAGGCCCGCAAAATACAGGGCGACACCGGGAAATACTACACCCAGATCGCCCAGGACGAGGAGATCTATGAGAAGACCCGCCTCAACGATGAGCGCCGGGAGAAAGAGATCCGACTGTTCATCTCACGTTTTCGTGCCAAGGCGCGCCTGGCCAACATGGTGCAATCGCGTATAAAAACCCTGGCAAAGATGGAGAAAAAGGAGAAGCTGATCCAGCTTAAAAACCTTGACTTCTCCTTCCGCAGCAAGGCTCACCGCAGCAAACACATCCTCACCGCCAGTGGTCTCAGCTTCGGCTACGAAAAGGAGATACCGCTGATCCAGGACTTCGATCTGACCATCTCCACCGGCGATCGGGTCTGTGTGGTGGGCAAAAACGGCATGGGCAAGACAACGCTCCTCAAGCTGTTGGCCGGCGTGCTCCACCCCACCGCCGGCGGTGTCACCTACCACCCGGCGGTGGAGCGGGGTTTCTACGAACAGACCAACGTCCAGAGCCTGGTGGAAAGCCGCACCATCGAAGAGGAGATGCTCGCCGCCCACACTGACGTGGATCGGCAGATGGCACGCAATATCTGCGGCGCCATGATGTTCGAAGGGGATGCCGCCCTAAAGAAGATCGCCGTCATTAGTGGCGGTGAAAAAGCCCGGGTGATGCTGGGCAAGCTCCTGGCCAAACCCTACAACCTGCTCCTCCTCGACGAACCCACCAACCACCTGGATATGGAGGCCTGCGATGCCCTCCTGGCCGCCATCGACAACTTCGACGGCACCGTCGTCATGGTGACCCACAACGAAATGTTCCTGCATGCGTTGGCGACCCGTTTGGTGGTCTTGCGTGGAACGGGGATCGAAGTGGTCGAAGGCAGCTATCAGCATTTTCTGGACCAGGGGGGCTGGGAGGATGCGCCGCCGCCTGAGAGCGGTGCGCTATCCGCACGTGGCAAAGGCACCCGAAGCGATCAGGCGCCACGCCGAACCAAGAAGGAGGCCCGCCGCCTGCGCTCGGAGATCCTCACCCAACGCGCCAAGGTGTTGAAACCGATGGAGAGCGGGATTGCTGCCGCTGAGCGCGATATCGAAGCGCAGGAAGAGCGGTTGGAACAACTCAACGATGACATGCTGACTGCCGCTGAAACGCAGGACGGTGAGCGCATTGCCGATCTTTCCCGCCAGATTCACCTCTGCCAGTCCCGGATCGAGGAGCGCTTCGAAGAGTTGGAAGGTCTCTACGACCAAAAAGAGGCGCACGAGCGCCGCTTCGATAAACAATTGCGGGAGTTCCAATAGTCATTGGACCCGTAACGACTTCCTACCGCAGGGTGGCCGGCAGACAAAAGGGGGCTGAGTCTATTGCTTGGCGGCCGTATCTTCGGACTGCTGGTAGCGGTTCTGTAATTCGGCCAGGACGGAGAGATAGCGCTCCCGATACATGATGCCCTTCTGATTGGTGATGTCGTAGAAGAGAAAATCGATGTAGGGTCGGATGTCGATGCCGAAACGGTTCTGCTCCTGGCGATTGGCCTGATCCAGCAGCAATAGACTATAGTAGTTGACCAGCATGCGGACTTTCGAATCGCGGCGCATCAGATAGGAGCGCCCGCCCAGAGTGTCCAGAAAAAATCCGGCGTAGGTGTAGAGGATCTCTATCTCGGGGCGATGGTAACCATCGTCCGCCCCTTTGCGGCAGGTTGTCAGCCAGGCGTAGAGCACGGCCATGGCCGGCTCGACAATCTCATTCTCATTGGAAATCATGTCCAGCGCGGCACCGATGCGCTCTTTTCCCAGCACCCGGTAAAAATGGGTCACGTTCTGAAGAAGGCGGAAGATGGTGCCCATCTCGTCGATAACGATGGGCTGGGTTCCTGCGAGCCGTTCCAGGTTCTCTTTGACAAAGCTGGCCGTGTTTCCCTTAACGGCGCGAGCGGCGAGATAGCCCTTCTTATCCAGGTAGGCGAAGATGGCCGTGACCTGCTGTTCGATCTGGCGACAATCAACGGGCACCTCAGCCGATTTGAAGAGCCCCTCGCCGTTGCCGAACACCTCCTCCATGCGACCTTCCGTTAGCGCCGCCTGGGGTTGGATCTGGGCCTCTAAAGCCGCCTCACAATCGGCCAGCGCTGCCTGAAGAACGGCCACCTCCTCGGCGCAGCGGGCTTCCTGCTCCGCTTTCTGGATTGCCATTTGCTTGCGATGCCACTTGTTGAGTTGGGAATAGGCCAGGAAACCGACGGCGAAGAGGACAACGAGGGCGACAACCACTTTTACGGTCTTGTCCATGAGACCTGCCTTTCATCCTTGGCGGCGTTGGCGAATCAGGTGGCGGAAGCGGATCACGAGATCAATGCGCTCACCGCGTTTCCACGGAGGTAGACGCTCTGCCCCGGGGGGTTTTGAAGGTGTCAGGCTCGGGTGACCCTCCAAAGATGCGGGGTCCCGGTGTACTTAAGTTCATAATCCAACCCAGGCGGGATTGCAAGGCTACCGGCAACCGGATCGATGGTGGTCTCCAATGGCCTGCGCGTTGGTTCCGCAAAGCGAGAAAAGGGTAGACGAGATCAAGCCGTATGCAACGAAATGCCGCTGAACTCAGGATAGTTGACGCCGCTTCTGGCTGGTTGGCCGTTAACAAGCCAGCGGGACTCAGTGTCCACAACGCCCCCCGCAAGGATATCTGCGCACTGGTGCGTGAACGAATCGAAGCGGACAAGGTGTTGAGACGGACGGTGGCCCTGGATGCTTCATGGGGGGTGCACGCCGTTCACCGGCTCGACAAGGACACCTCGGGGATCCTGCTCCTGGCCACCCAGGCGGATGCTTTCACTGCCTTGAGCAAGCGCTTCGCCAATCGGATGGTGGCAAAGCGCTACCTTGCCGTTGTGCACGGATCCCTGGCGCGAAAGCCATTCGATCGCACCCTGGGTGAGTGGGTCTGGCCGCTGAGCGTTGAGGCCGGTGGTCGCCGTCGACCAGCCGGCGGCGGTAAACGGCTGCCCTGCCGAACGCGCTATCGGGTTGAACAAAACGCCGAACGCTATACACTGATCTCATGTGAACCGGTTAGCGGTCGCAAACACCAGATCCGTCGCCATGCCAAACTCAGCGGGCATCCGGTTGTCGGTGATCGCCGTTACGGGTCGAAACGCGCCCTAACCTACCTGGAAAGTACCTACGTCGACACACGTTTGGCGCTGCACGCCTGGCAATTGCGCTTCCAACCACCGGACCGGTCCCAGCTTGGCGGTGTAACGCTCAGCGCGGATCCCCTTCCCGAGTTCATCACGCGTCTGGTGGGTGGAATCGATGTGGAGGGTCTGAAAGCGACGATGTGGTGATGATTCAAAAGGTAATACTGGAGATGAAGCAGGGGCCACCGCCACTGGAGGAGCGGCCCGCGTTGACGTTGTCCGCCGGGCTGGTAACGACGGGCTCTACGTTGGCATCGGCCTCCGGCGGTGGGGCGACTGCCGCCCTGACCGTCACCACACACACATCCTCGGCCATTTGACCCGAAGTGTCGGTCACCTGAAAGGTGAAGGCCAGATCGGTGTCTACGAGGACATCGGGGGCGATGAAACTGGTCTGCTGTGCGTTTTCAGCCGTCAGTTGAACGGCGCGCTGCTCCGAATCCGTAAGCGGCATCCAAGTATAGGTTTGGATCTCATGCCCTTCGGAGGCCATGGCGCTGCCCGTCAGGGAGACCCTGCTTCCGGCACTGACCACCTGGTCGTTCCCCGCCTCGGCAACCGGGTGTTCTGAAGGCGGATAGATGGTGATGGTAAGGGTATCGCTGCTTCGGGCACCTTGTTGGTCGGTTACCTGCAGTTCGAACGCCAACACCGTATCCGAACTCACCAGAGGGGCTGTGAAGGTGGTCTGCACCGCCTGGGGATCGGACAATTCCACCTGTGGCCCCTGGTGCTGAATCCATCCTACCCGAGCCAGGGAGAACCCATCTGGATCCAAAGCGCTGCCAGGCAAGGTAACAACCGCTCCCATGACAACGACCTGATCGGTCCCGGCATCCACCCAGGGAGCGGTATTATCTGGCTCGATACCGGTTACGAGTACTTGATAATCTGCCTGCCATTCATACGCGGCGGTAAAATTATGGGTGATATCATAATACCCGTTATAGGCGCCAGACCACCCCATATTGATGTGAACTTTGTCGGTTGGCCCGGTTTGATAGCCATCAATGACCACCTCATGACCACTCCAATCCGATGTGAAGATGGAGAACAGCATGGGTCGAGGTGGATCGGCATCAAGTTCGTCCTGAATCAGCCCAAACCAGCCCGTGGCGCTGTAACGGGAACGTGAATGTCGCATCATCTGCGATTTGTATCGGAAAAAGCGGTCCAAAATCTCGTCGCCGTAGCGGGTGCTGCTGGAACCGCTGCAGCCGAAGTCGGTCTCCACGGCCACGGCCACGTCGGATATGAGATGGGCCACTGCTTCCACTTGCGCCGGCGTGCTGCTGCCTGACAGGCGATCGGGCATGAAATCCCAGTCATAAGGGGTATCAAACTCGGCGCCAATGGTTTGCCCTGCCCACAGATAGCTGTGCGCCCCCATGCCTTTGTAGGGCCACTGCCAGTAGCGCATTACCTGAGCGAAAGCGGTGGCCACGCATCCGGTCAACGCGTGTTGGCAAGCGCCGTCGATACCCGGGATCTGCGCATTGTAATGGTCACCCTGCCCCCAACGGGAGTCCATCATCGGCCCCACGCTGTGGTCCTCGTTCGATCGTGCCAAGGCGTCTCCACCCCCATTGAGGGTGCGGGCCACGGTGGCTTGAGGTGTGCGGTAATGCGACCATGCGGATAGGATGCGTTCGGCAGCCGGATTCGGCCTGCCCAGGGACCGCAGGCCAGTGGTGGGGTCGGAAGAGATGCGTCTGAGCGTTCGCAGGATCTCAGGCAGAATCCACGCCTCGATGCTGGCAGGATCGTCAACCCGCTCTGGAATAAAGGCGGAATCGGGTGAGTATAAGAGAACCGGGCTGAAGCGATCGTCTGCTGCTACCAGGATATGGCCGGATGGCCAGACACCGAAGCTGTGGGCCAGGGCTACACCTTCGCGCCAAACCGTCTCACCCGACGCAATATGGGCCGCATCGCCCGCCCCCCACGCGCCATATAGGTCGATGTGACGACGTATCTCGGCAGAAGCCACCTGCTGCGCGACTGCCAAATCGACCTCGGCCGCCGTGGACAGCGCGGCGTGGAGTAGGCCCAAGAGCAGCGCCACCGAGAAGCAGAGACATCGAACAACCCTCTTTTGGCAGACCATTTGTCCCTCACCAGCATTAGATCATCGGGCACACGGCTTGCGCCATTGGAAGGTGCCCGTCGCTGGTGCAGTATCGTCATAAACGGATGAAACCTTGAGTGGTGCCGTTGCGGCCCCTGTCGATTCGTTCGGTGGTGTTGCTGGGAGGCGGACTATGGGTGTGGTCCAGGGAGGAACGTGTTTGGTTACTCAGGCGTTGGTGTGTAGGGTAGCAGCGATGTGCCAGGCGTCAGCACTTTGGTGGGACCGTAGGTCAGGGACGCTTTGGCGGTGTGGATGACTCGGTCCGCGCGTTGCCGGCTGGCCATGGCGCGACCTTCAGGGGATAGGGTGACACGATCTACCACGCCATAGGGCGCCTGGATAGATCGACCACCATCTTCAGCGTTGAGCGGCTTGAGGGGGGTTGCGCGCTCAACCGGCTGAACAAAACGTCGCCACTGCGATGATGGGTGGTGCACTATGCGATCCATGGATTGTTGACCCTCTCGAGCTGTTTCACTCGAGTTCTTAAAGCGTTACAGACCCTTATATCTCTAACATGGATTCCCGGGAGGCACAATCCCAAATGGGGATTGTAGCAATTGAGCGACTAAGGTAAGGATGTTCATCCGTGAATGGAATCGACCTTCAAGGGAGCGCTTCATCATGACACCTTACGAAGTTGCCAAAACGCTTCATCGAGAATTGGCGCCGCTGGTACCAAAACTGGCGGCTGCATTGAACCGGGCCCTGGTGGAGATTGGGGAGGGATCCAGCCTGGTTGGGCTTGGGCCCGGTACACATAAGGAGGATCACGTCTCCTTTCAGGAATATGAAGCGGTTGAGCTTCAGGGCGCCCAACCGGCCGAGATTATCGCCCGCATCACCAATGCCCTGCAGGTGCTGGGCGCCAATTCGAGTTGGGAGGTGCTTATCGATAAAAAATCCACCCACGGAAAGGACCGGATGGAGTTGATGTATACGATCTATCGGATGGGGCGGAAGATGTGAGCCGCACTTGGGAAGGTAGGTATTCACCAAAAAAGATGGGGTGGTCCGAAAACCACCCCGTCGGCTAAAGGAAGACCGGGAGACCCCGAACCTTCCAGAGAGGCTCCCCCGCGAAGCCTCCGCTGGTACTGATAATCGCCGACAGGGTCAGGAAACTTTAATTTTTTCTCTCAATATTTTGATGATCTTCTCTGCCATCCGGATCTCATCCGGAAACAGCAAGCCCGCCGAGATCCATTTTTCGATAACTTCAGGAGAAATGGACAGGCCCCTTACGTAGGAATGAAGATCCGACTGCCGGGTAAAGGCCGTCTCCTCAAACGCGGAGGTTGCGCAGCCACCCGTTGTGGTCACTGCCCCCCGAGTTTCCATTTCCACGTCATCCGGGCGTAAAGCGCGTACCCGAGTTAAACGATCGACATTGTTTACTTTAACAAAGCTCATCTAACCCCCAATCACGCATCACGATGCAAATCCGCATCACGACGCATCCTACTTTAAACTAAGCATGACCAACCAGACTCGCAAGCAAACCATGCGGTGGGCCCAAGGGTCAGACGGCGGCGGATACGGACGCCGCTTCGATGGCTGCACAAGGGGCCCCTGAACGTGGCGCCAGTACGGACATATGCATATTACTGGCCACAAACGCGAGGCGATCGGAGCCCGCTGATTTATTCAAATTTTTTTAATGATAGCAAGTGGTTGTAAAACGAGACAATCGCAGAGTTTCAGCGACAAGGCGGCAATTGAACGTCACATGGGGCCGTCGATTTGACAGGTTGATGACCCGGACCTTGATCGGCGGAGAATTCAATTTCCGGCAATAACGGCGACGTGGTCTGCGCTACATGAGGATGCCCACATAGCCAACAAAACTGTCTCCTGGGCTCTTCTCGTGGCTGGTGGTGTAGTGCAGCGCCACAGGATTGGTGGCACCCAGAGCGGCGGCGGCGGTGACGGCAGTGGCGGCAGCGCCTGCACAACAAGCGTTCTGATGGTCGCGGGCTTCATCAATGATCCGGGGGCCGTCGAGCGCCAGCATCGCCTCGATGATACGGCGATCATTGCGATCGCGCACCCAGGTTAGCGCTTCGGCACCGCTTCCGTGGGACCGCATCCCATAATTGCGCCCGTAATGGGTCAGATCGGTGGAGCCGATCACCTTGAGGGACAAGCCTCGTTTTTGGGCGGCTTTCACCACCGCCGTGCCTATCGGCAATGAGGCGGTTTGCGGTGGGATGCCGATGGGTAAAATTCGGGCGTCCGGTAGGAAATACTTGATGAAGGGCAACTGCAGCTCGATGGTGTTGTCTGGTTGGAAGGCAATGGCGGTTTCGATATCAAATCGAAATTGGGCTTTGAGATCAGCGGCTATTTCAGTGGCGATCGCCAAAGGCCCAAAAGGCGTTTCCCAGGCCCCATCCGCCATCATGACATTGGCGGCGCCTCTCGGCAGGTGCATCCCAAAGATAGCGACGAGATCCGTATCGGTACTCGCAGCGAGGCGCTGGATCACATTGCACGCCAGGCTGCCAGAATAGTACCAACCGGCGTGGGGCACCACGCCGCCCACCAGAGCCCCTTCGGGAGATGCCCAATCACGGCCTTCTGCCAGAAAGCCGTCAATTTCACGCTGGCAGATTTCAGCCCGGTCCGGATACCAACTGCCGGCAAACATCGCTTTGCGCAGCTGCATAGCTTACCTCCTCTCGGTGTCGACAACGGGAAGCCTTGGGTTCACTCTACCCGGACCGTCACAACCTCGCAATGTTTTTGATAGGGGGACCCACAATGCGGGTAAGCATCTCGTTCTAAGCAACGCATCGCCCGATAATTGGCATCTGGTGGCTTTTCAAACAATGTTTCGTGATTAACATTGATCACAGTTGGTAATGGGTCTACACATCCGGCTCCCCAGTCGTTGACACGCGGCCGGTGATCCCCGATGTTCTAATATTTGGTTCACTGCGGAAATCGCTATCGAGGAGGAAACTATGTGGGAATACACGGACAAGGTGAAGGATCACTTTCTCAACCCGCGCAACGTCGGCGAGGTGGAGGATCCCGATGGTGTCGGCGAGGTGGGCTCGATGGCCTGCGGCGATGCCCTTAAGTTGACCTTCAAACTTGACGGCGAGAAGCGAATTTCGGAGGCCAAGTTTCAGACCTTCGGATGCGCAAGCGCCATTGCCTCCTCATCGGCCCTGACCGAAATGCTCATCGGCAAGACGTTGGAGGAGGCGGAACAGATTACGAATGACGACATCGCCGAATTCCTAGGAGGTCTGCCCAAGGAGAAGATGCATTGCTCTGTCATGGGTCAGGACGCGCTGGAGAAAGCCATCGTCTGCTATCGCGGCGATGCGCCCAAAGAGGTAGAGGGGGAAGTCGTCTGCGAATGCTTTGGGGTTACCGACGTGCAGATTCGCCGCACGGTCACTGAAAACCATCTCAAAAGCATCGAAGATGTCACCGACTACATAAAGGCTGGTGGCGGCTGTGGGAACTGCCACGAGAGCATCCAAATGATCATCGACGAAGCCCTCGGCAGAGAAACCCTCGTGCAGATCCGGCCCAAACCCAAACGGCTCACCAATATCCAAAAAATCAAACTCATCGACGAAACGTTGGATCGCGAGGTCAAACCGGCGCTCAAGCAGGATGGTGGCGACATCGAGTTGGTCGATGTGGACGGTGACACAGTCTTCGTCAAACTGCGCGGTGCCTGCGCGTCCTGCTCCAAATCACAGGTGACCCTAAAGGGCTACGTGGAGGCAAAGCTGAAAGAGTTGGTGGCACCTGAACTCGTCGTGGAGGAGGTGTAATCGATGACGCCCATCTATGTGGATAACAATGCCACCACGCGGGTGGCCCCAGAGGTTGTGGAGGCAATGCTGCCCTATTTCAGCAACCAATATGGCAATCCGTCCAGCATGCACTCCTTCGGCGGCAACGTTGGGCAAACTCTCAAAAACGCCCGTGAACAGGTGGCCGCTCTTTTAGGGGCAAGCGCTGAGGAGATCGTCTTCACCAGCTGTGGGACGGAGAGCGATAGCACTGCCATATGGGCGGCATTGCGCTCCAACCCCGATAAACGCCATGTGGTGACCTCCCGGGTGGAGCATCCGGCGGTCAAGAATCTCTGCGAAAATCTTACCAGTCAAGGCTACCGCGTCACCTTTGTACCGGTGGACAAGCAGGGCCGTCTGGACTTGGATCATCTTTACGGCAGCCTCAGTGACGATACCGCCATTGTGAGCCTCATGTGGGCCAATAACGAAACCGGTATGATTTTCCCGGTGGAAGAGATCGCCCGTGAAGTGAACTCGCGCGGCATCCTCTTTCATACCGACGCCGTTCAAGCGGTTGGGAAGATACCCATCGATATGCATGATTCGGCCATCGACATGTTGGCCCTCTCGGGCCATAAGCTGCATGCGCCCAAAGGAATCGGGGCCCTCTATGTGCGCAAAGGCACCAAATTCGCACCCTTCCTTCTGGGCGGTCACCAAGAGCATGGTCGACGGGGGGGCACCGAAAACGTGGCCTCCATCATCGGCCTGGGACGCGCCTGTCAACTGGCCCAGGAAATGATGGCGGAGGAGAACTCCCGGGTACGGGCCTTGCGGGATAAACTGGAAAATGGTCTTCTGGCCACCATACCCAACGCCATGGTCAACGGTGTGCCAGATGAGCGTCTGCCGAACACCAGTTCAATCGCCTTCGAGTTCATCGAGGGCGAGTCCATCCTGTTGCTCATGGATCAGCATGGAATATGCGCCTCTTCAGGGTCGGCCTGCACCTCGGGCTCGCTGGAACCTTCCCATGTCCTACGTGCCATGGGGGTACCCTTCACCGCTGCCCATGGCACGATCCGCTTCAGTCTCAGCGTTTACAACACCGAGGCTGAGATCGACACCATCCTCGAGACCCTGCCCCCAATTGTGGAGCGCTTGCGGCAGATGTCCCCCTTCTGGTCAGAGCGAAAGAGTACAGCCACCCACAACTAAGGCACTACCCAGTCCAATGGAGGCCCCATCGGTGACGGCCGGTGGGCCTTCCAGTGGGGAAAGCCGCGACTACACTTGTGCGGCAAGTAGCCGCTTGAGGAAACCGCCCGTGTAGCTGGCATCGGCCGCCGCCACTGCTTCGGGCGTTCCTGCGGCGACCACGTGTCCGCCACCGCTACCCCCCTCCGGCCCAAGGTCGATGACCCAGTCGGCAGTTTTAATAACGTCCAAATTGTGCTCTATGATGACGACCGTGTTTCCGCCGTCCACCAGACGCTGGAGGACATTCAGCAGCATTTCAATATCCTGAAAATGGAGCCCCGTCGTCGGTTCATCGAGAATATAGAGGGTCTTACCGGTGTCGCGTTTGGCCAGCTCACGGGCCAGTTTGATGCGCTGCGCCTCTCCACCGGAAAGGGTGGTGGCGGCCTGCCCCAGCTTGATATACCCCAGCCCAACCGCCATCAGGGTTTCCAAGATCGGTCGAATGCGAGGCTGGTTGGAGAAGAGTTCCCCGGCCTGGCGAACCGACAGATCGAGGACATCGGCAACGGAATGATCCTTGTATAGCACCTCCAGGGTAGCCGCATTAAAGCGTTTGCCGCGGCACACCTCGCAGGGCACATATACGTCCGCCAAAAAATGCATCTCCACGCGGATGTAGCCGTCGCCGCGACACGTTTCACAACGCCCCCCCTTAACGTTGAAAGAGAAGCGACCTTTGCGATAGCCGCGGGCCTTGGATTCGGGCAAGAGTGCGAAGAGGTCACGAATCGGGTCGAACACCTTGGTGTAGGTTGCTGGATTACTGCGTGGTGTTCGTCCAATGGGTTTCTGATCGATGTTGATCACCTTGTCGATGTACTGCAGTCCGCGTACCTGGCGATGGCGACCGACTGAGATGCTGGCACCGTGTAGCTGTCGGGCCAGTGCCGGGTAGAGAATCTGGTTGACCAGGGTTGACTTTCCGGCACCGGAGACTCCCGTTACCGCTACCAATAGCCCCAACGGCATTTTGACATCGATCCCGGCCAGGTTGTTCTCCGCGGCACCCAGAATCGACACCCATCGCTTACCGGCTTCGCCGGGGGATCGGCGGCGCTCAGGCGTTTCAATCGTGCGTTTGCCGCTAAGATATTTACCCGTCAAGGAGCGGCGGTTGCGGCACAGCTGCTTCGGCGTGCCCATGGCCACGATCTGTCCGCCCAGCAACCCCGCACCGGGGCCAATATCGACAAGACAATCGGCCGAGCGCATGGTCTCCGCGTCATGTTCGATGACGATGAGGCTATTACCAATATCGCGCAGGTGACGAAGGGTTTCCAGCAGCTTCGCGTTGTCGCGCGAGTGCAGGCCGATGGAGGGTTCATCGAGGATGTACAGCACCCCGGTGAGCTCGGACCCCACTTGGGAAGCCAGTCGAATGCGCTGAGACTCACCTCCCGACAGGGTCGGGCCCTGGCGAGAGAGGGTCAGGTAGTCAAGGCCTACATTGATGAGGAAGCGCAAGCGCCCAGCGATCTCCTTGATCAGTTCAGCAGCAATGAGGCGCCGATTGCCCGTCAGGTTGAGGGTGTCGAAAAAACGATGCGCCTCGCCGATGGTAAGCTCGGTGAGGTCAATAATACTGCGACCCTCAATATGAACGTGGAGAACTTCATCTTTGAGGCGCCGCCCTCGGCACTGAGGACAGGCCGTGGCCGACATGAAGCTGGCATAGTATTTTTTCTGACCTTCGGATTGGGTTTGGCCGTAGCGCCGCATCAGCATCGGCACCAGCCCTTCCCATCCAGTCTGAAACTCACCATGGATCCGCTCTGAATCCCAGCGCACCTGAACCGACCTTCCATCGGCGCCGTAGAGCAGAAGATTCTTTTGCTTCTTTGGCAGCTTTCGCCACGGTCGGTCGTAGTCTAAACCCCACTGGGCCTCCATGGCCAGCAGTTTGCGAAGACCCCAAGCGTTGCTGTCACCATTCCCCTTGAGGAAGTAATTGCGCCACGGTACAACGGCGCCTTGGCGAATAGAAAGATCTTTATCGGGCACCAGCTTATCCACATCCATGGAAAGTTGGTTTCCAATTCCGTTGCAGGCTGGACACATCCCCAGAGGAGAGTTGAAGGAGAAGAGTGAAGGCTCCAGCTGCGGGTAGGCAATCCCACAGCAAGAGCGTGCTTCACTCATGGGTAGGTCCTCGCGGTCGATGACGTGCACGACAAGGCGCCCCTGGCCACGCCGCAGGGCGATTTCAACCGAATCGGTGAGGCGTTTCCGGAATCCCTTGCCGGTCTTTCGAACGAGTCGGTCTACGACCACCTCAATTGTGTGTTTCTTATGCTTGCCAAGATTCTGCACCGCGGTGATCTCTTGAACAATGCCGTCAACACGCACCCGCGCAAAACCATCCCCCATCAAACCTTGCAGGAGTTCGCGGTGTTCGCCCTTGCGGTTCTCCACAATCGGCGCCAGCAGCAGAAACTTTGTGCCGGAGGGCAGCGTCAGGATCTGATCCACCATGCTTTGTGCGTCACCACTGCCCACGGCACGGCCGCACTTGACACAGAACTGCTCCCCCACGCGCGCGAAGAGAACGCGCAGATAATCGTAGATCTCAGTAATGGTGCCTACGGTGGAGCGGGGATTTTTGCTGGCGGCCTTCTGCTCGATGGAGATGGTTGGTGAAAGGCCGCGGATATAGTCGTAACGCGGTTTTTCCATCTGCCCAATAAACTGACGGGCGTAGGCGGAAAGCGATTCTACGTAACGTCGCTGTCCCTCGGCGAAGATGGTATCGAAGGCCAGGCTGGACTTGCCGGATCCCGACACACCGGTGAAAACGATCAGCTTCTTTTTGGGCAGTTCGATGTCGACGTTCTTGAGGTTGTGTTCCCGAGCGCCCTTGATGGAGATGGTGTCCAGCTCACTTTGGCGTTTTCGCTTCCGGGGCGACCGGGGCAGCTGGACCGGAGGAAATGATTCCACTGGCGATCTTTTTGGCATGGAGCCTGTCTATCCTTGAAAAATGCAAATGCGGTCCTGAAGCAGCAGGGACGGGCCAGATGCCGCCCCCGCCACAGGATCATTGGTTCGGATGCTTACATCGCTTTGTAGGTGATGGCACAGATGAAGGCGCCTTGAGGGTCCTGAATCAGGCAGAAGCGCCCCACATCGGGGATATCCTGGGGCCCCATGACCACTTGCCCTCCCAGCTCAGTCACCTTGCTGGCGGTGGCGTCCACATCATCCACCGTGACGTAGATGCTCCAGGCGGGATGCATCCCCTCCGAATGGGGCGGCATGCTCATCATGCCGCCGACCTCGTCGCCGCCGACCTTGACCATGGTATACGGCATGGGCCCGCCCTCATATTCGGCGGTCTCCCATCCAAAAACCGAACTATAAAACGATTTGGCTTTGGCCACGTCCGTTGTCATCAACTCCATCCAGCTGAAGGCGCCGTGCTGCTTCATCTTTTCGTCCATGAGTTCCTCCTCTCACAGGGTTGCAAGAAAATTACGAAGGGATCGATATGTTGGGTGAGGGCGGGTTATAGCAAAATTCTGTGACAGCTGTTTGTCAGCAGGGTAGGACACCGGGCCATGGGGAATGGGTGGGGCGACCCGAATTCACCGTTGGAAGTTAAGGTAATGACGATAGAGGCGCCGTGCAAACCGCTGGAGATGCTCCTGCAACTCCAGCGGGGCCAAGACCACCACCTGGTCGCACAACCCTACCAGCCACCTGGCCAGATAGGCGTAGTCTGGGGTGAGAAATTGCATCTCCACACCCTCCGGGTCAATGGACTCGTTCACAAAGCCCCAGTAATAGCGATTCTCGCGGATTTCGTCGGCCGCCCGCTTGCTGAACCGAATGCGGGCGGGTTTTAGGTCGGTGGGCGCCACCATCCGTTCGACGAGCTGATCGATGGCACCATGGCGTTCCGCATCGAAGCGCTCCTCGGCCCGTGTCAAGTTACAGATCCGATCCACACGGAAATCACGATAGGCGCTGCGCAACCGGCAATAAGCGAACAAATGCCAGTGGGCACCGTAAAAGCAGAGAACCAGCGGTTCAACCCGTCGGTGGGTGACTTCATCCTTGTGGCCGGCGTGATAGGTCATGGACACGACACGGTGATCTCCTAAAATGGCCTGCAGGCGGGTCAACATTCGGCCGTCTCCTCGAGCGGGCATTCCAATCGACGGTCGCCAGATCGCCATACGGTCCTCGAGACGCTCCAGATAGCGCTGATCGGGCCGTTCGAGAACGGCCCGAATCTTGTCTAAAGCGGCTTGGCAGTTTTCACGGGTGGCCGCGTCGCCGTAAAGATCCATCAGCTTGGCTCCGGTTATCAGCGCACCCGCCTGCTCGCGCGTAAACATCACCGGCGGCAGGTGGTATCCATGTGCGAGTGAATAACCAATTCCCGCCTCGGACAAAATGGGCACACCGGCCTCCTCCAATACGCGGATGTCCCGGTAAACGGTTCGCCGGCTGACGGAGAACCGCTCGGCCAATTGCTTGGAAGTCACCACCCGTCGGGTCTGGAGCAGCAGTAAGAGGGCCGTAAGGCGGTTGAGGCGATTCATCGAAGCCGAACCTTTCATCACTGATGGATTAGGAAACACCCTGCAATTGAAACCATATCGTGCACGAATGTGCAATTACAGATGGGAGCAGAATATCATCAACCTGCCGGAAAATGGGGCCCAACAAAACCTTTATCCACCTGAAATAAATAGCATAATAAAATTAATGGATTCCCATCGCGCGGCCTTGAAAGGCTGGCACGCACCTTGCGAAAAGTACAGGCAAGATCGGCGTTTGTTGGACGCTGCCCCCGCTGCGATGAGACGCAAGGCTTTCCCCCGCCCGGATCACTGTTTCACCATTGGTATCAACGAGGAGGACCGACGAATGCTGGGATTGCTCAGAAGAAACGCCAACCGGAAAAAGGCGAATAAAAAAATCCGCCATCAGGAGATAGAATACCACAACATCTGCTGCAAGCCACTGACAATATTTGGCTTTCCCGTCGATCGCCAGTTGATCTTCACCAATGCTGGTGGCTACTACAAGAAAAGCATGGAGAAACGTCAGCGCAAACTGATCTCACGGGTGGCCTTCCTGCGCTACTTTATGCACTACGGCGAGAAACTTCTCTTTCTCTCCACCGGGTATTCGCCCATCGGCATCTTAGAACAGATGCTGACCGGCCCCCTCTTCCTATTTTTCAAACGGGCCATCTTCATCTTCACCGACAAACGTATCATCCATGTTCCGACCCGCTTCAACAGAGGCCACCGGCGGGCACTGTCCCAGATCCTATACGCCGACTGCCAACGGATCCACTTCAATGGAAGAGCGCTGGTGGTAACCTACCAGAATGGGCAGCGTGAGAGCTTCCCCTACATGGGCGCTCCAGAACTGCGCAAGCTTCAGAAGATTTTGACCCGCCTGCCCATCGGTAGCGGAAAATCGAGTCAGAATCCCCATCGCACGGCCTTGTGCCCGAACTGTCACAACCTGCTGTCCGACGGCAGCGAGCTGTGTCCCGCGTGCCAGCTCGCTTTTAAGACCGGTTTTAAGGCACGCCTGCGGTCCCTCCTCTTGCCCGGCGGGGGGTATTTTTACAGCCGCAATCCGCTTCCTGGCATGGTCAGTGCCGGAATTGAGATCCTCCTCATGGGTCTCTATGTCATCACCTGCCTTGACTTCGCCAATGGGCTCGAATACGCGCACACCTTTCTGCCCATAATGGGGGCCGCTTATCTGGTGATGAAATTGATCACCGCTTTTCACGCACATCTCCTGGTTCAGAGCAGTATCCCTGAGAACGCGCATCTAGAATTGCGGCGTGCATCATCCCCGATTTAGCCAGGAATTCACCCATACTCCGCCAGGGGCTGTCCAGCCACCAGCCCCGCTTCGCCCCCGAAGATACCTGCGGCAAGGGCACCCTCCAACCAAGGCCCTGACTCCTCCCTTGCCGCAGGTCCCGCCCCATGGTAAGACCAGCCCCATATCCGCCCATCTGCAACACCTGCATAGGATCCAGCCATGGCCCACCTCTATGTTGATGTCGATGATGTCCTGACCGACAGTGCCGGTACTTACTTAAGCATCGTGGCGCGGGAGTTTGGCAAAACGGCGTCGTTGGCGGACATGGTGACCTTTGATCTGCAGCAATCCTTTGGCCTGTCTGCAAATGAATACAGCCGCCTGGTGGAGATCGCCCACCGACCGGAGGAGATCCTCGGCATGGCACCATGCCCCGGCGCCCTCGAAACATTGGAGCGGTGGAAGCAAGCGGGGCACAGGATCCACATCGTCACCGGTCGCCCGACCCACACCCTGGAAACCTCCCAGCAGTGGCTCATGGACCACGCTGTCGACTACGATAGCTTCACCATCGTTGACAAATACCAGCGCCCCAACATGGATCCCAGTATCGCGATGCCGTTAAGCGAACTTCAGAAGATGTCATTTTCCCTGGCCGTGGAGGACAGTGCCAGCATGGCCACTTACTTGTCTGAAGAGATGGCCACTCCGGTCGCTTTGTTGGATCGCCCCTGGAATCAGGCGTTGACCGGCAACGGCTACATCACCCGCTACCGGAACTGGCAGCACCTGGAAACCAGTTTCGCGGCACAGCTGCTCCCTTGAAGGGACGCCAGAGATCTCCTTTGCGAATCAGACGGTTCCAATGCACTGCTTGACCTGACCGCTCAATTCCTCTAAACACTTATGGACAAGGTGATGCCACGCGTGGGTCACCCCCTCTTACAGCGGCGACCGCCGAGCCCTAAATACGACCCCACAACCGCAGACTGCGCTCCGCCACAGGTGAATCCGCGTCAGTGCCGCTGCATGTCAGAATCGCGAGATTGCCAGCCATGCCTTCGCTGACAAGCTTCATAGCGCACATCCGACATCTGTCGATGGTATCCCCGTGGTTGTGCTTTCTCGTGGCCTGCGCGGTTGTCGAGCCCAATCCCATCTGTTTTCAGGACGGCCGGCCAATCACGGTAGCGCCCTACATCGCCCTGGGCAAGGCCGATGAATATTATGAGCGCGGCAGGGCATACAGCGCGCACAGCGGCTGCCTAGATCTGGCTGCGCGTGACTTCGAGCAAGCGCTCCAACGCCGGAACACCGACCAATGGCGCCTGCGCATTCGCGGGGACTGGCCGCTGGATTACTTCCCCAACCGTGAATTGGGCATCGTCTACTATCACAAGGGATGGTATTCGCAAGCGGAAGCAGCCCTGCTGGTCTCCCTGCACAATGCCCATTCGGACCGGGCGGTGTATTATCTTGAACAAACGCGCAAGGCCATTGTCGCCGAGCGCGGCACCAGCCGTGAGGGGCCCGCCATCCGGCTGGCGGGAGGTGCCGCTACACGATGGACAAACGACATGTTGGTGGTCGTGGAGGGGATGGTTGAAGATTCAAACTTCATCGCCCAACTGTCCATCGGCGGCGAGTCCATGTATCTCTTCGGCAATCCGGCCAGCCATCGCTTTCGCAAAGTATTTCCCGGCCTCCCCCAGGGGCACCACACCATCGCCATTCGGGCGGTGAACCTGAACGGGCACGAAAGCCACATGACAGCCAACATTCATGTCGACCACCAGGGGCCGACCATTGATCTGCAGCCCCTTCGGCCGTCTCCCAGCGCCAACCAGGAGCAGTTCGTCTTGACCACGACCCTCAGGGACGCTGCGGGCCTGGACAGCCTGGATATCAATGGACAACTGGCCGCCCGCCTGGCTGGCGAACGGCAAACCATTGCACAAACCCTGAGCGCAGGCGCATTTCCGCTGACCTTAACAGCCAGAGATCGGCTCGGCAATCAGACACGCATGCAGGTGCCCCTGCCCGCGTTCCGGGCCGCTTTGTCCGCGCGCCGTGTCTATATTGCCAGCCGCTCCGCGGCAGGTCTTGTGTCCGCCTCTGCGTCCGCCACATCCTCCGAGGCCATCCAAATGGAACTGGTGGATTATCTGCAAGACGTCGGTGCTGATACCCTCACGGTTTACCAGGACCGTATCCTGGTGCCTATCGAGATGTCGGCTGGCAGCGAGGGGATCCAATCCGCCCGGATGACTGTCACGGAAAGCTGCCTGGAACCCAGCATCGGCACCAGTTGCCGGACACAAAGCGTATCGCGTACCTTGCCGGTACATGGTCAGCTGAAAACAGGTACCCGGCGCGTGGACATTCCCCTGAGCCTGAAAAAAGCCCCCTGCTGCAAAGTCGGCCGTCATGACATCAGCATTGAAGTCTTTGGCGAAAGTGGCCGCACCCTGCGCCGCCGGATTCGATTGAACAGCCGGGTACCCAAGGCCCTGGATTTCTCCGACCGGATTCTGATTCGACTCGTCGACACCAGCACCGACCGGACGACATTCATCGACCACCTGGAGACGGCCCTGCTCGGCACCGGCCGTTTCTTGGTGGAAGTCAACCCAGCTGGAGCGACCGGACCGGACAGTAGCCCCTGGGAGTTGTCGCACTTCACCTTCCGCGACTACGCTGGCGATACGGAGTACTCCGCCGTGCTGTCCGGCAGATTTCACGTCAAGGGCCGATCGGTGCGCATCCGTTGCGGGAGTCCAAGCTTGTTCATGTTGGGGGCCCAAGAGAAGCCCCGTGAGATCCGCTCGGCCGCGAGACTGTTCGCCCAGCGGATCCTGCTGGAGTTCCCATTGCTGCAGGGCAAAATTACGGCGACCCAGCAAGCGGGACAACTCTACGAGGCAGACATCGCCTACGTCCGTCAGCTTGCCGGCCGCAAGCTCCACATTCTTCCGCAACTGGCGAAGCAGGATCCCACCGTCTTCGCAGAACCCATTGCCCTGGGGCTCATCGAGCGCATCGACCTGAGCTCCGCGAAGATCAGAATCTTGGACACCCTGAAGTCAGATAGGTCGATAACCAATGATGACTGGGTCGTGAGCAACTACTACTGATGATAATGGCCACCGCACCTACGGTGCGCATGGCAGTCTGCACGGAGGGCGACACATGCACAGGACAAGAAACCGCTTCGGGTGTGTTTTCCTGATCGGCTTCTGCCTGATTCTACTGCCTTGGGTGGTCGAGGCGCAGGAGTTGCGACGTGTCGAAATTCCCAGCACTTTTAACCCAGTGGGCTCAGGCGCGCGGGCCCTGGCCGTGGGCGGGGCATTTATTGCCCGGGCCGACGATGCCACCGCCGCCAGCTGGAATCCGGGCGGACTTTATCAGCTTAAAGACCATCCCGAGGTGTCGTTCGTCGGCGCTCTGGTCAACCGCACAGAAGACAATCGCTTCGCCACCAATCCGGAAGCGGACGGCAGACAGCGGGTGTCCTTTCCAGCGGTCAATTACCTGAGCGCGGTGTATCCCCTGCCGCCCATCCTCGGCGGAAGACGTTTCGTCCTGTCGGCCAATTACCAGCGCCTGTACGACATGCACCGCTCTTGGCGCTTCCCCTTGGCGCAGGATGAAAGTGATCTGGCAGTGACGCAGACCATCGATTACCGGCAGGCCGGCGCGTTGACCGCCTTAGGCCTGTCAGTGGGTGCGCAGGTGGCCCAGTCTGACAAGTGGGGGCTTGTTGGCGTGGGCGCCACCTTCAATCTCTGGGATGCGGGTTTTAATGAAAACCAGTGGGAGCAGCAGACGCGCCAGACCGGTGCGGGAACCCTGGGGGCCAACGCCTTCAATTTCACGGTCGATAGTGTGGATCGCTTTTCGTTGAAGGGCGTCAATATCAACCTCGGCCTGCACTGGCAGCACCCGCGCAACCAGTACGCGTTGAAACACCATTTTGCCTTTGGTTTGGTTTATAAAAGCGCATTGATGGCGGATATCGTCCATCGCAGTCGCTTCGTATCCGATTTGCGCTTCCCCGATCAACCGTCGGCCGATACCGTCAATTCCCGAGTGACCAAGACGGATGAACAACTGGAGTTTCCCAGCACCATCGGTATGGGGCTGGCCTGGGAACCACAACCCAGACAAACCGTGATCACCCTGGACATTTACCGCACAGATTGGGGCGATTTTGTGCTCGAGGATGAAAACGGTAATCGGACCTCGCCCATCAGCGGAAAACCGATCGGTAAGGCCGAGATCGACCCCACCTATCCCGTGCGCCTGGGCTTCCAGCACATCTTCGGCTACCTCGATCCGGATGAATACGGCTACCAGGTGCCGTTGCGCCTGGGCGCGCTCTACGATCCCTCGCCGGCGGAGGGCAGCCCTGACGAATTTTACGGTGGCAGCATCGGCAGCGGCGTTCTGGTCCGGCAGAGCGACCGCCACTTCGCCCTGGACATTGCCTATCAGTTGCGCTTTGCCCGCGAGGTGGGCACATCGATCCTCCAGAATTTGGGCTTCAAACAGGATGTGACCGAGCACACGCTGTATACCTCGATGATCATACGCTTCTGAGGAAAGCTAAGCATGGCGACCCCGTCGACCCTTTCAACCCGATGCCCTTTGCAGTTTTATTTGGCCATCCTCTTGGCCCTCTTAATGGCCTATGGGTGCGGTGATAGTAGTGGCAACGCTCCAGGTCCGAGCGCCAAGCTCACCGGCACGATTACTGATAGGCGCAGCGGGGCGCCCATCCCCGGCGCCACCATCCAGACCTCAGCCGGTTTGCAAGCCCAGAGCCTGAGCGATGGGCAGTATCTTCTATTGCACGATGCCGGAGAATTCGACGTGACCGTGCAGGCCCCCGGATACATCGCCCCGCCGACTGCACGGCTGACCCTCCTAGAAGGCGAGATTGTTCAATATGATGTCGACCTGATCGCCGAAGGGCAGAACCTGGCACCGCATGCACCGCAACTTGAAAACCCGCCGGATGGCGCCGTATCCGTACAACTGCCGGCCACCTTGACCACCGGCCCCTTCGAGGATGCGGACAACGCGGAGCGGCACACCGCCACCCAATGGCAATTGTCGACATCCATCGACTTTGGTGATGCAGACCTGGTCATAGACCATAAGAGTGATGCCCAGCTCACTGCCCTGAGCCCCCAGCTGTTCTTGCTGCCGTCCACCAGCTACTATTGGCGGGCGCGGGTGTTTGATATCGCTGATGCACCGTCTGACTGGTCGGATGTCTATCGCTTTGAGACGGCAGCCGACGCGGACGCCGACGGCATCCCCGATGCCTGGGAACTGCAGGCCGGGTTGGATCCCATGGATACTGCCGATGCCGGTGCAAAGACGGGTGTGGAAGGACGGACCTATCTGCAGACCTATCTGCTGGGCTTTTCGCCTCAAGGCGAGCCGCCATTACCTGAAGATGCGGACAAAGGCTTGCTCAGCGGTTGGATTAGGGATGCGGATACAGATGCCGTGGTTACCGCCGAAGTGACCACCAGCGGCAGCGTCTGGGGGCAACCGCCGGCGGGCGGCGCTTATCTACTGGTTTTCGACGCCGGCTGTTACACCCTGGAGTTGATGGCGGAGGGCTATCGCACCGAAACCCTGAGCGATGTCTGCATCGATGCGCTCCAGGTCACCGTGCAAGACGTCGAATTGGTTCCGCTGGCGCACCGTAAACGGCGCAAAAGTGGGGGGACCGATTTCCCGCCGTGCTTCTTGTTTTGTTCGTCACCGTAAGGTGTGACGCCTATTGCAGGTCGGCCGGCTTGAGCTGCAGGTCCGACCACGCCTTGGACTGCATGAACTTCTCTTCGAAGTCGGGATCGTCGCTCGCCTTTTCGATGAAAGCCTTCTTGTGAGCCTGTAGCAGCTTCAGCAGAATGTCCTCGGAGAGATTGGCAAAAGGGCCGATGCCTTTTGGGACGCCAATGTAGTACTCCAACAAGTCGGCGGCTGAAAACCGGGCCGCCGCTACATCCAGTGCCTCATGCAATGCCACCCCCTCTAAACTGGCCCCAGTGAAATCCGCCCCGGTGAGAACGGTATTGCGAAAAGACGCCCCATCCAGGTCACAATTTCTGAAATCGGCATTGGTAAAATCGATGCTGCTGAAGTCCACCCGCCGCAGGTTGGCCCGTCCCGTGGGTTCGTTGCGGTGGTCGACCTGACTGAAGACCATTTCGCTGATTTTCATCCGTGACAACAAAATTTCCCGGATGGCGCGGTCGGCATAATCTACAAACTGCCCGCGGCCCTTCTTCTTCCAGAAGTCGCGCACCATTATCAGATAGGGCAAGCCAGAGCGTTCAAAGACGCGCAGGGCGCCGATATTGGCGCGAATCACATCCTGATACTCCTTCTCGTCGTCTGCTTTCTGGAGGATATCCAAGAAAATGGTCTGCATTAGTTTTTGGCGCTCCAGTTCAAGCAGATCCTTCTGGGCCCTCACGTCGCGCTCGCTCTGGAACTGGTTTTGTTGGATCAGTTCTTCCTGGCGAACATCGGCAGAGCGATTGACCTGATAAACGCCGCCCAAAAAAGCGATCATCGCTGTGATGATACTGACCACGAGGGTGGTGAATTTGGGATCCACTTGCTTGGATCCTGCGGACGTCTTCTCACCATCCTTGACCTCACGCAGGCCGTCGCGGATAGCGGCGACGATGGCTTCGCGCAGCGCTTGCTCCTGGCTCATAACTGCCTCCTGATCAGAGGGTATTTTTCACTTCGGCATTGACTGCCGTCAATTCGTTTCAATACTGAATGGTTAGAGGGCGCTACCAATGTCAGCGAACCACCTTGCCCGACGCCAAATGTAAATGCGCTCGTTCAGCGGCTGGTCTGCAACCTACTCTGGTGAATGCAGGCAACTTGCGCTGCTCGCCACCAGGCCCCACGGGTAGGCCTCTTCACCCACCGTCTCGACTTGACTGTACAAATGTTGCGCAAATGTTCCAGCGTCATGGTGCTTGCGCCTCAAGCGCTTCGCCTTGAGCTTTGGGAACCACCTGCACGCCGACTGCCGCTCAATCCTGGTGGCAAGGGCTGGTGACAGCGCCCGTCGCTGCGGCCAACCTGGAGACCGAGGGATAGTGCCGTCTGACGTGAATAGCATCTGGTTGAGCCGGGTCCTTAAGGGCTTTTAGTTTCGGACCATCCGGCCGATCAAGTCAACCCTGAAGTCTCCAACAGTTTGGATATTTATGGAGCAAGCGAATGCCAGCATCGCCCGGAATCAGCGTCAAGCGGCATTTCAAGAAATATCTCTACCTCGCTCGTCAGCGATTTGGAGCGCCAAGTGCTCCCGTGGACGCGATATACAGAGCGATGTTAAGGAGGACATGATCATGAAAGCGGACCCCGACCTACCCAAGACAACCGGCATCCGGCGATACATGCTTGGCTTTGCATGCATCTTTTTTCTTTTGACAATCTTGCCAGTAAGCGTTCTGGCCTTGCCGCCGGCAGATGCTTTCGATACTCCCCCGGCCAATGATGACACGCCCCAGGCGGCGACACCCATTGGCATCGGTATGATCCAGCGCTGCGACATTGGCCTGGACGGCTGTTCGACCTATTTCCCCCAGGAGCACAATTTTCATCGCGAGAGAGATGAGGATTGGGTCAAATTCTACGCTGTGCAGAATGCGGAGTATGAGATCAATTTTTTCGGCGAGGTTGGAGCAGAGACCCTCGGCGTGGATGGCTTCCAGATCGATGACAACGGAGTAACCCGCTCGCTGCAGATCACCGAGGACGAAGTATTTGCTGGAGAAACGGAGCCAGTGCTACGCTTTCTCCTGATGGCCGCTGCCGACGGGTTTGTGTTCCTGCGTGTGTTTCCGCAGCAGGCCCCCGCCGATAACAACACCTATGTGATTTCCGTTGATCGCTCACGGGATTTCGCCGGATTCATCACCGGTAGCCTGACAGATGCCGATTCGCAAGAGGCGCTTATTGGGGGCTGGGTAAAGTCGTTTTTCGAAGAGGATGACCAGTCGGGCACAACCGCCACACGCTCGGCCGTCAGCCTGCAACCGGACGGCAAATACCTGATCGTCCATCCCGCGGGAGTCAATATTACCATCACCGCCGGGGCGCCAGGATATGAGCAAAGCGCGCCCCGGCGCGGGGCCACGCTGGCCGAACTGAGCGCTGCAGAGATTAACTTCTCGCTCGAACGCCTGCCTCAGGGCCGCGGCAACTTTCCTCCGGATCGGCCGCTGCCCATCTCACCACTGGATCAGGAGATGCTCTCCGAGTCTCCCCTTGTATTGACCGTCGACGCTTTCAGCGACCCCGATCAGGGCGATACGCATGTCCAGAGCCAATGGCAGTTGGCTCTGGACGACGCCTTCGCCACGCCAGTAGTGGATGGATTAAGTGCAACGCACCTGGTCCAATTGCCCTTGGCTGGACCGTACGTCCTTCCGGCGAGCACCTATTACTGGCGCGTGCGCTTCATTGACAGCAGCGGTTTTACCTCGCCCTGGTCACAGCCAGTCGCCTTCATCACCGCCGACAACACACTCACGGATACCAACGCCAATGGCGTCCCCGACACCTTGGAGCCCACCGAAAGCACAGACCTTGATGGCGACGAGGTCCCCGACGAAAATCAGCCCGATCTGCTGCGGTTGACCAGTGCGGCCGGCGAAGCGCTCTTCGGCATAGCACTGAACGCTGGCAATGGGCAGCTCGTGAGGGCAACCACAGTGGACCCTGCCGATCTGGAAATGGACACCTCGCCACCCGACCCTTTGCCCTGGGGTCTATTGGCCATGCGCATCGAAACCGATGCCCCCGGTGACACGGTCAGTGTGTCGCTCTATGTCGATCAGAGCATACCGGCAACGGCCGCTGTCCTGAAGTACGACCCCACCAGTGGCTACCATCCTTACGACACACACAGCGAGGTATCCGCGGATGAAGGGGTCATCAGGATCACCCTAAGCGATGGTGGCAAAGGTGATGGAGACGGTCTGATCAACGGCGTCATCGTCGATCCGGTGGGGGTGTCTTTTGAGGATACACCGCCGCCACCGACACCACTGAGTGAGGGCGGCGGTGGCGGTGGCGGTTGCTTTTTGGACCTCGTCAATCAACGCTGAGGGTGCTGCTTTTTGAGAACCGCGCCGTTGACCCGTCACCACCGACAGTGCTATGCCTCCCTCGTACAGCGGGCCCACCAGCGGTAGCAGGCCCGCTAAGGAACGTCCTGCATGAAAGGAGGCGATGGCAATGTCGGATACGGACGCAACGTTTGACAAACTGGATGCTTCCCAACAGCCCCTTATGGGACCGCGCAGGCTGATCTTGTGCGGTTTCGACGCGCCCGCCCAGGCAGATTTCAGCCGGCTCGTGAAGGTCTCTGAGATCGATGAGGTGGATCTTTGCTGGAGCAGCTCGGAGGATGGCGCAGTTCGTTTGGATGATCTCTTTAAGCAGCCTGCGAGCCCTCCTAAGGAACCAGCCCCCGACCATCCCCGGGCCGTCATCGCCGGAGGCCTGCTGCAAAAGGAGTTTCACCTGCTGATGAATCTCTCCCGCCAAGTGGGCCTGCCCGCGACCCTATGGGCCGTGCTCACGCCAACCTCCGCCACCTGGACACTGAACGCCCTGCTCACGGAGTTGGCGGCCGAACGGGCAGCCATGGCCCGGCAGCGCAAATGACCTTCGCAACAACCAGAAGCGGCGTGGGCAAAGACCCGTTGAAGGGTCAGGCGGCCATCGTCACCGGCGCTGGCAAAGGCATCGGCTGTGAGATCGCCCGAGGGCTCGCCGCCGCCGGTGCCACCGTGGGTCTCGCCGGACGCCGCCAGGCGGACTTGGCCAAAACGGCGGAGGATATCCGCACGGCCGGCGGCGCCGCCATCCCCCTGGTGGTGGACGTCACCGACTGGCAGCAGGTCGCGGCCATGGCAGCCGACATGCGGGCAGCGTGCGGCAACATCGACCTACTGGTGAACAATGCCGGAGTTCTGGGCACCCCAGGCCCCTGGTGGGTGCAGGCGCCGGAGGATTGGGGGAAAGTCTTTGACGTCAACCTCAAGGGCGTCATGCAGTGCACCCAGGCCGTATTGCCCACCATGATCGCCCAGAGCAGCGGCCGCATCATCAATATCGGCAGCAACGCCGGCATCGACCCCATAGCTGGTATGGGACCCTATGCCATCAGCAAAGCGGCCCTGTTGCGCCTGACGGACACCCTGCACGCCGACCTGGAGGGTAGCGGGGTTACGGTTTTTGCGGTCAGCCCCGGACTGGTCAAGACCGACCTCAGCCAGAAGCTGCCAACCTATGACCAGATCCCCGCAAGGCAGTGGCTCTCGGCAAAGCGTGTCGCCCATCTGTGCCTGTCTATCGCCAGCGGGCGGGCAGACGCCTTAAGCGGCCGCTATCTGCACGTGGTCGACGATATCGATGCCCTGATCGCCGACGCCGAGCGCATCATCACTGAAGATCTGCAGGTGCTGCGCTTGCGCGCCGTCGAGAACCATTGAGGTTGGCGGATGCCCCTGATCGACCTGACCCACCCCATCCACCCCGACATGCCCGTTTACCCAGGTACCGAACCGCCGACGATCGCTCAGGCGTGCCGCATCGAAAGGGAGGGCTTTGCCGAGAAATTACTGACCTGCTACTCGCACACCGGCACCCACATGGACGCCCCCTCCCACCTGATCGCCGGCGGACGCCATCTGGACAGCTATCCGGTGGACAGCTTCGTTGGAGCGGGATGTTGCCTGAGGGTGGATGCCGCCGATGGAGACGTCATCTCGGTGGGCCATCTCGAAACGCAGGCCCAGGTGCTGCGCCAGGCCGCCTTTATCTTCCTGCACACCGGATGGGGGAATCGCTGGGGAACACCGGCCTACTTCGAACCACATCCCGTGCTGAGCCCCGCAGCGGCGGTCTGGCTGGCAGACCTGCCGATGAAGGCCATTGGCGTTGACGCCATCTCGGTGGACCGCTTGGACACCCAGAGCTACCCCGTCCACATAGCGCTGCTCAGCCGCGACATCCTGATCATCGAAAACCTCTGCCGCCTGGAGCAGCTGCCCGTCAGCGGGTTCCAGGTAACCTGCCTGCCGCTGCCCCTCACCGAGGCGGACGGGGCACCAGTGAGGGTCGTGGCCCGACTGTGAGTCGGATGCCGCAGCATCGCCGGTGACATGAACCGCAAAACCTGGCGACATCAAAAGCATGCCGTTAGCGGCCGCAACGCAATTAACGGATAGATATCCATGCTATCGAGGTGGATGTCTTGGCCTAATCGATCACGCGGATATTGATGGCGGGAGCGGGGATAGACTTTGGGAAGAACCATTGCGTGATTTCGTCCACCTGCAAATGGCACCAGTCGACACCGCCGACAAGTCCAGGTCCAGGATCAGCCGTCAATTCATCCGCCGTATCGTCGCGCGGCGGCGGAGCAGTGGGCCAGTAGAGATTGCTGCGGTATTTAAGCGTGTCGGCGGTGAAGGCGTTGCCGCCAAAATGCCGCTGATCCACGTCCGTACAATTGGACGGGAAATAGGAGATAGTGTTGGCGACCCTGGCCGTCCCGAAACCGCCGTCGGCAGCACGGTTTATAACGTTAAAGTGAACATCGCTGGAGACCAGGGTGTTGTTGAGGATCTGCAGCCCCTCAAACGAATTGGGGGCGCCGCGTTCCCTGACCAGCCGCAACGCTCCCCGGCAATTGGCAATGGCGTTGGAGCGAACCAACAGATTGGCACCCGCGGGGGTGTAGGCTGGAGAGTCATTGGACAAACGGATGAGGATGGCAAGGCCGCGCTCACCGCGACTGGCACCACCGTTTGACGTAAAGCAGAGATTTTCCTCGATCTCCATGTTGGCGGCATCGCGCACGCGGAGCAGCGCTTGTCGGCAATCATAGACGGTATTGGCGGCCACCCGCACCCGATCGCTAGAATCGATCTGCAGGCCGTAGTCCAAACCGCTGTGCACACGGTTGGTTGCCAGGGTGACCGCAGTGGAGCGGTCAACGATGACACCGCTGGTGCTCTGACTGTAGGAGGGGTCGTGGATGCGGCAGTGGCGCACTGTCACGCTGTCTGTATCCTGGATGCGGACGCCGCAGGCCGCAAACGCCCGAATGTCCAGGTGTTCGAGGGTGACCTGGCTGCCGGTAATGCGCACGGAACCCCTGATCTGCGGATCGTCGCCGGCGGTCCCCTGCGGATAGCGGCCGAACACCAGCGGTTGGCCCACTGCTCCGGAAGCCGAAATCCGGAGCTCGCCCGCAAAAGTATCCCCTGCTCGAAAAAGCACTCGGTCGCCGGCTTTGAGCTTTCTTTGAATGTCATCGTGACTGACTTGTGCAATGGTTTGCCAGGGCTGGTTCGGCGATGTGCCCTCATTGTCATTGTCACCCACTGCGGACACATAGTAGGTGGCGGCCAGCGCCGCCTTCTGTTGGCCGCACACTCCCGCCAGGCAAACGATCGCCACAACCACTGCCCCGACCCACCTGCCTGAACGCTCCATTTGCGCTCCCTTTCTGCTTTGAATTAAGAGCGATGATCTGTGGTCAGTGACCCTAGAAAACACCCGCCGCCGCCCGAACCGCCCCCTGATCCCGGTTGTTTTTTGGACGGATCAGGGTCAGAGGGTTCACCCATGATCACCTCGATATGGTTGGTGCTGCCTTCGCTGAAGTAGACGTCGAGGGTGCGCGCCGGGAAGCCCTCGCTTTCGCAGGTCATGCGGAAGGTACCGGGACGGTGGAGCATGAGAAAATCCCCATCCTCATGGGACAGGGCCGTCATCTCATCGTCGGTGCGGATGCGCACTCTGGACAAGGGCTGCCGGTTTCTGTCCAGAACTTGTCCCGTGACCGTCACCGCCAAAGGCGCATCCGGTTTTTTGATGCGCAGGGCGTAGTTCACCGGACCACCGAAGGTCTCTCCGGCATTGGACACTTCCGCCCGGTAGAGCCCGTCGGCCGGACACTCCCATTGCAGCCGCTCGATCTCGCCCAGGTTCCCGGCATTGAGAGTGGCGTCGAGCAAAAAGGTGCCATCCGCGTCGAACAGATCCAATTGGGGATCGCAGACCGTGCTCTGCAGGAGGGTTTCCAGGACATAGGTTTCGCCTTCAAGCCCATAAAACCAGTATCCATCCACATCGTCCTGCCGATGGAAGGTGTGCCTGGCGGGCGCAGCCGTATTGATCACGGCAATGGCGCCCGCCGGCGCCTGATCATCGGGCTCGAAACCGTCTGCGGCGGCGGCATTCTCGCCACTGCCGCTGGTCACGTGGACCTGCCAGGGGGCCGCATACACCTCGATGGGGTCCATCTGTTCGGTGGCCAGATTAAACGCCTGATTCCGTTTGGCGGCTCTCACCGACACCACATAGGTGCCCGGCCCGTCAGTCAGCGTGACACTGCCGGCGTACGCATTGGGCATGCCGGGCCGCTGCGCCAGGGGATGGCCGGAATGCTCACCGGCCAAATAGACCTCCGGCAGATGGATGGGGCTGAGCAGGTCGAACCATACCCGGTCGGCCTGAACAACACCGGCCTCCAGCGCCAACTGCGGCTGGGAGCTGTCCCCCAGGATGGCGGCGGCAAAATCGATGTGCGGCCGCAGAAAGTAGCGGGTGCCGCCGGACAGCATGCACAGCTGATCGGCGGCGGCCGTAACGTCCGCCACGGTTGGGTGGCGGCTGTCGTAGTCGCAGATCTGGGGCGTCTGCAACGATCCGCTGAACTGGCCTGCCGCCGCTTCGAAGGCGCTGCCGATGCCGGTGCCGGCCTCTTCGAGCGCCTGCCAGAAATGCATGCTGAAAGCGCCGTTGCCCTCATCACCATAAGCGGCTCGGCCATCAGCGGTGCTGCTGGTAATCACCAGACGGGTTACATCTGACGAGGGGGGCTCGAGGTCGTCGATAAAGCTGCCCGAGAAACAGGCGTCGAGGACCACCAGGATCCGTTTGACCTGGCGCTCGGTCTGTAGGGCGTCCAGCATCGCATCCAGGTGCCGGACGGTGAGCACATCCGCGGCGTTGTCGCGCAACTGCAGGCGGCCGTTGGTGCCGTGTCCCACGAGAAAAAGGATGAGCTGGGTGGTGCGGTCGTCGACCCCTTGCCCCAACGCGTTTTCCAGGGCGCTGAGGGTCGGTTGCACGTAGGTCTGATAGGGCCAGAGCTCACAGAGGTAGTGCACGCGGTCGCCAAAACTGTTTACCATGAGCGTGTTGTAGGCTGCATCGGCGACGTTTTTGAACTCCTGACCCAAGTAGTCGGAGTCCGCTGTGCTGCCGGCCACGATGACCGCTTGGGTGCTGAACAGCTCGGCGTTCGCGGAAAATAGGACCGCCGCGTAAAGCGATTGGTCGTCACCGGCGGACAGACTATAACGGCCCGCAGCGGGCACCGTGGCGGGCGTTTCCACCACCAGTTGGTCGGGCGCCTGGGGGACTACGCTGACCTCCAAGCGTTGGAATTTGGGGAGGCGGCCCACCCTGCGGTCGCCGCCGGCGTGCAGATAGTCGTCGGAAGCTGTCACCCACTGTACAGGCTCCTTGGTCAACACGCGGCCCACCAGAGACAGTTCCCCTTGCCGGCCCAAATCGACGGCGGCGATACCGTTGAGCCAATCGCTCCGATAGGGCAAGATGGCCGTTTGTCCGTCGATCAAAACGTCCTGGGGCCGGTGGTGGGGCCAGGGCAAGTCATGGAAATCGGGGACCTCGATGGTATCCGCTCCAGATGTCTCCAGCACCAATTCCAGCAGTCCGCAATCCATCGGATCGTAATCATCCTGGTAGGCGGCGTAGAGTCGCTCATCGTCCAGTGCGATCTTGTCGACCCGGACCAGCTCAAAGCGATCATCCAGTTCGTAGATCCGCTGCCGGCCAAGGCTGCCGTCAGATGGGCGGCGCCGTATCAGATGGATGCGGCTGGAGCCGTCGGCCAGGGCGATGACCTCGTGCGCCACGTCTAGGTCCGTAATGGGAAACACCGGATACCCGCCGGAGATGATATTATCGTAAAAGGCATCATCCAGATCCAGGTAGGGGGGCGTCGCCGAGAGCGGAAACCCCCAGATGCGCGAGCCGGCTGCGCCCCGATCATCGATCACATAGGCAACCTGATCGACGATGCGAATCCACCGGAAGTCGACCGCATACGAGGCGTTCGGCCTGAAGGCAATGCCCGGTTCGGTGGGATCCTGGCGGTCCAAACGCAAAAGGCCCGCCGACCCCATGGCGACCCACAGGGCGTTTTCACCAACCGCTAGACTGCGAGCGAAACCGTCGCTCTCGATCTGCTGCGCTTGGCCCAGCCCCTGATCGTCCAGGAGGTAGACGCCGCACGTGCCGGCAGCGATTGCCACCTGATGGTCGACGGGTTGGCTATCCAACGGATCACAATCCAGATCCCCATTGCGGAACACATTTACTGTGGCGGTGTGGCCAGGAGCAAGCCCGATCAGATCGGGTGTCGAAGCGGCTAACAGCAAGCAACCATCGGTGGCGGCAAGCTGACGCGAGGCGCCCACTGGAAAGCGCTCTAAAACCTGTGGCGCATCAGAAGCACTGTATGCGATACTCCGCAGGAGGCGTTGTCCATCTTCCTCCTCTAGTGAGTACACGCGATTGCTGTGGCTGGTGATGGCGATTTGGTCGGAAACAGCGGTCAGGAAATATGGGCTGCCGACTCGGGTCAGCTGATGGGGGGATGTTGACGGGGATTGATAGTGAATCATGTGATCATTATAAAGTGCAATCACACCCCCCTCAACGGTCAGCAAACGACTGGCGGCCAGGTTGGGTACGGGGTCTTCGTCGAGCAGTTGCGCCGTATTGCTTTCGTGGGATGCCGCCATTAACAAAACCCCCTGAGCACCGGCAGCTATCAGCACATGATCATTCTTCACCAGAACATCTCTGGCATCGGG
>JASJCL010000062.1 GCA_030066015.1 Desulfosarcinaceae bacterium | reverse complement strand
GGCGGCCACCTCCTCCTCGAGCAGCAGATCCAGGAAGGCCGGGTAGGAGCTTTTTTCTGCCTCTGCCTTGGAGACCATGGTGTCGAGCACCTCGGCGGCGCGGGTCAGTTTGAGGCGGCCAAGATTGTCCCGGAGGCGGTCGTTGATGAGTTTATCCATCACGCACCCCCTGGGCAATCAGCGCATAGTCGGCCAGCGGACGCTGCATCACCTCCGGGAACAGGCTGCCGGTGGTCAGCCCGCGGGTAGCGGCGGCCTTTTGGGGGCCGTATCTGCCGGGCTTGTCCGCCTGCTCGCGTTTGAGCTGCTCATAAAACCGCCGGTCACCGACGAGCTGATGCTTGCCGCCCGGCTCCTTGTAGGTGGCCAGCAGTTCGTCGTCGTGGAAGAAGCGGATGACGCCGTCCTTGATTTTGAGCAGGATCCTTCTGCCCACCACCTTCGCAGGCACGATGTAACGGTTGCCGCCATAGGCCACTTGGCAGTCCTTGTAGACCTTGCGGTAAACTTTGATGGCCGTGTCATACGCCCTGTTGGGCGGCGGCGTGAGCAGCACCTTCTCCTGCTGCCAGCGATCGATGATCGGCTGCCGGTGGGTGCTGTGGATGCGCTGGTTGGCGATGGTCTGAAGCCACTTTCTCAGATCGTGGTTAGCAGCGTCCAGTGACTCAAAGTGGTAGCCTCTCCAGAACCGTTCGCGGATGAAGTCAATGGGGCGCTCGACCTTACCCTTCACCCAGGGACTGTAGGGCGGGCATGCGATGGGCGTAAAGCCGTAATGGGCGGCGAAGTGGACGAACTCGTGGTTGAAGCTTACCCTGCCGCCCTGACGATGGGTGACCACATGGCGCATGTTGTCGTAGAGGATCTCCTTGGGAACGCCGCCAAAGAAAGAGAAGGCTTTGATGTGCCCGTCCATGAAGTTCTCAAGGGTGCAGCGTTCGACGAACCAGGCGAACAGCGCCCGGCTGTAGCCCAGGACCAGAACGAACAGATAGACGAAGCGGTGGCGGCCATCGGGGCCAAGGATTTTAAAATCCGCCCAGTCCATCTGGGCCTGGCGGCCGGGCTCGGTCTCGAAGCGGATATAGGCCTGGCGTGCCTTTTGCGCCTTGACCCGTTTAACGAAGTGTCTGACGGTGTCGTAGCCGCCGGCGTAGCCAAGTCCCTTTAGCTTGTCAAAGATCCAGGTGGCTTTGAAATCATCCTGGGAAAGCCAGTCGCGAATAATCTGGTGATAGGGGGCCAGGATGGACTCTCGCCGCTTGTTCTTGCGATACGTCGGCGGCGCCTTCTCGGTAATGTAGCGTTTAACCGTATTGCGGTGGATACCCAGCTTTTTGGCGATCCAGCGCATACTGTACCCCTGTCGATGCAGTGCCAAAATGTCCATAAACACCTCCATTGTCACCATGGCAAGCGCCCCCCTTGGGGATCAGCTTACCAATCGGTTGATCTGAAGGTGGTACACTTTTCATTCTGATTTTCGGTACAGTATTGCAGCCGCATCGACACCGAACTCACTCAACAGCTTTACAACTCGTTCCTCAACGTATTGGTAGTCACCCGTAGTGATAAAATTGATTGGATTCTTTTTGCATCGCAAGGTACTGACATCGACCTTGTATGCTCTCATAATCCTTGAACTCTGTGGCATGATCCCAAAGCTTAACAGCTTAACAGGGGTATTGATAAGTTTTTCCTTCTCATGCTCCAAGTATCCGTTCACCATCTCCCGTATTTGATCGTCACTTAGTTCCATATACCTACTCCGGTTCAGTCTTAGATCTTGAAACAAAAGCTGCACACGGCCTGCAAGCAACCGGGCCCTCATCTTAGCGGTACTGAGATACCCTGTTCGGAGGGAATAGCGCAACTCCTTCCTGCCGATGTATAACTGCACATCAGCAGGTATCCTGATTCTAAAACAGTAGGAGTACCTGTTGCGGGAAAGGAACGCTGGTGAGCGTTGTGTATGGTGTGCCATCTGACCACCTCCATCTGTCCAATGTGGACAAAAGTTGTGGACAACAGATGGGAACAGGTAGGGTAGGGCGAGTCTAAAAACAAAAAACCCGCTGAGAATTCAGCAGGTTCTTTTATTATTGGTGCCGAAGGCGGGATTTGAACCCGCACGGCCGTAGGCCACTACCCCCTCAAGATAGCGTGTCTACCAAATTCCACCACTTCGGCATGTTTTCAGATGTCTATTCGCTGGTTGTTTCCTCGCTGCCGCTGTCTGTCGTCGCGGCGGGCTGTTCGGTCTCCGTCGCTGGGGCGGTCGTTTCTTCGGAGGTCGCTTCGGCTGCCGGGGTGGTTGCTTCTTCGGAAGTCGTCTCGGCCGCGGGCTGCTCCACCGCCGGCTGGTCGCTCATGATGGAGGCGGGCTGACGGTCGCTGGACACATAGGCCAGCATCAGCGAGGTTAGCATAAAGACGATGGCCGCGGCCGTGGTCATCTTGCTCAGAAAGGTCGAGGCGCCGGTGCTGCCGAAGAGGGTCTGGCTGCCGCCGCCGCCAAAGGCCGCGCCCATGTCCGCACCTTTACCGGTCTGCAAAAGAACGATCATGATCAGGGCGATGCAGACAAAGACATGAATTGCGATCAGAATAATATCCATAAGGGGTAACCAGGTCCTGTTTTACGCTTGGTAATGCGCCAATTGGCTAAACGATTCGGCCGCCAGGCTCGCCCCGCCGACGAGGGCCCCGTCCACATCGGGCATGGCCATCAAGGCCTTGACGTTGCTCGGTTTTACGCTCCCCCCATACAGAATTCTTACCGTATTGGCAAGCGCTTTTCCGAACTGGCGATCCATCAATTCGCGGATGTATCGATGGGCTTCCTGGGCCTGCTCATCGCTGGCGGTCTTACCGGTGCCGATGGCCCAGACGGGTTCGTAGGCGATGACGAGGCTGCCGAGGTCGTCGGAAAAAAGGCCATCTAACCCATTTATCACCTGATTGTCAAGCACGGAAAAGGTCTCACCGGCCTCCCGCTGGGCGTCCGTTTCGCCGATGCAGACAACGGGGATCAGATCGGCGGCCAGGGCGGCTTTGAGGCGTTTGTTGACGGTTTCATCGGTCTCGCCGAAATACTGCCGGCGTTCCGAATGACCGATCAGGACGTAGCTGCAGCCGGCCGAGGCCAGCATCTGCGCCGAAAGCTCGCCGGTGTAGGCGCCCTGCTGCTCCCAATGGAGATTCTGGGCGCCGAGGGCGATCCGGCTCCCCGTGAGCAGTTCGGCCATGGGTGCCAACGAAACGCTGGGTGGCGCGATCATCAGGTCGACGCCGGTCACGTCCTCGGTCAACGCGATCAGTGTCCGGGTGGTATCCAGGGCCTCGGCAACGGTCTTGTGCATCTTCCAGTTGCCGGCGATAAGCGGGGTTCGCTCGGTCATCGGGTCCTCCGGGAATGGGGGGTTTGGCGGTGCGGCGACACCGCTTTAGAGCTGGGAGCCCACCATGGCGGCCAGGTCCACCATTCGGTGGGAGTAGCCGGCTTCGTTGTCGTACCAGGCCATCACTTTGACCATATTGTCGACCACATAGGTGGTGGGGGCATCCACGATGGAGGACAGCGGGCTCCCGTTGTAGTCGGACGACACCAGGGGAATTTCGCTGTAGCCGAGAACCCCTTTGAGGGCGCCTTCCGAGGCGGTCTTGAGGGCTTCGTTGACGTCGGAGACGGTGACGCCCTCCTTCTCCATGGTGATCACCAGATCGACCATGGACACATTGGGGGTCGGCACCCGGATGGCGAGGCCGTTGAGTTTGCCGGTGAGCTCCGGCAGCACGAGGGCGACGGCCCGGGCGGCACCGGTGGTGGTGGGGATCATGGAGAGTGCGGCTGCCCGTGCGCGGCGCAGGTCCTTGTGGGGAAAGTCGAGCAGGCGCTGGTCTCCGGTGTAGGAGTGGATCGTGGTCATCAGGCCCGCCTTGATGCCGAAGTTCTCCAACAGCACTTTGGCGACCGGAGAGAGGCAGTTGGTCGTGCAGGAGGCGTTGGAGATGATGTGGTGGGCCTGCGGATCGTACTGGGAGGAGTTGACCCCCATGACGATGGTGATGTCGGGATCCTTGGCCGGTGCGGAGATCAGCACTTTGCGGGCGCCGGCGGTGAGGTGCTTGGCCGCGTTCTCGCGGTCACGGAAGAGCCCGGTGCACTCGGCGGCGATGTCGATGCCCAGATCGTTCCAAGGCAGCTGGGCGGGATCCTTGATGGCCGTGTAGGCAATGGCGGTCCCGTTCACGATGATCTCGCCATCGCCGGCAACGATCTCGTCATCCAGCTTTCCATGGACCGAATCGTATGCCAGCAGGTGGGCCATGGTGGTGGCGTCGGTCAGGTCGTTGATGGCGACGATGTCGATGTCGGGGTGCTGCATGGCGGCGCGAAACACCATGCGACCGATTCTTCCAAATCCATTGATGGCCATCTTTACGCTCATAACTCCTCCTTCTATCTAAAATGTATTGTGGAAGCGCGACGTCAGCGCCTATCATCCGCAGGTGCCTGCCGCCAGATGGGGATCGATCTGTGCAGGGCAGATGCATGCGATGCGGCAATGGGAGGCGACAGGGGGGCTCGGATCAGCCGCGCTTGTTTCCCTTCAGGAGCCCGCTGGCAAGGCTGATGCTCTTCTTGCCGAATACTTCCAGGTCCTGCACCAGCTCCACCAGGGGCTTCTTCTCACGATAATTCACTGCCCGGATCAACAGGGGCAGATTGGCGCCGGAGATCACTTCGATACGTCCCTCCTCGAGGAGGGAGTAGCTCAAATTGGAGGGGGTGCCGCCGAACATGTCGGTCATGATCAAGACACCTTGATTGGCATCAAGGGCATTCAGGCCTGCCGTGATCTTTCGTCGCAGATCCTCAGCGTTCTCGTTGATGTCGATGGAGAGGGCCTTGACCGCCTCGGGTCGGCTGCCGAGGATGAACTCGGCCGTGTCGATGAGGGCCTCGCCCAGTTTCGGGTGGGTAACGATGAGGATTCCGATCATGCTATACCTCTAAAATCAATTCGCCGCCGGCAAACGGCGCCACTCACGCAGCCAATGCGTGGTTGCCTGAAGGCTGCGGCTTCCAACCGCTTGGGGTATGCTGACGATCTGTTCTGCAGAGGCGTCTACCCGTGCGGGACCAGGGATCGTGAAACGACATCCGCATGGCTCACCCGATACGAAGCTCGCCTATCCGCGTTGCAGGTTAATTGTGTCCAACAGGGGATCATCAAGCGGCCGGGTGATGGGTGGATGCCTTGCTGAACAGGTTGCGGACTCAGAAAACAGACGGCGTTTCTGACGCTGCGCCGTTTATGATGCGTGGCCAATATCGCGGTGCGTTAGGGATACCTGCGTGCGCGATCGTCGGATGTGGGAATAGATCTCGCGTGCCACCACAACGGAACGATGCCGACCACCGGTACAGCCTACGGCAACGGTCAGATACGCTTTACCTTCTTTCTCGTATAACGGAATTAAATAGTCAAGCAGATCCAAATATTTTTGTAAAAATAAGCGGGTTTCCTCTTTTTTCAACACAAAGTCGCGTATTTTCGCACTTTCGCCGTCGAGGGGGCGCAGCTCCGGAACAAAATAGGGGTTGGTGATGAAGCGCACGTCGATAATGAGGTCCACATCTACCGGGACGCCATATTTAAATCCGAAGGATTTGATGCTGATGTTGGTTTCCAGCGCGGGTGCATCTGGCTGGACCAGACCGAAGATGGCGAATTTGAGCTGGTGCACGTTGGTGGTGGTCGTGTCGATGACATGGTCGGCGGCGGCCTTGAGGGGGGCCAGGAGGATTTTTTCCGCGGCGATCGCCTCGGCGAGTTCGGCATAGCGATAGGCCAGGGGATGGTGGCGGCGGGCCTGACTATACCGTCGCAGCAGGGTATCCTGGCTGGCGTCCAGAAAGAGGATGGTCAGGCGGGCGCCCGTGTTGACGACCTGGCTGAAATTGGCCGCGTAGTCCTCCAGGAAGCGATGCTGACGCAGGTCCATGCAGAAGGCATAGCCGGGCCTTTCGGGGCGCGATTCCGGCGGCTGCGCCATAAATTGGGGCAGCAGACCCACGGGCATGTTGTCGACACAATAGAAGCCGGCATCCTCCAGGGCCGCCATGGCAGTGCTCTTACCGGCCCCCGAGCACCCGGTGAGGATAATGATGGCTGGCCGCTGCATGCGTAACTCCCGCTTCAGATGATGATAAGTGGCGGTTTTGGGGGAGGGGCGCCGGTGTCTAAAATGGTTCGTCCACCGGTTCGATAACGGCGATCACATCTTCCACACTACGGGCCTGCATCAGTTTCTCCTTGAAGGGTTCATTCTTCAGGAGACGGGAGATGCGCGCCAGCAGCTTGAGATGCAGACCGGTGGAGTTCTCCGGGGTGATGAGAAGAAAAAAGATGTGGGTGGGCCGGCCATCCATGGATTCGAAGTCCATCCCCGCACGGCTGAGGCCGAATCCCAGAACCAGTTCGTCCAGATTCTTGAGCTTGCCGTGGGGAATGCCGATTCCGCCGCCGATGCCGGTGCTGCCGAGCTGCTCCCGCTCCATGAGGACCTGGACGAGGTCGGCCGCGTCGATGCCGCCGGCCGCCGCCACGGGGGCGACCAGCTCTTCGAGGATGCCCTTCTTATCTTTGGATTGAAGATCAACCAAGATCGTTTTGGGGGTAAGTGCGTCCAGAATTTTCATATCAAAGCAACCAGTGACCCTTCCAGTGATCCTCAAACGTTTGAATGGATAACTATCTTGTCAGAGACCTTCCCGCAAGAGACCTTCTTGCGAGGGGCGGTCTCGTCAGAGACGAACTCGCCAGAGACGAACTCGACAGAAACGCCGTCGCCAGAACCCCTATCGGCGCGGTTGGATGAGGCCGAAATGTCCGTCGTTGCGTCGGTAGAGAACATTGACCCGATCGGACCTGGCGTTGGTGAACACCAGAAAATGGTCGCTGCTCAAGTTCAATTGCATGACCGCCTCATCCACGTCCATGGGCTTGTATTCGATGTCGACGACCCGAATCTCCCTTTCCGCCTCCTCCGGGGATTCTTCACCGGAGAGCATGGGCGTGGGGCCTTTGATCGTCGCGCTGCTGCGGCCGGCACGGTGCTTTTGCTTGCTCTTTTTGATCTGTTTCTCCAGCTTGTCGAGCACCATGTCGATGGCGGAGTACATGTCGTCGGTCTCTTCCGAGCCGGTGATGCTGAGGCGGTCTCCGCTGATGTGGATTTCGGCGATGTGGCGGAATTTTTCGACCTTGAGAACCGCGTTGGCTTCGGCGGCACTGGCGAGAAAGCGGTCGAAGCGGTTCAGTTTGTCGCTGACGTAAGCCTTCAATGCATCGGAGGGATCGAGGCCTTTGAAGGTCACCGCGGTTTGCATAAAAACCTCCACGCTGGATGCGGTTCGGCCGATGAGGGGCCGTCAATTGCGGGGCCGCCTCTCGGCGTTGAACGAACGGCGAACGACTACAATTGTTTGCGCTTATTGGAGGACAGTACGCCCAACATCTCGCGATATTTTGCCACTGTCCGCCGTGCTATATTGATGTTGTCCTTTTTCAGCAAGTCAGCCATTTTGCTGTCGCTGTAAGGTTTGCGTGGATTTTCGTTCTCAATGAGCTGTTTGATCTTGGCCATGACGCTGGCGGAGGCGATGGCATCGCCGTTGACGCGCTGAATGCTGCTGTTGAAGAAATACTTGAGCTCGAAGATGCCCTGGGGCGTATAGGCATATTTGTTGGTGGTGACGCGGCTGATGGTGGATTCGTGCATGCCGATATCTTCCGCCACATCCCGCAGCACCATGGGTTTGAGGTGGGCAATCCCTTTGTCGAAGAAGTCGCGCTGAAACTTGAGGATGCTCTCCATCACCTTGTAGATGGTCTTCTGGCGCTGGTGGATGCTGCGGATCAGCCAGGCCGCCGACCGCATCTTGTCCTGAATGTAGTCCTTGGCCTTGCCGCTAACATCATCCCCCTGCATGATGGCCTTCTTGTAGAAGGAGTTGACCTTGAGTTTGGGCATGCCGTCGTCGTTGATCACGATGGCGTAGCCGTCTTCGGTCTTGTAGACGTAAATGTCGGGCGTGATGTACTGGGGCTCTTCCTCGCTGAATTCGCGCCCCGGTTTCGGTTCCAGGCTGCGGATGATGTTGACCGCCTGGACCACATCGTCCATGCCGATCTTCAGCGCACGACAAATGGCCTTGTAGTTTTTATTCTCCAAGTGGTTCATGTGGTGGGTGATCATATCGGTCAGGACGGTGTCTTTTTCCAGGTTCAAGTGGCGAATCTGGATCAACAGGCAGTCCTTGAGGTCACGCGCGCAGACGCCCACCGGGTCGAAACCCTGCATGAAAGCGAGCACGCGCTCGACCTCTTCGATGGGCAGGTCGTTGTTCTGGGCGATCTCTTCGGGGGTGATCTCCAGGTAACCGTCGCGGTTGAGATTGCCGATGATGAGGCTGCCGATGCGTTTTTCAATGGATGAGGGCGATGTCATCGCCAATTGCCAGAGCAGGTGGCCGCTAAGGGATTCCTTCTGGGAGATGAAGGCTTCGTACTTGGGCGCGTCTTTGGCCTCGCTCTCATAGTTGATGCGCCCCGGCGAGTTGTACTCGTCGATGTAATTGCTCCAGTCGATATCGTCGTTGATCTTCTCTTCTATGGTGACTTCTTTGGCATCTTCAGCGGGGGTCGCCTCGGGCGTCTCCTTCTCCTGGGGCGGATCGGCAGGGCCCGTCTCCTGGCTCTCATCCAGGGCCGGATTCTCCTCCAACTCCTGCTGAATTTTGTCCATCAGCTCCAAACGGGACAATTGCAGCAGCTTGATCGCCATCTGCAATTGTGGCGTCATGATCAATTGTTGCGTCAGCTTGAGCTGTTGCCTGAGTTCGATCGCCATTTTACAACCTGAATTCGTCGCCGAGGTAGATGCGCCGGGCAATGTCGCTGCCAGCGATTTTCTCGGGCGGTCCCTGTTCGATGACCTTGCCGTCGTTTAAGATGTACGCCAAATCACAGGCGCCCAGGGTCTCGCGGACGTTGTGATCCGAAATCAAGATCCCGATACGGCGCGCCTTAAGATGGTCTATTATCTTTTTAATATCGATCACTGCGAGCGGATCTATACCCGCAAATGGCTCATCCAGCAAAATAAATCCAGGATTGGTGGCAAGCGATCTGGAAATTTCCAGGCGTCGGCGTTCACCACCCGACAGGACGCTGGCGCGCTGGTCGGCCAATCGCAGAATGCCCAACTCCTCCAGCAGCTCATCGGCCCGGCGCCGTCGATCTTTGCGGGTCAGGCCCATGGTCTCCAGGATGGCCAGAACATTCTGGCGCACGGTAAGCTTGCGAAAGATGGAGGCTTCCTGGGGCAGATATCCAACCCCTCTGCGGGCCCTTACGTGCATGGGGCTGGCGGTCAGATCCCTGTCGTTCAGCCGGACGCTGCCGCCGTCGGGCCTGACGAGACCCACCGCCATGTAAAAGGTGGTGGTTTTGCCCGCCCCGTTGGGGCCCAGGAGGCCGATGACCTGGCCGCTCTCTACGCTGAGGCTGACCATGTCGACCACCTTGCGACCGCGATATATCTTGACCAGATCTGTCAGGGCAAGAACAGCCATCTATCTGTGAAAGGGTGCGGTGTGGTGAGTTGTGCTGGCTGTTCGAGAACCGCTCACTGAATGCCCTTCTCGCCTGAATGGAAAATCGCCTCGACCTGCTTCCCACTGCCGCCTTGGACTTCTATGCGGCCGCTGTCGCGATAGAACTTGATCACCGAACCGGTGACCTGATCCTTGTCGCTGGTGACCCTCGCTGGAGATCCGGTAAGGGTCAGAATCCTTTGGTCGGTTATATATACCGCTTCATCGGTTACAGCAAGCCTGTTGTCGAACTTAATCCGCACATTGCCGCTGGCCGTGATCTTGGAGAGGGCGTCGGCGCCCGCCGCCGCCTGCGGGTTGCCGTCGTCCTTGTAGTGGATCAGCAGGCGGTCGGCCGCGATGGTCGTGTCCCCCTGGCGTGCGAGGACATTGCCCTCGAACCGCGCCAGCTTGTTCTGGCTGTCACTGATCAGACGATCGGCCGTGATCTCGATGGGGGCGTTCTCTTGTCCGCCGACGGGCTTCTGTGGATCGGCCGCTAGGGAGGATTCCGGAGGTGCGCTGGTGTCCGCCGCACCGCCCACGACCGCCCAAAGGGTCAGCAAGAGGATGGCCAGGGCGGTCCACACGTATCGGCCGATTGCGGCGGTTCGCCGATGATCAGAGGGAGAAGGTGTCATTGAGAATGCCTTTCACATCACCGGCCAGCTCGGTCTGTTGGGTGTTGAGGTCGACCGTCATGCGGGCCGCTGTGAGCCGGAGTCGATCTCCGATGATGGTCACCGGTGCCTGGCTGACCAAGCGCTCTTCGGCGTGGCTGTAAGCAAAGGCCTCTCCTGTGAGGGTGTAGGCCTGATGGCGGACCACGACCTGACCACTGACCTGAATGTCATTGGTTTTCGTATCCAGAATCCCCTTCTGGGCGGTCAGGGTCAGTTGCTCACCGTTCTCCATGAAGAATTCCACCGTGGGCTGTTCGAGGATCATCTGGTGCTTGGCTTCCAGGAGCGTTGCGGCGAGGGCCTCCAGGTGCCACTCCTTGATGCCGTTTTTAACGGCGGTCTGGCGAACATTGGTGAGGGCCATGGTGGCGTCGGTGGGCGGCGCCACTGGGGGCGGCTGATCCACACGCCCGCGCCGCTCCTCGTAAAACCGCAGCGCAATCGTGCCGACGGTGATCAGGATGATGGTGGTCAGCAGAAGACTGAAGCGGGCTTTAGTCAGTTTCATGGTAGTCAAATTTGGTTGCGAGCAGGCGCTCCCAGTGGCCCTGGGCCTGGAGGAGGACTTCGGCCACCTCTCTGACGGCGCCGCTGCCGCCGGGTGCCTGGGTAACCCAGTCGGCCTTGCGGCGGAGGAGGGCGTGGGCGTCGCCCACCGCTATGAAAAGTCCCACCCGACCGACCAGCGGCAGTTCGGGCAGATCATCGCCCATAAAGGCCACCGCTTCCTGGGGAAGTCCCTTCTCCGCAAGTACTTCGGCGAGCGCGCGGGCTTTGTCTTGGATGCCGTCCTTGATCAGATCGATCCCCAGGTCCTGGCAACGATGGTGCAGAGCGCGTGTGGCGCGACCGGTGATAAGGCCCACTTCGATTCCCGCCGCCTGAAGCAGACGGATTCCCAGTCCATCACGGGCATGATAGCTCTGGGTCTGCAGACCCTGATCGTTGTAAGGAATGCGGCCATCGGTGAGGACCCCATCCACATCGAGGAGTAGCAATCGAATTTTTTGCTGCCGGGCGGAGAGCGTCATTGCCAGTTGTGTCCCCTCTGTTTAGACCAGCGCCCGAATGGCGGCCAGCTGACGAAGAATGGGCTCGAGTGCATCGAGCCGGAGGGAGTTGGGGCCATCGCAGAGCGCTTTGTCGGGATCGGGGTGCACCTCCATGAACACGCCATCCGCGCCGGCCGCCACCGCGGCCCGGGCCAGCACTGGCGCGAATTCGCGCTGGCCCCCCGAACTGCTGCCGGCGCCGCCCGGCAACTGGACGCTGTGCGTGGCGTCGAAGATGACGGGGCAGCCTGTGGCCTGCAGGATGGCGATGCCCCGGAAGTCCACCACGAGGTTGTTGTAGCCGAAACTGGCGCCGCGCTCGGTCAGCAGAATTTGAGGGGGCCCCTTGACGCGGGCCTTGTCCACCACATTGGCCATGTCCCATGGGGCGAGAAATTGGCCCTTCTTGATGTTGATCCAGCGGCCCGAGGCCGCCGCGGCCAGGATGAGATCGGTCTGGCGGCAGAGAAAGGCCGGGATCTGGATCACATCGAGAACTTCGGCGGCCGCGGGGATCTCATTTACACCATGGACATCGGAAAGAATGGGGATTCCCAGATCGGCCTTGATATCGGCCAGGATCTTCAGGCCCGCCGTGGATCCCGGGCCTCGGAAGGCCTCGACGGCGGTCCGGTTGGCCTTGTCGTAGGAGGCTTTGAAGATGAAGGGCAGCCCCAGCTCCGCCGTCAGCGCTTTGAGCCGCGTCGCGATCTCGCGCGTCAGGTCGGCATCCTCGATGACACACGGGCCGGCAATGAGCAGCAGCGGCCGATCCGGTCCGAATAAGATCTCGTTAATGTTGGTGATATCTGTCATGGCGCGTACCTATCCTGGCATGTGCCCGGTTGTCAAGCCGCAAGCGGAAAGTGCGCGTTCGGATGGTCATGGCTGCCGCTGCGGGAGCCGAATTCGTCGCGCAGGTATGGCACCGGCAACGGCTGCTTTGGGAAACGAAATTCGGCCAAACTAAAACTTGATTGCCACTGATTATACTGTTAAACTTCGGGTTTAATTTAAAAAACCGACGCACTATCTAACCCCGCAAAAGAAAACAGAATACGCAACGCATGAAAACGAAACTGATCCTCTTGTTGAGCGTGCTCCTGGTGGGCGCTGCCGTCTGGCTGCTGGTCGACCGCATGGAGGGCGAAAAGCCGCAGGTAACCATCGATCGGGATCTCTCCGCCCTGGGGGCGTCCCAGACGATTCAACTCACTTTGACGGACCGCAAAAGCGGCCTACGACGGATCTGGATGGCGATCCTCAAAGATGGGCAGGAGCATGTGATTTATCAGAAGCGGTTTGAATCCGCCGGCTTTCCCGACGGCGGTCTGACCGGCGAAGCAGAGCTCCCCGTGACCATCGACACGGTCAAATTGGGCCTTAAGGACGGCAAAGCCCTTCTGCGGCTGAGCGTCTGGGACTATAGCTGGCGAAAATGGGGCAAAGGCAACCAGACCTATATCGAAAAAGAGGTGCTCATCGACAGCCAGCCACCCACGGTGAGCCTGCTCAGCCACGCCCACAACCTCAACCAGGGGGGCGCCGGCCTGGTCATCTATCGCCTGTCGGAGGAGTGCCCCCAAAGCGGCGTCCTGGTGGGTGAAACCTTTTATAAGGGCTACGCCGGCTACAGCAGTGACAAGGCCATCCACCTGGCGTTCTTCGCTCTCACCCATGAGCAGGGCCCCGGTACCCACATCGAGCTGCAGGCCCGCGACGTGGCGGGCAACCTGCGGCAAACGGGGATTCCCCACCACATCAACAAGCGCACCTTTCGCAAGGACGTCCTCAACATCCCGGATAGTTTTCTCGAACGCAAAATGCCCGAATTCCTCGCCGATATGCCGGATAACGCCAGTTTACCGCCGGTTCAGCAGTTTCTGCAGGTCAATAGTGCCCTGCGCAAGGCCAACTCCGAAGCGATCTATGCGGTAACCCGCACCAGCGAAGCCCAGCTGTTCTGGAAAGACACCTTCCTGAGGCTGCCCAACGCCGCCAACCGGGCCCGTTTCGCCGATGCCCGCGAGTACCGCCACAACGGCAAGGTGATCGACCACCAGTTCCACATGGGCATTGATTTGGCTTCCCTGGCGCTCTCCTCCATACCGGCGGCCAATGCCGGCAAGGTGGTGTTCGCCGAATCGTTGGGCATTTATGGTCAGACGGTCATCATCGACCACGGGTTCGGACTCTTCAGCCTCTACGGCCACTGCAGCAGCATCGATGTCGCCGTGGGACAGATGGTGGCCCGCGGCGAGACGATCGGCAAGACCGGCACCACCGGTCTGGCGGGCGGCGATCACCTGCACTACGGCATGCTGGTCAGCGGCACCTATGTGAATCCCATCGAGTGGTGGGATGCGCAGTGGATTGAAAACAATATCCGCACCAAGCTCGAGGCAGTGCCCGCTTCCTGACGCATATCGCCTGGAAGCCGATTTGGAAATAGACGTTCAGACAGAGGAGCGATGCATTTGATGGCCAAGCAAGCGGTCAACAAAACCTACGCAGAGATCAACGCGAGGATTAAATCGGGCGAAGTGGTCGTGGTCACCGCAGAAGAGATGATCGATATCGTCGACCAGGAAGGTGCCGAAGGTGCTGCGCGTCAGGTGGATGTGGTCACCACGGGAACCTTCGCCCCCATGTGTTCCTCCGGCGCCTTCATCAATTTCGGTCACAGCGTACCGGGCATCAAGGCCTCCAAGGTGTGGCTCAACAACGTCGCCGCCTACGGCGGTGTGGCCGCAGTGGACTGCTACATCGGTGCGACGGAACTCAGCGAAGACGATCCCCTGAACCGCGTCTATCCGGGCGAGTTCGCCTATGGCGGCGGACATGTGATCCAGGAACTGGTGGCCGGGAAAGATGTCCATCTGGTGGCCAAGGGCTACGGCACCGACTGCTATCCGAACAAACTGGTGCAGAAAGCGATCAACATCGCCACTCTTCCCAGTGCGCTGTTGGTCAATCCGCGCAACGCCTATCAGAACTACAACTGCGCCGTGAACTACACCAAGAAGACGATCTACACTTATATGGGCACCCTCAAGCCCAAAGGGGGCAACGCCAATTACTGCTCGGCCGGCCAGCTCAGCCCCCTGTTCAACGATCCCTACTACAAGACCATTGGTCTGGGAACACGGATTTTCCTGGGCGGCGGAGTGGGCTATGTGACCTGGCCCGGCACCCAGCACAAACCGTCGGTGGAGCGCACCGAACGGGGGGTGCCCATATATCCGTCGGGCACCCTCATGGTGATGGGGGATATGAAGCAGATGGATCCGACCTGGCTGGTGGGGGTCGGACTCCAGGGGTATGGGGTGTCGCTCTCGGTGGGACTGGGCATCCCCATCCCCATCCTCAATGCGGAGATGGCCACCTACACGGCGGTAAAGGACGAAGAGCTCTTCACCCACGTGGTGGACTACGGCACCGACTATCCCCAGGGCAGAAGCCGCCACTACGGCGTGGTCAGCTACGCCCAGTTGAAGAGCGGTAGCATCACCGTAGAAGGGCAGGAGATCCAAACGGTGCCCCTCTCCAGCGTGGTGCGGGCCCGTGAGATCGCCAACATCTTAAAAGCCTGGATCGAAGCGGGAGACTTTCTCCTCGGCGAACCTCAGTTTACCCTGCCCGGGCCAGAATGAGCACCGCCGGTCAGATCCGCGCCTTTATCGCGCTGGAACTGCCGGCGTCGACCCGCAGCGCACTGGCCGATCTGCAGGCCACGCTCAAGCCGGAATTCACTGCGGTTCGTTGGGTAAGACCAGCGGGGATTCACCTGACACTGAAATTCCTGGGGGATATTCCCGAACACCAGGTGAACGCCATCGGCAAGACGTTGCGGGCCGCAGCCGATGAGCGTCACGCTCTAGCGACAGTCATCAAGGGGCTGGGGGTCTTCCCCGGCGTTCGCAAGGCGCGTGTAATCTGGGCCGGCCTCGCGGGCGATACGGCCGCCATTTTAGCCATTCAGCAGGACGTGGACGCCGCTCTGGCGACTCTAGGGTTTCCCCGTGATCGGCGTCGCTTCAAGGCCCACTTGACCTTGGGGCGATTCAAAAAGGCGCCGCCGGCACCTGAGCTGGTGAGGATCCTCGAGACGTGCAGCGATTATGCGCCGGTAGCGCTGCCCCTTACCAGGCTCGTACTCTACCGCAGTGAGCTGCGCCCCCAGGGTGCGCGCTATACATCGCTGTTTCAGGCACCCCTGGCATCGGCAGGATAGGGAAGGGTGTCGTATTAAAAGCATTTGGACGCCGTACGGTGAGTGCGGCCCAGACGGGAGGAGGAGCAATAGATGAGTATCGCACCGGAAAAGGAGAAGGCGGTGGGATCTGCCATGAAGCAGATCGAACGCCAGTTCGGCAAAGGCGCCATCATGAAGCTGGGCGACCGCCCCATTATCGAAGTGCCGGTCATTTCATCGGGCGCCATCGCCTTGGACCGCGCCTTGGGGGTGGGCGGCTTACCGCGCGGCCGGGTCACCGAGATCTATGGGCCCGAGTCCTCGGGGAAAACCACCTTGGCACTGCACGCTGTGGCCAATGCGCAGCGACAAGGCGGCATCGCCGCCTTCATCGATGCCGAACATGCCCTCGACACCGTATATGCCCGCAAACTGGGCGTGAATTGCGATGACCTGCTTATCTCCCAGCCCGACACCGGCGAGCAGGCCCTGGAGATCGCGGATATGCTGGTGCGCAGCGGGGCCATCGACATACTGGTGATCGATTCGGTGGCCGCCCTGGTGCCCCGGGCCGAGATAGAGGGCGAGATGGGCGACAGCCATATGGGGCTGCAGGCGCGTCTGATGTCCCAGGCCCTGCGCAAGCTCACCGGCACCATCGGCAAGACCATGACCTCCATCATTTTTATCAACCAGATTCGAATGAAGATCGGCGTGATGTTCGGCAATCCCGAGACCACTACCGGTGGCAACGCACTCAAATTCTACTCGTCGGTGCGCCTGGACATCCGGCGCATCGGGGCCATCAAGGACGGCGCCGACGTGGTCGGCAACAAGACCCGCGTCAAAGTGGTCAAGAACAAGCTGGCGCCGCCCTTCAAGGAGGCCGAATTTGATATCATGTATGGGGAGGGGATCTCGCGTGCCGGCGATCTGCTGGACAACGGGGTCGCGGCCAACATCATCGACAAAAGCGGCTCCTGGTACAGCTATGACGGTGAGCGCATCGGTCAGGGGCGCGAGAATGTCAAGAAGTTCTTTCAGGACAATCCCGATCTCTTCGACGCGCTCTATCAAAAGGTGCGCGTTGCGGTTGGGCTCGACAAGGCAGATGCGGCCGCAGATGCGACCGCGGAATCAGGCGCGGCCGAGACCGCCGGTGCACCGTCCTAATGGACGGCACGCCACACGCCGCAAGTGCCGGAGGCCCCTTCGATATTCGTGAAGCGCCGAACCTTTAGACTTATGGATGGAGACTGGCATGAAGGGCAACGAGATTCGCAACACGTACTTGAAGTTTTTTGAGAAGCACGATCATCGCATCGTCAGAAGCTCCTCACTGGTGCCCCAGGACGATCCCACCCTCTTGTTCACCAACGCCGGGATGGTGCAGTTCAAACGCGTCTTTCTGGGAGAAGAAAAGCGTGACTATGTCCGGGCCACCACTTCCCAGAAGTGCGTTCGCGCCGGCGGCAAGCACAACGACCTGGAGAACGTGGGCTACACGGCGCGGCACCATACCTTCTTCGAGATGCTGGGCAACTTCTCCTTTGGAGACTACTTCAAGGAGAAAGCCGTCGAATTCGCCTGGGACCTGCTCACCAACGGCTACGGGTTGCCGGGCGACAAGCTCTGGGCATCGGTCTTCACCGATGACGACGAGGCCTGGGACCTGTGGCACAAGGGCGTCGGTATCCCGGAGAGCCGCATGGTGCGGCTTGGCGAGGAGGAGAACTTCTGGGCCATGGGCGACACGGGACCTTGCGGACCCTGCAGCGAGCTCCACCTCGACCGCGGCGAGGCATTGGGCTGCGGTCAGCCCGATTGCGGTGTGGACTGTGACTGCGACCGTTTTCTCGAGATCTGGAACCTGGTGTTCATGCAGTTCGACCGGGACGAAAGCGGCCATCTCACCCCTTTGCCAAAGCCCAGCATCGATACCGGTCTCGGGCTCGAGCGGCTGGCCTCCCTCCTGCAGCAAAAGGAAACCAATTTTGAAACCGATCTGATCTACCCCATCATCCAGCGCACCCAAACGCTGGCCGAGATCGATTATGGCAGCGACCGCGACGCCGATGTGGCCATGAAGGTCATCGCCGACCACAGCCGTGCCGCAGCCTTCCTCATTGGGGACGGGGTACTGCCATCCAACGACGGCCGCGGGTATGTGCTGCGGCGCATCATGCGGCGGGCCATCCGCTATGGTCGCAACATCGGTCTCACCAGACCATTCCTGCATGAAACCACCAAGGTGGTCTTCGATATCATGCAGCCCAACTATCCGGAGCTGGGCGACGCCGCGGCCTTCATCACCAACGTGATTGAGAACGAGGAGCAGCGCTTCTCGGAAACGCTGGACCACGGCCTGAGGGTCCTCAATGACACCCTGGCCGACCTGCGGGCCAAGGGCGAGACCCAGATCCCCGGTGCGCTGATCTTCAAGCTGTACGACACCTTCGGCTTTCCGGTGGACATTGTCCAGGATGTCATCCGCGAAGACAATTTCACCATCGACATGGATGGCTTCAACCAGCACATGGACGATCAACGGGAGAAATCGCGCAGCGTCGTGGCCTTTACCGAAACCAGTGAGGCCTACAAGGAGCTCAATGCGCAGGGCGTAAAAGTGGATTTTCTCGGGTACGCCGACACGCGCGCCGATGCCGAGGTGCTGCTACTGGTCAAGGAGGGTGCGTCGATCGGCGCGGCGGCTGCCGGTGACGCGGTGGAGGTGGTCACCGACCGGACCCCCTTTTATGGCGAGTCTGGCGGACAGGTGGGGGACAAGGGCCGCATCTCCGGCGCCGATGTCGAGCTGAATGTGAGCGATACCATCAAGGACCCCACCGGGCTGGTGATTCATCGCGGCACCATCGCAAAGGGCACACTGAAAAAAGGAGACCGGGTTCAACTCGCCGTGGATGAGACCCTGCGGCGTGCCACGGCCTGCAACCATACGGCCACCCACGTCCTGCACGCGGCCCTGCGCGAGGTCCTGGGGGATCATGTCAAGCAGGCCGGTTCACTGGTCTCCCCCGAGCGATTGCGATTCGACTTCACCCATTTTGCCCAGGTGACACCGGATGAGCTGACGGCCATAGAGACCTACGTGAACCGACGCGTGGCCCAGAATGTGGACGTCGCCATCGAGGAGATGGGCGCCGAAGAGGCGTTTCAAAGTGGAGCGACCGCGCTGTTCGAGGAGAAGTATGGCGACCGGGTACGCGTCATCAGCCTTTCGGATTTCAGCAAGGAGCTCTGCGGCGGAACCCATACCCGCCAGACCGGGGACATCGGTCTCTTTAAAATCGTCCAGGAGGCCAGTGTGGCCGCCGGTATCCGGCGGATCGAAGCACTGACCGGCGCCGCGGCCCTCGCCCACATCCAGCAGATTCACAAAACCCTTCAGGCGGTGGCCAACCGCCTCAAGGTGCAATCCGACGGGGTGGAAGAGCGCGTCGAACAGCTGCTTGCCGGCAGCAAGGACGCCGAGAAGGCGGTCGTTCAACTGAAGGCCCGTATCGCCGAACTGGAGGCTGGCGGTGGCGGCGGCGGCATGGAGACGCGCGAGATCGGGGGGGTCGCGGTAATGGCCAAGCGGGTGTCGGTGGACACCCCGGCGGCCCTAAGGGATTTGGCCGATAAGATCAAGGATAAACTCGGCTCCGGCATCGTCGCCCTTGGGAGCGAGACCGGTGGCAAGGCCCTCCTGTTGGTGGTCGTCACCAAAGACCTCGTGGGACGCTTTCATGCCGGGAACCTGGTCAAGGCCGCTGCAGCGGTAGTGGGTGGCGGCGGCGGCGGCCGCCCCGATATGGCGCAGGCCGGCGGCACCCAGCCCGAACATCTGGATGCAGCCTTGGAGAAGGTGTGTGAGCTGGTCGGGGAAGCGGGATAAGCTGCCTTTGACGCGTTGACCAACTCCAAAAGATTCCCAAAAAGCAAAGGGAAGCCACCTATAGGTGACTTCCCTTTGTCTTTGGTGAAAACTATCTATTCGCTTTTGGATTTGATAGCGATCTCGACATTCATCTCACCGGCATCGGTCTTACAGGGGATGGCGATGATGGGAATACCGGACGGGTAGCTGACGTCATGTTTGCCGGTGACCACGCTGGGAACCGAAATGGCGTTGTTTTCACCGGGAAAATCGGTTTTGGCATTACCGGCGATCATGTTGGCGATCTCTCCGATGGCGTCGATGGTGTCTTCGTCGATCTCCGAGACTTCTTCTCCAAGAAGGGCCGACACCAGTTGCAGTGCCACCGGTGTGGAGAGGTTGATGACCACGCAGCCGCTGACATTGCCCGACAGGCCGATGATGCTGCTGATATCGAAGGCCGGTGTCCGATCCTCCTTCAGGGCAGGCTTGCCCAGCGTGAATGGAACGTCAATCATGGTTTTAAAGACGTTTTTAATGGCGACCACAAAGGGGTTGATATACTTGACGTCCATGCATCCCTCGCAAACGGTGATCTCCCCTCATGCCGGCGAATCGGCGCCGGCGCTTTCCGCGCCTGTTTTGGGGATTGATCTAAAAAATATACAATGACAGTGGTTTATGATCCGAATATGGTCATTGCACCGCCCTTCTGCGGCACAATGTTCACCCATATCATCGGCCACCGCGTGACGAACTTTACCATCGCCCGAGCGCCAAGTTGACCGCTGAAAAACGGGCCGCCAAAGTGGTTCAAGCGTCGCCTAAACGGGCGGCTGACGCAGCACGTCGATCATGCTGTAAACACGGCCCGACACGCCGGCAGCCACCTGGCCGGCCAGAAACAGAACCGCGTCGAAGGTCCCTTCAGCGTATACATCGCGGCCATTAACATTGTGTCGAATCTGAAAGGTGACGGTTCCGTCCGAGGAGGTGAGGGTGTAAGTGTGCCATCCATGGCCCCCGAGATGGGCCTCCGGAATGCCCCACTCGCGCCGCTGGACCTCTGGATCCCGCACCTGGACGATCTGATCTGTGTCGAATTCGATTCCCATCTGATTGAAATAGGTGACCATTGCCTTGGCCGTGCCGCTCGTGTCGGCTTTGCCCTGCTGATGGCTCTCCTCCAAGCGCATTTGATAGCCCCTGAACAGCGTGGGGAACTGCTCTCCGCCGTAGGCCATCATGGCCTGCAGCCCGACGATCTGCTTGGCCATGTTGGGGGCGATGACGGCGGGAATCGACGATGCCTCCACGGTCTGCTGCAATTTTACCCGGTCTCCTCCGGTGGTGCCCATCACGAAGGGCAATTGCTGGGCGCAGTAAAACTCGGCGTTGTCATTGACGGCCGAAGGGTGGGTGAAGTCCACACAGATGAAGTCTCCATAGGTGCGCTTCAGCTCAGACACTAGCGTGTCGCGCCGCTCGGGTTTGACCAGCGTGATGGTGGTGTCGCCCAGCCGGGTTTCACTCCCTTCGATCTCCGGTCCAGTGAGCGCGTAGGGCAGCAGTTCGATCTGGGGATGCGAAATGGCGTGGGTGGCGATGGTGGCGGACACCTTACCGGGCAGGCCGTTCATCATCATCTTAATTGGGGACATGTTACCTCGCTTTCTGCGCGTTGACGGCGTCAGCCGCCTTTGCGGCCAGTTCGGTCAGGCGCGGGCTTGGGATCATCTCGGGATGGTTCAGATTGGCGACCAGGGCGTCAGCCGCCGCGGGAATATGGTGCGCGAAGCCTGGCTTTCCTTTTACCTGGGACAGAAAGGCAAAGGCCCCCAGGACCTGGAGGTTACGGGTGACCCGGCACAGGCGGTAGCCCCGCTCAAGCGCGCGGCTGTCGCAGTCGAGACGGCTGACAAGTTCTGCTCGGAAATCGTCGAACAGGCGTGCCTGCAGGTCGGCGGGCAGGTTGACGTAGGGGTCGACGAGCAGGCTGGCGATGTCGTACTGGAGCGGACCGGGGCGCGCGCCCTGAAAATCGATGAAGTAGCACCGGCCTTCATGCAACATGACGTTGCGAGACTGCATGTCGCGATGCACAAGCCCGGGAATGCTGGCAGCCATCAGGGCGTTGGCCAGGGAGATTAACTCATCGACCAGGAGCGCATCGTCGACCGACCAGCCCAGATACCCACCGATGAAGGCCTCCAGGAAGTAGCGGCACTCCTTCTCCAAAATGAGGTCCTGATCATAGGCCGGTGACTGGTAGGTCCAGGCGGGATCGAAACCGACGGCGCCTTCGATATTGAGGTCGATCAGGGCCGCGATCACCTGGCGATAGAGTGTTCCGAGATGGTCGCAACGGCCCTCTGCGAGGAGCTTCGCCCCCCGTGACTGCAGGTTTTCGTTCCCCAGGTCCTGGCAGAACACCAGACCGCTGAACGGTTCGGCCATGAATATTTGCGGGACCGCCACACCCCGGCGAAACAGATGGCGGCCTATCTGGGTATAGGCGTCGGCTTCTGCCGGTGGTTCCTGCTCCCGCAGACCATGGTCGGCCAGGATCAGAAAGCGGCCGGCGGTCGCCAGACGGTACCAGCGGCGATCGGAGCCATCCCCCGCCAACGGCGTTCGCTTTGTCGTCGCAGCGGCGTAAGTGCCTTCTCCGAAGGCGGCGGCGAGGGCCTGGGGTAGAAGCTGTTCATATGCTGTCCGGCGGTACTGGTCCGGCGTACCGATGTCGCGCCAATAGAAGGTATCGGCCTTGGTCGCGTCACCCGATGGCAGAAAGGCGGCGAGCCGTTCGCCCCGATCGAGAAGCTCCTGGTAGGCATCGATGATGCTGTAGAAGCGGCCATCAGGAATGACCGACAATACCTTGGGGTCGACGACGTGGACGCCGGTGAAGGCCATCAGACGTGTCTCGGCCGGCGGCGCCGTCAGGGCGCGGGGCGGCATCATGCGAATACGGCCGGCGTCGTCAACCGCCACGCTGTTGAACGCCGCATGATCGTGCATGACCAGGGTGGCCAAGGCCGGGCCGTTCAGGTGTGCCTGGTAGAGGGTTTTTAGATCCAGGTCGCAGACCACATCGGCGTTGATCACCAGAAAAGGGGCTGCATCCCAGACGTCGACCAAGCGTTTCATCGCTCCGCCGGTCCCCAGGATCTCGGATTCGTGGCTCACAAGAACCGGCACGCCCCAGTCCGTTTCCTTTATAAAGGCATCGATCTGGTCGTGCAGGTGGTGGGTGTTGACCGCAACGCTGGTGGCACCGGCCTGAATCAGGGTGGTGATGTGCCGTGCCAAGAGCGGGGCGCCGCCCACGGGAAAGAGAGGCTTGGGCAGGGCGAGGGTGTAAGGGCGCAGGCGGGTTCCCAATCCGGCAGCCAGTATGAGTGCCTTCATGATTGCAGCAGTTGCAGATGGCTTTGAATCAAGTTTTCGTAACGGGCCAGTTGCGCCTCATCTTCACTGCCCTTCACCTTGTGGGTGGTGAAGAATTCGATGCCGTTGTTGAAATTGATTTTGTTCAGGGCCTCTGCCCGCTCGATCTCCTTGCGCTTGTACATGCGATTGCCCATGGCCTGGATCTTTTTCAGCCGCTCCTTGGAGTCCATGGCGTTGCGGGGATAGCGCTTGAAGTAATTGAGCACCACCCAGTAGGCTTCAAAGTAGGGTTTCAGATAGTCGGCGAACAACTTGACCTTGCGGTAGCCGACCGAGGTGAGGTTGTAGGTGTCGGGAAGGGTCTGGTGGGGCATGAGGATGGCGTCGTCGATGAAGGTTTTGATCACCTTGCGGACGAAGTACTCGTTGCCACGGTCGATGTTGAAGGCGAACTCATATTTGAAAAAATCTTGTGAAAAGGTGTAGTGGGTGTGCAGATCCGTGGCGGTGAACTGAAAGGCGTCGCGCTCAAGGATCGCCGTGGCCACCAGGATGGCGGGCACGAAATAGCCGATACTATTGTTCTTGTAGTACTCCAGCAGGGTCCGTCTGCTCTCCACCGTCGCGAAGACGGCCTCCTCCAGGGGCGCGTTCTTGTCGTCCGAGACCCGTTCGATGAATTTGCGCTGAATGAACGTGTCAAAGGCGTGGCGAATGGCATGGGGCTGATCATTGGCCAGGGTGTCCGCCAGTCGCGCCTTCTGGGATACCAGGACGTGGAGATAGGTGTCGACGATGGACAGGATGTCGTCCAGGGAAAAACGTTGGGCGGGGGCGTTCAGGATGGCGGCCGCCACCAGAGAGTGGGGCGTGACCACCGTCACGCGATCGATGGCGTTGATGACCCGCCAGCCCAGATTGCGGATGAGGGCGTTTTGATCCTTGGAGGGCATGTCGACGAGCGGGCTATCGAAGGATTCCAGCAGATCGTTCATGGAGATAGGGTTGGAGAAATTGATATAGATCTTGCCATACCGTTTTTTCAGAAATTTACGGGCACGAACCACCTGTTTGAGATTCTCGGGCTCTTTTTTGCCGCCCTCCACTTCGTGCAGATAGGCGTGCTCCTCGATAACGCGGTCGTAGCCGATATACACCGGTGCGATGATCATATCCTCGCAGGCGCCGGTTTTGTAGGCGTTCACGAGAATTGAGAGCAGACCCAGCTTGGGCATGAGCAGCTTACCGGTGCGGCTGCGGCCGCCTTCGATGAACTGCTCGATATTGTAACCTTCCTCCAGCAGTTTGTAGATATACTCGCCGAAGACGCGCGAGTAGAGCACGGCTCCACGGAAGGTGCGCCGGATGAAAAAGGCGCCGCCGGATCGGAAGATGGGACCCAACGGCCAGAAGCTCAGATTCTTGCCGGCCGCGATCAGGGGGCAGGCCATGTTGTTGTGGTAGAGCACATAGCTGAGAATGAGATAGTCGATGTGGCTCTTGTGGCAGGGAACCAGCACCAACGGGCCGCGCTGGGACATGGCTTTCAACCTGGCCAAGCCCTTTTGATCGACGACGGCGCCGTCGAACATGGTGCGTGTGATCCAGCCCACGGCCACGTCCAGAATGCGGATCATCAGCGGTTTGTAAGCAGCGGCGATTTCGTCCAGATAACCGTCGGCCTCCTTGCGCACCTTATAGATCGGCTCCTTCCGGTTCTGGGCATACTGCTCCATGAAGGCCCGCAGTCGGTCGCCGGCCAAGATACTCTCTTTCAGTTCCTCGCTGGTTTTGAGCACCGGTCCGGTGATGCTCTGACGGTGACGGTTGAACTGACGCAGGAGCAGCCGGCGCAGGCGCAGGGATTGATACTCCAGACTGCGTCCCAGGTTGTCGGGGTGCTCGATGAAGCGCTTCAGGTTGAGGGGGCTGGACAGCTCCACGAAGACCTTCCCTGGCGAGCGGAACAGGGTCACCAGACGGCGCAAACGTCCTGGTCGCTGTTCACTACCGAATATCAGATCGATGAGGCTGGGGATGGATGGCAATGGTCGCTTGCCGAAAAACATCAGGTGGGGGATGATGTAGATCGGGCGGTCGATCTCTTTCTGAACCTCCAGCAGGTATTGGATGGGATCGCCCTTGGATTTCACGAAACGCCGATAGAACCCCTTCTCCTCCACCAGTGAGACGAAGGCGGCCTTGCCGCCTTCCAACTCGGAGCGAATATGGCCACTGCGGTACGGGTCGCGCAGTTTGCGATTCAACACGAGGTGGTCCAGTCCGGCCACCAAGATTCTGATAATCCGAATTAGCGGCTGCCAGGCCCACACCGCATAGCCCAGACCGATCTCCGGTGTCGGCAGTCGCAACTGGCCATAACGGGTGTGATAAAAAAGGAAGTCGAACTTGCTTTTGTATTTGGTGGCGTATACGAGCAGGGCGTCCTGTGGAAGTTGGCGGACCACTTCGAGCTGATCCGGCTTGATGACAACACCGGAAAAAAACCGTCGTCGGATCCAGGTGGAAACCCACCCCGTGTGAGCTGGCAGTTGAAGGCTGAAATGGTTGTGGCTGCCCCGCAAAAGGCGGCTGACATTGGTGCGGATTATTTGCTTTACACTGCGAGAATTTGAAGGCATCATTTCAACGTCGGGTTCATATGTGCTGGAGTTTCATGGACAGCCCACACGACGCCTGCCGGGAAAGACCACCTTGCGATGACAAGAAGGGCCGCCGTGAGGTCGGTTGTTCAGGTGACGCGTTCCACGTGATCTCCCCGTCCACTTATAGGGCGATCCTCATCGGGACATCGGCGTTGTGCCTCTGGAAGTATTCCGGGAGTTGTCATAAGCGATTTGCTGGGGACGCGGATTTTCGGCATCCGGCGAAGCGACGACAGCAGGGCCCTTGTGCATCCACCTGCGCCGGTTTTCCTGAAGAGCGGTCGGTTTCCCAGATCAATAGCGGGGACGTCGTGAAGGCCGGTTCCGGAATGCCGACACTCACAGTTACCAAATTGTGGGAAGTTTTGTAAATATCAAAACGCGCTTCCGCCCAGCGGCAGGCGTCAATGATCATTCGGCCACTCAAGGCCTGGTCCCGACCCGCCGCCGGATGAAGAGCGGCTGGGATAGGGGCCCAACCACGCAGGCCGTCGCAACGTTAGCAGCACCGGGTGCGGGGGGAATTTTAGGCTTGCGCTCCAAATTCGCCTATGCTATCGAATAAACCTTAAATTTCCTGCAGAAACCAACCTTTTCACTTTGCCAAAATCATCGTAACTCAAGAACTGGTCATTAACCAAAGGAGGATGATACTCTATGAAAACGCTAATTGGTGGGGCAGTAGCATCTGTACTGGGTCTCATCGGCCTGGCAATCTGGTTTAAAGCGTTTTTGCAACTGCTTGCCGGGGCGATTCCTGTATCTTTGCTGCTGGGTGGCGGCCTTGCACTGTATCTCGGTTTTGATGAGCTCAAGGACACCTGGAAAAAAGATGAAGGTGTCAGTGAGGATGCCGGGGCCGACGACTCTGAGAAGTATCAGCAGGAGATCAGCGATCTAAAGAAAGAGATTGAGACGCTGAAAGCCGAAAAAGCGTAATCCATTTCAGCTTCAGTTTAAGCCCCGTTCGGTGATATGCCCGCGCGGGGCTTTTCTTTTGCACCACCCGCCGACCTCGGCAAGCCGAGCCCCATCTCCCCGATCAGCCCTATCCTGGCGGTGCGTAAATGCGGTTCTCTTCAATCTGCCGGCTGTAGGAGCGCAACCCCTGCGTCCACTCCGCCTCCAACTGGGCCAGTGGCATCTCTTCCACGAGAGCCCGGCGCAGCTGCCGGTCCCCTAAAATCAAATCGATGGGTCGCTTTTCGAATTCGTACTCGTAGGGCGGCTGCTTCCAAGCGAACGCTTCCGGGTACAGCGTGCTGATAATCTGCAGCAGGCGCAGACTGGTGCGATAGGGTCGGTACGACGCGGGATCGGTCACGTGCAGTTGAAAACCACGGCAGCCCTGACCGGCCCATTTATGGGCGGTAGGCTCAAACTCGATGGGACGCAGCACCACGCCCATGAGGTCGGCAGCATCCATCCGTTCCAAAATCGCATCTGGATCCAGAAATGGCGCGCCGAACAATTCAAAGGGTTGGGTGGTGCCGCGACCTTCGGAGACGTTGGTGCCTTCCCAGATCACTTGGCCCGGGTAAACGAGGGCCGAGCGGGGGGTTGGCAGGTTGGGGGAGGGGGCTACCCACGGCAGACCTGTCGCCTCGAACAGCATCTCGCGGGACCAGCCCTGCATGGGAACCACCTCGAGATCGCATTGGATGTCGCCGCAATGGTTGAAGAGACGGGCGATCTCTCCGATGGTCAATCCGTGCCGCATGGGGATGGGGTAGCGCCCCACAAAGGAGCGGTAGTCGGGGTTGAGGCAGTTGCCCTCCACCAGAACGCCGCCGATGGGGTTGGGGCGATCGAGCACCACCACCATTTTACCCAGTCGCGCACAAGCTTCCAGGCAGTAGCTGAGTGTATAAATAAAGGTGTAGACCCGCGTGCCCACATCTTGGAGATCCACAAGGAGAATGTCGATGGGGGCCAACATCTCCTCTGTGGGAATGCGCGTCTCGCCATAAAGGCTGAAAATCGGCAGCCCCAGTGCTGGATCCTGGCGATGGGCGGACTCGATCATATTGTCCTGCTTCTCGGCGAAAAAACCGTGTTGGGGCGAGTAGAGGGCGGTCAGGCGCTCACCCGCCACGGCGTGAATTCGATGCCGCGCGTGGCGCAAGCGGCTGTCCACCGAAGCGGGATTGCAGAGCAGCCCCAGGCGCTGTCCGGCGATATACGGCGGGGGGGCATTGACAAAATTTTCCAGACCGCTGGTAACAGGTGGCATCGATTTTGGTGTCCTTTGCTCGTGGTTTCGGTTGGTATGGAGACGATGCATACAGGCCCGCTTTTCGACCTGCGACCGTCCGTATACCATATCTCCGGTGGCCGTTCGAGGGCAAGGGATAGCGAGTTGGCAAGGGGGCCGGACCACCGGGAAACCCCTTGACACTGCAGACATTCCCCAATAGAGTGCGCTGTTGCTTGA
>JASJCL010000143.1 GCA_030066015.1 Desulfosarcinaceae bacterium | reverse complement strand
GTCCTTCTGGACGAAGATGCCCCGCTCGATCAACTCGGGATTGGCCTGCTTGGCCTTGGAGCCGATGGGGGTGGTGTTCTCCTTGAGCTGGGTCATCATCTCCACCGCTCCGCCCAGCTTGTTCTTGCGCCCGAAGTAGGTGGGGCACTGGCTGAGCACCTCCACCACCGAGAAGCCCTCGTGGAGGATGGCCTGGCGGATCAGTTTCTGGATCTCATGCACGTGGAAGGCGGTGGTGCGTGCCACGAAGGTGGCCCCGGCGGCGGTGGCCAGCTCCACCACGTCAAAGTCCTGGTCGATGTTGCTGTACGGGGCCGTGGTGGCGAAGGTGCCCTCGCCGGAGAGCGGCGAGTACTGCCCGCCCGTCATCCCGTAGATGCGGTTGTTCATGATGATGGCGGTGATGTCGATGTTGCGCCGGGCGGCGTGGATAAAATGGTTGCCGCCGATGGACAGGGCGTCGCCGTCGCCCATGGGCACGATGACGTTGAGCTCGGGTTTGCTCAGCTTGACGCCGGTGGCAAAGGCCAATGCACGGCCGTGGATGGTGTGCAGGGTGTGGAAGTCCACGTAGCCGCTGATGCGCGATGAGCAGCCGATCCCCGAGGCCATGACGATCTCGTTCTTGCTCATGCCGAGCTTTTCCACCGCCCGCAACAGGTTGTTAAGGACGATGCCGTGGCCGCAGCCCTGGCACCAGATGTGGGGAAAAAAGCGTTCCCGGATGTAATCTTTGATGGCCATTGGCTTATACCCCCCTGCCCTGGATCACCCGCAGCAGTTTGCGGATGTCGGTGGGCGTGATGAAGGCCCCGTCGATGCGGTTGGCCAGGAAAACGGTTTCGGGCAGATCCACGGCGGACTGCACAGCCTGGCAGATCTGCCCCATGTTCATCTCCACCACCACGGTGTACTTGGCCTGGGAACAGCGTTCGCGCACCACGGATTTGGGGAATGGCCAGAGGGTCTGCAGCTCCAGCAGGCCCACCCGCTCGCCCTTGCCCCGCAGGTGCTCCACCACATGGAGCGCCGAACGCGCCGCGGATCCATAGGAGATGAGCATGGTTTCGGCATCTTCCGTGTAGAACTCTTTGTAGTGGGCCATCTGATTGACATTGTTCTCGATTTTGTCCACCAGGTGGCGCAGCAGACCATGGACCACGCCGGGGTTGTCGGAGGGAAAGCCCCACATGTCGTGGGCCAGGCCGGTGACGTTGTAGCGATGGACGTCCCCGAAGTCGCTCATGGGCAGGCGGCCATCCTCACGGGGCAGATAGGGGTGGTAGTCGACGCCCTGCTTCACCGCGGTGCGCAGACGCTCCACCAGGTGCAGCTCGCCGGGCTCGGGGATCTCGAGGCGTTCGCGCATGTGGCCGACCACCTCGTCGAAGAGGAGTACAACGGGGGTTCGATAGGTCTCGGCGATGTTGAACGCCTCCACCGTCATGGTGAAGACATCCTGGTGATTGGAGGCGGTGAGGGCCACGATGCTGTGGTCGCCGTGGGTGCCCCAGCGCGCCTGGTTCACGTCCCCCTGGCTCACGTGGGTGGGGATGCCGGTGGAGGGGCCGCCCCGCTGGACGTTGACGATCACGGCCGGTATCTCGGCCATGATGGCGTAGCCGAGGGCCTCCTGCATCAATGAGAAGCCCGGGCCGCTGGTGGCCGTCATCACCTTGTGCCCGGTGAGCGAGGCCCCGATGATGGCGCACATGGAGGCGATCTCGTCCTCCATCTGGATAAACTTGCCGCCCTTCTGGGGCAGCCGCTTGGCCAGGTGCTCGGCCACCTCGGTGGACGGCGTGATGGGGTAACCGGCGAAGAAATCCAGCTGGGCGTAAAGTGCACCCTCAACGCAGGCCTCGTTGCCTTGAACGAACTTCACTGCTCGGCTCATGGTGCGTCCTTCTCCTCCGCTTCGGTGATGATTTCAATGGCCAAATCGGGGCAGCGCAGTTCGCACAATTTGCAGGCGATGCAGTCCCCCGGTCTGGCCGCCACGGCCTTGTCCTTTTCATCGAGCTCGAGCACCTGCTTCGGGCAAAAGGCCACGCAGATCCCGCAGCCCTTGCACCAGTCCCGGTTGATGCGATGCTCTTTGAGTTTCGGTTTGGCCATATGGCTCCCCCATTAATGTGACAGTTGTGAGTGACGCCAAACAAATGGCGCGGTGCTGCGTCGGCAGTGGAGATCGCCACGGGCGCCAGCCCGCTGGTTATCGATGATGGTATGGAGATGGAGACGGATCGCCCGCTGGGGCGACGTGATGAGCCGGCTGTGCGGCGGTATGATGAAGTGTGATACCATGTAAGGATGCTGCGCCCCGATGGGTGCGAGCTCACTCAAATGAAGTTGCGGTCTCACGTCAAAGGTGTGGCCTCTTAATGTGTTTGTTCACTGCTGTCAACCCTATTGTGCGCTGCTGGGGCCTTGGGGACCTTTTTTACCTCACGCCACCTTGGAAACCCCGAATGGCGCACCGCTGGAGATGATGACGATCGCCCATGGCAGGCGTAAGATGCAAGCTGCGCGCCAGCACTTGCAGCCGTTGCCTGCCAAGAATCATTTCGTGACGCTGGTCGACACACTGGCGCGATCTCAGATAAACCGCTTCATCAACTCGTCGACCATCTCATCCACATTGTCCACCGTGATGTCGTGTTGACGACAGAAGTCATCCACCCGCTCGACACGGCGCGGTGACGCCATATCGCTCAGCCGGCGGAAGATTCCCATGCGGCGGCCCACCTGATAGCGCATCTGAGATTCGCGGGGCATGGCCAGGAAGCGATCCAGCACCTCCAGGAGGCCGGGCTTGTCCTCGGGCAGGCGCCCGTCGATCTCCTCAAAGAGGTTGAGGATGTGATCGCTCTTGATCTGGCTGGTGATGCCACTCAGAGAGGCAATGAACAGCCGCAGTTCAGCCGCCATCTCCACGTCACTGCACTTTTCGAAGCGCCCCTGGCGGTGGGCTTCGGCCAGAGGGGTGCGCCCGGGAAGGGCCAGCGTGCGCAGCCGGATGAAGTCGGGATCGATCTGGTTAAGGGCGTCCGCGCTCTCGGTGGCGTGCAGTTCGCTGTGCCGACGTCCGCCCAGCCCCGGCATGAGGTACTCCGAGAGCTGCATGCCGGCCCGCTTGACCTTCAGCCCCGCCCGTATCTGAGTCGCCTTGTCGGCGCCCTTGCGGACCATTTTGAGAACGACATCCGATCCCGATTCGAGACCGATATGAATGCGGTCCAGCCCCGCCCGCCGCATGGCGGCCAGGTTGTCGTCGCTGATGCGGGCGATGGTATGAGAGCGGGCGTAGGAGGTGATCCGTTCCACCGAGGGGAAGCGCCGCTGCAGGTGCTCGAGAATCTCGATCAGATCGGCGGGTTTGATGATCAGGCTGTTGGCGTCCTGCAGGAAAATGGATCGCATCCCGGCGCTATACCACTGGACGGCGGCCTGGAAGGGGGCGTGGTCTTGCCGGGAGAGGGATCCCATGTAGGTGTTGAGGTCCTGCTGCAGGATCCGGCCACCGTCGTCCGCCAGGGACTGGAGGGCGGTCACGTGGCGATAGACGGCTTCGATATCTTCAATGACGTGCGCCTTGGGCCGCAGTGAGAAACGGCGCTTCTTGTAGACCGGGCAAAAGGTGCAGTGGTTCCAGGGGCAGTTGCGCGTGACGCGGATCAGCAAGCTGTTGGCTTCACTGGGCGGCCGGATGGGACCTTGCTCAAATCCGTTGTAGGGTTCTGCTTCCCGCGGCGTCGGTTTCATAATGGTTCCCCTTGGTGGGCATTATTGGGACGGGCACGCCTCGATGCAGCCAGGGACCGCTCTTTTCAAAGCCGGCCGCCTATGGCATATCTCTCCTCAGCCAGACCCGCGTGAACCGCCCGAATTCAACTCCGCCACAGCCTGGCCGATAATGGGGTCAACGCACTGACACACTTGCCCCCCGGTGTCAATGGGGCAGCCGGTGGGCCGACCCGGGTCGCGCCGACCGGCGTAATATCAGTGCTCCCTAATATGTAAATCGGTCCGCTCGAATTCGCAAGCTCACGCCCGTCCCCGTGATTGGAGCCCAAGCATTGGTCAAACGTGCGCTCTTACGCACCCTCGTGGCAAGCCTCGTCCTGATATTCCTGGCCGCAGCCGGCGTCGCATATTTCTGGACCGATCTGCAGCGGTACGCCCGTACGCCGATCAGCGCCGATACCACCCCGCGCGCCGTGCGAATCCCCCCTGGGACGGGATTCCAGGCCGCCTGCGATCTGCTCGTCGAACAGGGGCTGGTGCGCCACCCCCGGCGGTTCAAACTCCTCGCCCGACTGCGCGGTCTGGACAAACAGCTCAAAGCGGGCAACTACCGCATCGCGCCCAACCAGAGTCCGGAGGCGCTGCTGGCCGTTTTGGTGAGCGGACGCGAGCATCTCCATCGCCTCACCATCCCCGAAGGATACACCCTCAAACAGATCGCCGATGCCGTAGCGGCAGCAGGTTTCGGGGACGCCGATGGTTTCCTGGAAATGGTCAGCGACCCGAAGGTGGTGAAAAGCTTTGGATTGAGCGCCGAGACCCTGGAGGGCTATCTCTTCCCGGATACCTACCTCTTCCCCGAAGAGGCCGACCACGGCGTCATCGCCACCAGCATGGTGAAACGCTTCCGGGACCAGTTCTCAGCCGAGTGGCGGGAGCGTGCCGAGGCGCTCAAAATGAGTGTCCACGAGGTGGTCACCCTGGCCTCCATCATCGAAAAGGAGACCGGCGATCCCGCAGAACGCCCCCTGATCAGCAGCGTCTTTCACAATCGGCTCAAACGCGGCATGCGGCTGGAGACCGACCCCACGGTGATTTACGGCATCAAGGACTTTGACGGTAACCTCACGCGCAAGCACCTGCGCACCCGAACGCCGTACAACACCTACAAAATCAAAGGGCTTCCCCCCGGACCCATCGCCAGTCCGGGCGCCAAGGCCATCGAGGCCGCGCTCTATCCGGCGCAAAGCGACTATCTCTACTTCGTCTCGCGCAAGGACACGACCCACCAGTTTTCCACCAACATAAACGATCACAACAAAGCGGTGCGCAAATATCAATTGCGACGCAAAAGCAAGTAGCCCCCCGGACAGGGAGATAAAGCATGGGTAAAGTGGACCCGGCAGCCGCCCGCCTCATCGGTCAGCGGCTCATGGTAGGGTTTGACGGCACCGCCTGGAACGATGACATCGCCTTCTGCATTGGCCAGTTGCGCGTCGGCGGACTGATTCTCTTTGCCGCCAACATCGAGACACCGGCGCAGGTCCAGGCCCTCTGCGCCGACGCCCAAAAGTGCGCGGCCGACGAGGGCCTGCCGCCGCTGATGATTGCCGTGGACCAGGAGGGGGGGCCGGTGGCCCGTCTGCGGCCCCCCGCCTTTCCCCATTTCATGGGGGCTGCGGAGATGGCGGGGTTGGCGGATGCCGATGCGTTCGCCCGTCTGGTGGCCGACGTTCTCAGCCCCATCGGGATCAACATGGATATGGCGCCGGTCCTCGATCTGAACGTCCCCTCGGTGGAGAGCGTCATGCGCACCCGCGCCTTCGGTTCCGATCCCGAGACAGTGACCCCCATGGGCGTCGCTGTGATCGACGGCCTCCAGCAGCGCGGTATCATGGCCGTCGCCAAGCACTTCCCCGGCATCGGCCGCACCACCCTCGACTCCCACCTGGACAGGCCCGACCTGGATACCGACCCAGATACACTCGTAAGGATCGATGGAGCGCCCTTTGCGGCCGCCATCCGGGCCGAAGTGGCCGCCTGCATGCTGGCCCACATCCGCTACACCCGCATCGATCCAAAGTGGCCGGCCAGCCTGTCGCGGCGGGTGGTGGTGGACCTTCTGCGACGGCAAATGGGGTATACCGGCGTCACCGTCACCGACGACCTGGACATGGGGGCCATTGTGCGACACTACCCCGACGAGATGCTGCTGGCGCGCATCGTTCACGCCGATGTGGACATCGCCCTCATCTGCCACAGTGGTCCCCGCCGCGATCAGGCCCTTGGCCATTTGAAGCGGGCGATAGAGAAGAGTAGTCGAACAGAAGAACACAAGAAGAGCGTCCAGCGCATTTTGGCCCTCAAGCAGCGATTTCTCGGTGAAATGGCTGGGGATGTGCCGATCAGGCAGTAATGGCGGCGCCCCTCATGGCGCCGCCGAAAAGCCGCCGATCGGCACCCGCGAGTACACATCGGCACCCAGGTCGGTCCGCATGCCCGCGCGGAGGCAATGGTAGCCCGCCGCGGCGATCATGGCGGCATTGTCGCCGCAGAGCGCGATGGCGGGAATGTGGACCTGGATGCCGGCCTCGGCGGCGGCGGCACGAACGCTGTCGCGCAGCCCCTGGTTGGCGGCCACGCCGCCGACAATGGCGATGTGGGCGCACTGCCGCAGGCGGGCGGCCTGGATGAGCTTATAGGTAAGCACCTCCACCACGGCGGCTTGAAAGCCGGCAGCCACATGGGCGGCCTCGTCGGGCAGGCAGTCGGGGTGGGATTGAAGATGGCGGTTGACGGCGGTCTTGATGCCGCTGAAGCTGAAGTCGAAGGCACGCTTGTCCAGGTAGACGCGGGGAAAGCGGACCCGCAGGGGATCCCCCTGGGCGGCCAGTTCATCGATCACACGGCCGCCGGGATATCCCAGCCCCATCATCTTGGCCACTTTGTCATAGGCCTCTCCCACGGCGTCGTCGCGGGTCTGT
>JASJCL010000142.1 GCA_030066015.1 Desulfosarcinaceae bacterium | reverse complement strand
GTGACGGTCAAGCTGTCGCCGTCCACATCGGCAAAGCTGACCCCCGACAGGTCAAAGTCGCTGGCCGCATCTTCGGTCACGCTTACGTCCGTGGGCACGCCGCTGGCCGTGGGCGCGTCGTTGGTACCGGTCATCGTACCGAATCGTCTCGTAAAGACGCCACTGGTTTCATCCGGCCCCTCGCCACTCCAGACCACTACGAAGCTGTCGCTGTCAAACATTGCTGCCGATGCCATGTGCTGGAGACCCGTGGCAGTTTGATTGATCTGGAACTCATCGGTCAGAGGTGTACCGCTGGCATCGTACTTGCGGGCGAAGACACCTAGACCATCACCGTCACCAGACCCCTCATATACAATGAGGTAGTTTCCTGCCGAATCCATGGTGATGGAAGGATGGGTGCTGTCCTGGATAGAATTTTGATCGACCTGTATGGGAGCGCCTGGCGTGCCGTCACTGGCGAACGTTTTCTTCCAGATGCCATCGTGAAGAAGGTTATTGCTTCTATAAACCACGGTGACACGCCCGGTGGCATCGATAGCCAGGTCGGGAACGGTTCCTGAGCTAGAAAGGGTATCGACCCAGACCTCTCCCCATAATGGCAGTCCATCATCGCCAAAAGAGCGAGCATAAATATGGCTACCCACTTGCCAGGCGATGGCAAAATCTCCGGAGTCATTGATAGCCACGGCTGGTGTGGCCTCTGTGCCGCGGTCGGTGCCACTGGCCGGCTGGTCGACGGCATCCCGCGCCGTTCCGTCGGCATTGAAACGGCGAAAGAAGATGCCGTGGCTGTCGCCCGGACCTGCTCCCTCCCAGGCAATCACGAAACGACCATCGGCGGCCATGGCAACGGACGGATTGCGTTGCTCATCTAAATTTGAGACGTCGTGGGTATTCACCTTGAACTCGGCGAAGGCTTCGGTCGCGTCGGCATTAAAGCCCCGGGCATAGACGCTTTGGATGTTGCTATCCTGGTTGTCAGAAGTCCAGGTCACCACAAAGTTGCCAGCGGCGTCCATGGCCACTGTGGCCCAGCGTTGATTGTCGGTGTCAGTCAGCGTGTCGTTCACCTGGAATTTGCTGCCGACCGCCGTGCCTGCGACGTCAAAACGCTGTCCAAACACCCCCCATCCGGATCCATCCTCGTTAAGGCTGGACCAGACCACGACGTAGTTACCATTGACATCCATGGCCACGGCCTGATGGCTGCCGCGGGTTTCAGCAGAGGTCTCCTGTGGATTGCCCAGATCCGGGGCATGGACGAGCGCATCCGGCTCGACCTCGATGGCGCCAATGTCCACGGCAGCTGTGGTGTCACCGTCGCCATCCAGCGGCCGGGAAATTCCGCGTTGGTCGACCACCGGAGGGCCCGTGGCCGTTCCCGCATCCACCACCGGACTGCCGCCCAGTGGTAGATGGGTCATTGTGAATCCGCCATTGTCCCCCAACGCTGCCAGTATTGGGTCGATAGGGCTACCGCTGGTCCCAGCCTGATCACCCGTCTGGACAAAGTCGGTGACAGTTCCCCTGTCTCCGATGAGATTGTAGCCGAGGGAATTAAAACTGCCGGCAACGTCAGCAGCGGTTAGATTGCCGGCAACGATGGTATTGCGGATATCGATCTCTGTCGCAGCACCCTCGTTGAAGATCCCCGCTGCCGTACTGGCAGTATTCAGGGTGACGGTGACGTTATCTAAGGTGGCCGGGTTCTGGTTGTAAAGCCCGCCACCGGTGTCCGCCGCCGTGTTTCCGCTGATGGTCACATTGGTCAAAGAGAGGCTGGTGGCGGTGTTGTCGTTGTGAATGCCGCCCCCTCGATCGGACCGGTTGCCGCTGAGGGTGACGTTGGTGAGCGTCGCATCCTCTTTGTTATGGAGTCCGCCACCTTCGAAGGTACCGGCGTACCCGTTGTCCGAGATGACCACATCGGTGAGGGTGATCGTGCCACGGTTGTAAATGCCCCCGCCATTGCCGGCGAGATTGCCGGTGACGATGACGCGCGAAGCAATCAACTGGGCTGAACCGTCCTCCACATAAATACCGCCGCCCTCAGCAGTGGTATCCCCCCCCTGGATGGTGAGATCGGTCAGGGTGAGGTTGGCCGCACTGGCATTGAGATGAAATACGCGATCCAGGCCGTTGGCATCGATGATGGTGGTCGATGCATCGGCACCCGTTATGGTGAGGGCGTCTGTGATATCGAGATCCCCACTGGCCGCATTTTCATCACCCGCCGGCCCCAGAGATAAAATGTAGTGGCCAGATGGCAGAATAATCTCGTCCGCTTGGCCAGATTCGTTGTTGGTCGCAATGATGGCTTCCCGCAGGGAGATCCCGTCGGTGCCCGGGGTGGCGATCAAACTGGCAATACTCGTCGTGTCGCCGCCATCGGCCAGGTCGTTAACGGTGTCGACGGTGACTTGCGCCAGCACACCGCTCCAGCGGGCCTGTTTACTGGTCGATACGGCGGCACCGGTCTCCACACTACCCTGCCGGTATTCCAGATCCCAGTCGCCGCCCAGAGTTTTACTACCCGTTAGGTCGTCGCTGGCCGCCACATCGGCATCGGACAAAGCGCCAATTTTTGTCAGCAGCGTCCGTCCCTCTTCGCCGGAAGCCAGCTCGCAGCCGTAAAAGAGAATGTCGCCTTGGGGCGCCAGGGCCGCCTTCCAGCCGGCAATATCCGCTGCATGGGCCTGAACGCTCTCGCCATTCAGCCGGGTGGATCCCAGGGCGATCCCCTCAGCGTCCCCGTGGGTGAGAAAATGGATCGCAGCCAGGTCCTGGCGGCTGGCCAGTGCTTGGCTGACCTGGTCGATGCCGTCGCCATCGGCATTCAGCAAGATGACGTCCATGTTGCGGGTGTCGTCGGCACTGGCCAGCACATCCTGCACCAGACGGGCATAGTCGTCGATGCCGGTATCCACAAAGACCACTTCCCGTGAGGCGACCGCCGACGATTGCACCTGTGGTGCGCTGTTCTCATCCGCAATCGGCATACTTGCCTGGGACGCTGTAGCGAGGACCGGGGCCTCGGCCAGCAGATCCACACGGCCGTGCGTCTGCGGCCGATGGTTTGCTTGGGACTCGCGATCGATTTGACCGATATCGGCCTGCAGCGCCGCGGGGTGCGGCCCCAAACCGTCGGCAACCGGCGATGCCCCAGCCCCGCCGGAATCCTCTGCACCGGTGCCCCAGGTGCCCGACAGCAACAGACGGGGTTCGAGGGGCTCGAACAGGACGCCGATGGAGGCGCTTGGCGTTTTCCTCTTTTTCGCGGGTACTCTCACTGGTCACTCTCCGCCACAGGTGGTTCTCACGTGAAAACAATGGTGACAGCTGCAACTCGCAAACACGGCGGAAGCCAAATGTCGTTTGCTACGTCGACGGCACGACGATGGTCGACGATGATCGACAATGGTCGACGATGGTCGACGATGGTCGACGATGGTCCACGAATGCTTCTTTTTTAACGCAAAACACTTTTCTTTCTGCTGTGCATCCAATTCTCTTCGCTGCTTTTCTTCCCTTAGGCGGCCTTGCTGTGTGCCGCTAGCGCAGCGTCTTCCGCTTTCAAGGATCCGCAGACCCCCAGCAGCTTGGAGGTCAGTTCGATGATCTCAATTTGTCCCCGATTTTTGCGGGCCGCCGATTCGATCTCCCGGGCAACTGCCGCGATCGCCGCCAGGTCGTGCTTCTCGGCCAGGGACCCCAGTAGTTCGGCCGACAACTTGACATCATTCCAGGCCGCCGTGTTCACCTCGGCCAGGAGTTTCTCGACGACACGACCGATCTCCAATTTCACGGCGGTGGGGATGTCGGATTGGTTGGGCCTGCGGGAATCGTCACGGGCGGTCACCATCTGGATGAAGCGCTCGACCAGCTGGGGATCGAACTGCGTGCCGGCACAGCGGCGCAGTTCGGCGAACGCTTCCGATGTGTCCATGGCATCCCGATAGGGTCGCTGAGAGGTCATGGCATCGAAGGCGTTGGCGATGTGCAGAATTCTGGCGCCCAGGGAGAGCCCCTCTCCACTGGGTTGGGATGCATCCTCTGACGAACTGCCATCGTACCAATGGCTGTGGTAGCGGACGATGTCGACCAGTTCCGGTGACATGAAGGTGGCGGCAATCACATCCACGCTGCGGCGCTCGTGCGCCTGCAACACCTGCCACTCCGCTTCGGTAAGGGGGCCCGGTTTGAGCAAGATCGCATCGGGCACACCGAGTTTGCCGATGTCATGGAGCTGCCCGGCGACCTCCAGCAGGTCGCACTCGTTGATGGGCACGAGGTCCCGCGCCAAGGCTGCACAAAGCTCCCCCACTTTGCGGGAGTGTTCGGCCGTGGCGGCGTCCCGATGCTCCAGGGCCAGCATTAGTGCGGTGACCACGTGGCGGGGGATGTGTTTGCCGCCGGCCTGCGAGGCCGCTTTGGTTTGCCCCTTCTCATCACTGGTCTCTGCGACCCGTTCGTCGATCTCCTTCTGGTAGGTGACCACCTGATTACGGCCGCTGTTTTTGGCCCGGTAGAGGGCTTTGTCGGCAAACCCGAGCAGTTCGGAAGGATTGGCCGCCGGATCTTCCAATGAAACGACACCGAGACTAAGGGTGACACGGATGTCGTTGATCGCTTTATTGGCTACGGTTTGACGGATTCGCTCGGCCGTATTGCGAGCCCCTTCAGCACCCGTTTCGGTGAGGATGAGACAGAACTCTTCTCCGCCGTACCGGCAAACCACGTCGGTGTCCCGCAACGCGCTGCGAAGAACGGCGGCCACTTGCTGGAGGACTTCGTCGCCCACCTGGTGACCATGCTGGTCGTTGACACGTTTGAAGTGGTCGATATCGGTCATGATGCAGGCCAGGTTGTGTCGATAGCGCCGGGCGCGGTTAAATTCGACTTCAAAGCGTTCGAAAAAGGCGCGGCGGTTGAGACAGCCGGTCAGTGGGTCTTGGGTGGCCAGGATCTGCAAGGCCTCATTCTGCCGGTGAACTTCGTCGCGCGACTTTTTCAATTCACCCAGCATCAACTGGAGCTTCGAGTTCTGGACCTCCAACTGGGTAACGTCATCAAAGGTGGCCAACGCGCCGCGGGTGTTGCCTTTGGCATCGATGATGGGCGCCCCGCTGGCCATGAAGGTGCGCCGTTTGCCATCTTTGTCTTTGACGGAGAGCGGGATGGCCGATTGCCGGGCCCCCTCGCGGATGGCGTGTTGCCAGGGAAAGGCCTCCGTGCCTTCCAAGGAGGGCGGCAGCTGGAGGTTCAGCTCCGATGCTTTGCGACCCAGGATGGCGGACGGATCTCTGCCGAGGTTCTCCTCGAAGGCCTTGTTGGTCAATACGATTCTCTCCCTGCTGTCCATCAACACCACCCCTTCCACCAGGCTGTCCAGGGTGACCTTGACCCGCTCCGGTACGACGGCGGAGGGATCGAGGTAGCGCAGCGTTTTTTTCATGATGAGGAGAAAACCGACAAAGCCCAAGGGCATCACCAGGGCCATGATTTTCACGAGGGGCAGGTTCCAAAGGCGTTGCAGCGTGCTGGCGTGCAGGGGCTGGAAACACACCTCGAAGCTGCCCCAACGGTCCTCACCCCGAAAAATGGGCACCTGCACGTTCTGCAGGGTCGAGGTTTTTACTTCCGAATTCTGCCAGTGGTGGTCGTGATCGCCGGTCACCGCCAGGATGCGGCCATTTTTCTGGCGCAGGGCCGTGGAGAGAATATCCGCATTGCGGTCCTTCAATACATTCATGGTGGTTTGGATCGCGTCCAAATCGCCGCTTTGGATCGCCAGCGACGCGTACACCGCCAACGATTCGCAGGTTTTCTTGCGCGCGTCCAAGACCGCCAGTTGCGGGTCTGGCAGAAAGCCCAGCATCTCCACGACCATCAACAGGGTAAAGGTGAAGAGGGAGAGTCCCAGACTGATGCGGATGGCTGGACTGATGCGCGGTGGCGTCATGGTCATCGATCCTCCCTGTTTCCAAGCGCGCCGCGCTCTTCGATGCCCAGCAGGTTGTCGATCTTATCTTCATCCTTGTCTTGCTGTGATTCCGCCTGCCGCTCCTTTTCATCTTTGAGCAAGACCGGCAGCGGATCGAAGCAGCGCCACATGGGCAAGGCCGAGAGGGCTCCCATGATCAGGGAGGTGCCCCGGAACGCCCAAATCACATAACCGGCGAAGACGGAGACTCCCAGGCCGGTGGCCGCTCCGATGGCCAGTTGGCCGCGTCGATTGTTGGCGGAGGTGGCCAGATCGAGCTGCTGCTCGAGTTGCTCCAGCGTTTGGGTCAGGGCTTCGGCGGTGAACATGGAACCGATCTGTTTGGCGATCTTGGTGGGACTCAACAGCAGTTCCCGCCGCGGCACGGCATCCAGTGTTGCGACCTCGGGTGCGGGGGCCGGTCGATCGGCAGCATCAGTGGCATACGCGGTGTTCAGTGTAATCCGGGGCAGATGCACGGTTCGACGGATCTTCGGCGCTGTCGCTTTCGCAAGTGGCGTTGCTTTTCCGGGGGCGATCCTGGCGATCTCTTCGGCCGACGACGCGGCCGGCATGGGCGGCAGGATTGCTTCGGGTTCCAGTTCGGAGCCACTATCCGGCTCGGGCGAGGATGCTCCGTCGGTGGGATCCGGCGCG
>JASJCL010000014.1 GCA_030066015.1 Desulfosarcinaceae bacterium | reverse complement strand
GGCGGCCGCAGACGGGCGGTGAGGTCCTGCTCCGCCGGGTCGTGGGGAGCGATCCAGGGCGCCGCGAGGGCCATGAGCACCAGGGCCGTCATGAGGACCACGCCAATGAGGCCGGCCTTGTCGCGCCACAGCTCCCTGCCCAGCTCCCTGAGCTTGGCCAGCCATTCGTGGCGGCGGTCGGCGAGGGCGGTTTCGAGTTGGATGGATTGGGTCATCTGTTAGTTGAGCTTCAATCGTGGATCGATCACTTTGTAGAGAAAATCCATGGCGATATTGATCAGCACCACCGAGATCGCGGCGGTGAAGACAATGGCCTGCACCAGGATGAGGTCTTCACGCTGAATGGCCTGGATGGCGGTGAGGCCGATACCGGGCCAGGCGAAAACGGTCTCCACCACCACCGAGTAGCCGGCCAGGGCGCGGATCACCTCCCAGCCCACCAGGGTCATTACCGGCAGCGCGGCATTGCGCAGGGCATGCACGCCCACCACCCGCGCGAAGGGCAATCCTTTGGCGAAGCTGGTCTTGACATATTGCTGGTTGAGCTCGTCGATCATGCTGGAGCGCACCAGCATCACCAGGCGCGCCAGGGCGGGCAGGGCCATGGTGAGGGCCGGCAGGATGATGTGCTTGGGGGTGGCCGCCCCCGACGTGGGCAGGATCCGCAGCTGAACGGCGAAGATCACGATGAAGAGCAGGCCCAGCCAGAACTGGGGCACCGAGAGCCCCAGGAGGCTGACGAATACCGTGGTGCGGTCCAGCAGACCGCCGGGTCTCAGGGCGGCGACGATGCCCAGGGGGATGGCGATGAGGAAGGCCAGCCCGATGCCCACCGCGGTGAGCAGAAGGGTCAGGGGCAGCTTCTCGAAGACAATCTCCATGGCCGGCCGATGCTGCCAAAGGCTGTCGCCGAAGTCCAGCCGGGCGATGTCCCCCATGAAGTCGAAGAATTGCACATAGATGGGACGATCCAGGCCCAACTGCTTCTCAAAGGCGGCGCGCTGCTCCTGGGTGGACTCCAGCGGTAGCATCACTTTGACCGGATCGCCCACCATGCGGGTCACCACGAAGACGATTACCGTCACCCCGAAGATGACGATGAGGCCTTGGATGATTCTTCTGAGAATGAAGCGGCCCATGCAGCGCTATCCCAGTGTGCCGGTGTGCCGATAGTGGCACACGGGCGCACTTTCGCTTTCACCGTGAGGTGCTCAATCTACTTCACCATCATTTCCTGCACCAGCAACCTGGCGTCCACCCGTCCCGGCCAGTTGAGTCGCTCACTGAGCCCGTAGACATCCTCAATGTTGAGCAGCCAGACGAAGTAGGCCTGATCGTGGGCCAGTTTTACGGCCTGGTGGTAGAGGCTGGCGCGTTTCTGGACATCGGTCTCGCTGCGCGCCGCGTCGATGAGGGTGGCCAGGTTGGCATCGGAGTTGGAAGAACCGATGCCGCCGGCCTGGTAGTAGGCCGAAAAGCTCTTGTCGGCATCGAGGAGTTCGTTGGAGCTCACCACGAAGATGCCGTCGGCCCGGGTCTTGCGGTCGAAGAGCCGGTTGAGATACTCGTTGAACTCGAAGATGCGCACCTTGGCGTTGATGCCCGCCTTCTGCCAATAGGCGGCCACCGCCTCCACCAACTCGCGGTCCTTGAGCCAGCGCCCGCTGGTTCCCACCAGTTCCACCGTGGCCCCCTCCGCCCCGGCTTCCTTGAGCAGTTCCTTGGCCTTGGCCACGTCGTAGGGATAGGCCTTGACCTCGGGATTGAAGCCGAAGAAGGAGGGGCTCAGCAGCTGACCCTCGGCTACCTGGGCAAACCCCTCGAAGAGGCCCTTGGCCAATGCTTCCTTGTCCACGGCATAGTTGAGGGCCTGACGCACGCGGGCATCCTTGGTGACCCCCTTGTCGGCGTTGAGGATGATGATGGGATGTTCCAGACCCAGAATGTGGATGCTCTTGGGCACCTGCTGGGTGAATTCGGGCAGGAGATTGGTGATCAGGTCGAACTCCCCTGCCATGAGACCGGCCAGGCGGGTGCCGGGCTCCTCCACGAAGCGGTAGGAGACCTGTTCGATCTGCGGCTTCGTGCCCCAGTAGGTGTCGTTGCGTTTCAGCTCGATGCTCTGGCCGCGTTTCCAGCCGACCATCTGGTAGGGGCCGGTCCCCACGGGCATCTCGGCGAACTTGGCATCCTGGGAATGCTGGGGGGGCACCACCTTCAACCAGTAGAGACGCGAGGGCAGGATGGGATCGGGGCCCTTGGTGGTCACATGGACGGTGAGGTCATCCACCTTCTTCGCACCGGTGATGGTGGAGAAGAAAGAGATCTGTTCGGAGTTGAACTCGGGGTCGATGATGCGCTGGACGCTGTGGACCACGGCGTCGGCGTTCATCTTCTCGCCGTTGTGGAAGCTCACCCCCGAGCGGAGTTTGACTTCCCAGGTGGTGGCGTCGACCAGGGTGGGCATGGCCACCGCCAAGGAGGGGATCAGGTCCCCCTTGGGGGAGCGCGTCAGCACCGTGTCGTAAATGTTGTCATTCACCGCTCGTTCGCCGCCGTCTTCGCGCAATTGAGGGTCCAGGGTGGTGGGTTCGGACCCCAGGGCGATGGTGACGCTGCTGCCGGCCGCCCAGGCACCCGTCACCCCCATCGCCACCATCATGATTCCCGTCAACCATAACCATCGGTAAGCTTTCATCCTCTCCCTCCTTCCGCTGCGTGTTGGCACAGGGGATTGAAACACCCCGACCGATCCTTCGCATCCTCAACGGTTCGCCCCGACACCACCGCCCTTACCGCTTTCAAAATCCACCGGCATTGAGGCCGTCACGGCGGGGAAAGGCGCGTCGATGACCCCTGAAAAAAAGAAATTCTCCCGACCTGGCCAGCGGTGTCCGTCAGCCGGCAGAAGCGGATTGGTTGGTGCCGTCCTTCCCGTGAGGTGGGGCGCAGGGGCAGTCGGGATCGGGATGGATCGTTATCTCGGGCACCCGCTTCTGACCTGCGGAGATGGTCGGTTTCCCGACATCGGTCATTGACCACGGACGCATCTGCCGTCCAGCGTTGCGTGTGATTACGCCGCATGGTAGTTGGTAGGCGTTCCCTGCGTCAAGCCCAACCTTGCGACCCTTCGCTGGCGCATATTGGCTAAAGATAAGAAAAAAAAGAAGATAGCTGTCAATTGGCGCTCGGTCGCCGCCAACCGCGCCCATGGGCATCATCGTCCAAAGGCGCTGCCATGGGCGGGATCCGGCAGCCGTCGGGTCCCCGCTTCCGGCCGCCTGCTGGAGGGAGAATTTGTCGTGCCACATCTTCGATCCCATGACGACTCCCCGCAGGCACAACGCAATCCCATCGCCTTTCTCACCGCGATCTTCTTTCTCAGCATGCTGTCGCGTCTGGGAATGGCCCCCCTGCTGCCGGCCATCGAAAGCGACCTGGGCCTCAATCATGCTCAGGCCGGAGGGCTCTTCCTCTACATCTCGGCCGGTTATGGTGCCGGTCTCTTCGGATCCATCCTGCTAACGCCCCGATTCAGCCATCGCAACCTCATCATCGCCTCCTGCCTGGCCGTGGGACTCTGTCTGATGCTGGCCGCCGTCAGCCAAGGACGCCAGCTGCTGCGCCTCAGCCTCATGGTCCTGGGGCTGGCCGGGGGCATCTACCTGCCCTCAGGGGTGGCCACCCTCACCGCCCTGGTGCGCAAGGCGGACTGGGGCAAGGTGCTGGGATTCCATCAGCTGGCGCCCAATCTGGCCTATATCGTCGCGCCCTTGGCGGCCGAAGCTGTGCTGGCCTGGCGCTCCTGGCGGTCGGTGCTGCTGCTTTACGCCGCTGCGTCGCTGCTCCTCTCGCTGGGCTATGCCCTCTGGGGGCGGGGCGTGGATCGGCGCGGCAGCCCCGCTCAATCCAGCTCCCTGGCGGCGGTCGTTCGCCGGCCGGCCATTTGGTGGATCACCGCGCTGTTCATCCTGGGCATGGGGCTCAACCAGGGTGTCTTCGCCGTCATGCCGCTCTATCTCAATTTCGAACGCGAACTGGCGCCCGGGTGGAGCAATCTGGTCCTGGCGCTCTCGCGCGTGGCGGCATTTGCCGTCCCGCTGGCCGGTGGCTGGCTGGCCGATCGCTATGGCGTGGGGCGGGTGATGTTCGCCACCCTCCTGTGCGCCGCCCTGGGAACTTTCGCCACCGTCTGGCTCTCCAATCCCTGGCTGTGGGTGGCGCTGATCCTGCAGGCCTGTGCCAGCGTCAGCATCTTTCCCTTGTGTTTCGCCATGATTGCCCTGGTGACGGGGCCCGAAACCCGCTCGGTGGCCGTTTCCGTAGTGGTGCCGGTGGCCCACCTGCTGGGTGCGGGCATGGTCCCGCTGGGAATCGGCCTTTTGGCCGAGGCCGGGCGGTTCGATCTGGGATTCGTCGCGCTGGCCGTGATGACCCTCCTCACCCTGCCAGGTGTGCTACTATATGCGAAGCAGTGAAACAGCCCTGGCAGTAAACGGGCCCCGGGTTGCCAGAGCGATGGAGAGAATCCCACGATGACGCATGAACCGGATGCGCGGATGCACTCCGCCGAGCATATCCTCAACCAGACCATGGTCACAATGTTCGCCTGCGACCGCTCTTTCTCGGCCCATCTGGGTCGGAAGAAATCGAAATGCGACTATCGCTTCCATCGTCCCCTCACCGCAGCCGAGATCGCGGAGATTCAGGATCGGGTCAACCGGGTGATCGAATCCGACCTGCCCGTCCGCGAGTCCTTCGTGTCCCGGGAAACCGCCGCGAAGCGTTACGACACCAGCAAGCTGCCGGCCAAGGTGGTTGGCGATTTACGGATTATCCATATCGGAGCGTACGATGCCTGTCCCTGCATCGGCCCCCATGTCGCTTCGACAGGGGGGATCGGCGCTTTCCGGATCACGACCACCGACTATGGGGCGGGCACCTTGCGAATCCGGTTCAAGCTCTCCAATCCTTCCCGGTAAGTTGATGCAGACGCTGCGCTTGGGGCATATCCCCGATCGGAGGGGATCCCGGCCGCTCCATGGTCACCGCAGTACGGCGATTTTCAGCGCCGTCACCCCGGCGGCCACCTCTTGGAAAAGCGCCAATGGATCCTTACCTTTAACTACAATTCCGTTTCATCGTCCCGGCCCGGTCATCCGCCGGTAGGCAAGCGGTCCAATGGGGTCTACCCCCGCGGCGCTTCACCCCTGAATCCGCCTGTCATTGCGTCCAGAATTGAGGGAGGGTGCAGATGAATGCTCACGATATCTCCGATCACATCGAGGCCGCCAAAGCGTACGAGGCGCTGTTTGTCCCGGCCCTGTTCGGCCAATGGGTCTCCACCGTCGTAGACGCAGCGCAGGTCGCCGGGGGCCAGCAAGTGCTGGATGTGGCCTGCGGCACGGGCATCCTGGCCAAGGCGGCCCTCTCAAGGGTGGGGGAGGGGGGTGCCGTCGTCGGGCTGGATCCGAATCCGGGGATGCTGGCGGTTGCCGGCGCTGCGTCGCCCGCCATTGACTGGCGCGAGGGGCGTGCGGAACGGCTCCCCTTCCCGAATGAGATCTTCGACCGCGTGCTGTGTCAATTCGGCCTGATGTTCTTTGAAGACCGCCAGCGCGCGGTCGAGGAGATGCTTCGGGTCCTGAGACCCGGGGGATGCCTGGCGGTGGCGGTGTGGGACGCCATCGAGAATATACCCGGATACGCCGCTGAGATGGCCCTCGTGGAAGCGATCGCCGGGAAGGCGGCGGGCGATGCGATCCGTGCGCCCTTTGTGCTGGGGCGGTCCCACGATCTTCGGGCGCTGCTGGAGGCCGGCGGTGTGCGGCGGATCGCGATCGAGACGCACAGCGGCGAGGCGCGCTTTGCCTCCATTGAGACCATGGTGGCGGCGGAACTGCGCGGCTGGCTGCCGGTCATGGGCGTCCATCTGCCCGACGACCTCATCAATCAGATTCTCAGGGAAGCGGAATCGGCCCTCGGCGAATTCGCCGCCGGAAACGGGGCTGTCCGTTTTGGCATAACGGCCCACATCGCCACCGCCTTCAAGGGATAACGGTGCTTGCGTGCAACCGGATCACGCTGGCGGTACTGCCGCAGCGGTGGCTGAGATCCGCGACCCCATCTACCTGCCCGGATGTGGGTCGGGAATGGGAACATCCGGTACGTGGGACAGATCACCGCACCCCAGATTCCCCAACCTGAAATCGAGCTCCTGGCCCGCCACAATCCAGTGCGCCCGCGCGCCTCCGCACCAGTAAGAGTAGTGGGCACCGGTGATTTTCGAGCAGATCCAGTCACTGGCGGCCTGAAATGTTTCGAAACCGCCTTGGATGGCCACCTTCGCAACCTCCTGGGAGCAATCGATTCCGCCCCCTGGGTAGTTGCACCGGTACTCTGTCTCATCGTAGGCGCCTCGGGTGGCGATGTTCAGCCAGGGGGCGCCCCAGCAGCGCACATTGTCGGTGTACCAGACCACATATTCGGGAATTAGATCCGCACCATCACAGTCCTGATCGATCCCATCGTTGGGCACTTCACTGGCGCCCGGGTGGATGGCGGGATCATTGTCGTTACAATCATCGCCGCCCGCGTTGACCCCGATATACCCGTCATCGTCGAAATCCGGATCGACGTCCGCGGCGTCATCCGCTTTGCGCACCACCAACATCTGCCACCGTTGCGGATCTGCGGCGTCTTGCGCCTCAACCGCGAAAGCGCGCGGAACCAAATAGGCCTCCCCCAAGACGGTGATGATATCGGTGATATCGCTCTGCGCGTCCGCCACTCCCGGCACATCCAGCTCGATGATCAGGTCTTCCGGATCGCCACTCTCCACTATCTTTTTTTGGATCGATATTTTGTTCTCGCCCTCCCGCCCCAGCCCCTCCCCTTCAACCGTCATGGTCACGAGGGTGCCGCTCTCATCCGGGCAAGATATGGACGCCTTGGCCGTGTACCACTCGTGCGCCTTGGGGTTGGCCGGCTCGATCCAGATTCGCGACACCTTCGTATCCGGCGGGGCGTCGATCGTCCACAGGGAGGCGACATCCGGCAGGAAGTCCACCGGATCCGTTTCAAAGGCCGCTTCGCCGGGGATATGGATCTCAAGGGTGAATTGATAATCAGTGTCGCCGGACATCTGCTGGTGGTGTTTGTAGCCCTGCTTGCACACCGCCTTCAGATCCATTCTTTGGCTCCACTCGCACAGCTCCGGCAGCAATCGCAAGGTGGCATCGCAATAGTCGGTGATCGATTTCTTCTCACCGCTGCCGACCCAGCCGAAGCTTTGTTGGATCATGGCCGCCAGATCATCGCACGGTTTTTTAACGGTCAACCAGCTATCGAAGACCGGCTTGCTCAACTCCGTGCCGCAGGTGCGATTGATCCTACGCGCCATTTCCGTGCACAAGGTGTCGTAGGGCGGCGGGGGAATGTCGATCAGGGGGATGTCGAAATCGTAGTAGCCGTCACCGCTGTGACGGCCCGTATACCCGTGCAGACCCACGGTGGGATGCATGTACATGCGAATGTGGGCATTGGTCACCGGCTGATCGCATTTGGTCAAACGGACCTGATGGCGGGTGGTGTCCAGATACAAGCTGGTCAGTGCATCGTCCGGCAGCGCCGGGTCAGCGTTCAGTGCGGCGGACGCACTTGTGTCAGTTTCCAGTTCAGCGGACATGGATGCCGTGATCGCGCCGGCATCTGAAACGGCGGTCAGACGGAGTTCGGAAGCGGAATCGTAAGCCAGGTCGAAGGTGGCGCCGCCGGGTGTGAAAATCGTTTTCGGACGCCCCTCGCCATCGAGCCGAAACACGAAATCCCCCGCGATGTCGGGGTCATTGGCGGTGACCGTTTCCACAGCGGTGGGATAACCCGCTTCGTCCCGACTGCCGTGGAAGGTGAACTGGGTGTCATCTGAGGTCGTCACCGACAGGAAGGTGCCGTCCGTTACATGGGTGTAGACGTCGACCGGATCGGTGGCGGCGGGATCGACCCCATCGGATGAACCGCCGCCCCCCCCACCGCCACCGCCGCAGGCGCCGTAGAGAAGGATCACCACCGTTGATGCCAGGACCACCTGCCACTTGCCGCACCATCTCATCCTCGCGCCGCTGCGTGCCATCTTCGCCTCCCTCTCTATGGTGATCTTCGTGCTGATGGATCATCGCCCCCGATCCGTTGTGGCTCGACGGCGATGGGCGGGCGCAGCGCAGCGCGCTCCGTGCAGCTTGTCTGTGAGGGCCGTACACCCTTCCGGGGGAGTCTCTGGCGTTTCTGGTTGGGGATGGACGGAGGTCCCGCGCTTTCGTCCATTATGGGCAATGAACGCTGGTGATCCCCACGGAGTTTGACCCTACAGATCGCAATGGGTCGCCATCGGCCGCACCGGAATTCATTGCGGCCGAACTCGGCGACGACGCCCGGTATTTGGATCGTAACTCGGTTGTGCGGGGGATTCTCAGGGCAGGATAGCGTAGGGCCGCGATGATTGTCAATTTCGCTTGCAGGGCGCCGGCCGGCCCATTCCGCAATGGATACTGATGTCGGGCCGAAAAAGCGGTGCAGGTAAGTCTCCTCTGCTCGACGCCGAAAAGACGACGGCGGCGGGGTGGAGGAAAGCCGTGGTGGGAGACGCTAACTGGTTTTGAGCTTGGCGGGCGTTACCGAATGCGGCTGCTGGATCGGCAGGCGCACAATGAAGGTTGTGCCCAGACCGGGTTCGGAGTTCACATCCATCGTGCCATTATGATGGTCGAAAATGATGAAGTATGACACCGACAACCCAAGTCCGGTGCCCGTGCCGATCGGTTTGGTGGTGAAAAACGGTTCAAAGATGCGCTGCTTGATCCGGCTGTCGATGCCGGGGCCATTGTCCGAGATCTCGATGCGCAGCATTGCGGCGACCGGCTCCGTGGTCAACGTTATCGCGAATTCTGGCTGATACTCAGGGGTCTGCTCCTTTTTCTTCTGCATGGCATAGGCGCCATTACTGAAAATGTTGAGAAGCACCTGGTGTATCTTGGATGCTTCGCAGGGAACCATGGGCAGATTGTCTTCAAAGGCGGTGCGGATGTTGATGCTCCTGAAATCGTACCGTTTCTTCAGGTTGTAGTCCGTTTCGGCAAGTCGCAGCGCTTCCTCCACCAACGCGACCGGGTTGCACGGTGAGGCCACGCCGTCACTTTTGCGGGCAAAGTCCAGCATATTCTTGACGACTTGAGAGAGACGCCGGCCGGAGGCGGTCAAATCGTCGAGAACCCGATCCACCCGCCGCCGCTTCATGTACGCTGCGATGGCCTCCACAGGCACGCCAACTTCCGTGGCAGCCGCTCTGTTGGCAGGGATGTGATCGTTGAGCAGGCGGTTGTTCAGCACGCTCGCGTTCTGCATCATGCCCGCTAATGGATTGTTAATTTCGTGCGCCATCCCGGCCGCAAGACCACCGACCGAAACCATCTTCTCGGTTTGGATCAACATTTCTTCAAATTGCACCCTGTCGGTAATGTCATCAATCCTGACGACGGCGCCATAAATTCCGTGTTCGACAAGCGGAAACGCCATCAGGTCACAAATGCGGGATTCTCCATTGACATATCGGTGCAATTTCTCCGCTCTCATGATTTGCCGGTTCGCTATAGCCGCTTGTATGACGGAGTGCTGCGCCTCCAGGTCCGGGAAGACCGCTACGAAGGGTCTCCCAAGGGCCGCCTCTGGTCCGATGCCCGTGCTCCGGGCGGCCTCCCGGTTCCACTGCATGACGATGCCGTTTTGATCGACGCCGACAATGGTGGACGGCATGGCGTCCAGGATGTTGCGCAATAATTGATGGAGATCCCGCAGTTCACGGTTGGCTGTTTCGACATCCCGCCTCTCCTTAACGAGCTTGGCATTGAGGGTGTTAATACTATTCATCATCGCATTGAAATGGAAAGAGACCTGACCGATTTCGTTTGTATGGGAGATCTCCACCGCGGCCTGCATATCGCCGGCCTCGGCCTTTTTCATCTGACCAATGATTTGCTCCAGTGGTTTGGTGATGTTGACCGCGATCGCAATACCGAGGAGAACTGCCAAAGCGGCCCCGAGCAGGCCGATACCGACCGACCAATTCCAAACGCGTTTCACATCGGCCGTCAGGTAGGCCACGGATACGACCGCCACGGCCTCCCACTGGTTCTGGCACGGTTGGCGGATGGTGATGAATTGTTGTGGGTCGAATTGGGTGATGCGCTTGCCGAGTTTTTCAGAGGTGCGGTGGGCGACAATTTGGCGATCGCCGTCGACAAGGAAAAAATCGAAGGTTTCGGTGAGGGGCAATTGGGCGAAGACCCGCTGGAACAGATACCGCTCCAATTCCAAAATCAGCGTTCCCAAGAATTTTTCGGTATAGGCATTTCGAATCGTCCGGACGACATAGTAGTGCTGGTTAACTTCGGGCAGGAAAAACCAGCCCTCCGCCAACGGCCTCGCTGGTTCACCGGATCCGCCGCCAGCCTCATCGGGTGTGCGCAGTCGCTGCTTGTAGGGCAGTTCATCGCCACTCATGAGAAGATGGCTGTCTGTCGTCAAGAAATTGATGGAGCGGAGGCTTTGGTTCGACGATCCGAGGTTGTAGAGCTTCTGCTCGACACGGGCGAAGTTTTTTCGTCGATCCGGATCTCCGTTGTCGCCGGCCGCCGTGAGGAGATCGTAGAACTCCGGGTCGGTCATTAAGGTCAGTTTTATGCTCTCGATATCGGTGATGATGGCGTCGATATTGTCCACCGCTTGCGCCACCATCTGGCGCACATAGAGATCCGCTTTTGCGGTGATGGCGTTGCGGGACTCGTTGAAGGAAACGAGCCCCAGGATGAGCAGGGGCAAGGTGCTCAGGGCGATAAAGGAGAGAATCAGAAGGGTCCGAATCTTGGCCTTGGTGAACAGATCCATTGCTACCCGAACGTTAATTGGATGAAAACACCGTCAACGCGGTGGTCACAAAATCGTCGACATTGCCATCCAAGATGAAGTCGTGTGTCAATTTGCGCCATTTCACAGTGATACCGGGTGCCCATATCGTCTGCGGCCAGACAGATGAGCGACCCGCTTCTACCGCTGATACCAGCGCCTGATACGATTGGGTGTCGGTCGTCACCCCCGATATCACGGAGGGCGACCTGTCATAGTCGGCAAAGATTTGGGCCGTGTCCGCGCGTGAGAGAAATTCGATGAATTTCAGTGCCGCCGCCCGGTGGACACCAGTGGCACTCGCCGCGACGGCGAAGTCGACGCCGTAGATCACCTTCGATCCGTCGGCCGTGTCTGCGGGGAATACGAACGCCGCCAGACGCAACTCCGGATTGGCTTTCAGTATTTCGGGAACTGTCCAGGTACCCTGAATGTACATCGCCGATTCCCCCGCGGCGAAGCGTCTGATGCCCTCGCGATACTCGACCTCATGCGCATCCTCGGGGCCATACGCCTGCAACGCTTGGATTTTGGCCGCCACACGCGCCAACCGGCGACGATCCTGGTCCGTCACCGGCTTGCCGGCCGGAAGATCCTTGAGAAACCGTTCCAGCGCCTGGGGACTGAATTCCTGGACCAGTATCAGCGAGGAATAGTGCTCCACTGTCCAAGGCGTCTTGTTTGTGAAGGTGATGGGCGTGACACCAGCATCCATCAGTTTTTGGCAGGTTTGGATGAACGCGTCGTACGTCTGTGGCGGGTTGAGGTTCAACCGGTCAAATATCGTTTGATTGTACCATACGCCGACCATGTTAAGGGACAGCGGCAGAACATAATCCACTCCTTCATGGCGAAGCTGCGCCAACAATCTGGGCTCGACGCGCTGCAGAAACGATTGCCCCGTCAAGTTCAGCAGATGTCCGGAACCCATTTTCAGCCGGATATCATTGGTCTGGGGAAGATTCGAGAACAGATCCGGTGCATCGCCACTGATCATTCTTGCCAGCAGAATCTTCAGATATTCCGGCTTGTAGTTCTGCCGTATGCGGATATTGGGGTTTTCCTCTTGAAATCCTGCAATGATGGCATCGATCGCTTCGACCGCCTCCACCTTGTGTTGAAAAAATTCCAACTCGACCGTCTCGGTCGGTTGCGATTCAGGTTTTTGGGAGCAATGCCACGGGGCAAGAAACAGTATGAATACCCCAAGGATGCCGGTAAATCGGCGTCGCTTTTTTGTCATCTTCGCTACCTTGCTGATGCCATTTGGTCCTTACACACCCCGGTGATGGATCGTAAGACGCGTCCTTACAGCAGGGTGCTATAGGGGCTCAGGGGTGTCAAGCAGATACCACAAATGTCCGCCACTCCCCCTGCGACAACGGCCTTATCCATGGTTTAATCAATTGAAATATAATTGAATGTCAGATTTTCTCCTCCGAAAAGCCATTGCGATCGAGCGATGCAGTGCCCGCTGGCAGCGCCTATAGGCGGCGCCTGTTGTACAGCGCCCTTGCGCGCAATCGTGTCTCCCAATAGGTGAAAATTCACCTGGAAAACGCGACCGGGCCATATAGTTAGCGCCCTGCGGACGTGGTATCCTGCCATACCCGACGCGTGATCTGTCGCGCACGGGTTGCTGTTTTGCGCATCGATCGATGAACCACCCGCCAAATGGCGCAACCCAGTTTGGCACCGCCGGAAACAAGGAAGGAGGGATCCTCCCATGAAGATCCATATTGCCGCCAGTCAAACCGCTCCAACAGAAGTCACTGGGGTTGCCGAGGTCCGGCAGAACCCGCCAGCGGCGTCAGGACATGCCCGGGCCGCTGCTCGCCCTGCACGGCCAGGTCGGCTTGTGCCGCTGCTCTGCCTTCTCGCTATCCTCGGCTGCAGGGCCTTCATCGAGCCCGAATCCGAAAATATACTGCTGAACACCGATTTCGAAAATTACGCAGAGGGCACGCCGCTTGGGCTGTTGGGGCTGGGCCAGGGGCCGCTGGCCGGCACCGACATCCCGGGGCTGCCCATTGGCGACCGGGTCGTTCCGCAGGGAACCGTCTGCACCGGTGATACCTATTCGGTTCGCTCCGATGCCCCCTTGACGGGTCAAAAAAGCCTGCACCTCCAACACGCCAGACTGCCGCAGTGTGATGCGGAATGCGGTATATGCGAAGACATCGCCATCATCGACTTCGTTCCCATATCACCGGATAACAGCGCGGCGCCGATTCTCCTCTTTTGGAAGGGGCGGGTTGCGAATTTTCTCGCAGATACCGCGATGGCGGTGTCTGTGCGCGAAGCGGACGCACCCGAATCAGCATTCCACATCTTGATTCGACCGGACCGGATGGAGATTTTCGTCGGGACACAATTGGAGGCGGTCATCGGTCACGATTTTACGACCGCGCACAATCTTGTGGTCCGTGTGTCTCCCCTGGGGGGTACCTTCGGCGTGCAGGTCGCCGGTCCGGGTATCGCCGCTCCCCCCAACAATTTGGATGCCTGTACCGTTCCAAACGTGGCCTGCGGGACCTTTTCGACCCAGAATTTCGATCCCGCTGCGCTGGTCCTGCGCATGGCGTTTACCGGAAATCCGGGCAGCGTCAGCGACCTTACCCTGCCCGAATATCGGGTAGACAACGTTAAAATCACCCAGGAGTGATCCCCCCTGAGCGTCAACAGCGAAGAACGACCAAATGGATCGATCCCCATGAGATGCCCGTCCTTCGTACCGCATCCTGCAGCGAGGGGGTGCGGCGAGGCGACGGCGCGAGAGGAGCAAGATATGAAGAAAATGCTGAGATCTTTGGAAGTGATTATGCGCGGATTCTTGCGATTTATTGGTATGGCCAACGACGAAGCGCCCCCAGCCCGACGGGTTCTTCAACCAGACGATGACATGCTGGCCATGTGTATAGACGATACGCAGCAGGATACCCGCAACAGGGATGGCATCGAGATCAACTGCCAAATGAACCCGGTGAGCATTGAGTACGTCCTGACCAATCCCGCCCCTGGCGAAACGCTGGCGAAGATAAAGTGTCAGTGTCACGATGAAGGCGGCAAAATGATATGCCCCACCTGCACTTGTCAAGCGGATCAATTCTCCTCCTGTGAGAGTTTCGCCCAATGGTGCACGGCGAATGGACATGAAGAGCTGGGTGGTGGTCCCGAATTCTCCATCTGTCATCGGAATCCACCGTCGTAACCAGCCATGGACAGGCCATTGCCACATCCGATTGCAAAATGAATCCGGTGATCGACGTCGCAATGGAGATAAGCCCTCATCGCCCTATCTGAGGGATTCGCCGCGTATGCCCGTCTAAATTGCCTCGATTCTGTTCATGAAACGCTGGTCTGAGCAGTACCTTAGCCCTGTTCTGACGCTATGGTTGTGCGTCGGGCCATGTACGCCTTCCGGCCCGGCCTGCCCGCATAGGGCCCATGGCCCATTTCGGATCCAGGCTGCATCGGGCCTTTTTTCTTGCCCACAAACCAATTCCGCTGGGCGTGCGATCGTACTGCTACAGGGTCCGTTTCAATTGGGTTTCGGTGCCCCTCGCATCCCACCATTGTTCAACTGAATCGCGTTGCCCACCGCCATGTCTCAGATCACCGGATGATTCAAGACCGCCGCCAAAGGGTCGATAATAAGGTACCACAATGTGGTACATAGAAGGACGATTCTAAAGGAGGTGTCCGATTTAAATTTCTATAATTTTATGATGGTTAGATGTATTATGCGATACGATATACTGCACGGAGTTCATTCATATGCGCTGGTCTGATTTCGCCCTAAGAACCAAACTATCCACTGGATTTGGCATCATTCTCGCCCTACTTGGCCTGGTGAGCACCCTGGCATTTTTGGGTGTCGGCACCGTCAAGCACAACGCTTCCGCCGTGATTCACGGCCATCAACTCGATAAATTGTTGGCCCAAAAAGAAGTCGATCATCTCAACTGGATCAACAAGGTCAATCAGTTCTGGACAGATCCGACGATAACGGCCATTGCCGTCGAAACGGACGACCATAAATGCGGCTTCGGCCAATGGCTCTACGGCGATGGTCGTAAGCAGGTCATCACGGCCTTTCCCCAAATGACCGAATTGGTTGCATCGATTGAGGCTCCCCACAGTGCCCTGCACGCCTCCGTCCGCAACATCAATGGCGCCATCGCGGCTGCCGGGGGGCGATCCCTGGCGCTCTCCAGCGCCACTGAGATCCTGAAGCAGGAAACCTTGCCCGCCTTGACGGAAGTGCAAAAGCGCTTGGCCGCCATTCGCAAAATGGCGCGCGACAGTATCATGAGTGATGCGGTGATGCTCGCCAAAGCGGGATCAACCCGGCGCAAGGTGGTGGTCATCAGCATCGTCGCCGGTGTCGCAGGCTGTCTCTTGTCTTTTCTGATTGCCGCGTCGATCACGCGGCCCCTGAGCCGGCTCACCACCTTTGCCGAACGATTGGCCGGGGGGGATTTCACCCAGGAGCTGGATCTGGACCAGAGAGACGAGGTCGGGGCCTTGGCCAAGTCGTGCAATCATCTGGCCACACGACTGGGCAAGATGCTGCTTCAGATCGGCAACGGCATCTCCACGCTCAACACATCGTCATCGGATCTGAGCGCCATCTCAGACCAATTAAACCACTCTGCCGAGGACACTTCGGGGCAGGCCACCACGGTGGCTGCGGCCACGGAAGAGATGAGCAGCAATATGAACACGGTCGCTGCCGCAAGCGAGCAGGCATCGACCAATGTGACCATGGTCGCCACAGCCGCTGAGGAACTCAGCGTCACCGTGAACGAGATCGCCCAAAACGCCGGCAGCGCCAGCGAAAACACCAGAAATGCCGTCACCAAAGCGAAGGGTGCCACAGAAAAGGTGGACGAGCTGGGCACTGCGGCCAGCGACATCAGCAAAATCACGGAAGTGATCACCGAGATCTCGGAGCAGACCAATCTGCTGGCCCTCAATGCCACCATCGAGGCGGCTCGCGCCGGTGACGCTGGCAAAGGGTTTGCCGTGGTTGCCAACGAGATCAAAGAACTCGCCAAACAAACGGCCGAAGCCACTCAGGAAATTAAGTCAAAAATTCATTCCGTGCAGTCCTCCACCGATGCAACGGTCGGCATCATCCGGGAGGTCTCCACCTCCATCGGCCGGGTAGATGAAATCGTCACCACCATTGCGACCGCGGTAGAAGAACAATCAGCAGCCACTTCCGAGATCGCCCACAATGCCAGTCAGGCCAGTCTCGGTATCCAGGAAGTCAATACCAATGTGGCCGAAAGCTCAACCGTCGCCGGCAGCATTTCGGCCGACATCGCCAAGGTTGACGCGCAGTCCAACAAGATGCTGAATAACAGCGTCCAGATCAATGCCAGCGCCCATGACCTCGAGAGCCTGGCACAGCGTCTGGAGCAGCAAATTGCGCAGTTCAAATGTCGGCCGGGACGGTTCGATATTGGCAAAGTGAAGGGCGCCCACCTGCTGTGGCGCTCGCGCTTGGAAGGGCTTCTGCACGGCCACAGCACCTTGCGATCGGAGGAGGTCGCCGATCACCACCAATGTGATTTCGGCAAATGGTATGACAGCCCCGACGGCCAAAAGCTCCACCCATTGCCGGCGTTTAAAACGGTCGGCCTGCATCACGAGAAGGTGCATGCCCACGCCCGCCAGATCGTCGAATTGGTTGAGGCGGGTAACACCGATGCGGCAGCGGCTCGCATGTCCCAGTTTGAACAGGACCGGGAGCACTTGTTCGACGCACTGGATGAATTGTACGCGGGGTAGCCGCAATGGAAGGGACCTGGCCCAGGTAGATCCAGCGAAAAAGCAGATTCAGGATTCCTGATGCCGATTATCGGAAGAACTTTCAGGCCAGCGAACTGGTTCTGGATTCAGAAGTGATCTCGCTGCTGAGGAACGGGGTGCTGGATCGCATCATATTGCGGATCAGAAGTTCGCCGAGTTCTCCACTGGCACCTGATAATGACTATCCGCTCTCATTTCAGAGGAAGTTAGGATTCCTATCTAGTGTTCGTTGACAGAACCGATGTCAGGGGCAGCGGCGCCGTCACCACCGATGCCCCCCGGATCTCTGGACCCAGCTGATGGATCTCGCTTAGCTCTGACACCCCCCAATACGCCCGTCGGTGGGGTGATCCAGACGAAACCCGGTCTAAGGCCATCCGCCCGACACCGCCTTTTGAAACCACCGCTGTGCCCCGTCACCGTTGGCGGGAAATCCCCCCCAAGATAGACCTGCTCCAGATATCCCCACAGATCGGTTTCGTCACCCACGATCAAAACAGTGGCACTGGTGCGGTCGTATTGGTGTCAATCGTCCCTGCCAATCGCGCGCCGGCAGTGCTTGGTCCGCTAGCGCCCATGGTTCCTTGCGAGGCGCCTCAAATCCCCCTTCGCCGGTGACGCAGGCTTGACAGCGCGGCTGAATGTCACCATCCCTTGGATATGGGAAAGGGGTCTGGCGTATGAAACTGCAATCGATCCTGGTGTTGGGGCTGGGAAAAGTCGGGAAGTTGGTCGGGGTGCTGCTCAAAAAATCGGGTTTCCGGGTGGTCGGCGCCGCCCGGAATAGCAAGCGAGATCTTCCCTACGAGACCCTGGCCGTCGATGTCACCAATGCTTCTCAGATCGGAGCACTCATCAACGCCCATGACGCGGTGGTGTCCTGTTTGCCATACCACTACAATCTACCGATCGCCCAGCAGGCCTGCCAATCTCAGACCCACTATTTCGACCTCACCGAAGATGTTCCCACGACGAAAGCCATCATCCGGCTGGGCCAGGGGGCCAACTCCATTCTGGCACCCCAATGTGGGCTGGCGCCGGGGTATATCGCCATCATCGGCGCGGCATTGGCGGAAAAATTCGATCGCGTGCGCCACCTGAAACTGCGCGTCGGCGCATTGCCGCAGCACCCCACCGGACGGTTGGGCTACGCTTTCAACTGGTCCCCGGAAGGGGTGGTGAATGAATACTTGAACGATTGCGAGGTGATCGAGGGCGGCGTGCAGAAATGGATTTCGCCCATGGAATGGGTCGAGAGACTGGTCATTGACGGCATCCCTTTGGAAGCCTTTACGACATCGGGTGGGTTGGGGACCATGTGCGACACCTATCTGGGCATCATCGACAACTTGGACTACAAGAGCATCCGCTACCCAGGCCATGTTGAAGTGATGAACTTCTTCTTTCACGAACTGCTGATGCGGGAGAATCGCAAACTGGCGGGTGAGATCTTAACCAACGCGAAACCACCCGTCCAGAACGATGTCGTCTATATTCATGCCTCGGCCGAGGGGCACCAAGCGGAACGGCTGGCGCGGGAAGAGTTTGTGAGCGCCCATTACCCCATCGAAATCGATGGAAGATTCTGGAGCGCCATCTCTTGGACCACTGCCGCCTCGGTAGCCGCCATTGTAGAGATGGCCAGGAGCGGCCGCCTCGCCGCAAAGGGATTCATCAGACAGGAGACCATCTCCTTGGCCAAATTCCGCCAGACCACCAATGGTCGTCTCTTTCAGGCGGATTGAGCGGATCGTCGCCCATACCGATGCGCCGTCGCCATGCGGGTGTCGGCAGCCAGTGTCGCAGCGCTTTCCCAAAGGGCCGCATTGATATATGATGCCGGGGTCCCTGAGGACGCGGGACCAACCGCATTCCTGGCCATGGACCCCGCTTCCCCATCACCTGATGAGCTAATGCTATTCGGCGTCAACGCACACTGTTGACGGGCAGGGAGAATCTCGATGACCGATCTCAAACGAACCATCCTATACGACAACCATATCGCGGCGGGCGCCCAGATGGTGCCCTTCGGGGGCTGGGAGATGCCGGTGATGTACGGCGACGGTATCTTGAGCGAACATCTGACCACGCGCCGACAGGCCGGCCTCTTCGATGTCTCTCACATGGGCCGCTTCGTATTTCGGGGCCCACGGGCCCTCGAATTTCTTCAGCACGCCTTGACCAACAACGCGGCGGCCCTCGAATCCCTTGAAAAAGGGGCGCAGTACACCTTTATCCCCACCGCATCCGGCACCGCCGTGGACGACGCCTATCTCTACCGATTTGTCGAGGATGAATACCTCCTGGTGGTCAATGCCGGTAATCGCGATAAGGATTGGCACCACCTTCAGGGGCTTCTGTCGGACTTCACCGACGTCGAGATGATCGACCGCAGCGATGCCCTGGCCATGCTATCGCTGCAGGGGCCCGCGTCCCGCGCCATCATGGCGGCGGCGCTCGCGGCGGGCCGCCTGCCCGAACCGGCGCGCAACGCCCTGAACCATGTCACCGTTGCCGGCGCCGATGTCCTGTTGGCCCGCACCGGTTATACGGGGGAACCACTGGGGTTCGAATTGTTCCTACCAGCAGCGGCGGCCACCGCCATCTGGCGGCTGCTGTTGGAGAAGGGGGCCTCCCCCGTGGGCCTTGGCGCCAGGGACACCCTGCGGCTGGAGGCGGCACTGCCGCTCTATGGGCATGAGCTGGGGACCGATCCCGATGGTGCCGAGATTCCCATCTTCGCCTGTCCCCTGGCCAGATTCGGGGTCAGCTTTTCGAGCCTCAAGGGCAACTTTGTCGGGCGTGCGCCGCTGCAGCGCCAATCCCAGGCGTTCCAGCGCGCCCTTTTTCGCGATTTTAGCGCCCTGGCGGACCTGCCGCGGATGATTCGGCCGCTGGCCCTGGCAGGGCGCGGGATCGCCCGCCAAGGCGCCAAGGTGTTCAAAGGGGAGCGCCATGTGGGCCATATCACCAGCGGTACCATGGTGCCGTTCTGGACCTTCGATGGCCAGGGGGTTCATGCGGATCTGGCGGACAGCAGCCAGCGGCGCGCCATCTGCCTGGCCTATCTGGACAGCGCCATTCTCGACGAGGAGCCCCTGTCCGTCGAGATCCGTGGCAAACGCACGGCGGCCATGGCGGTCCCCCACCACATGCGCAGTGAATCCCCGCCCTACACCCGGCCCATCGTTTACGACCATGGCCGCCAGCGGCGGTCGGCGGCCGCCGACAGCGCCCGTGCTGCGGCCGGCCGACTCCTGGAGATGGCCACCGCCAATCACCGCTGGCGGCAGCAGGAGTGCATCAACCTCATCCCATCGGAGATGACGGCATCCCCGCTGGTGCGCTTGCTCTCCGTCTCCGATCCCTCCTTCCGATACGCCGAACACCGCAAGCTCAAGGCCTATTATGACGCCGAGGTGTTTTACTACCAGGGTTGCGACTATATCGACGAGGTCGAGACGCTACTGGTGGACGAAATGAAACGCTACTTTGGCTGTGCCGAAGTGGAGACCCGGGTGGTCAGCGGCCAAATGGCAAACACCGCCGTGTACAGCGCCATGCTGGATTACATCAACCGCGCTGATCGAAAGCGCGAGCCCCGCCGCATGCGGCGGGTGATGAACAACCATATCGGCCGAGGCGGCCACCTCAGCGCCCAGCCCATGGGCGCCCTGCGGGATTTCGTCGCCCGGGATCCGGCCACCGAGCGACCGGCGGTGGTCAATTTTCCCGTGTTGGCGGACGATCCCTTTTGTGTTGATCTGCCGGCCGCTCTGGCGCTGATCGACCGCTTTCGCCCGGAGCTGATCATCTTCGGCAAAAGCATGGTGATCCGCAAAGAGCCGGTGCAGGCGGTGCGCGAATTTCTGGACGATCAGGGCATCGATGCGGTCCTCATGTACGATATGGCCCACGTCCTCGGTCTGGTGGGACCCCACTTCCAGGACCCGTTCAGGGAGGGCGCTGACCTGGTCACGGGTTCCACCCATAAAACCTTCTTCGGCACCCAGCGCGGGGTGGTGGCCAGCCGTTATCAGGCGGCGGATGAGCGTTACGCGCTCTGGGAGGCCATTGAGCGGCGCACCTTTCCCGGCTCGGTATCCAACCACCATCTGGGCACCATGGTGGGGCTGCTGCTGGCCGCATACGAGATGAACCATTTCAGGGACGCCTACCAATCCGCGGTGATCGCCAATGCGAAGGCTTTTGCCGGTGCCTTGGCCGACAGCGGTCTCGCCGTGGCCGGTGACCCCTCGATCGGCTACACCGAAACCCATCAGGTATTGGTCGATGTCGGATATGCCAAGGGACCCCGGATCGCCCGGCGCCTTGAGGAGAACAACATCATCTGCAACTACCAGGCGGGACCCGCTGACGAGAGTTTTTCTGCGTCGGGGATGCTGCGCATGGGCGTGTCGGAGATGACCCGCTTCGGCATGGGAGAGGCGGGATTCGCCGAATTGGCCCAATTGGTGCGCGACGCTGTCGTTGACGGTCGGGATGTGACCGCGGCGGTGGTGGCGCTGCGGCGACAATATCTAGATCTTCGCTATTGTTTCGGCCTCGCCGATTTTGAGCGGCAAATGGAAGACCTGATGGCCATGTTGCGATAAGGTCGCACCCCCGTCAGCAGTGACCGGTGGAACCCACGGGCCTGACGGCGATCTCTTCCCGAAGTCGCGCCGCGTCCCGTCGGTAACGGCAAAAGCGGGCCAGGAGCCGTTCACGGCGGCACCTGACCCGCGTATTTGTGGCCAACTCACTTTATTTCGCCGACGCGCTCCCCCGCACTCGACCGGGCTTGTGGGCTGACGGCGGCGGCGCTATCGGCGGGACCTCACTTGGCCGTATACGACCACCCCAGTTTAAATCTGCCGTTGGACCATGGACTGTAGCGGGATACGCGAATATAGACGGTCTCGCCGGACAGCATCTGGTGGGTAACGGCCGAATCGCGGATGACGTTGCCGCCATCGGCCCCCGCACAGGCGCCCCCTGACGCGTCATCGTTGCATTGGAGGGTATTCTTGGCCGTGCCCGGCTTCCCGCTGTGAATAGACAAGACGGTGTCCAGGCCGGCATCGGCGCCGAACATATCATTGCTCCCACAGGTGTTCACCTTCAACGTACCATCGCTTGGGGCGGTGTAGCGGTACCAGACGTCGGGCTGGCCGCCGTAGGATGCGCAGGTCGTCTCGCCGTCGTTGCTGGCCCAGTAGAGCGATCCCGAGACAGGACAGGGGGTGCTGCCGCACATGGGCAGGGGATCGGCGGCAGAGATGGCGTCATTGGTCGGAGGGGCATCGTCGATCTCGATCTTCTGGGCGCTGTCACCCACGGTACCGCCGGATTCATACCAGGCGACGATAGCGCTCGGGGCGGATGTGCCGCCGGCATCGAAGACGATCTGGGGCCAATACTGATCCGCATAACCGGTGTTGTAATCGTCCCAGACCAGCCAGCGCGTCCAAAGGGTGGTGCCGTCGCTGGCGATACGATTGGCGAAAAGATTCTGGGATTTGTAGTAGTCCTGTGCCGCAATGACGGCACCGCCACTGCCGTCGGCGACCATGACGGGATTCTTCTCGGTCCCGGAGTTGGGCGGGTTGCCGCCGGCGGTATCGCCGGGCCAGGTGACCCAGACGCCGTTGTACTTCCATTGGGTATTGCCATTGGCCGCCACACGCTGACAATAGATGTCGGTGTCGCCAGGGTAGTTGTGGGTGTTGCGCATATCCATCCAGGTCAGGATGGCGCCGCCCATCCCATCGGAGACCACTTCCGGCGGCATCAGCTGCTGCCACCAGACAATGCTGTCCCCGCCGGTGAGACTGCTGTCCACGACGGCAACGCCATCGGTGGTCCACAGCGGCGCGCCGTTGGCGTCGAGTCGCTGGGCCCGAATCTGACCGGAGTTCAGCGGATATCCTTTCCAGCCGGCCCAGCCAACGATCGCCCCGCCGCTGCCGTCCGCGATCACGCGGTAGAGCCGATTATGGGAGATGCTGACATGGGTATAGGCCGATGATACGATAACGCCGCGCATGGTGGCCGTGTCGCCCCATCGGGGGCCGCCGAGGACATGCTGCGCGTGGATCTTGAGGGTGCTGCTGCTGAACCAGACCAGAAAGACACCGCCCGGTATCCAGTGAAAATCGGGATAGCGGCCCAAGCTGCGCTGACCATCGTAGACCATGCTGAACCGTTCGACGCCCTCCGACATGACATACTCGTACCCCTTGGTGTTGCCAACCTTCCCATTGTTCTGTACGTGATTGAGCTTTCGCTCGTAGCCGATATAGGCGCCGCCGGCACCGTCGGGCGTGATGATGGGGTCCTCACTGGGATTCACACCGGCGAGGACGATCACGCCCTTGCCCCCATTCCATTGCTTATTCCCGCTGGCGTTCAGGCGCTGGGCATAAAAATGGGCGCCAGACGCATAGGTGACCACAATCCCCCCGAACATATCCTCGGTGGCCGCTGCAAAGGCGGCATCGGTGGTATCGGAGACCAATTTTCCGTTGGTGCCCCATACCGGCTTGCCATCGTCATCGTAGCGCTGCGCCCGGATTTCGTCCGGATAGCCATTGGTGGTCCATACGACAATCGCTCCGCCGGCATTGTCGGAGAGGAGAATTTGCGGATCTTCAATCTCCAGATCGTCCGGCCAAAGCAGCTCCCCGTCCGCGGCGAAGCCCGCCCACGGCACCATTAACGCCATCACACTTGCGATCACTACCAGAAACCTTCCAACGATCGCTTTTGCTCTCATACGTCCCCCTTGTCCGAAACGTTATTCATATCCTCTGGGTTGGACACGGCAGCTTCAGCGTCCGATCCAACCGTCGCCCCCGGGACCCCCCAGGAACGGATAGCCGGGCATTCTGCCGAAATGTATGGGTAAATTTGGGTGTGGTGAAACAGCGTCGCGGCGACCACCGAGCCGCCGACGCATCCGATCGGTCGCCGTTCGATCATCGCTTCGCGTCCGATGCGGAAGCGGCCCTGCAACAGCGACCGCGACGCCATCATGTCCTTCCTATCCCACCCGAGGGCCATTCTTCAGTGATCGATGAATGCTTTTAAAAGTAGAATTTGTCACAGTTTTAGCTCGGAATCAGACACACATTTGGCCACCGCTGGTCTGCCGAGCGCACCCTCACTGGTGTCGACGATCACCCGAGCGTCGGTCACGGAGATGTGGGGGTGATTTTAGGATGATCTGCTTTGGATGGGGATTCCCGAACAGGGGGAGGTTGCCATGGGTCGCAGCAGTATACGCTGTGCTTCCATGCGTCTTTTTTCGGGAGTAATGGCGGTGGGGAAACGCATGCCTTGCGGCGGTGGGGTAGGGGCGCCAGGGACGGTCAGGTCGGGATACCGGCCGGCATGCAGATAGTGAAGGTACTGCCCCGGTCAGGGATGCTGCTCACCAGAAGGGATCCGCCCAAGGATTCTGAAAACGCTTTCACCAGGCTGAGGCCCAGCCCCATCCCCGCTTCGCTCCGGCTGGCATCACAGCGGTAGAAGCGCTGGAAGATTTTCGTCTGCTCCTCGGCTGCGATGCCGATACCGGTATCCTTGACCTGGATAAAGGTTGCTTGCGCCGCCAGTTGAACAGACACCGATACGCGGCCCTTCATCGGGGTGTACTTGATGGCGTTCTCCAAAAGGTTGGTAATCATCCGCTGGAGCTTGCCCTTATCGGACAGCACCACGGCCGAATCCGGCACTTCCATCTGTAGATGGATACCTTTATGGGAGGCCAGACCATTGAACAGGGCACACGCGTCGTCGATCAAGGGCCCCAGTTCGACCGGTTCGACCCGGTTGGTCCCGATACCGGATTCGGCTTCGGCAATATCGAGCATGGTGTTGATCATGTGGATCAGATTGTCGCACTCCTCCACGGTATTGACCGCCATCTCCTGGAAATCCGCCGGTGTGCTGTGGCCAATTAAGGTCATCTCGGCAAACCCGCGGATGCGGGTCAGGGGGCTGCGCAGATCATGGGCAATATTGTCGGTCATTTCGCGCATCTGTTTGATCAGGGTGTGGAGTTGGTCGACCATGGTGTTGAAGGAGCTGGCCAGACGTTCAATCTCCACAAACTGCCGCACTATTTTCACCCGTCTATGGGTGTTGCCATTGGCGATCTCTTCGGCGGTACGGGCAACTGCATCCACGTCGGCGAGGGCCTGGTTGGCCATGAACCCGCCCACCACCGCGGAGATGAGGACCACCGGCGCAAGTATCAGCAGCAATAGTTGACGGAAGATATCCAGGTAGGCGTCACTCTCCTCCAGGGATGCGCCAATCTGCATCACCACATAGGGGTTGAGCGCCTGATAGATGGCGCGCATTGCGTAGGGATGCCGCACAAGATCAATCGTTTCGTAGAAGGTGTCTGCCTCGCGGATCTTCTGCAATATCTTCTGGTGATCGATGGGGATTTGTCCGCCCCAGGGGGCGGTATCCGTCGAAGTGAGAACCGAACCGCGCAGCGACAACAGGCGCATGAAAATGGCCCCAGGCGCCTCCAAATGCTCCTCAACCCGTATCTCATCGATGACGGCCTGCAGACCCGAGGTCCGCATGATATCCGCGAATTCGCCCATCTCCTCTTCCAACTCGTCATCCATCCGTTCGCCCGTGATGTAAGCGACACGCATATAGAAGATGAGCAGCAGGATGGCCGCACAGAGCGTGAAAATGAGACTGTACCAGAGTGTCAGACGAAAAGAGAGTCGTCGCCATAGCGTATACTGGTTCATGGGGAACATATCTGACGCCTCAAATCGTGCCGACGCGTTTCATCGCTGCCGGCATTGCACTACATCTCAGCGGCGCGGGCAGGCCGTCTCTCTCGCGGACGACCGTCCCGACTGGTTCAGAATTACAGATCAGGATTAGCCGTTCCTTACGAGAAGATTATGTTTTCATAATGTTGAAACCCGCCTCTCGGTTTCGAGCGCCGCCGCTCCCGTGAATGCCGGTACCCCGAACTCCCGTCCCCCTCTGCGTTTAGGAGAATCGAGAAGCGACGCTGGTCACCGGTATGCGACTGCGCCGCAGGTCAAAGGGTCCACCGGGAAGACCCAAACGAATTCTCAGGGTGCAAGTTCTATTGTATAGTTGGACTACGTTTGGTTCACAGGGAAGCGGCGTTGATCCGCCGCAACCCCATTCCATAACGGACCCTTTTTTGGAGGCGTTGCGATGGATGCGAATCGGCTTTGCTGGCATTTGGGGGCGATCCTTTTGGGACTTGGGTGCCTGCTGGCACCCGGTCTGGCGCCGGCGCAGCATCCAATTGCACCAAGCGGTCCCGCTCCGGACCGGCTCTCGTCTGCCGCCGAAGCAGGGGAGGAACCTGACGTAGACACTGACACGCCAGACGGCCTGACCTTCGCCGCCTTCGGGATACCGATGCGGCTTAATGGGTTCGCAGAATTCAATTTTGAGTATCTCGATATTGAAGATCTGGAAGACGCTCGGCGGGAGGACAGCTCCGATTTTTTTATCAGCTCCATCGAAGCGGCCTTGCGCGCTTTTTTTACCGAATGGAGTAAAGTGAAGCTCGTCGTTTCGGCCGAGGATCTCGGAAAAAACGGAGAAGAGGGCCGTCTCATCGTGAGTGAGGCGAAGATGACCTTGGAAGCGCCCGGCCTTCCCCTCTATCTGATTGCCGGACGCACCGAAATGCCCTTTGGTGTGTTTGAAGACCATCTCATTGAGGGCACGCTGACCGAAGAGATCTACGAGATCGACGACTTGGGCGTCATCATCGGGTTCGCCCCCGATATCATTGGTTTGGACATCTCTTTGGCCATCTACGAGACGCCCGCCATCCTCGATAATCTGGAAGCCTTCGATGCCTTTGAAGCACGAGAGGGACGGGCGGACGATCCCCTTTATAGCGCCACCGTCGTGAACGTGTCGGCGGCACCGTTCGAGGATCTCCTGGAGATGGCCCTGTTTTACAACAATGAACCCGGGGATGGCCGCCGCAACCAGTCGCTGGGGGCGGCGCTCGGTATCTCCCTGGGGCGCCTGCGCGGTGATGCCGAATGGATCACCGCGTTGACCCGCGAAGCGGGAGAGGACGGGCAGGAACGTCGCGAATCGGCCTGGGTCGCCGGTATAGCGGCCGCCGTGACGGATGCCGCGGAGTTGGCGGCACGCTACGAGCAGTTCGAAGATGATGCCAGTGGCGATCAGGACGAAATTCTCGACCACCGTTGGATCGTCGGCGGCAACCTTGCGCTTTCAGAATGGTCCATCATCTCCGTGGAGTATCGGTATAGTCGCTTCGAAAAGGCGCCGGACAGCACGATCGAGGATCAGCAGCAAATGGTGCTGCTGCAACTCGCATTCGAGTATTAATGGGTCTTTCCAGCGAGGCCAGCCCCGCCGGCCGGGCTGCAGACGGGTGCGGTGCGGGCATTGGTTTGGCGTGGGCGATCCAAGATCAGCACCCCCATCATCTTCCGTCTTCGTGACAGTGCCGTAAATTCTCTCCACATTATAAAATCATAATTCCCCCCTAACCTATAGATAAGCTTGGTCGGTTACCTTCCACATAACGGAAGTCAATCAGATCCCATGGCTGAAGTACTTCCGGCACATTCACGGCACAGATCGGCAGTATCTGTGCCGAACCATTCACACCAGATAAGGAGGTCGACATGCAAAACGGAAGGGAAACCATAAAGAGGACAGAGAGGATGGGGGGCAGCATTGGATGGGCTGCCTGGGTCGTAGCCCTGGCACTCTTCGGCCTTTGCGCGGGGCCGGCGCCGCTGTGGGCTGGCGATGGGGACTGGTCCGATGAGGGGGAGATCCCCTTCGACGTGGCCGAGATTTACTTCGAACTCAATGACACCGACGGTGACCTGGGCATCCACAGCCTCATCGACGGTGAACCCTGGCGGCGGCTGGAGATCGAAGACCCCAGAGAGCGCAAAATGCTGAACATCTTCGTTCAGGGCCGGTTGCGGCGGCAAGGCCTCACGGAGCTGTTTTTCGAAAGTGCCGAGCCGACCTTTGACGAACTGAACCCCAACCGCTTCTTTCGCCGCTTTCGTGAAGGGTACTATGAGATCGAGGGCGTCACCCTGGACGGTCAGGAGCTGGAAAGCGTCGCCGAGCTGACCCATCTCCTGCCGGCCCCACCGGAGAATGTGACGATCAACGGAGTGGCGGTGGCGGACGATTGTGACGCCGAGCCCCTGCCGGCGGTAATCCCGCCCGTCACCGTCGCCTGGGAACCGGTGACCTTGTCCCACCCCGAACTCGGCATCACCAACGCGCCCATCGAGGTGGTCCGCTATCAGGTCGTCGTCGAGTTCGAGACCGAGGAGGGCTTTGAGGGCAACATTAGTATGGACCTGCCGGCGGAGGTAGAAGAAGTGGTCATTCCAGAGGTGATTACGGATCAGGCGGACGAGTTCAAACTGGAGATCCTGGTGCGGGAAGAGAGCGGAAACCAGACCGCCATGGAAACCTGTTTTACCATTGATTAGGGCCGCAGCGGCACCATGGCCCGCTGTGGCAATGGTCCCGATGGGCGGAAGTATGAGGCCGGTGGGAGATGCTCACCGGCCTTCCCCATGCGCCGGCGGATACCCGCGGCCAGAAATGAAGCGATCGCGTCGCTGTAGTGGCGTCCTCCTCATAGGTCTATCTCATAGGAGCCCGTCACGCGGTTGCACATGTCGTGGTCATGCCAGCCACGGGGACCGAAGGGGGGCAATTCCGCCAGATGCTGTTGTAACGCATCCACCAGCTTTTCTTCCTTTTGCGGCAATCTCGAGAATTCGAAGGCGCCGCGGATTCCCTGGTATTTACCGGTGCCATCGGTGAACTCGCCGCTGAGACGGGCGCCAGCCCCCAGGTAGTAGCGGGTGATGTCGCCCGTTTCATGGCCCAGGATCATGTCGCCATCCGCATCCACGATCACAATGGCGTAGCGACCGTCGCCCTCTTCGAAATCGAGATATTGGCCTTCCGATGGCGGCCGGGTCAGCATGCCCTCCACATAGTAGGTGGCATCGTTGAGAAAGGCGTGCGCGCCTGTGCTGCGGATGACGCCCCTCTGCCGGTAATTCGTCACAATCGGCAGCCCGCTCTCGCCATGCAGATGGGTGTAATAGGTATAGCCGCATTCGATGACCTCGAAATCTTCCGCAAACACGCCCGTCGGCCAAGTGATGGCGGCGATGGCGATGCAAGCGATCAACAGGTTCTTCATGGTGGGCCTCCTTTCATACGGGTAGTGACTTGGATCCGGCCGTGCTTCGGTAAATGACCCCACCGCCGAATCCAATTCGATGCTGCTTCACAAGCTGTTTGGACGTGCGTGGGAGCTGGGGATCGATGCAGCGGCAAGCGGGCGCAATAGGGAAGGTTGGTGAACGGGCACTGAGACGCATCGACAGCCATAAACCTAAGGTCAGTGTTGCCGTCCGTCCATCATCGTCAGGGGGAAGCGCGCTGAAGCGCAACTCAAGCTGCCATTGATTGGGTGACGACACCAGCGTAGCGTCCCTCAGGCCGCCTTGTCAATTGTCGAAACAGCCAGCATCCGCTTCGTCACGGACATCATTCCCCCGCGGGGCGCCGTTTGGGGCGGTCATCACTGGAAGCCCCTGTAACGGCGGGAATACCGGAACCCTGCTGCAATTGCCGGGAGAAGAAGCATCCGTGCTGAGTATAAAAGGAGGATCGTTGCAACGACATCCTGGCGGACGCGCCGATATTGGGTTCCCCCGCCGACGTCACCGCTGTTTCAGCGGAGATAAGGGCCCGCATCGATCGGGCGGGCGAGGTGTCCCTGGTCAATGGCCGGGTGTTTCGGGGCAGGATCGCGGCGGCGGCAGCAGGCTGCCAGGGTGCTTCAGAAGCGCAGCCGCAGAGCGCCCGGCAGCAGGCGGAAGTCGAAGCGATCACTGCGCCAGCCCACCTCACCGTCAATTTGGAGCGATCTGGGCGCATCCAGCGCGGCATGGACCCGGCGGCCGGGTCGATACGCGCCCGACCGGTTGCCGATGGTGAAGCCCGTGATGAGTCCCGCCGCGAGCCCCAAGTATCCAGTGGCGAAGGTCTGGGTGTGCAGGCGCCCGTCGTCCCATCGAGCCCGGGGCACCACCTCCAGGCCCATACCGAAAAAGGGCTGTTTCATCACCATGAGGCTGTAGAGTCGTCTGACCCGTCGAACCGCTCCATCCACATCGATGCGGGCGCCGACGGGCCGATACCCGCTGACGAGGGCGCTCAGGCCGGCGCGCAGGTGGGCGTTCAAGCCGCGGTACCCCCGCCGCTTGTAGCGCTCGTACCATTCAATGGCACAGCCATCGATCCCCAGCGACACCATGAAGGCCGTGGTGCGGCCGTCACAGTCGATGAGGTCGCAGTTGCGCGGTCGTCCGGCGAGCAGCCTGGCGGCGATCTCCTCGATCGACCCGCGGTAGCCCAGGGCATGGCTGAGGGCGTTGCCCGTTCCAAAGGGCAAAAAGGCGAGGGTTGCAGTGGAGAGGTCGACGGCGTTGATCACCAGGGAGAAGCTGCCGTCTCCCCCCGCCACCACCAGTAGGTCGCAACGCGAAGCGGTGTCGCGGGCGCACTGGGCGAACTCCTGCGCCGTTGCGGTATCCAGACCGTACACCTGTGCCCGCAGGACGGCGGCGGCCCGCTTCAAGGCAGCATAGCGCCTGTTTGGGGGCAGGCTGCCCGACGCTGGATTGGCCAGGAGGGCGATGCGGCCGGTAGCGGCATCTGCGGGTGGTGAGGGGCGCATCACTTTCATTAATTCCCTACAAAATGGGCGCTTTGGAATTGAATGCAGCGGCCGCTATTGTTAGATTTTTGTTAGAAGTTGATGAGCGAAGGGTTCGCTTGTCCGCCGATCACCGCTGAACAGGATCTGCGCCATGGCAGGAAAACGCCACCGCATCGCCAAATCGCTGGGCTTTTTGCTGGCCATTCTCTCGGTCACCCTTGTGTGGCTGCCGCGAGCCTGGGAGCGCACCTCGGCCGCGGCGACCCCCTACCGGGTTCACATCGCCTTCGGCTTCCATGTCAATCTCTATCACTCCTTCCGCGGGGATACAAACGACGCAAACGGCTTCGGCCAGGACATCCGCGTCATCCGGCACATCATCAGTGAGCTGGACCGTTTCAATCAAGCGGGCATTCCGGTGAGCGCTGTGTGGGATTTCGACAACCTCTTCTCCTTGGAGACTCTGCTGCCGGCCCACGCGCCCGACATCCTGCAGGACGTCCAGCGCCGCGTCCGGGAAGATCGGGACGAAGTGATCCTCATGTCCTACAACAATGGTCTGGCCGCCGCCATGAACCATGAAGAGTTCATGGCGTCCGTCCAGATGGCGATCTCCAACGAGAACGGCAGCGGGGTGCGGGACCTCTTCGGCAAGGTGACACCGGTGGTCCGTCCCCAGGAGATGATGACCACCCCGGGCAATTTCAAACGCTACCGTGAGCTGGGCATCGATTATGTCTCTCTCTACTACAGCGCCACGCCCTTTGATGCCTTTCGGGTCTTCTCCCGAGAACTGACGCCCACCGAGGCCCACAATCCCATCCGCTACCAAAACCCGGCCAGCGGCGAGGAGATCACCATCATCCCCACCTACCACCCCGGCGACTTGGTGGAGCACGTCAGTTTGCGCGAGTGGGCCGCAGCGCTACACCGGCTGCAGGCAGAGGGGCAGATCGACCGGGATGTACTGCTCTTCATCAACTTCGACGCCGATGCCGAATTTTGGGCCGGGGCGGATCTGCCCTGGCACCTCGATTGGCTGCCCAATACCGGCGGTATCGCCCAACTGGTGTCATCCGTGGCGGATCTGGCCTATGTCCGCTTCACCAAACTGGGCGACTACCTCGCCCACCATTCTCCTGCGGGCACCGTGCGCTTCACTCAGGATACCGCCGATGGCAGCTTCCACGGGTTCAACTCCTGGGCCGAGAAGGCCAGCACTACCGAATATTGGACCCGCATCCTGCGCAATCGTCGGGCGACCGAGGCAGCCCGCCGGGTGGCGGCCATGGCCGGCGACCTCTCCAGTCAGGGCCCTCCCGAGTTGTCCCCACGCCAACTCGAGACGAACCTGGAGACCGCTTTCGCGCTGCGCCTGCGGGCCCTCTCCACCACCAATTTCGGTTTGGCGACCCCCTTCCTGGCCCGCCAGCGGGAAGCGGCCATGGCCGAGCTGCTGGCACGCCTGGACGAGACCAGCGACCGATTGGAAGCGTTTGCCGCCGCACGGGCGCAGGCCCTCATCCAGCAAACGGCGGCGCCTCGGCTGCCGCCCTGGGCGGGCCCGCTGGTGGAAACCATTGTCCATCTCAACCGGCAAACGGCCGGGGGAGCGGCCGGCGAATCGCACCTGGACCTTGTCCTGCCGGCCCATTTAGCGGACAATTTTAAATACCTGCTCGTCGATCCCTCCGGACACCGCATCCCGGCGCGGACGATTCGACGGGTGCCAGGTCCCGACGGCCGCTCCACGGCCCTGATCCTGCGGGCTGAGACGCCCGGATCCCTCCCCGACGGGGTTTACTTCATCCACCAGCCCTCCCCCGACCCTTCCGCACCATCACCGGACAGCGACCGGATCAGGGCGGATCGCCATCTCCTGACGAACGGCGCCATCGCCGTTCATTTCGATGACCGCGGGCATGTCACTGAAGTGACCCATGGCGGTACGCCGATGTTGGTGGCGGGCAGCCTGATTCCCTATTTTACCCATAACGGCCAGCGCCACCGACCAGAGCGGTTGACGGTGACGGTGGCGGCCGATGGCGCGCAGGGAATCGCCAGCGTGCGCCTGAGCGGGCCCTGGGAGGGGCCGCCCGGCCGCACCCGCCGGCCGGGGTGGATCAATTACCGATTGCGGCTGCTGCGCGGGGACCCGTATCTATATATCGACGGAACCGTCCGCTACCCGGACACGGTTCGCGACACCGTGATCCAGGCGCAAAAACCCATGTTGGCCCGCAAGATCGACAAGGGGTGGGAGGCGGTGGCGCCGCTGGAACTCCGCTTCGCTCCACGCACACATGCGGGGCGCCCCTTTCGCATCCACAAGCGCAACTACCTGGGGGAAGCGGCGGCCTACCCGGTGGATTACTTTCGTCACGCGTTGGAGAACCGCCACGTGACCAGTATCAACAACCATATCACGGCGGCCTATGCCGGTGTGACGGCTGCTGGTCAGGGGATGGCCGTTGCACTGAATCCGACGGTGAGCGCCAATTTCGCTTTCTGCCCGTTTCGGATGACCCACGTTGCAGCGACGGATCGTTTCGCCATCCGGGCCAACCCTTTCGGCACCTATGCCGGCCGGCAGATCCTGCCGCCGACCCGGGGCAACCGCCAGGGGTACGAGGCGGTGCTGCAAACGGCCCCGCAATTCCACAGCGCCGCGCCGACCTTCAATGGCCATCGACTCCGATTCGGGCTGATGGTCGCCTTTTTCGATGGCGACCTCGTGCCGGCAGATGTGCAAGGTGATTTGATCGCCTTTGCCCAGCGCGGGCAGGTGATATCGGCGGGTGATACCGCCAGGCCCGCGCGTGCCGATGCCGAACGGGAAGGCCGCTTCGCGCCGTTGCCACCGGCGGGCTTTCTGGCGCTGCCGCATGCGACCGGCGTTGTGTTTCAGTGGGATGTCGGCGCACCGCCGGGGACCATCTATCACATTCATTGCCGAGGGCTGGCCGACAGCGGTCCGCTGCGCTTCACCACGAGGGCGCATAGCCTCCTTGTGGACAAAGCGGCATTTACCCCTTCAGATGGCGCCTTCCAGGCAGCGATCGAGGCCCACTATCCGGATGGTGCCATCTCGGCACCATCGCCGGAGATTCGTTTCCACATCGACGGGGAGATCGCCTCGGAATACACCATCCCCCTGGACCTGAAGGCCAAGGTGTTCATGGCCAATGTGGGGGCCTGGTTCCGGCGACTCTTGCTCTGACGCCGCCGACGGGCATCAGGCGGGCCCCCCTGTCGGACTGCTGCCGGCCGTCTTGCGGGCAACCTTTACGTAGGTGCGGCAGGCGGGATAGTTGCGGCACCGATAGCGCACGATCCCTCCCTGTTGCCGATAGCGGTGCATGGGCTGGCCGCACTTGGGACATGCGGGTCGCGGGGTGAGATCCATCGGCCGGCGGTCCACAATGTACTGACGATTGCAGAGCAAACAGAGGCGCCGCCGCTTGCCGTTGCTCGCCCGCCCATAGCGATAGGTGGCCGTCGATCCACACGCCGGACACCCCTCGTCCGTCTGCACCATGATGTCCGCCTTTCCATTGCCCCGCCGCCGCCCGCACCGCTTCGTTGGGAGCGCGTGCATTGTGCCACCGCTGCCATTTGCGGTGCGGTCCATTGTCCGGCGGAAGGGGTCCATGTCGCCAGCGTGAGACTAAGCGGTCATTGTTAGACGGGGTTTAGGGGGATGTTAGATTGGTGTTTGGCGGCCAGCGACGCGGCTGCCGGCCGCTGAAGGCGGCTGTTTCCCGGCGTTCAACGCGATGCCACGCCACGCTCAAAGGCCGCCTCCATCTGATGGCGTCGACTCCGGATCGCGGCCAAGCGTTGATCCAACGCCGTCATGCTGTGCGTCGGGCAGCCTTCGAGATGTCGCCGCTGGGTAGCGCAGGTATACTGCAGGCAACCCCAGGGCCGCACAATGCGGTCAAGCCGGCAGCCGCGAGCGGAGAGATAGCGGCAGGGAGCCGCCAGCCGATCCGCCAGGGGCGCCGGGGGCAATGGCAATCTGTTGAGATGCAGGAAGAGCAGATCGATGAAATCGTACCAGACCTTGGTGACGATACAGCAAGGCGCGGGACACCAGGGGCAGGTAGACCGGCAAACCGATTCGATCACGGGAAAGATCGTCCCCAGTTCCCGACGGATTTGGCGGGCGATGTCTACGGCATCTGCGAGCCGATGGTGATGACACTGAATTAGGCGATGCAGACCCTGGTGGGAGATGACCCAGGTCCTGGTGGGCACCTTGATGCCGGAGATGCGGAGGAAATGGAGCTCGGCCTTTTTTGGGGAAGGGTGCATACCGGTCTGCCATTCGCGTTCTAAACCACTACGGTCTCCCTGCGGCCAGCACCCGATCTCCCACTGGGAAGGGCGTGAATCGGCATCTGGCGACTGAGCGGCGGCTGCCGCGGCCCTCCCGCCCAGGGCGTGCCGGGTTCACCAGGATGGGGCGAGATGGTGGTGGCGGATCACCGGATATACGGTGGCCGGCGCAGGGCCTTACTAAGGGTCGACGGGGCTGGACTCCGGGCGGGTGCTGACATCGCTATCTCGCGCTGACATTATAACGTTTACCACGACGTTGCGCTCCTGAACAGGGGGCGGGGGTGGATCGACGCCCGGGCCGTCAGCCTGCGGGCGCCCTGCCGCACCGCCGTGGCGGCGCTGCTTGCCTATCACCGCATGAATGCGCTACCATAAGACCAGCCCAACTTTCACCCCGCCATCCTACCCCTTGAGCACGATTTGTGGCGACCGCACCGGTCGCCCCACGCCTTTCGCTGCGTCCGCTGCGGGGTGCGCTTAGTCTTTGCCAGCGATGGTCTGCTGCAGATCGCTGCCGCCCCATGAAAGCGCTGCCGTATCATGGAGAATCCGGAGCATACCGCTTCCCAAGAATTGGAACGCCACCTGGCGATATTGAATGCCACCCAGTCCCTCACCAAGGTGGGGGGCTGGCAGTGGGACGTCGCCGCTCAGGAGATGCACTGGACCGACGAGGTGTATTACATCCACGGGCTGCAGCCAGGCGATGTTCCAGCGGGATCGATGGCCCACATTGAGCGCAGTCTCTCCTGCTACGATGCAAAGGATCGTTCAACGATTCGATCCGCATTCGAGAATTGTGCCCGTCACGGCCACCCCTATGATTTGGAGTTCCCCTTTACCAAGGTCTCCGGCGAACGGATCTGGATACGCACCATTGCGCAGCCCGTGCTTGATGGGGACCAGGTCGTCCAGGTGCTGGGGACCCTCATGGACTTGACCGCGCACAAGGACCTGGAGCAGGCGCTGCACGACAGCGAGAAGCGCCTTCGCAACGAACGCGCGCTGACCGAAGCCGCACTGCGCAAGAGCGAGGCCAAGATGCGGACCATCTTCCGGGCGGCACCCGTGGGAATCGGTCTGGTAGTGAACCGCGTGCTGATGGAAGCCAATGAACGCCTCTGTGAGATGACGGGCTACCGCGTGGAGGAGCTGGTCGGCAACAACGCCAGAATGCTCTACCCCACCGAAGAGGACTATGCGTACGTCGGTCGGGAGAAATACCGTCAGATCGCGCTGCGCGGCACCGGCACGGTTGAGACGCGCTTTCGACGCAAGGATGGTCTGGTCATCGATGTGCTGATGAGCTCAACGCCCCTGGATCTCACCGACCTAACCGCCGGCGTCACCTTCACGGCCCTGGATATTACCGCTCGCAAGGAAACCGAGGCGGCCCTCAGAACCAGCGAGAAACGGCTGCAGGCGATTCTGGAGGCCAGTCCAGACCCGGTGGTGGTGTACGACATCGATGGACACCCCCAATTTCTCAACCCAGCCTTCAGCGACGTATTCGGCTGGACGCTGGCGGAGCTGCGGGGCCGCCGAATCCCCTTCGTCCCCCAGGACCAGCAGGCACAGGCGGCGGCCCAAATCAAGAAGATCTACCGCAGCGGTGGGCCGGTTCAATTTCTCAGCCGCCGCCTGACCAAAGCGGGTGATACCATCGATGTGGTGATCAGCGCCGCGATCATCCGCGGCAGCCATGGCAAGCCCGTCGGTATGGTGGTGAACCTGACCAACGTCAGCGAGCAGCTGCGACTGGAAGCCCAGCTTCAGCAGGCCCACAAAATGGAATCCATCGGGCGCCTGGCGGGCGGCGTCGCCCATGATTTCAACAACATGCTCGGGGTCATCATTGGCCATGCGGAACTGGCCATGGACCGCATCACGGCTGCGCACCCCGTGCATGCGGACCTCAAGGAGATCGCCCACGCGGCCGAGCGCTCATCGGAGTTGACCAAACAACTGCTGGCCTTTGCCCGCCGGCAGACAGCGGCGCCCAAGATTCTGGACCTGAACGACACCATCGCCGGAATGCTCAAGATGCTGCGCCGCCTCATCGGTGAGGAGATCGACCTGGCCTGGCAGCCGGGCGCCTCCCTGTGGCCGGTGAAGATCGATCCCATCCAGCTCGACCAGATTCTGGCCAATCTCTGCGCCAACGCCCGGGACGCCATCGACGGCGTCGGGCGACTCACCATCGAGACCCGCAATGTGCAGGCCACCGAACGCCTGTGCGCCCCGCACCCCAATTTCTCCCCGGGCGATTACGTAAACCTCTCCGTCAGTGACAGCGGCAGCGGTATGGACACCCGTACCCGCGAAAACCTGTTCGAACCCTTTTTCACCACCAAGGGTGTGGGCCAGGGAACCGGTCTGGGGCTGGCCACGGTCTACGGTATCGTGAAGCAGAACCATGGCGTGATCTGCGTGGAGAGTGCTCCGGGCAGCGGGACGCGATTCGACATCTATCTTCCCCGCAGATCGGCCGCCGTCGAGAAAGGGAACGGAGCTGTCGCCAATAACGCCACCAGCGGTAACGAAACCGTTTTGGTGGTGGAGGATGAGGCCGCCATTCTGAAATTGACCAAGACGGTCCTGGAACGGCACGGCTACGCCGTCCTTGCCGCCGGCAGACCCTCCGAGGCGCTCGAGATGGTTGCCCGCCACCCGGAACCCATCGATCTGCTCGTCACCGATGTGGTGATGCCGGAGATGAATGGCAAAGCGCTCAAGGAAGCGATCGAAGCGCAGATGCCGGCCATCAAGGCGCTCTTCATGTCCGGTTACACCACCGATGCCGTCGTCCACCGGGGCATTGTCCAGGAAGATGTTCATTTCATCCAGAAGCCGTTTACGGTCAACGACTTCGCCACCAAGGTGCGGGAGATCCTGGAAACCCCGCCCCTGTGATCTTATCACCCTTTGCCTGTCCCGGTAGCCGCCTGCCGGTACCCTCCCTTGATCGGACGGCAGCGGGGTTGCTGCCGCGCGGCGGCCCCTCGCTCGCGACTGGTCCGACCCCCCGCCGGCCCCTTCCCGCGCCAAGTGAAGCGACGCCTTCCCCGCCCCGGCCCCCGAACAGCCACCGCCAGCAGGCAGCCAGATCTTCACCGCAGTGGATCAGTACTGGAATGATGACAAGGGTGATGGGCGTTGCGAAGAGTTCTCCCCAGGCCAGCGAGATCGCCGCCGGGATCAGATATTGGGCCTGCTCGCTCTCCTCCGCCAGGAGAGGCAGGAGGCCGCAGACGGTGGTCAACGTGGTGAGCAGGATGGCCCGGAAGCGACTGCCGCCCGCCTGGACCAGGGCGGACTGCAGGTCGAGGCCCGTGTGGCGCAGGTCATTGAAGCGCGTCAGCATGACCAGGCTATCGTTGACCACCACGCCCATGAGCGCCAGGGCCCCGAAGAAGCTGATGACGCTCAGCGGTTGGTCCATGGCCCAGTGGCCCAGGGCGACGCCGACCATGCCGAAGGGGATGACGGCCATGATCACCAAGGGCTGCCAATAGGATTTGAGGGGAACCGCCAGGAGGGAAAATATGAGAACGAGGATGACCACAGCGGTCCGTTTGAGCCCCCGCTGCATCTCCTCCATCTCGTCCAGTTCCCCGGCACCACGGATGGTGATGCCCGGGTAGCGCGCCATCAGTACAGGCGCGATGGTGCGGGCCACATGGGCATCGGCCTCGGTGGCACTGATGCGGGAGGTCTCCAGGGCGGCCCGCACCTGAACCACCTGTCTGCCGTTTTGTCGACCAAGGCCGGAGGGGGCGTAGCCGCTCTCCACGGTAGCCACCGCCCCCAGCGGTAACCAGTTGCCGTCGGGAGTCCGGATGCGGGTGTTCCAGAGATCTTCCCGATAGCGGCGCCGATCGGCGCCGAAGGTCAGCCGGACCTTAATCTCCTCCGCTCCCCGCTGTACCCGCTGGACCTCCAACCCGCCGAACCCATCGCCCACCTGGCGGGCCAGATCGGCGGGGGTCAGCCCCAGGTGGTGCGCCTGGGGACGAAGGCGCAGGCGCAGCCGGGGGCTGCCCTCGCTGAGATCGTCCCGCAGATCGCTGATGCCAGCCACCTGTCCCAGGGCGCTTTTCAGGTCCTCCACGGCTGCCGCCAACAGCGCTGCATCGTCGCCCGCGATCTCGAGGGCAAAGCCGCCACCGGTTTCGAAGACGCCGCTGAAACTGAGTTGCGCCACCCCTTCCAGGACGCCCACGGCCGCCCGCCAGCGCCGCAGGGTATCCAGGGTGGACAGGGGCCGCTGCGATTGGGGCGGGAGTTCCGCGAAGAGAATGGCACTGGTGGGACTCGTGATGGCGCTCATGAGGTGGGCGATGGGCGGGACCGCGGCGTCCAATTCGGTCATGGTGCGTTGATTGAGCGCTTCCGCGGCGGTTTCAATGGCGGTGACGTTGGCCACGGTCAGGTGGCGCGGGCTGCCCGCCGCCATCTCCATTTCGACCTGAATGATCTGCCCGGGCACCTCGGGGAAGAAGACGGTCCGGATCCATCCATTGGCCGTCAGCCCGATAACGCTGGCGGCGATGGCCAGAAAGAGGACCAGGGTGGCGTACCGATGCCGCAGGGCGACGGTGAGAAGGGGCTGATAACCGCACCGGTTGAGACGGTGTAGGCTCTCTTTAACGACCGCCTGCAGGTGGGCCCACCCGAGCGGCAGGCGGCCGCCGCTGGGGGGGGGAACACTCTCGATCCGCACCGCGGCCAGGTGGGCAGGCAAGATCAGCTTGCTCTCCAGGAGCGATACCAGGAGCGCGACGACCACTACCACGGCGAAACTGGCGAAGATCTTCCCCAGATCGCTCTCCATGAGGAGGAGGGGCGCGAAGGCCGCTACGGTGGTGAAGCAGCCGAAGACCGTGGCCGTGGAGACCCGCCGGACCCCGTCGATGGTCCCCGCGATCGGATCCGCTGCGCCTTTCCTGGATTGGAAGACACTCTCGCCCACCACGATGGCGTCGTCCACCAGAATGCCGAGGACGATGACCATCCCGAAGGTGGTAAGGTCGTTGAGGCTGTGCCCCAAAAAACGGTCTCCCATGAGGATCAACGCACCGCAGAGGGAGATGGGGATTCCCGCGGCCACCCAGAAGGCCAGCTTGAGGTTGAGGAAGAGGGCCAGGAGGGCAAAGACGATGAGGAGCCCCTGCCAGGCGCTGTCGGCCAGTAGGGCGAGACGCGCTTCGATATAGGGGCTCGATTCGCCCCAGATCGCCACCTCTACGCCGGCTGGCAACCGGCGACGGAAGTCGTCGACCACTTGGTGGGCCGACCGACTGACTGTCGGCAGGTGTCCCTTTGGGCTTGTGAAGAGTTGCAGCCCCACCGATGGCCGTCGCTGGAAGCGGGCGAAGTGCGGTTCCTCCGCAAAGCCGTCGGTGACACGGCCCAGATCGCCAATGCGCACACAGTGGCCGTCGGGGCGGGTGACCACGGGGATCTCGGCGAATTCCCGCCGGCTGGTGGCTTGTTGGTCGGCCTGGAGGATGATCTCGCCGGCATCGCTGCGAATGCTGCCGGTGGTGTAGCGCAACGATGCGTTGTCGATGGCGGCGGCAACGGCGTCGATGGAGAGTCCGTAGGCGCGCAGCTTGGCGTCGTCCACCTCGATACGGATCTCGTAGGGCAGCAGGCCGAAGGCCTCTATCCGGGCGATCTTGGGATGGGCCAGAAGGGTGCGTCTGAGCTCACGGGCGCTTTTCTGGAGGGTTGCCTGCTGCACGTCGCCATAGAGCTGCACCAAGAGGGCCTCGAGTTTGAATTCCACCCGGGCGATCTGGGGGCGCTCGGCCTGCCGGGGCAGGGTGCCCAGGGCTTCGATGCGGGTCTTGACCTGGTTTTCAAAGCGGTCCATGTCCGCGCCGGCGACCTTTTCTACCCAGACGGTGGCGGCCCCCTCCTCGGAGAAGGCGGAGACCTTTTTGATCCCCGCCATCCCCTCCAGCGCCTTCTCGATCTTACGGGTGACCCCACGGTCCACCTGGAGCGCTGTCGCCCCGGGATAGAGCGTGGTGATCGAGACCGTGTTCTGCGGCAGCGCCGGGAAGGCCTCGATGCGCATCGTCTGCAGCGTAACGGCCCCTCCCAGGAGGAGCAGCAGCATGAGGAGGTTGGCCGCAACCGGGTTGCGGGTGAACCAGGCGGAGAGGTGGTGCATCATTGGGACACCTTCTCGGCGTACTGCCGCTTCGCTGGTGCCGGCCTCGGCCGCACTTTCAGGCCGTTGGTGAAGCGGCTGTTGGGGTGGACCGCCACCCGGATAGGATGGGGCAGATCGGCGGTCTTCGGGACGAAGGCCACGCCTTCTGTGTGGAAGCGGGGGGCTGGTCGACGGGCGACCAGACGGTCCGACCCGTCCACGAACCAAACCTCACCGGTGGGGGTCAGGGCGGCTTCGGGAACACCGAGGAGATTGGGCAGTGTCTTGCCCCGAATCTCCACCAGGACGAAGCTGCCCGGTAAGAGCGGCGGCGTCAGGTCTAGGGGGTGCTCCACCCGCAGGAAGAGGCGCCGTAGGCGGGCGTCGCGGTCGCGGACGTGCTCCCGACGCACCACCCGGGCCTTCCAGTTGACCGCGCTGTGGGGATCTTTCAAGGTGGCCTGGGCATCGCTGATGGGGTCTGGCAGAAGGGCCCATTGCTGGTGGTCCAGCGCCACCCCCACCTCCACCGCCGCCGTGCTGTAGAGGGTGGCCACTTCGTCGCCGGTAAAGAGCGTGGCGCCCGGGGCCACCAGGCGCTCCACGATGATGCCTGCGTACGGGGCGCGAATATCGGTTAGGCGCAGCAGGCGCTCGGCATGCGCCAGCGCAGCCTGAGCGGCGGTCTGCCGGGCGCGGGCGGCGGCCAACTGCGGGGTGCGCAGCACGAGGGGCGAGTCCGGCGTCCCTGTCAAGCCCGAGCGGTGCCAATTCCGTCGGGCCGTCTGCGCCTCGGCCTCCTCCTGAATCAGGTCCAGCGTCGTGTCGGCCAGGCGGCTTTTCGCCTCGGCGACCTGCAGGAGATAGTCGTTCTTGGCCAGCCCCACCAGGCGTTCACCAGCCGTCACACGGCTGCCCGGCTGCAGACGGGGGGAGAGATAGTCTACCGCGCCATCCACCGGGGCGCGCAGGGTCGTGCGCCACAGGGGGACGACCTCACCCTGGGCGTAAATGGGCACGCTGCGGGAGAGGGGGGTCAGTGCTGCGACGGTGACGGGCATGCCGGCCGATGGGGGACCGGATGGTTGCACAGTGACCGTGGCGGCCGGCTTGGCCGTCAACGCCACCGTGGTGAGACCGACGCTGGCCATGGCCACCAGAAAAAAGATGAGGACGCGACGATAGACAATCCGCTTGGGACGCATGGGGATCTTCTCCTCGGCTGAAATGTGAGCGGGCCTCCGCGAGCGCATCGGCCACCACAGGTGCCACCGACGTTACGTCACCCCATTTCCGGCTTCTGTTGAGAATGTGTAAAACTTTGTTGAGAAGTGTAATCCGGGACGACACCCAAAGCAGACAGATGATGGCGTCCGTAAGCGCCGGTGCACGGATTGCGACGCCCACCGCAAGCCATTGTGACCGCAGCAAACTGCGACCGCAGCCCACTGCGACCGCACCCACTGCGACCGCACCCACTGCGACCGCAGCCCGCTGCGACCGCAACGCATTGCGACTTCAGCCTCACCATGGTCGATGCCACCTTCGGATCCTTCGCCCGGTCGGGTGTTCCGCACGATCGACGGATCTGAGCGGCCCCGGGCGGCGGTATTGAGAGGGCCGCTATTCGGGTTCAGGCGTTGCTGCCCCTGCCGCTGCGGGAAGCGTGCGCGGCCCGCAGGCGATGGGTGGGGGGCGACCCCGGCGCCCCGCTTCAGAGGGAGATGTCTCGCACCTCATACTCCGGCGCGGGATGCCGGCCGCCCGGATGGGTCTCGGTGCGATAGAGTAGACTGTCCTGACCGATCTCGTAATCGGGCGTCACGCCCGCTCCCAAGGGGTGGTGGGTGGCACGGTAGATCTTGCCATCGGCCTTGAGTTCATAGTCGGGTAGATCGGACCAACCGCGCGGGTGGCTGACGGTGGGGAAGAGCTTGCCGCCCTCGAGGATGTAATCCGGTTCAGTGGCACAGCCGAGGTGGTGGGTGGGGGTCCTGAAGATCTTGTACATCTCTCCTCCTTTTCCGTGAAAATAGGGTATATGGCGGAGAGGATGATCGACCGGCCCCAAAAAAAACCCCCCACACCGGTTGGCATGGAGGGCGGCACCCTGTTTACTTGGCCCTTCACTGCAGACGCTGCGGTACTGGCGGGCGGATGGGCCCTCCCACCGGCGGCGGCGTTGTCGTCTCTCCGCGACACAAATTTCTGGGGCAGGTCTTCTGGCTTCCGGATCGACCGACTGGCTGCTGCCTTCCCAACCCGCATGGCGGGCCAGTGGCGCTTCGCTTCGTGCAGCCAGCGTCCCCGGTTACAGCGGCGGGACCGCTCCCGATTTGCACGGGATTCCCTTTTCAGCCCAAGTTGGGGCGCCCTCGGCCGTCACCTTCAACCTTTTCAGCGTCAGTGTCAAGTTCAAATCCGCCATGTTGGATGGCCGGCCGGCGCGAAGCACCATTAGCCCCCCTTTTTTTGGATCCACCCCCATATTTTGCGTTGACACGCCGATGAACCCCCATATAATGGGTTCCACTGCCAAGTGGCAACGCGTCTCTTTGAACCCCATTACCCGTTACACCATGCCTGGTGCACCCCGGTTTGGGTGCGGCAAGAGGGAATCCGGTGCAATTCCGGAGCTGTCCCGCAGCGGTGAGTGGAAACGACCGCCGTCATCAGCACTGGCGCTCGCATCGGGCGCTGGGAAGCGACGGCCAGTAGGTGTGCCCCCTGTCCACAAGTCCGAAGACCTGCCAGGCGTAAACGGTCTGCGCCGATCGGCCTCCGGCCGACGCCGTCGGACCCGCCTTCGAGGAAAGGAATCCCATGCCCGATCGATCCGTCGCCGTCCCGTCCGCCCCCACCACTGACACCTTCCGGCAGATCCGCAAGCGCAGCGGCCACCTCGCCCCATTCGACGCCCAGAAGATCACCGACGCCATCAGCAAAGCCGCACATGCCACCGGAGAGTTCGACGTCACCGAGGCCCGCCGCCTCACCATCCGGGTGCTCAGTTTGGCCCTCACCGTTCTCAGCGGCGAACTGCCCGATGTGGAGGCGATCCAAGACCTGGTGGAGGAGGTTCTCCTGGCGTCGCCCCACAAGCAGACGGCCAAGGCGTACATTCTCTACCGTGAACAGCACGCCCAACTGCGGCGCATGGTTCAGGAGGCGGACGTCCGGCGCATCGACACCTATCTGTCCCACCTGGATTGGCAGATCGAAGAGAACGCCAACATGAGCTATTCGCTCCAAGGGCTCAACCACTATATCTCCAGCGAGATCAGCCGGACCTATTGGCTGAATGCCATCTATCCCGAAGCGGTTCGGTCGGCCCACGAGAATGGCGATCTGCACCTTCACGACCTGAATCAGCTCTCCACCTATTGTGTGGGCTGGGATCTGCAGGATCTGCTGCGCCAGGGCTTTTGCGGTGTGCGCGGCAAGGCCGTCTCCCGACCGGCCAAGCATTTCCGCGCCGCATTGGGGCAGATCGTGAACTTCTTCTACACTCTCCAGGGAGAGGCGGCCGGGGCGCAGGCCTTCTCCAGCTTCGATACCCTATTGGCGCCCTTCGTGCGGTATGACGGCCTCGATTTCAGAGAGGTCAAGCAGGCCCTCCAGGAGTTCGTCTTCAACCTCAACGTCCCCACCCGGGTGGGCTTCCAGACCCCCTTCACCAACCTCACCATGGATCTCCAGCCGCCCCGTACCCTGGCCCACGAGCCGGCGCTGATTGGCGGAATCCCCCAGGCGGAGACCTATGGCGAATTCCAGCCGGAGATGACCCGCATCAACCAGGCCTTTCTCGAAGTGATGGGCGAAGGCGACGCCCAGGGACGGGTCTTCACCTTCCCCATTCCCACCTACAACATCGACGCCGACTTCGATTGGGAGAACCGGGACCTCGATCTCCTCTGGCGCGCCACGGCCAAATACGGCATCCCGTACTTCGCCAATTTCGTCAACGCCGACCTGTCCCCGGAAGACGCCCGCAGCATGTGCTGCCGGCTGCGGCTGGACACCCGCGAACTGGGCAAGCGCGGCGGGGGGCTCTTCGGCGCCAACCCACTCACCGGCAGCATCGGGGTGGTGACCCTCAATCTGGCCGCCATCGGCTACCAGTCGGCCACCGCGTCCGAGTTCTTCGACCGCCTCGATAGCCTCATGGCGCTCGCCAAGACCAGTCTGGAGATCAAGCGCAAGGTGCTTGAAAAGCTCACCGCGAAAGGACTCTATCCTTACACTCGCTATTACCTGCGTCAGGTGCACGAGCGGCTGGGCAGTTATTGGCACAATCACTTCTCCACCATCGGCATCATCGGCGGCAACGAGGCCTGCCTCAATCTGCTCGGTGAGGAGATCGGCTCGGAGAGGGGGCGCACCTTCGCACTCACAATTTTGGATCACATGCGGGACCGCCTGCAGACCTTTCAGCGGGAGACGGGCCACTTCTACAATCTGGAGGCCACACCGGCCGAGGGCACCGGCTATCGCTTGGCGCGGTTGGACCGCAAACGCTTTCCCGATCTAGCGGCCGCCCTGGTGGATGGCGAGACCGACCGCATTCCGCTCTACACCAACTCCACCCAATTGCCGGTCAATTACTGCGAGGATATTTTTCGCGTGCTGGATCTCCAGGACGCCCTCCAGACCCGCTACACCGGGGGGACGGTGGTACACGCCTTTTTGGGGGAGGCCGTACCCGATCCGCAGGCGGTCAAGCAGTTCGTGCGCACCGTGTGTGAGAATTACCGACTGCCCTACTTCACCCTCAGCCCCTCTTTCTCCATCTGCCCGACGCACGGCTACCTCAACGGCGAGACACCCGCCTGCCCCCGTTGCGGCGAGGAGACCGAGATCTACTCCCGCGTGGTGGGCTATATGCGGCCGGTGGGGCAGTGGCATCGGGGCAAACGGGCCGAGTTCCGCCAACGCCGGTCTTTCCACCTGGAGAAGGCTGTTTCCGATGAACACGGGCATCCATGTTGACCGCCGGCGCTGTATGCAGCCCCTTCGACCGGGAGAAGCTGTCAATCGGCGGCTTTCAGCCGTTCAGTCTGAGTGACTTTCCCGGGCGGGCTGCGGCCATCCTCTTCACCCAGGGCTGCAACTTCCGCTGCCCCTACTGCCACAACCGCTCCCTGTGGGCGTCCGTGCCTCTCGCGCCGCCCGCGCTGACGATCTCCGGGGTGCTCGCCTTTCTGAGAGAGAGAGTCGGGCGTCTGGGCGGAGTGGTGGTCACCGGCGGCGAACCTACCCTCCAGGCGGCGCTGGCTGATCTTCTGGAAGCGATCAAGGCCATTGGACTGGCCGTCAAGCTGGATACCAACGGCGCTCGGCCGAGGGTGATCGAGGCGCTGCTAGGGCGGGGACTGGTGGATTACATTGCCATGGATATCAAGGCGCCGCCCGAGAAGTACGATTTACTCTGCGGCTGCCACGTGGATCTGGGGGCCATTCGGCGCTCCATGGCCCTGATCGCGGCCAGCGGCGTGGCCCATCACTTCCGCACCACGCTTTACCCCCCGCTTCTCTCAAAACGTGACATTGCGGCGATCAGAAAATGGCGTCCGCCAACATCCGCTTTCCGGCTGCAGCGCTACCAGGAACCCCGCCCATAAGAAGGTTGCCATGCTGCTGGCGACGGGTCGGGTGGAGATCGGAAGGGGCAATTAGAAAAGTGGTCACAGCGCCATCGTCTTGCGGCAAGCGCTATTTCAGAGCGAACGCCCGCAAGCACCCGCAAGCACCATGGTCGGTCAGAAGCAAAAGGACCTCAGACCTTCGGAGCCGCTCACCCCTCATGACGGGGGCCGGCGGTCACCTTTACGGCAGGCGGGCCCTAAACCGGCTGGCGCGCGGTTCGCACCGCAGCTTGCCCGGCCCGGCACCTCCCCAGCGACCGAACCATTGGCCGCAGACTGGCGGGTAGGTGCCTGCAGATCGCACGGCATGCCGGATACACACTTTGCGCACACCTCGCAATCCTTCGGCAGATCGGGTCTGGCGGCAAACCGTTTGCGGTTGACTTGCAATCGCTGGTTGCATCGATGGCGATCGATGCCAGTTTCGCCGATGGCGTTTACCGGGCAGGTGCGCTGACAGATGCGGCACTCTTGTCCACTCTTCTGCAGGCAGAGCTCCTCCACCGCGACCAGCGGATGGTTGCCCAAATCGGCGTCTGTCACCAGGCTTCCCAGGCGACCGGCACAACCCGCTGGGGTGATGAGTTGGGCGTTCAGCCCAAAGCGCCCCAATCCGCTGAGGTGGGCCAGATGCTTGTGAGACCAGCGCGCCGTTAGGGATGCCGGATCGAAATTGTAGGTGGCAGGCGTCAGCGCGAACCTGTATCCGCGCCGATCCAAGTGCTGGCCGATGAACTCGGCGATGCGCTGAATTAGATCATTGGTCAGCGACAAGGATAGGCCCCAGCCAGCGCTGGGAAACTTGCCCGCGATATTCTCGTTGGAGAGATCGGCTGAAAACGGGATGAAGAACACCACAACGGTCTGGCATGCGGCCAATAGATCTCGCGGCAGCAGGTGATTGGGGGCCGCAATCTTGGGCAGCAGATCGAAGCGTTCGTCTGCCGTGGCGGTGACCAAGAGAGGATCTCTCCACCAGTTGGGCAGCGCACCCATCCGGATCTGCTGTCGACAATGACCGACGACGGCTGCTCGCAACCGGTCTATCGGCATAGGGGACCTATAATTTCTCGAATTTCCCATGGGCGGTGCCTCAGTGGGGCGTTCAGATCGTCAGCACAAGCTTGCCGACATGCCGCTTCTCCAAGAAGAGGGTTTGCGCTTCGCGGATCTCTTCCAACGGAAAGGATCGGAAGACGACAGGGGCGACGTCCCCCCGCTCAATGCGGGTGATCAGGTTGGCAAACACGTCTGGCTCGAGAATGGTACAGCCGATGAGGCGGAGATCTTTCAGGTAGAGTGTCCGAACATCCAACGCCACGTGGGGACCGGCAATGGCACCTGCCACGGCATAGCGCCCATGGGGTCGCAGTACTTCCAGATAGCGGGGAAACGCTTCGCCGGCCACCAGATCGATGACGACATCCATGCTGTTGGCCCCGAGGGTTGCCACCAGATCGGCATCGCGTGGGATCGTCTCCGCGGCGCCCAGTTGGCGCAGCATGGCTGATTTGGCGGGCGTCGTCATGGCCCAGACCCGGGCGCCTCGGGCGTTGGCCAATTGCACGGCGGCGGACCCCACGCCGCCGGATGCGCCTGTCACCAGGACGCGGTCGCCCGATGTCACCCGGGCCTTGGTGAGCATGTTTTCTGCGGTGGAATAGGAACAGGGGAAGGAGGCCAACTCCAGATCGGACAGGTCGCTCTTGATCGAGTGGGCATGCCGAGCGGCCACTACCGTATATTCGGCAAAACCGCCGTCACATTCCGAACCGAAAAACCACGGCGGGTCCAGCACCACACCGTTTGCCTCACGAATACACGGTTCGATGAGGATGCGCTCCCCGATCCGGTCGGTGCTGACCTCCCTTCCCACTGCCGCAATCCGACCGCACACATCGATCCCCTGGATGCGCGGAAATCTGAGTGCCTGACCCGACCAACTGGCATCTTCACGGGCGCCCGCTCTTTTGGAGTACCAGGCGATCCGGGTGTTGATATCCGTATTGTTGATGCCCGCAGCGGCCACCTTCACCAGCACATCGCGTGGCCCGGGAACCGGTTCCGCCACATCCTTGCGAAGCACCAATTTCTCCATGCCGCCGTGGCCGGTCAGCAGCACCGCCCGCATGGTTGTCGGATTATCCGTCATCACTGCCCCCTTCGATTAAAGTGACCGCTGCCGCCTCGGCAGAGCGAATGGCCGCGACGCCGACCACCGGCCAGGCGGCGGATGCACCCTCATGCAGCAAAAAGAGCGCCTTGGCCAATGTTGGTTGCCCGCTTCTGCGGGCCATGATCTGGATCAGGTCCCGCTTGTGACGCATGGTGGAGGCGCGCACCTCCTGGTTGCCGGGATGGGCGGCGAGTGCGTTTAGCGAGAGGCATCCATAGGGGGCATGGGCCGCCATCCAGTCCCCCAGGCGGCGGAACAGGTGTTTGATCGACGCCCGACCCGGTCCTGGTTCATCCTCGGCCAGAAATTCCATATAGCGGGCATGTCGGTAGTCGAGCGCGCCGATCACCATGGCGTCCTTGGAGGGAAAATGGCGATAGAGGGTTCGCAGGCTGACCCCGGCTGCGGTCTTCAGCGCGGCAACACTGGGTTCGGCAAATCCCTGCTCGCTGAAGATGTGTTCCAGCCGGGCGGCAATGGTCTCTTTGGTGGATCTCATGGGAGGCTGATGTAGAATGAACATTCTACCTTGTCAAGCCAAAATTTCCTGGGCGGTTGCGATGGAGACCGGCACCTCAACCGGCGAGATCATTGAACGCGATGCGCTCGTCCAGCGGCACATTGAGCGGGTGCTCGCACAAACAGCTGGTAAGATAGATGGTGCCGGAAGCGCCGGGGCGCTTTTGGGCGTCGATCCCAACCCCCTTCGCTACAAGATGAAGCAGCTGGGGATTCCGTTTGGAAAGCGGACGCGTGGTGCTGCCCTAGCCGGTGGAGATTCTTCGCGGCCATGGGGAGTCCCCACGGAGCGTCAGTGAGACCGGCGACGACCCAGCGTGCCGTCGCGGCCCAGGCAGTGGTAACTTTCACTAGGTGCAATGGATGAACGCGATGCATATCTTAATGTCGGAACCATTCCCCAGCGGCGCACCGCCCGGCGACTGGTTCCGTTGCAACCCGTTGTGACCGGGTGATTGCCAGACCCTCTCGGGCACCACCCGAAAAAACACAATGGCCCAGCAACCGGCCGCCGCGGCATCCTCGGGATGCAGCCGCACTGATCCGTGACTTCACGCCACCCATGCCATCCATAGGAGGGAACGCCATGAAAAGATGTCCAGTACAGCTTGCACTCCTCTTCGCGCTGCTCACCTTCTCAATCCCGCTGTCCGGGTGCGGTGGTGGTGGCGGGGGCGGAGGCGGGGGTGGCGGCAACACCCCGCCCGGCACCCAAAGCGATATGGCGCGTTTCTACTTCAGCTGTGACCTGCAAGGCTTAACCGGTGAATTGGTGATGGATATCGAAGTAATTTCCTCGACCGGCATCACTTGGGGCGCTGGTCCCAACCCTGAGATAACGGGCGTTATCGGAACCAATCAGTATACGATCTTCACAGAAGGCGTCCTCAACTCCCCCACCAGCTCCTATATTTTTACCGGTGAGAATCAGTTCGCCGACTTTACGGAGGTGAACACATTTGAACGTTTTCGCGTTGAATGGATCGAGGAGGTCGATGGTGTCACCATGATCATCAACCCGTTTGGCCCTTTGCCCACCCAACAATTTTGTGCCATCACCGATAGCGAGGTGCTTTGAATTTCGCAAGGAGTGACGCCGCACCGATTGGGATCGATGGTGACCCCCATCTTGAACATGGTTTGCACCGAACCGTGCCGAAGGGCGGATGGCCTGGGAATATCGGGCAGATCCAGCGGGAAGGCCGTTCCGCCTGGAATGGGTTAGGTGAGAAGATGCGCAACCCATCGCATCGCTGCGTGCAAATGCCGCTAGAGTATCCGTGATCGGCCCATCGACCTTTCAGCGCGCACCAATGCATCCCCGAGCAGGCGGCGCTGCGCCATCTAATTCGCTACACCGGCTGAAGCGCGAGCTTCTCGGTTTCGGTGTATAGAAATTCCATCAGATCGCTATCCGTCATCCCACTGCCATAATCTGCGCAGTGCAGTATGCTGCCGATTGTCAGGGTGACATCCTTGCCGATCATGTTGCATATTTCATGAAAAAACATGGAGAGTTTGAGGTTCAAGTTGAAGTTGCCAATGATTTGAAAGAGCCGGCTGTTTTGTCCATGAAAAAAGACCGGCAGCACCGGTGTGTCGGTGGCTTTGACGATTTTGGACGTGAACTTCTTCCACTGGGCGTCCTTGGCTTTCCCGAGAATACCGTTGCTCAGAGCCGTTTCGCCGGCCGGAAAGATTGCGACCGCCTTGCCGCGCTTCAAGTGCTTTATGGCGTCTTTCAGCGTGAGTAAATTGCTTCGCTTGGACGCGTACTCATCCTTGAAGCTTATGGGCAGGATTACTTCCTTAAAGTAATCGGAGACATTCAGAATATCCCAGGCCACCAGTTTAAAGTCCGGTCGAACCTGATTGAGAACATATCCAAGCACCAGCCCGTCGATTTGGCCGAAAGGGTGATTGGAGACGATCAGCAGCGGACCGGATCTCGGAATCGAATCCAGGGGATTCCCATTGATCTTGATCTGCAGCTCCAGTTGGGTGATGGCCCGGTCCCAAAACGACAACCCGGTTTCATCCTGGTCGACGATTTTCTGGTAGATTCGGATCAGCTTTCGTTTGCCGGTCGTCTGCTCGATGGCGCGCATCAGCAGCCGTTGCCAGAGCGGGAGCTCGCCTTCAATGAAGGAAAACTCTCTTAGGTCGTTGTATTTCTCATTCATATGGTCACTAGCGTCTATGGGGGAACTTGGATTGGCTGCGCCAGTTGTATTTGGAGATTGTTAGAATTCCATTAAGTTGAAACCATAATTGGGTCTGCGTCATTCCACCTTCCGGAACGCTGTTGGACGATCCGCAACGCGGGATGATTGCGGCACAGGACCAAGGCACGCCTCGTCGACGGCCGCCGACGATCGGGACATCGCCCGCTTGGTTAGGCGTGGCCGTAGTAGTCGCGGTGCACGGCGACCGAATAAGCGAAATCCATCAAGGTCCCCCAGGAGAAGATGGGGATCCGGATTTGTCGCTGGAGGGCGCGGGCAAAGGGCTGGAAGCCGGTGCATTCGAGTACCATGGCGCCCATTCGGGGATGCTGACGATGGAACGCCATCGCCGCGGCCAGAAACTCTGCTTCGGCCCGCTCGAAGTTGGCGGCCGGGACGTCGGGCCGGATGCCGTCCGTCCAGAGTCTGTCAAACTCCGGGCAACGGCCGCCCCCCATGGCATCTCCAATGACGTAGTTGCTGTCCGGCCGGATGCCGACGGCTTCGAGATGCACCGCTTCGAGGGCATCTGCTGCAGAGATGAGAATCCCCACTGGGCGGTCAGGTGCGATGAGGTGTTGGGCCCAGGGGACTTGGAGGAGGCTCGACATGAAAACCGGTACGGCCAGTTGGGCCGCCACGGTCCGCTGGAAGCGGGCAAAGTAGCCGCATTCGGCGAGGACGGCCCGGCACCCCATTTTCTGGAGATCCCGGGCGGCGGCAAGCACCGTCGCCAGGTATTGGGTCTTGTCGTTGCCGTAAAGCAGCTGTTTGATGTCGAGGCCGCGGGCCACCGCGTACTGGATGGGGTAGGGGAATGCGGAGGGGTTGCGGACGTCTCCGGGAAAACCGGGATAGGTCTCATCGAGCAGGATGATGCCCAGCCCCATGCCCGAGCAGTGCACTCCGCGATCCTGGATGGTGGCAATGCCCATGTCTCTGTTCTGGTGCATCCGTATCTCCTAACGGGTTTCGGGGGATCGGCGGGTGCGGCGGACCGTTTCCAACACGGTCGCCGGCACACCGCTGGCCAATACATAAGCGTCCATCTCGGATTGCCGATCGGGGGCGATCCCCGGCGGCGCGTAGGCCGCCGCCAGCGCGGCGAGCCCCTTGTCGATAAGGGCATCAAAGGCCCCGGGATCTCCGTCGTGGGGCGGGGAGAGGGCTGGATCGAAAAGCAAGGAGCGGCAGTGCTTGAGCGTGTGCGGGTGGGTGAGAAATTCGCCGCCGGGCCCCACCTGCCGGATCACCTCCAGGGCCAGGTCCCATGCCGCTGGGCTCGGCGCCGCCGCCGTATCGAGCATCCGGATGATCTCCAGATCCACCATGAATTGTTCGTAGCTGAAACTGGCGAAGCGCTGCAAAATGCCGGCGGCGTGAAGGACGATGCTGGTGGAGTGCCGGTAATCGCTGCTCAGGGTAAGCATGGCCTCATAGCCGCTTTGCACCGACACCTGAGCGGCATCGGTAACGGCGCCGATACCGCGATTGGGAAGGGCATAGCGTCGCGCCAGATGGGTGGCCAACTCCTTGAAACTGAAGCGGGATGGTGAGGCCAGGGTGACGCCGCCGGTTCGCAGGTCGGCCGGCGATCCGAGGCAGCCGTACACCACCGGAAGTCCTGGTGCGAACGCCTGCGATACGCAGAGGCCGGCCAGGAACTCGGCGTTGGCCTGGACCATGCTGCCCGCCGGTGAAATGGGGCCGGTGGAACCGAACATGAGGCCGGGGGTGATGACCACCGGCTGACGATATTCAGCGCAGAGTCGCAGGGTGGCCAGTGCCTGGCCATCGATCTGAAGGGGGCTCAGGGTGCTCACCAGAAACAGCAGCCGTGGCGATCGCCGCAGGGCGCCGACGCCACCGGCGGCCCGGGCGGCCAGTTCCATGATCTGGCGAACCTGGCGCGCATCGCCCTGAATGCCGACCAGCGGCTTGTCACTGAGGCAAAGAGCGGCGTATAGCATGGCGAGACCGGCCCAGGCCGGGTCGAGGTCGGCGGGCTGGACCAGGATGCCACCGTTGAGGTGCAGCAGATCGGCCGCTTGCACAAGCCTGGCGATACGGAGATAATCGGTGAAGCGGGCCGCGCGCCGCCGGCCATCGCGAAGGGTGATCGTTGGCGCACCGTAGGCCGGGGCCATGCAGCGGCTGTCGGCCCCGACCCGGATATGACGATGGGAATCCCCACCCGCCAGGCGGAATTCCGCCGGAGCGGCGGACAGTCCGGCCATGACCTGATCTTCATCGAAGTGAACGCGGTCGCCGTCAACGGTGACCCCAGCTTGCCGGAGTCGCTCCAATACGGTTGCGTCGCGGAGGCGGATACCCGGATCGGCCAGAATCGCCAGAGACGCTGCATGAATCTGATCCGCCAAATCTTGCATCGGTTGCCTCCCGCCGGCTATACACGATTCCATAACTGGGCTGAAGGCTATATGCCAGCCCACTCTTCGATTGGCAATATTGCAGTTGCGGCGGTGGACCGTTGCGGTGGTTGCCAACCTTCCGCCGATACCCGATGCAATTGGGGGAGCGATGAAGATAACGGCGCGTGATATCATGACCACTGCGTTTCATACCCTGACGCCGCAGATGACGGCCGCTGCCGCTGTCGAGCGGCTGGTGCACGCCACCCGGGTGGAGGGGCGCCGCATCTTCGGCCTCATGGTCGTCGATGCGGACGACCAACTCGTGGGGATGCTCTCGATGTACGATATCCTGCTCTTCATGCGCCCCAAGCACACCCATATCTGGGGCATGATGGAAGATATCGACCTCGTGGGTATCGTCAATCGCGCCTGCGACAAGACCCGCGGGGTGCTGGTGGGCGATATCATGAGCACCGATGTGGTCACCATTGGACCCCAGACCCATCTCATGATGATCCTCGACGTGATGATCAAGAAGCACATTCGCCGTCTGCCGGTGGTCGAGGCGGGCCGGATCCTGGGCATCGTATACATCTCCGATCTCTTCTACAATATTTTGGATCGATTCACCGCGGAGGAGGCGCGTGATGGGTAGCGGGGCACGGCACACGCTCAGCGGTCTGCTGGTGCGCCAGGCCATGCGGCGACAATTGGTCCGGCTCCCCCAGGAGACGGCCATCGACCACAGCATTAACCACCTGATCAAATACAAGGTCAACGCGCTGCTGGTCACCGATGCCCAGGACGCGCCGGTGGGGGTGGTCTCCAAGTCCGACATCATGGGCGCCTACTACGCCGGTCTGCCCATTGCCGCACCGCTGGCCCATATCATGGTGGGGCCGCCGCTTTACTGCCGGTCGGACGACGCCTTGGAAGCGGCCCTCGACACCATGCGGTCGAATCGTGTCTATCGCCTGTACGTCAGCGATACAGACGACCACCGCATCGTCGGCGCGCTGGCCTATCCCGATATCGTTGGCCTGCTCTACAAGTACTGCCATACGTGTGAGTTCAGCCATCGACGGCGGCAAAGCGCTATCAGCGCCGACACGATCAAACGGTTTGTGGTCGGTGAGGTGATGACGGAAGGGGTTCAGTCGGTGGCCGCAACCGACTCTCTCCTCGCCGTCATAGAGCTGCTTTCCACTTATCGCTTCGGCGCTGTGCTGGTGCGCGATGGGCGTGGATTTCCCAGCGGTGTGATTTCCAAGACCGACCTGGCCCTGGCCTATAAACACGGTGTCGACCTGGAAGCCGCGGCAAGTTCCGTCATGTCGGCCCCAGTGGAGCTGTGCCGAACCGATGCGCTCCTGGAGGATGCCATCAAGACCATGATCTACTCCGATATCCACCGACTCTTCGTTGCGGCGGCGGACGGGGGTGCGAGCGCCGCTGACGTCGTTGGCGTCTTCTCCCTGTCCGACGCGGCCCGCATCCGATCGGGGTCGTGCCATGCGTGCATCACCAGCCGAATCCAATTGGACGAATAGGGGGCCTTCCAGAGCCGGAATTCGAATAGGAGCGGGAGATGGGCAATCTTATCATCAAAGCCGCTGTGCACACCCTGTTCACGCTGACCAGCCGACAGCGGGCGATACATCAGTCGGCGCACTTCCTGCGATCCTATCGTCGGCTGGTGGATGGGGTGCCGACGGCACTCGGACGCCGCCGGACATCGGTACCGCCCCTGCCGGGGATCGATGAAGAGATGCGCGACTGGTCATTGTTCATGATTCTGGAACACAACGCCATCGTCAACCGCTCCATCACCGCCATCACGGCGCAGCTCGCCAGAAATGAGCCGCTCAGTGGACCCGCTCTGATCGATATGAAGAGCGGTGTGCTGCCTGCCGCGAACAGCGATGAACGGGCGCTCTCAGCCTTTCAGAGGAGCGTCACGGCCCATCTGAAATGCGTCGCCACGCTCGGGCCGCTGCGGGGAACGCCCACGGCCGCCCATCCCATCTTTGGCAATTTCAATGCCCATTGCTGGCATTGCATGTTCGCCTTCCACTTGCGGGTGCACCATACGCAAGCGGTCAAGGTGGTGCGCGCCCTGCGGGGGACGCCGCAGCGCTGACCCGGACGCCATGGGATGGCGCCGTGCCGCGGGCTAACCCACTGACGCTGCATCGGGAGGCGGATTCTCCTCTTTTGCTGAGGACCATTTCAGGGTAAACTCAGGCGATATTCACGCAGATCGATGCCACTTTCCTGCCTGTGCGGAGACACACCATGCCCAGAGAGATGAGACGGGACGAAAAACTATTGTCGGAGGCGGAAACGCTGGAGATCCTCGCCACTGCACCGGAGGGTGTTCTCGCCACCGTGGGGAGGGATAACGCGCCTTACGCCGTCCCACTGAACTACGCCTACCACCAGGGCGCCATCTACTTCCACTGTGCCCCGACAGGGCACAAACTCGACAACATCCGCCACAATTCCAAGGTCTCCTTCTGCGTGATCAAGGAGAGCGCGATCATACCGGCCAAATTCAGCACCCACTTTAAGAGTGTCGTGGTGTTCGGCACCGCCCAAGAGGTGACGGCCGAAGAAAAGGAGGCGGGGCTCTTCGCCCTGGTGCACAAGTACGCCGAAGATCATCTGGCCGCCGGGGAGAAATATATCCAAGCCGCGGCCCATAAAACCGCCGTCGTTCGAATCGACATCGACCATGTGACCGGCAAGGGCACCTGAGGTCCGGCCCGAAAGGGGGGATCCGCCGCAAGCGTCGGACCAATGCGCGCCCACGCCCGGCGCCACTTTTCTGAACCAGACGGGCGATGGCGTCGATTCGCTCCGTTCCGATTGACAAAGGGGGAGGAAGTGTCAACATATTACTGATATATCAGATATCAATACTTGCCAACTGGCGTCGTGTCGCCGGCGGCGCTCGACGCCTGGACATCGCAGGACTGCGGGGGAGGGATACACCATGGAAAAGACACGCATGACCACCGAAGAGGCTTTTGTGAAAGTGCTTCAGATGCATGGCATCGAGCACGCTTTCGGCATCATCGGCTCGGCGATGATGCCGGTGTCCGACCTGTTTCCCAAGGCGGGCATCACGTTTTGGGACTGTGGCCACGAAGGCAACGCCGGAATGATGGCGGACGGTTTTACCCGCGCCAGCGGCAAGATCTCCATGCTGGTGGCCCAAAACGGTCCCGGAATCACCAATTTTGTCACACCGGTCAAAACCGCTTATTGGAACCATACGCCGCTGCTGCTGGTGACCCCGCAAGCGGCCAACATGACCATGGGGCAGGGCGGCTTCCAGGAGGTGCCCCAGTTGGATGTGTTTAAAGAGATGGTGGCGTACCAGGAGGAGGTGCTCCATCCCGCCCGCATCGCCGAAGTTCTCAATCGCGTGATTCTGCAGGCCCAACGGGCATCCGCGCCGGCGCAAATCAATGTCCCGCGGGACTTCTGGACCCAGGAGGTGGAGATCGAGTTGCCCGCCATCGTGACGTTCGAGCGGCCGGCGGGCGGCGAGGCGGCCATCGCCCAGGCAGCCGAGCTGCTTTCAAAGGCCAAGTTTCCGGTCATCCTCAACGGCGGCGGTGTCGTCATCGGCGGCGCCATCCAGGAAACGATCGCCCTGGCCGAACGCCTGGATGCGCCGGTCTGCTGCGGGTACCAGCACAACGATGCCTTCCCCGGCAGCCATCGGCTTTTCGCCGGACCACTGGGGTACAATGGATCCAAGGCGGCGATGGAGTTGATCTCGCGGGCCGATGTCGTCCTGGCGCTGGGCACCCGGCTGAATCCCTTCTCGACCCTGCCCGGTTATGGAATCGACTACTGGCCAACCCAGGCGGCCATCATCCAGGTGGAGATCAACCCCGACCGCATCGGCCTCACCAAACCGGTGACGGTGGGCATCGTGGGGGACGCCCGGCAGGTGGCCACCACGCTGCTGGCCGAACTCGCCCCCACGGCCGGCGACACCGACCGCGAGACCCGCAAGGCCACCATCGAGAAGAGCAAGGCTGCATGGGCGAGTGAATTGGAAACCATGGATCACGAGGAGGACGATCCCGGCACCACCTGGAACGAGCGGGCCCGCAATCGTGAACCGGAGAAGATGACGGCCCGTATGGCCTGGCGCGCCATAACGGCGGCGCTGCCCAAGGAGGCCATCATCTCCTCCGACATTGGCAACAATTGCGCCATCGGCAACGCCTATCCGAGTTTCGAAGCCGGCCGCAAGTATCTGGCGCCGGGAATGTTCGGTCCCTGCGGCTATGGGTTCCCGGCCATTCTGGGCGCCAAAATCGCCCAGCCGAACGTGCCGGTGGTGGGGTTCGCCGGCGACGGCGCCTTCGGCATCTCGATGAATGAGATGACGGCCTGCGGCCGCGACGGCTGGCCCCCCATCACCATGATCATCTTCCGCAATTATCAGTGGGGGGCTGAGAAGCGCAACACGACGCTCTGGTTCGACGACAACTTCGTCGGCACCGAGCTCGATCACAGGGTGTCCTTCGCTCAGATCGCCAAGGCCTGCGGAATGGAGGGCGTTCAGGCGACGGGCATGGACGACCTCAACCGGCAGTTGAGTGCCGCCATTAAGGCCCAGATGGAGGAGGGCAAAACCACCTTTATTGAAGTGATGACCAATCAGGAGCTGGGCGAACCTTTCCGCAGGGATGCCATGAAGAAGCCGGTGGTGGTGGCCGGCATTGACAAGGCCGACATGCGGCCGCAGTCGGGGGAATGATCGACGCCGGCCAATTAGCGGCTTGACCCCTCACCGCCCGATTCCAACGCCGCCTGCACCGCATGGGTGTGGGCGGTTTTTTATGAACGCTGCCGTCGCGCCGGCATGATGCCCGATGCGAAAGATGGTCAAAGGGGATTTGGGGGGAAGCGCGGTTTGGGCGCAGTCACCTGCCTGGGCGCTGCGTGGTGTCACTCTTTGCGCCAGTAACGAACCGGTCCCATATCCAAGTGGACGAAGTTGAGGCGGGGATAGTAGCCGATGCCGCCCTGCTTTAATTGGTAGGCGGCTTTGCGGAGCTTGGCGGTGGCGCCCCCCCCGAGGCGGATATCGACGGCCTTGCCGTGAATGTGGAAGCTGTTTTTGGCGGCTGCCCATCCCTGTTTGCGGAGGTGCTCATTGGTTTCGCGAGACCTGAATCCCGATATGATGTGAATGGGCTCGCTGAGCCGCAGCCGCTCCTGGATGGCCCACAGCAGCTCGATCAAGCGGGTATCCATCGATCGACTCTTCCCGGAGCGCAGGTCGCGCATAAGATGGTTGATCTTGGTGAGGGCGGAAGGTCGGTAGGCGCCATCGACCCAAAAGGTGGTCTCCAAGAGCTCCTCCGCCTTGGGATTGAACAAGGCCAAGCGCTTCTCGGGGAGACGGGGGATTGGGTAGGCCAACGCCAGCCTGGGCGACAATAGGAGGGCCGGGAGCGCTGCCGCCACGGTGAGAAACCGGCGGCGGTCAAGACATGGATCTGTTGTCGGGCGGGAGCGGGGGAGCATGGCCGTCCAGATGGTCTCAGTCAGGCGGTGCGGTTCAGTTCAGAAACTGCCAACACGAAAAGGGTCACCACGCATCAGATTCCGGTACAGGCCTTGGGTCGCGCGTATGGGGAGTTCGGTATCGCCGTGCACAGTTGAGATCGGCGGGTGATCTTTGGTCCACTATTTTGCCGTTGGGAGGCGGGTCTTGTCAATAGGGAGGTGGATCTTCATCCATAGGGGCAGCGGTCCTGCGGGATGGGAGGGCGCCGGGATGGCTGGGATGGTCCTGGTTTAGCGGCCGTTCGATGAAAAAAGCCACCCGGGGGGGAAGTCCCGGGTGGCCGTGGATCCAGAACTTGCGGTTGTGCCGAAATCGAAGCGCCGTCTCTAGCGGTGCCGTTTAAGTCCCTGTTCGCGTTCGGTGTCGATCGAAGTGAGGATGGATCCTATCTGTAACTGGTTTACCGATGGCGCCGTCTTGGTGGGGCTGCCGGCGCCCTCCGGTGGACCAGGTGTTTTCCAGCGTCGCCCTGTGCGGGTCAAGGCTGGCCTTTGCCGCTGGATCAGACCTTGAACTGATCCACCATCTGCTTGAGCTGCTCCGATAGTTCCGACAACTCAGTGGAGCTGACGTTAACCTGCTCGCTGCCCGTGGACATCTCGTCCAGCGTGGTGCTGACGCCGGCGATGTCGCTGGAGATCTCGGTGGAGACCGATGAACTCTGGTTGACGTTTTCGTTGACCTCCTGAATCCCCTGGGATGCCTGGGCCACGTTGTCGGCGATCTCCCGTGTGGCCGCCGACTGCTGCTCGACGGCGGTGGCGATGGTGGCCACCACCTCGTTGACCTCGGTGATCACCTGCGTGATCTCGGCGATCTGGTCGACGGTAGTGGTGGTGGTGTCCTGGATCGCGCCGATCTTCTCCTTGATGTCCTGGCTGGCATCGGCGGTCTGCTTGGCCAACTCCTTGATCTCGTTGGCCACCACGGCGAAGCCCTTGCCCGCCTCGCCGGCCCGGGCCGCTTCAATGGTGGCGTTGAGGGCCAGCAGATTGACCTGCTCGGAGATATCGGTGATGGTTTCGACCACCTTGCCGATGGCGAGCGCCGCCGACCCCAACTGATCCATGTTGGTGGATGCGCCGGCGGATTTCCGGCTCGCCGTGTCCGAGATGCTGCGCGCTTTCTCGGCGTTTTGGGCGATCTCGCCGATGGTGGCCGACATCTCCTCGGCTGCCGTCGCCACCATGTTGGTATTGGTGGCGGATTGCTCCATGGCGGCGGCCACGTTGGTCATGTTGGCACTCATCTCTTCGGTGGCCGCGGATACGGTGGTGGATCTATCCGAAGCGTTCCGAATCCCCTGCTGCATCTGTTCGGCGATGGCGGAGAGTTCGGTGGAGGAGGAGGAGAGGGTGTCGACCCCGCCGGTGATCTGCTGGATGATGCCCTGCAATTTCTGCAGGAAGGTGTTGAACCAGCCGGCCAGTTCGGCGATCTCATCCTTGGAGTTGATCTCGATACGCTTGGTCAGATCCCCCTCGCCCTCGGCAATATCCTGGAAGCTGGCGATCATCTCCCTGAGGGCCTGCACCAGCCCCCGGGCGATGACCATACACAGGGCGATGATGGCCGTGAAGATCAGACCGGCGATGATCACCATGGTCGTGGTGCGCTTGGCGACACTGGCGCCGATCTCGGCGGCCATCTGATCCTGATACGCTGTGATATTGTCCAGATAGACGCCGGTGCCGATCCACATCTGGGTACCGGGAATCATCTGAGCATAGGAGATTTTGGGCTGGTCGCCGGCGCCCGGTTTGGGCCAGATATATTCGACAAAGCCGCCGCCGCCTTTGGCCTTGTCCCGCAACGCCTGAATGACCTTCACTCCGTTTTTATCGGTCACGTTGCCCAGATCCGCACCCACCTTGTCTTTCTTAACTGGGAAGGCCACGGCCGTCGTGTTCTCGTAGATGAAGTAGTATCCCGACCGGTCCGCCTCGTAGATCACCTGGTCCACCAGACGCCGCAGGGTGTCCTTGATCGCGGCCTCCTCGGTGACGCCTTCGAGGGCCGCTTCGGCCATCAGGGCCGCCGACTGGACCGCCAGTTGGATACGGGCTTTCTGATCCGCCAGCATCACCTCGCCGGTCCTATCGATCCCCAGCGATTTGATCGCGTTGCTGTTCCAGATCGAAAAGAGCACCAGGGTGAGAAAGAGGGCCAGGATGGCGAGGTTGATGATGTTCATCCTGCCTTTGACCGTTAAACGCTTCAGCATTGTGCCTCCTAAAATTTGGATGCCGACGCACCGACGGCATCCCTAAATTTTCTGCCTGCTTTACAGGGAGCGGCACCGCCCCTGGGAGCTTTTACTATTGTCCCTATCGTCAGCGTGGGTGAAAGCTTGACGCGGGACAATGTGGGGCATAGTGGGGGGTAAAACCACCCGCATTTTATGGCAGCTGGAAATTTATCAGTCGGAAATGGAGGTTAGAAAGGTGTTCAGATTGATCTTCCTGTTGGTGAGCCCCAGCTTTTGGCGGAGGTTTTTTCGGTGCCACTGGATAGAGCTGGGAGAGAGCCCCATAAGGTTGGCGATCTCTTTGGTGTTTTTTCCCGAGCGGATAAGGTCGGCCACTCGGATCTCAGTGGGGGTTAAATCCATGTATTTGGCGGAGAGGGTTTTGGAGGCCTGGGCAGTGAGGTCGCCCAGATGGGTGGTGATGATGTTGACGTAGGCCTCGGCGTCGGCATCCAGGCGGCACTGCTGCAGCTCCTCCAGGTAGGGGTGGACAAGACGCTTCAGGTTTATCAGCAGATGCTCCTCCACGGAGCGTTTCTCGATCTCCCGGTGGTCCAGTGAGGCTTTGAGGGCCTGATTGACCTTCTCCAGATAACGGGTCTTCTCCTGCAGCTCCCGCTCCCGCTCCTCCAGTTCGCGCACCATCTGCTTGCGTTCCGTCACATCCCGGATGATGGCCAGCCCGTGGGGATCCCCGCCAATCATGAAGCGCGTCACCCCGACCTCCACGTCCACATCGTGGCCGTCTGCCGAGCGCATCCGCCATTCGAACACCTGGGGGAGATCCTGATAGACGCCGGCGGTTTTTTCCATCAACGTCTCTTTGGAGGAGACGCCGTTCGGCTGGATCTCGGGGGAGAAATCCAGGGGGGTTCGGCCGATCAATTGTCTTCGGGAGACCCCGGTGAGGTTGAGGGCTTGTTGATTGCATTCCAGGATGACGCCGTTTTTCATGATCAGGATGGCGTCGTTGGCGGTTTCGAAGAGCTGATGATAGCGTGCTTCGCTGGCACGCAGCTCCTGCTCGGCGATGCGGCGGGCGGTGATGTCCTGGATCGTTTCGATGGCGCCGATGATGCGGCCGTCGGCGTCCTTGATGGGTGCCGCCGTGAAGAAGAGCCACCGCCCGTATTTACCGAGCTTGGGAAAAAAGTCCTCGCCCTCATAACCGTCTTCCACCTGGTGCGAACCGCGAAATTTCTTTCCATAGAGCATGGCCACTTGGTGAACACTGGCGTTCTCGACGATGAGGTCGGCCATTATGCGCCGGCGTTGGGAATAGAAGGCTTCTCGATGGTGGTCCGTGCCGATGATGTCTGCGGCGGCAATGCCGGTCAGCAGCTCGCAGGCATGGTTCCAATGGGTCACTTTGCACTGGGCATTGATGACGAAGGTGGGGATGGGGTTGCCCTCGATGGTCTGACCCAGCCAGCGGGTCTCCTGCGCCTGTTTGCGTACCGCGTTTTTCAGGTCGGCGTGGGCGTCCACCAGGGCGCGTTCACGCGCTTTGAGACGCAGTTGGTTCAAGCCCAACTCACCGATCATCTCCGCCAGACGTTTCAGGTATTGGAGGATGTGGGTCACCTGTCTCTCGGGAACCACCGGTGTCTGGTGGAGGGCGTCCAGATAGGCGGCTTCATCGAAGCCGAAGGTGGCCGCGCGCTGTTTGAATTCGGTGAGGGTGTCGCTGTTGGGGGGGGTCAGCAGAAATTGCCCTGAGAACAGGTTGGCCATGTGGCGATCGCTGATCAGGATGGGCACCGCGGCGTCCATCAACCCATGGGGGCACTTATAGATCGCCTCTCGACGGCCCCGCAGCAGCTCTGCATGCATGCGGGTGTCATTTTCGGTGCACAACTGGGCTGCGGCTGGAGACTTGCGGTGGAAATCGGTACAGATTCTCCGCCACCCGGCACCAACGAGAATCTGTCCGTCGAGGGAGATGATGGAGGCGGCGAGACCCGTTGCGGCGTGGAAGGCGTTGAACAGCTCCTGCAAGCGGTCTACATCGATGAGGGCCTCGATCGCGAGGTCTCCGTTGATATCGAATTGGGCGTCACTGCTGGTTTCAAATGTGAAATCGTCTGGCATCAGCGATCCCCGCTTCAGAGCCGATGGGCCATTTAGAACAGTCTACACCGGGGATGTGGAATACATCAATGCCTTCTTACGCGCTGAAGGTGCGTTCTCGATGGGAGATTGGCGGTCCGGCCCCCCGGGCCGGACGCTGCGTCCCGCATGTTCGCGCCTTGATCTTTGCCAGAAGCCGGTTACCATCTATGTATTGATCGAAACTTACCGCGATCCGCCGCGCCATTGGTTGGTAATTCCAGCGGAACCCGGTCGACGCCAGAGAGGGCCCACCCATGTTTCGAACCGCACTCGGACAGGCCGAAGGGATCGATACCCTGGCGGTGGTCACCCAGGTCATCGCCGCCTGCCGTCATCAACTTCAAGGGGCCGTACCCCAGGCCGGCATTGTCTACGCCAGCATTCACTTCGACCACCAACTGATGTTGAACCTGATCACCGAGGCCTTTCCCGGCATGCGGTTGGTGGGGTGTACCACCGCCGGGTCCTATTCATCTGCCGCCGGGTTCAGCGATGACGCCATCACCTTGATGGCGCTGGCCCTGGAAGATGAATCCGCCGATGGGATTGAGATCTCCAGCGGCGTCGGACAGGGGCTGACCGCCCACCCGGACGCGGCCGCCCGGCAGGCGGCTGAAATGGCCCGTGACGGCCTCGGCCAGCGACCAGTTCTCTGCCTGACCCTTCCCGAGGGCTACGATGTGCGCGCCCAGCCGGCCCTGGCGGCCTTGGGCGAGGCACTGGGATCACAGTGCACCATTGTCGGCGGCGCCTCCGCTACCCATTGGACCGACAAGATCGAAATCTACCAGTTCCATGGCCGGGAAGTCCTCACCGACGCCGTTCCCATCCTTCTCATTGCCGGGCCGGTCGAGTTCACCTTCGCCATTGCCAACAGCTGGCGACCCGTGGGCAATCGCGCACGGGTGCAGCGCGCCCAGGGGCGCCAGGTACAGCGCATCGGCGACTTCACGGCTGTCGATTTCTACCGTCACTATCTGGGGCATCACACCGAGCCGGCGCGCGCCTTCATCGTCAGCGTCTACGAAGCGGGTCGCAAAGAGGCCTACATGCGGGCGCCCATCTCCTACAATCCGGACGGCAGCATCACCTTCTCCGATCCCATCCCTGAGGGGACCGAAGTGCAGTTGACCGAGGCGGTAAGGGACGATCTGATCCGCGATACCCAGGAGACCAGTGAGCGTCTCCTGGGGACGGTCCAGGCATGGGAACCGGCCTTTGCGCTGGCCTTCTCCTGCGCCTTCCGAAAGGAGGTGCTGGGAACCGAGGCCGAACGGGAGCTGGCGATCCTCAAAGACAATTTTGCCCCGAATCTGCCCATCAGCGGTTTCTTCAGCTTCGGTGAGATCGCCCCCTTGGTGCGCGGTGGCAGGACCTTGGCCCATGGGGCGACATTGATCATTCTGTTGGTGGGACCCAAGGCGAAAGCGTGGCCCCTGGACAGCGATGGGGGCGAGGGGGCGCCTGCCGTATCGCCGGCGACGCTCAGCCCTTCGGACGAGACGGCTTTTCTGAAACGCCGGCTGCTGCGCTCTGAGGTCTATCGGCGGCGTTTGGAGTCGATGCGGGATTTTTCCTCCCGCATGCACCAGCGGATTCGGGCCGAGATCGAATCGGCGCGCAGAAGCATTCAGGAGAAGGAGATCGCTCTGCGCAAGAGCGAGGAGAAGTTCCGGCGGATCGTGACGACCACCGGCGAGGGCTTCATTCTCATGGATGAGGACCTCACCCTGATCGACACCAATGACGCCTACTGTCAACTGGTGGGTTACCCACGGTCGGAGCTGTTGGGCAAGTCCAACCTGGATCTCGCCACGCCGGCATTTCGTCAGTTTCTGGATACCAATCGGGACACCCTTCTGGCCAACGACTCCCGCAGATTCGAGGGCGCCCTCATCACCCGCGACGGACGGGAGGTTCCCATCCTGGTGCACGGCAACACCCTGCGCGACGACAGGGGGGCGGTGATCGGCCACATGGCCTTTATCTCCGACATGACGGAGCAGAAAAAAGCCCTGGCTTTGGCCGGCGAGGTGCAGCGCAGCCTGCTGCCCCAGGAGAGCCCCCGTGTGCCGGGATTGGACGTGGCCGGTCGCAACATCTCCTGCGACGAGGTCGGCGGCGATTACTACGACTTCTTCTGGCGGCGCGGCGGCACCAGTACCCCCTTCTCGGTGGCGGTGGGCGACATCACCGGCCACGGGGTGGACGCTGCCCTGCTCATGTCCACAGCGCGCGCCTTCCTGCGCCTGCACGCCAACCGGGCCGAACCGATTTCCGACATCATTCGCGCCGCAAATCGACACCTGGCCGAAGATGTGGCCGAGAGCGGCCGCTTCATGACCCTCTTCTATCTCACGATCGACGCGGATCTGGACGGTATGGAGTGGGTCCGCGCCGGTCACGATCCAGCCCTCCTCTACGACCCGGACACCGATCGTTTCGTGGAGCTCAGAGGGCCGGGTATCGCCCTGGGAATCAATGATGCCTTCGATTACCAACCCAGTCGTCACGATGGTCTCGCCGATGGTCAGATCATCGCCATCGGCACCGATGGCATTTGGGAGTCTTACAACGAAGCGGGCGAGATGTTCGGACGGGAGCGCTTCAAGTCCCTTCTGCGGCAACACGCTCAGCGGTCTGCCGGCGAGATTCTGAGCGCCATTTTCGACCGCTTGTCCGATTTCACCAGAGGCCGCCGACCGGAAGACGACATCACCCTGGTGATCCTCAAGATTCAAAAAAAGCGGACGCTTTAGTGGCCTGCTCGACCGAGCGCTGTGGCCCCCGCCGCCCCTGGGCCTTTACCCCACCGGCGCCTCTTCGCTCAGGAAGCGGTCGGGGTTCAGTCCGAGGATAAAGGCGCCCCAGTGGCGGCCGTCGATCATGATGGGCATGCTTAGATCATTGATCACCTCGCCGGTGTCGCGCATGTAGGTTTGCAACAGCATGGGTGCGGTGCTGGTGGCCCGGCGCTTTTCGGTGTCGTTGGCCATGTAGATGCGCATGTGCCGGCTGTTGAGAAGGTCTACTGCATAGTCACCCGTCATGGGCTGGGAAACCTTGCTGTGGTGGGTGGCCAGATACCCCTTGTTGTCGATGGGCAGGGCATAGATCGCCCCGGGAATCTGGCTGAGGATGTCGTCGCAGTACCCTTGAAAGGCCCTGCAAACGGCATCGGTGAAGGTCGCTGTATATTTTTGGGGATTGGTATTGGCCACTGGCTGGTAGTGGCGGTCGAAGATATCGGTCCCTTGATCGCGTATTTCGATCAACTTCCGCTGCATCTCATCCCGGTGCCTGCGGGCGGCGGAGATGACCTTGTCAACAACCCCCTCGCCGGTCTTGAACTGCGCCACCATCTCTTGCAATGTCTCAGTGATGGCGGTCAAGTCGCTCACCATGGTCTCTGCATCCGACATGGAGCCGAAAATATCCTGGGTGAGGTGGTTGATGTCGGCCACCTTCTGGTTGACCGCCTTGTTGTTCAGAGAGAGTTCCTCGATGGCGGCGGCGATCTTGTGCAATTGGTCGTTGGTGCCCTCGAAATCCGTGATCATGGCCTCGAAGTGGTCGGCCGTCTGCCCGACGCTCTCGCCCACCTCGCTGCTGTGCCCCTGGATCACCTCGGTCTCCGTCATGGTCTTCTCCACGGTGAGCACCATTTTCTCCACGTTGACGCTGATATCTTCAGTGGCGGTCTTGACCCGCTTGGCCAAGGTGCGTACCTCTTCTGCCACCACGGCGAACCCCTGACCGTGTTCACCGGCCCGCGCCGCCTCGATGGTGGCATTGAGGGAGAGCAGGTTGGTCTGCTCGGAGATGTTCTTGATCAGTCCAACGATCTCCATGATGCCGGCTGTGTTCTGGTTCAGCTCTGCCACTGTGTCGCGAAATTCGGCGACCGTATGATTGATCTCCTCGATCTTGCGGGTCACCGCGCCCAGTTCACCGAACGCCTCTTTGGCCTTTCCCAGGTTGCGGCCTGTGTTCGCCGAAGCGTATTGGGCGTTTTCGGCCACTTCACCGATGGCCAAGTCGGCGTCGCTGCTGCTGGATGCCACCAGCTCGGTGAGCGCCTTCTGCTCTCCGGTCTTCTCGCCGGTGGCGGTTACCCCCTGGCGGACGCGGGTACTGTTAATGGCGATGCGGATGCCCAGAACCCGCACCTGATCGATGATGCTGCGAATGCGCTGCATGAAGGCGTTGTAACCGTCCGCCACGTGACCCAACTCAGCGTAAGGGAGTTGGGCCATCTCCTTCGACAGGTCGTTGTGCCCTCTGGCCAGCCGTTCGAAGACGGCATCGATCTCAAGCAGCGGCTTGGTACACAGGTGGCGCAGGCCGCGCACGAGGAAGATGGTGAGAATGACGCCGAGTGCCGCCGCCGCCGCCGCGATGCCCATTCCGCCGCGCAGGACCGAGGCGGCCGCATGCCCTGCCGGATCGACCAGGCGGCCGGCCCGGTGCATCAGGAGAAGCAGCACAGCGGTGGTGACCAGCTGAAGAGCGCACAGCAACCAGATGGCAGAGAGGGTTCTGGTGATGTTCTTCCGGAATACCTTGGTTTCGAGCAGATCCCACATCCTTCCCGATCTCCTTCATACGCAGGCCAACGTCAATGGACACCCGCGCTGCTGCGGCCGCCAGCCAGCGGCCCATTGCCGGTTGCGGATGTCTCTGATTCATGCTCGGTTACTGATGATGGAAGTGGCGGGATGAGCCGCCGTCCACAACGGTATCGGCGCTTGGCCTATAAAGTTAAGCCGCCGGCCACCGGCGCTTCTCCGCAGCATAGGGGCTGGCGCGGCCTGTGGAGAGCGATGGGATCGCCGTCCATGACGTCCCAGGCGGCGATGCCGCCATGCCGCGGTGCGCCGACATGCGAACTACAAACTCAGGTAACGGGCGTAGATGCTGGCCAAGCGCTTGTTGAAGACCGCCGCCAGACGGCGGTATACGGTGAGGCCGAATTTCGAATGGCTGTCGAAGAGGCGGTTCATCTTCCGGCTGTCGATCCGGATGGCCTGAACATTGGTGTTGGCCACGGCTGTGGCGGTATAGGTGGCGTGCTCGATGAGGCTCGACCATCCGAAAATATCGCTGCGGTCCGAAAGGCTGTAAACCGTGCGTGCCTTCCCGACGGTGAGAAGGACCACCCCCTCTTCAAGGACATACAGGTCCGTGGCCGCATCCCCCTGGTTGAATATCACCGACCCTTCGTCGAAGGTGGCCTCCTGGCAAGCCTTGTCGGCAATCTCTCCCATAACCGTCAGGTCCAGACCGGTGAACAGATCCATCTCGGTGATGCGGATCTCCCAACCCTCAGCCGTTCTTCTCATGGCGCTCCCTCCTGTGAATGCCTGCGCCGGCGGACGCCCCGATGGCGCCCCGGTCCACAAGCGTTTGGACATCGTTTCGAGCCGCTTGGAGCGGCCCCCACGGCCATTCCCGTGCAGAGAGCCAGCCGATACCCAGATCGATGGGCGCCGCCGCCCGCAGGGGGCTGACGATCTATGCAACGAGACGCGAATCGCTGGCTTTGGGACTGCGGCGAGGGTCGGTCACCGGGTCACAGAGAGCGCGGGAAGTATAGTCGCTGGCGGCGTTGGGTAAGGGATGCGGGATGGGCGCGGAGGTGTCGTCGGTGCGGTCGACCTTCTGCTAGGATACCGGCCGCTGCATCCAGGGTAGTATAAAACCTGTAACGTGTATAGTTGAAAAGGTCGACCGATTCACAGCGGGTTTGACCGACCCGCGGCCGAACAGACGCACCCACTCCGCGCAACCCCTCGGGCCGCCCGCCGCCGTCGGCAGAAACGGCACCTTCAGCCACCTTTCGTTGTGTTCCTGCCGGGACCCTGCTACGGTCACCATTTTTATGCGCCCTCTTGTCATCGCGTCCGCCTGGGAGACCCTCGCCATGCGCCCACTTCGCATACTCCATCTGCTCAGCCAACGCCCCGATTCCACCGGTAGCGGCATCTACCTTCAAGCCATGCTGACCGCCGCCGCCGAGCGGGGACATACCAACGCCATGGTGGCCGGCATTCAGAACGACCGGCCGGTGACCCCCTCGGGCGTCGCCGCCCCCGACTGCCACTTCGTGCGCTTTGGCAGCACCGACTTTCCCGAGCAGATCGTCGGTATGAGTGATGTGATGCCTTACGAGAGCCGCCGCTTTGGCGACCTCACGCCGGCAGCCGTTGCGCGCTATGAGGCGGCCTTTTCCCGCCAGCTTCAATTGGCCATCGACAGCTTCCAGCCCGATCTTATCCATAGTCATCATCTCTGGCTGGTGACGGCCTTGGCCCGGCGCTGTTTCCCTCAGATTCCCGTCGTGACCAATTGTCACGGCTCCGACCTGCGGCAGTTCCGGAATTGTTCCCATTTGCGGGAACGGGTCGGGCGCTGCCGCACCTTGGATGCTGTCCTGGCCCTCAGCACGTCGCAGAAAGGCGAAATTGCCGCGCTGTACGGCATAGAACCGGCAAAGATCCATGTGGTCGGCGCCGGCTACAACGATCGGCGCTTTTTCCCCGTGGCGAAAGCAACCCCCGAGCCGGTGCGCCTGCTCTACGCGGGTAAACTGAGCCGCGCCAAGGGGATCCCCTGGCTGCTGCGCGCTCTGTCGGCCATCGCAATTACCGACTGGCACCTGGATTTGGTGGGGGGCGGCAGCGGTCCGGAGAAAGCGGAGTGTCTGCGGCTGGCCGAGGCGATCGGCGACCGGGTGACGATACACGGGGCGCTGCCGCAAAATGAACTGGCCGACCTCATGGGGCAGGCCCATCTCTTTGTGCTGCCCTCCTTTTTTGAAGGCATGCCCCTGGTGTTGCTGGAAGCCCTGGCAAGCGGTTGCCGGGTGGTTTCCACGCGGTTGCCCGGCGTCAACGAGCTGGTGGGCAACCTGGACAGCGACGCCGTCAGCCTGGTGGACCTGCCGCGTCTGGAGGCCATCGATCAGCCACACCCGGATGACAGCGCCCGGTTTGTCACAAACCTCGGCTCAGCACTGGCTGAGCAGATCGAGGCCGCCCGAGGCGGCCACCCTGTGGTAACCCCTCAGATCGCCGACCGACTGAGCCGTTTCACCTGGCCGCGCGTATTCGCGCGCATCGAACCGATTTACCGGGCCGCCATCTCCCATCACCGATCCGCCTAACACCGCGTGCGGGTGTGGCGAGGATCGCGGCCATCAGCGACTGGACCGAAGATGGATCCTTTATTGTCGGCGCTTGAGACGACCCTGCGGCTGGCGCTGCGCCTGGGAACCATCATGTTCCTGAGCCTGTTCGGCGTGGAATTGCTCATGCAACTGGGACTGATGCGCCATCTGCGGCCCTTGGGCAAGCCGGTCGCCCGGCTGGCCCACCTCCCCTCGGAGAGCGCCTTGAGTTTTCTCACCGCCATCGGTTCCATGGTGGCAGCCCATACCATGACGGCCCGTTTTCAGCGGGACAACCGCCTGACGATGGCCGAGGTGCATCTGACCGGTGTCCTCAACACGGTGCCGTTTCATTTCAAGGAGACGCTCACCTTTCAGTTGCCGGTGGTTTTACCGCTTTTGGGCTGGGAGCTTTGTCTGATCTACATTACGGCCTTCTGGCTGACCGGGGTGCTGAAGCTTCTCTTCGTGGTGGGCTGGGGCCGGTGGTGCCTGCCGATCCCCAGGAGCGGTCGGGATGCCTTCGACGATGTGACCTGCGATCCGGCAGAGAAGGAGTGTACGCCCCGGAGCTGGCGCCAGGTGCTGCAGGACACCTGGGATGCCCGTCGGGGGATGTACCTTCGCATGATATCGTTGTTGACCGGCGTCACCCTGGTGATCCAGCTGCTGATCGAACTTGGGCTGATGCGGGCCTTCGAGCGCTTGATCGGACCCATGACCGACCTGCTTCATCTGCCGGCGGCGGTGATTGGCCCCATCAGTGCCTATGTTTTCAGCCCGACGGTGGGGATAACCTATATGGGCAATATCCTGGCGGCTCAGCAGGTGACCCCGGGTCAGGCCATCGTGGCCCTGCTGGCCGGCGGCCTGGTGATGATCCCGGTGAGCCGTCTGCGGCGCACCCTGCCCCGCTATATCGCCATCTATGGTGCCAAGCCGGGGGCCGTTATCTGCGCACTGACGACGGGCCTCAGCATGACGGCGCGGGCCCTACTGCTGCTGGCGGCTTTGGTGTATTATTAGGCTCGGACCCCGGTGGGTTTCGGTGGCGGCGCAGTCGCCAATCCCGCCACAGCAGCCGGAGCGACAGCGACTCGGCGCTGCCGTCGGCCCAAAGGGAGGTGGCCACGATGGACACTGAGGTGTTGGAGATCCGCGATTTTCTGGCACGCTATCGGCCGTTCAACCGCCTCCCGCACAAGACCCTCGCTACGCTGGCCGCCCATGTGGCGGTGACCTACGTCCGTGCCGATACACCCGTGTTGGCCCACGCTGCACAGATTGACCATTTGTACGTCATCCGCAGCGGCGCCGTAGAGGTGCGCCGCAGCAACGGCGACCTTTACAATCGCATGGGTGCGGGGCATTGTTTCGGTCAGTTCGCCCTGCTGCGCGGCCGGGGCGTGCGGTATCCGGTCAAGGCCATCGAAGACACCCTTCTCTATCTCATTCCCCAGCGCCAATTTCATCAGCTGTGCCAGGCCCATGACGACTTCGCCGACTACATGGAGGAGGACCACGCCGGACGGCTGCACAGCGCCGTGACCCGTCCCGAGACGGAGCGCTTTGCCCCCCTCTTGGCCAGCACCGTGCGCAGCCTCCTGCGCCGCGAGCTGGTCACCGCTGCGCCGCGGATCACCATCGAGGAGGCGGCCCGGATCATGACGGCCGAAGGGGTCTCCTCCCTGGTGCTCCTGGCGGACGGCCGCGGCGGCTCCGGTCGGATCGCCGGCCTGGTCACCGACCGTGACCTGAGAAAACGGGCCATCGCCCGCGGCCTTTCCCTGACCACGCCGGTGAAGGAGATCATGTCCACCGATATCATCACCTGCCGGGAGGAGGCCCACCTGTTCGAGGCGATGCTGATCATGATGCGCCACAATCTTCATCATCTTCCCGTGCTGCGGCAGACACGCCCGGTGGGCATGATTACCGTGGCCGATATCGTCCGGTACGCGGCCCACGGCAGTGTCTACCTGATCGGCGATATCTTCCGGCAGTCGGATGTGGCCGGTCTGGCGACCATCGGTGATCAGCGCCGGCAGCTCTTTGTCCAGATGGTCAATGAGGACGCCAGCAGCCACATGATCGGCAGCACCCTCGCATTTATCGGCACGAGCCTCTCCCAGCGACTGCTCCAACTCGGTGAGGCCCACCTGGGTCCCCCGCCGGTGCCTTACTGCTATCTCTCCCTGGGTTCCATGGCCCGCCGTGAGCAGATGGTGGTTAGCGACCAGGACAACGCAATCGTGCTCGACGACGGGTTTGACCCCGCCACCCACGACGCCTATTTCGAGCGGCTGGCGGCCTTCGTCAGCGACGGCCTCGCCGCCTGCGGCTATCCTTACTGCAGTGGTGGCATCATGGGGACCACCGCGCGCTGGCGCCAGCCCTTGGCGGTCTGGCGGCGCGCCTTCCAGGACTGGATGGCGGCACCCGAGCCCGAGGCCCTTCTGCATTGTTCGATCTTTTTCGACCTCGAGGGCATCCACGGCGCGCTGGCCCTCGGAGAAAATCTGCAGGACCTGATTCGCCGGGAGGCGCCCCGCAACCGATCATTTCTGGCCCACATGGCCCGCAACGCCCTCCTGCGCAATCCGCCCCTCAGTTTTTTCCGGCAGTTCGTGCTGGAGCGCGACGGCCAGCAGGTGGATACCTTCGATCTCAAGGAGCGCGGTACGGCACCCATCAGCGACCTGGTGCGGGTACATGCCCTGGCCTGCGGATCACCGGCACTCAATACCCGTGAGCGCCTGGACGAGATCCAGGCCACCGATCTGCTTCCCGATGGCGTGGCGCCCAACCTCCTCGACGCCCTGGAATTCATCGCCATGGTGCGCATCCGTCATCAGGCCCACCAGCTGGAAGCGGGCCATCCGGCCGACAACCAGGTGCCGCCCAAACGGCTCTCCGCCTTTGAACGCCGGCATCTGCGCAACGCCTTTCAGATCGTGGAGGAAGCCCAATCCTTTTTACGCTACCGCTACACGGCCTCCAATGGATTCGCGCCGATCCAGAAAGGGTAGGGCATCAGATGCAATGGATTCGGCGACGACATAGCGGCGAGGGCGGCCCGGCCGCTAACGGCGCCATGGCGTGGCGGGCGCGCTTCGCAGCGCTGGCGTCGGGGTGCCGGGACAGCCGCTTGCGGGCCTACTACCGCCAGTTGCCGGTGACGGCCGAGACGCCCATCGAAAGGGTGCCGCTCATCGCCCTGGACTTGGAAACGACGGGACTGGATGCCGAGCGGGACAGTATCGTCAGCATCGGCCTGATCCCCTTAACCCTACACCGCATTCACTGCAGGGGGGCCCGCCACTGGCTGGTCAGACCGCATACGCCCCTCACCGAGACGTCGATCCCCTTCCACGGCATCACCCACAGCGATCTGGCGTCGGCGCCCGCCTTTGGCGAGCGCCTCGGTGACCTGCTCGACGCCATGGCCGGTCGGGTCACGGTCGTCCACTGCCACGAGATCGAGCGCGCTTTTCTTGCGGCCGCCGTGAAGGAACTGACCGGTGACACCTTTGAATTCCCCGTCATCGACACCATGCTATTGGAGTGGCGGGCACATCCCAAAGCCCGTCTTCGCCCGCTGATGCAATGGCTGGGTCTGCAGGCGGAGGAAACCCCCTCCCTGCGTCTGGATGCCTGCCGAAGGCGCTACCATCTGCCCCGCTACCGGGCCCACCATGCACTGACCGACGCCTTGGCCACCGCTGAATTGTTCCAGGCGCAGATGCAATACCACTATTCGCCCGATGGCCCCATCGGACGGCTTTGGCGGTGACCGGCGCCTGTATCCGACCGTGCTCGATCATCGGCGATGAACGGCAGCGGCCGCGGCGGCCGCTGAATTTCCGCCATGGCTTAAAGTATGCGGCCGCCAGAGCCGATACTGGCTAGAGGACTTGAATGCGGATGCCATCTCTGTCATTTTGAGTCCCGCACAAGTGTCCGGTGCCGGATCCTCTGGACTTGCGGCGCCACCCACCCCTACCCCCCCAACCGTCATCATCTGGAGGACAAACAAATGAAAAACCGTTACACGCAACCTGGGGTATTGCTGTCCATCATCCTTATGCTTTCGCTATTGCTGGCCGCTTGCGGCGGCAGCAGTGGCGGCGGAGGCGGCGGCAACAGCGACTATGCGGGCAACTCCGATGCCGCGGTCGTGACGAGCGGCAACGCCCAGGAAATTGCCGTATCCGCCTATGACAGCAGCGCTCTCGAGGGCCCGTTCGGGGAGCTGGCCAGCCTCTCCACGGGGACCTCTTCCGAGGTCGCCACCCAGGGCCGGCCCATCATGTTGGCCGTGTCGGATGCGCTTCAGACGGCATTGTTCAAGGCCGACCCGGCGGAAGCCACTGCCAGTGCCGCCGTTCGTGCAGCGGTGACCATCGAGGATACGATCAGCGGCTCCTGCGGCGGCAGCGCCTCGTTCACCATCCAGGCGGACGACACCACTGGTACCTTTTCGGGATCGTTCAGCTTCACCAGCTTCTGTGAGGACGACACCACGCTCAGCGGGTTGGCCTCCTTCAGCGGCAGCGTCGATCCGGAGACGGAGGAGCTGGAGTCCTTCACCTTCACCCTCAGCAACCTGAGCGGCACCAGCGACGGCGAGAGCTTTCGCCTCAATGGCCAGCTCAGCATCTCCGTCCTGAGCAATCCTTCCGTATTGACGCTGGATCTGCTCTTCGAGGATCTGGGGGCGGGTGAGACCTTTTGGCTGGATGACTTCACGATCCGCGTGACAGAGAACTTCGGCTATGAAGAGGTTTCCATCTCCGGACGGGTCTATCATCCGGAGCACGGCTACGTCGACATCGCGACCACGACCCCCTTCCGAACCGAAAGCGGCGACGACTATCCCTCTCAGGGGGTCATGGTGCTCACCGGCGCCGACAACGCCAAAATCCGCATGACGGTGCTGTCCAACACCCAGTACCAGCTGGAGGCGGACACCGATGGCGACGGCGAGTTCGATGACTACGGACCAGAGGTCTTCAACTGGGAAGAGTAGCGGTTATATCGCGCATTTTGCGCGCCGAGACGCATGCGAGGGAGCCGCAAGGCTCCCTTTTTTTATGGGCTGCCCCGCTGCAGGGCACCAGCACCGGAGTGCACCACGGCGGGGCAGGATGTCTGCCGGAGACGGCGCTTGCCCTCGACGGGTGCCCAGACGCCTGGGTCGGTGGGTACTGCGACCGGTTGCCTGCCGCCGAATAGGCGCCTGAGAGCAGCTTGCACGCCACCCCGAATCGTGGCATGAGAAGATGTCCGGCACAGGGCATGGGGTGCCATTCCTCCCGTTACGGGCCCTGCTGCAATCCATCCGAATCCCGGAGAGGTCCCTATGTTCAGAAGCGGTAGCAGAGAGTGGGCGGTTATAGCTGGCGCGGGTTGGCTGCTGTTTTTGGCGCTGCTGGGCTGTGGCAGCGGGGGCGATGGCGGCCTCGGCTATGAGGGCAATCGCGAGCCGGCCACCGTCACGGCCGAAAATGCCCAGGTGTTGGCGGTGGCCGCCTATGACAGCGCCGCCCTGGAAGGCCCCTTCACCAGCTTTGCCAGCCTCAACGGCGGCACCCTGCCGGCCATCGGGTCACCCAGTGGACGCCCCGTCCTCCTTTCGGTCGCTGACTTGTTGACCGCCGCGGTGCAGCAGACCCAGATGGCTGAGCCCGATGCGGCCGCCCCGGTCCGTGCACTGACGGTCGGCAGCTACACCATCACCGGCAATTGCGGCGGTGAGGCCGACGTCGATATCCAGATCGATGATGAAACCGGGCTCTTCAGCGGGTCTTTGGCGTTCAGGGAGTACTGCGACGAGGGCACTGCGCTTCAAGGCGTGGCCAGCTACCAGGGAGAGGTGGATCCGGAAACCGATGAATTGGTCTCCTTCGCGTTCAGCTTCAAGAATCTGAGCGGCTCGGCCGATGGCGACCGCTTTCGGCTCACCGGCGAACTGACGATTCAGGTGGGCGCCGCGCCCGGAGAGGCCACGCTTACCATGGATCTGCTCTTCACGGACGCCGGTTCCGGCGAGGCCCTATGGCTCAACAATCTCACGCTCGGGGTCGCCGAAGGCGTCGCCGACGGCGCCGCTTTCGAAACGATCACCTTCTCCGGCCGCGTGTATCACCCGGTGCACGGCTATGTGGAGATTCAGACCGATGTTCCCTTCCGCATCGCGGCCGATGACGACTATCCCGGGGAAGGGGGGCTGCGTCTCGCGGGCGCCGCCGATGCCACCATCTGGTTGACCGTCATCTCCAATGCCCAATACCAAGTGGAAGCGGATCTGGATGGTGACGAAACGGTTGATTGGGGACCGGAAAACTACGATTGGGATAGCTGATCCGATGGGAATGAGAACCAGCGCCCCGGAGAATGCCGCTCTCCGGGGCGCCGTTGTTTGGTAATTCAATGGGGATGGGGGCTGCCCGCCGGGTCAGTACTTGCTGTCGGCATATTCGACCCAACCGCCGGCCTCGACCAGGTCACTGTCGAAGTCGGAGAGGTCGAAGTGGACGGTGCGCTGGTCGCCGCCGCTTCGAAACGTCAGCTGGCGCGCCTGCCAATCGGTATCCACCCGGGTGGCGCGGCCGGCGAAGGCCGTGAACAGGCCGTCGACGATATCGGCCGGCAACTCCAGTGCCAGCAGCCCGCAGTTGAACATGTTCTGACGAAAGATTCGGGCGAAACTCTCCGCCACCACGACGTGGATGCCGTTGGCCTCCAGGGCCCAAGGGGCGTGTTCGCGGGAGGAGCCGCAGCCGAAGTTGGCCCGGGAGAGCACCACGCGCTTCTCCTGAAGGTCCCGCTTGGGGTCGAAGCCTGCCAGCTTCAGATCCTCGAGGAGATAGGGCTTGAGCTTCTGCCGCTCCACCTCGGTGAGGTATTTGGCCGGGATGATCTCGTCGGTGTTGATATCGCTGCGATCCAGAAAGAGGACGTTACCACTGAATGACTTCATGGGGACTCCTTGTCGCGCTGCCGCCCAATGCTAAGCGGGCTGGGGATCGGTGAAAAGGGGCGAATTGGTGATGACGCCTTCGATCGCCGTGGCGGCGGCCGTGGCCGGACTCATGAGGTGAACGAGCGCCCCCTTGCCCATGCGACCATAAAAGTTGCGATTGGTCGTGGATGCGCACACCTCGCCCTCGGCCAGCACCCCGTTGCTCATTCCCAGACAGGCGCCGCAGGTGGGGTTTGTGACGCAGAAGCCGGCATCCATGAAGATCTCGATGAGGCCCTCTTTCAAGGCCTCCTGGTAGACTTGCGGGGTGGCCGGCGAAACGATGGCCCGCACCGTATCGGCGATGCGTCTGCCTTCGAGTACCTTGGCGGCGGCGCGCAGGTCGCTGATGCGGCCATTGGTGCAGCTGCCGATGTAGACCTGATCCACGGGGGCGCCGGCCATCTCGGCGACCGATTTGACCTGGTCGGGCTTGTAGTCGAAGGTGACCTGGGGCGTCAGGTCGCTCACATCGTGGACGATGGTGTCGACATAGTGGGCGTCCGGATCGGGATTGAACCGCTGATAGGCCGCCAAAGCCGCTTCCCGGTTCGGGTAGTCGGCCGCAATGAAGGGCCACAGATAGTCCACCGTGACCGCGTCGGGTGCGCAGATACCGCAGGTACCGCCGGCCTCGATGGCCATGTTGCACAGGGTCATGCGCGCCTCCATATCCATGGCGGCCACCACGGGTCCGCCGAACTCGATCACCTTGTTGGTGGCCCCCCCGACGCCGATGCGCCCGATAAGGGAGAGGATCACGTCTTTGGCGAAGACGCCGGGGGCCATCGTGCCCGTGATCTCCACCTTCAGCGTCTCCGGGCTTCGAAAGGCGCAGACGCCCTTGAGAATGCCCACCTCGAGATCGGTGGTGCCCACCCCAGCCGCAAAAGCGCCGAAGGCACCGTGGGTGCAAGTGTGGCTATCCCCCATGATGACCGTATAACCCGGGCGCACGAAGCCCTTTTCGGGAAAGAGGGCATGGCAGACGCCGTTGCGGCCGATATCGAAGAAATCGATGATGTTGTGGCGGCGGGCCCACTGGCGCAGGATGAGGCCCTGGGTGGCGGTCTTGCTGTCCTTGGCGGGCGTGACGTGGTCGATGACGGCCTTGATTCTGGCGGGATCGAACACCCGGTCCTTGCCTCGCGCCATCAGGTCCAGGATGGCGCCGGGAGTGGTGATCTCGTGGCAAAAGACCGCATCCAGGCGAATCACGTTCACCCCTGAAGCCGGCGTGTCCACCAGATGGGTGGCGAAAATTTTCTCTGCGATGGTGTTGCCCATGGGTGTACTCCTCACATGGTCTTCGGGCCGCCCTGGCGGACGATGCGCTGGCTGCGGACAGCGCCATCATCGGCGAGCGGCGATTTCCTGCCGGAGGCGGGGCCGCGGCCGGGGTGGCGGCGACGGCGGGCGGGCAGGTCGGAAGGCGCGAAGACAACCCTGTTGTATCCGGGCGGTTGGACTCAGCAATCGCTGAAGGCGATTGCCAAGCCCAAGCGCCCATCGGCTTCACCGATGGGCGCTTGGGCCCTATTCAGCGTCTGTCCTCAGCACGGATAAAAATGCGGACTGGGGAATCTCGACCTGGCCCACCATTTTCATCCGTTTCTTGCCTTTTTTCTGTTTTTCCAATAACTTGCGTTTTCGAGTGATATCCCCGCCATAGCATTTGGCGGTCACATCCTTGCGATAGGGATTGACCGTGCTGCGGGCGATGATCTTGCCGCCCACGGCGCCCTGGATGGCGATCTTGAACATCTGGCGGGGGATCTCCTCCTTGAGTTTGTCACAGCTGACACGGGCACGCTGGTAGGCGCGCTCCTCGTGTACGAGCTGGCTGAGGGCATCCACCCGATCGCCGTTGATCAGAATATCCAGCTTGACCAGTTTGGTGTCGCGCTGACCAATCAATTCGTAGTCGAAACTGCCGTAGCCCTGGGTGACCGATTTGAGCCGATCGTAAAAGTCATAGACCACTTCGGAGAGGGGCAGTTCGAATATCATCTCCAGGCGGTTGTTGGTCAGATACTGGTAGTTCTTATTGATGCCGCGGCGTTCCATACACAGCTTCATCACCGCACCCATGTAGCGGTCGGGGATGATGATGGCGGCCTTGATAAAGGGCTCCCGGGCGATCTCGATGGTGGTGGGGTCTGGATACAGCGCGGGATTGTCCACGATCTGCACTTCGCCGTCGTTCATCACCAGCTCGTATTGGACCGATGGCGCCGTGAGGATGAGGCTTTGGTCAAACTCCCGCTCGAGGCGCTCCTGCACCACCTCCAGGTGGAGCAGGCCGAGGAAACCGCACCGGAAACCGAAACCCAGGGCCACCGAGGTGTCCTTCTCGTAGATCAGCGCGGCATCGTTCAGCTTGAGTTTCTCCATGGCCACGACCAGATCGTCGTAGCCGTCCGAGGCGACCGGATAGATGGAGGAGAAAACCACCGGTTTGGCCTCTTTGAAGCCGGGCTCGGGGGCCTCGCAGGGGCGGCTGTCCAGCGTGATGGTATCGCCGCAGCGCGTGTCGCTGACGGTTTTGATGCCGGCGATCATGTAACCCACCTGTCCGGCCACCAGCTCCTTCTGAGGATTGCGGACGATCTGAAAAAGCCCCACTTCCTCCACCTTGTAGGTGGCGTTGTTGGACATGAAGCGGATGCGCTCACCGGCCCGGATGCGCCCGTCCCGGACCCGGAAATGGACGATGGTGCCACGAAAGGGATCGTAGTGGGAGTCGAAGATCAGGGCCTTGAGAGGGGCTTCTGGATCTCCCTGGGGCGGCGGCAGGTGGGCGACGATGCCCTCGAACAGCGCCTCGATGCCGCGTCCTTCCTTGGCCGAAGTGAGGATGGCGGCGTCGCTGTCCAGACCCAGGTCGTCTTCGATTTGCGACTTGACCCGGTCTATGTCGGCCGAGGGCAGGTCGATCTTGTTGATCACCGGGATGATCTCAAGATCGTGTTCCAGGGCCAGGTAGAGGTTTGCCAGGGTCTGGGCCTCCACACCCTGGCTGGCGTCGATGAGCAGCAGGGCGCCCTCGCAGGAGGCCAGGGCCCGCGAGACCTCGTAAGTGAAGTCCACGTGACCGGGGGTGTCGATGAGGTTGAGATGATAGGTCTTTCCATCCTTGGCGGCGTGGGGCAGGCAGACGGTCTGGCTCTTGATGGTGATCCCACGCTCGCGCTCGATATCCATGCTGTCGAGAATTTGATCTTTGAAATCCCGCTCGCTGATGATATCGCTGACCTCTATTAAGCGGTCGGACAGGGTCGACTTGCCATGGTCGATGTGGGCGATGATGCTGAAATTACGGAGGTGGTTCAGTTGCATATTGCACGCATCGGCGAACCGTCAGCCAGCTCGAATTCCGTTGACTTGAAGGATGCGCCTGTCTATACTAAACGATTAAAAAGAATATGAATTCTTACCAAATTCAACCCCTTGCTGTCAATTCCGCCGATATATAGCGGATCCCATAGATTCGGACAAGCCCAAGATGGATCCCAATATTCTCATAGTTGACGACGACACTGCGATTCGGGAATCGATGCGCGAATTCATCGAGATGTCGGGGTACCAGACCTACATGGCGGCGAGTGCCGAAGATGCCCTCGAGATTCTGAAGGAAACCGGCGTAGAGGTGGTGATCACGGACATTCTCCTCCCGGGTATGAATGGGCTCGAGCTCACCGATCGGATTAAAAAGGCCTACGATGTAGACGTGATCGTGATGACGGGCTACAGCGGCGATTACAGCTACGAGGAGGCCATCAGCAAAGGGGCCAGCGATTTCGTCTTCAAGCCGGTAAAGTTTGAGGAGCTGCTCCTGCGGCTCAAGCGGGTGCTGCGCGAGCGTCGCCTGACCAATGAGCGCACCGTGATGTTGGATCGTCTCAAGAAGCTCTCCATCACCGACGGACTCACCAAACTCTATAATTCGCGCCACTTCTACAACCAGCTCAAGGGGGAGATCGACCGCTCCAACCGCTACGGGCACCCCCTCTCACTGCTGCTCCTGGATATTGACAAATTCAAGGTGTACAACGACAGCTACGGCCACCTGGAAGGGGACAAGGTTCTGGTCCGCCTGGGCCAGACTGTCAAGAGCTGTCTGCGCAAGATGGACTCGGCCTACCGCTACGGCGGTGAGGAGTTCACCGTTATCTTGCCCGAAACCGTTGGCAAGGAAGCGGAAACCGTGGCCCACCGCATTCGCAGTGCCGTCCAAGGCGATGCCCTCGAGGTGGGGGCGGGCGATACCATCACCATCACCATCAGCGTCGGGGTCACCGAATATGCGCCCCCCGAAGATATTGCCACCTTCATCCAGCGCGCCGATCAGGCCATGTACATCTCCAAGGACAAAGGCCGCAACCGCGTGTCGACTCTCTATGCGCCGGACAATGAGGCGCCCCTCGGCAGCGAGGTGTCCGCCGGCTAACGCCCATGTTGACCATTGACGACCTGACATCCCCCTCCGCCGCCCAGATCGGAGCGGTTGCCCGTCTCTATGCGGAGACGGGTTGGTGGCCCGAGGCCGAGCAGCACCCCGAGCAGGTCCACGGCGTCATCACCGGCAGCCTGTTCTTCATGGTTGCCCGTGAAGGGGCGGACATTGTCGGCATGGGACGGGTCATCAGTGACGGCGTCAGCGACGCCTTTATTCATGACATCGCCGTCACCGCCGGGCGGCGCGGCGAGGGAATCGCCACCCAGATCGTGGCGGCGCTGGTCGATCGATCCAAACAGCGGGGCATCGACTGGATCGGGCTGATCGCCAAGGGGCCTGCCAGCGGCGTATATGCCCGCTGCGGTTTCCAGCCCATGACCGATGCCACACCCATGCGCTACTTAGAGTCTTAACGCTATACCGAGTCCGACATGGAGTTCAGAACCATCACCCCGGCGGATTTCGCCACCTATAAACCCTATTTCGATCGGCAACGATACCGCCTGTGCGACTATGCCCTGGCCTCCATCATCGCCTGGCAGAACGATGCCTACCGCCCGCAAGTGGCCACCCAGGATGGATTCCTGGTGGTGGCGGCCGAATTCGCTGTGGATACCCACCTGCGCCACATGATTCTGCCCATTGGCCCCGATGGGGAGATGCCGCCCGAGCGCCTGGCCGATCTGGTGGCCGCGGCCGGCCACGACAGTGTCTGGTTCGTCCCGCGCTGCTACCTGGACACCTATGGCGAGGATGCAGTGGCCGCCTTCTTCAAGATTCAGCGCGATCCGGATTTGGACGACTACATTTATCGTCGCGCAGATCTGGCCGAGCTTGCCGGCGGGAAATACGCCAAGAAACGGAATCTGGTGCGCCAGTTCCATCGCAGCCATGTGGCTGAGAATCGCGTGACGGTGGGGCCCATCGGGCCGGACGACGTCGCCGACTGCATCGACTACCTGGAGATCTGGTGTGGCGAGCGGGCCTGCGGAGTTGAACTGGCAGAGGATCTCGCCTGTGAGCGCGACGCCGCCACCAACACCCTCGAGAACCTGGAACGCTTGGACGTCAGAGGTCTGCACCTGCGCATCGACGGCGCGGTGAAAGCCTTCGGTGTCGCCGCCCACTTGACCCCCGATCTGGCCACCTTGCAGTATGAGAAGGCGGACGCCCGCATCAAAGGCCTCTACCAATACTTTGATCAGCAGTGCGCCCGCCGATTGTTCAACGGCTATCGCTACATCAATAAGGAGAGCGATATGGGCCTCGCTGGCCTGGCCAAGTCCAAACGCTCCTATCATCCTGTCGAGATTGTCGAGGCCTATCGGCTGCTTCTCTCACCGCAATAACCTGCGGCCCACGGGTGCAAATCGCGGTGGCGGGACTTTACACCAGCCGGTGAGATGCACTAGTATAAACCAGTACGCTTTCGGTCGACCTGCCGCAGGCACCCCCAACCGCCCCCGGTTCTCCGCGCCAAGCCTGACCGATAGCGGAATTCGGCCTTTTCGATCCGCGCGTACCTGAAGCAAACTACCGCACCACCATGCTCCGAATGATGCGCTTTTTTCTACCTCATCTGCCCGTCTCGTCTGCGGTATGGCGCATATAGTCCGTCCTCCGGCGGAGAAGGTTGCGACGTCGCCCCCCCGCTTCCAGATGCGATCTGCGGGGATGATTCGTCTCTTGCCGCCGGTCTTTGCCCTTCTTGAGATGTGTGAAGCGTACCCCTGTACCGATGTCGACGGCGGGAACCGCCGACACCGCACGGCAGGGGCGTCGCTGCGATTTGGCCAACCCCCTTAAATGGAACCGAGAGGAGGTGTCGATGCGACATTTACTGATACTGGGCGCCGGGGCCGGCGGTACCATCGTCGCCAACATGATCCGGCAGAAACTGCCCGAGTCGGAGTGGCAGATCACCATCGTCGATCGGGACGACCGCCACCACTACCAGGCCGGCTATCTCTTCATCCCCTTTGGCATTTACGGCGAGGCGGATGTCCTCAAACCCAAAAAAGAGTTCATTCCGCGGGGCGTGGATTTCATCGTGGATGAGGTCGTCCAGATCGACAAGGCGGCGCGAGTGGTCTCGACGCGCGGTGGCAGACGGCTGGATTACGACTGGCTGGTGATCGCCACCGGCTGCGATATCCACCCGGAAGAGATCGATGGCATGCTGGACGGGTGGCGCAAGGAGATCTTCGATTATTACACCCTTGATGGCGCCATCGCCCTGGCCAAGAAATTGCGCTACTTCAACAAAGGCCGTTTGGTCCTCAATATTGCCGAATTCCCTTACAAGTGTCCCATCGCCCCGCTGGAGTTCGTCTTCATGGCGGACTGGTTCTTTACGGTCAACGGTTGCCGCGATCAGGTGGAGATCGAGTTCGTGACGCCACTGGACAATGTCTTCACCAAACCGGTGGCCGCCAAGGCACTGGCCGCTGTTGCGGAACAGAAGCAGATCAATGTGCGGCCCTATTTCGATCTGGCCCAGGTCAACGCGGCCGAGAAGACCATCGAATCCCACAAAGGCGAGACGGTCGGCTACGATCTGCTGGTCGCCATCCCACCCAATATGGGCGACAAGGCCCTCATCGATTCGGGCATCAGCGATCCGGTGGGCTTTGTGGCCACCGACAACGAAACCCTCAAAGCCCAGGATGCCGAACGCATCTTCGTTCTGGGAGACACCACCAACGTGCCCACCTCCAAGGCCGGCTCGGTGGCCCACTACATGGCCTACACCCTGGTGGACAATCTCATCCGCGAGATCGACGGCTACGATGCCCAGGCCAAGTTCGACGGCCATGCCACCTGTTTTCTGGCCTCCGGCTTCGAAAAGGCCATTCTCCTGGATTTCAACTACAAGGTGGAACCGCTACCGGGCAAATTCCCTTTCCCGGGCATGGGGCCCTTCACCCTGCTTGAGGAGACGATGAGCAATCACTGGGGCAAGATGATGTTCCGCTGGGTCTACTGGAACCTCATGATGAAGGGACTCGATCTGCCCCTGGAGCCCCAGATGAACCTGGCCGGCAAAATTCGGCCAACGGCGTAAGGGAGGTGACCCATGACACAAGCCGTCATGTCCCATGAGGCGGAGATCCTGGCCCGTTTGGATAGTCTCGAGGAGAAGATCGCTCCCATGGCCGGCACGGCGAAGGCCATCGGCGAGTTGCGGGAGGAGCTGTCCCCGCGGGTCAATGAAGCGGTTCAGGCCTTGATTCAGGAGCTGGCCGACGTGGAGGCCGATTTTCAACTCGAGGATCTGCTCTACCTCATCAAGAAACTGCTGCGAAACGTCAAGAACCTCAGCTTCACCCTGGATCAACTCAAAAACCTGATCGATTTCGCCGTGACGGTGGAGCCGCTCCTCAAGTCGAGCGTTCCCCAGATGATCTTCTATCTGGACGCGCTCGAGCGCAGCGGCGTCTTCCGCTTCCTCAACATGAACATCAATGTTTTGCAGCAGATCAGCAGTTCGCTGACGCCGGCCGAGATGGCGTCCCTCGGTGAAGGGATGGTGCGGCTGGCAGGAACCCTCAAGCAGCTGAGCCGACCGGAAGCGTTGGATTTTCTCGACCGAGTCGCCGAGTTGCCGGCCACGGTCGATCTTTCGGCGGCCAAACCCGCGGGACCCTGGCACCTGTTGCTGGCCATGGGAGACGCGGAATTCCGAAAGGGAATGGGGGTCCTCCTGGAGTTGACCCGTGGCCTGGCCACGCTGAAAACGCCCCAGTCGGCCTGAGCGGGCGGCGCCGTGTCGGCCCCTCTTTGGGCGGCTCCCCAGCGGCGAGCCGCGGAAAGGAAGTCATCGCATGAGTGAAGATGTTCAATTTTCGTGTACCGCCTGCCACATCGAAGTGGAGGGGGAGGGCAAGGATAGCATGACCGCCTGTCGCTTGTGCGGCAAACTGCACTGTACGTCGTGTGTGGATGAATTTGGTCGGTGCGTCGCCTGCGGGGATGCAGGGGCGTCTGACGAGAGCTGAGTCCCATCGGTCCGCCGGGCGGTGCGGCTGCCGCCAACCCGCTCGGACCGATCGGCCGGCGAATGATCGGCGGGGCGCCAGCCCCTCATTCAGCCCAGGCGCGTCCGATCGACGGCGTCGACGATGGCCGCCATGCGGGCGCGGCGGGGGGTGTCCAGAATCGGCGCACCGTGTTCGACGCCGACCCGGCTACGCAAACCTGCTCTTGCCGACCAGACTCAGGCAGAGCCCTCTGAAGATCTCCTTATCGTAGTTGCCCTCCCGGAGCATTTCATCTTGAATAAGCTTCAAAGCGCCGAAGGGTTCCCGCCTCTGACGATGCGTCTTTTCGTTGAAGGTGAGCTGTTCAAAGGTGTCGACAATCCCCAACAGGCGCCCCCCAAAGCTCAGGTCGCGCTGGCCGTGCGGGTAGCCGCTGCCGTCCAGCTCCTCATGATGCTCCAGGGCCATCATCGCCACCGCAGCGTCCACCGTCATATGCGCACGGATGATCTCGTGACCCAGGACCGGATGGGTCGTGTAGATCTTGAAATCCAGCTTCGAGAGACGATCGTCCGACTGGATGATGCGCTCTGGAATCCGGGACAATCCAACGTCGTGCAGCAGTGCGCCCAAGGTCAGCGCTTTGGTCTCGGTTTCGCGCAAGCCGTGGAAGATGCAGTAGTTGAGGATCAGCAGCAGGGTGTTGACCACGTGCTCGACCAAGGTGGTGCCGCCGTATCGGAAGCCGGAGATGTGCTTCAGAAGTTCGGTGGTGGAGGCATATCCCCGATAGACGATGTCGATGGTTTCCGGAAGGGTTTGTAGATTGTGGCCGAGGGGTTCCTGCAGGGCTTCTTGCACGATGTCGCAGATGGCCGCTTTGACCCCTTGGATATCACCGGCCTTCATCCGTTTTGCCAGCAGAATGTGGTAGCTGCGCTGCAGTTCAGCATACAGTGCGGCGCGGTGTTCATTTGGAATGTAGAGTTGGGGGCAGCGATCGGATTGGAAACGCGCCATATCCATCTCGGCGTTCTCGGTCTTGTATAGAATAAACTCGTCCGCCGCGTTTTTGATGAACAGGGGGGCCGCCATGTAGTGCAGCGCCTGGGATTTTCGGATGGGGATATAATCGGGCATTTGCGTCGATTGTAATGGGATTCGGTGCAATTGTCGATAGTGATAAAATCGCGGTGCACCCCGATTGCCGGTCTCGGATATGTCAGCCGTCGCTGACCGTGACCTTGAGCAGTAGATCGCCGCGGCCGCCCGCGGGCGTAATTTGTCCCATGCCGCGCAGGCGCAGGATCTTGCCATCGCCGACTCCGGCCGGCACCTGCACGCGCACCAGGCGTTTTTGAAAACCCCAGGGAATGTTCACCAGCTTCAGGGTACCGGCGGCGGCCTCATGGGCCGTAATCGCGAGGACGCCGTAAAGGTGGGCGTCGTCACCGCTGGGTACGGGGCGAATCACTTGCAGGCGATGGCTGCGCTTCTTGGCCGTCACCCTGCGCACCCGCTCGCTGGCGCCGACGGAGGGCACCCGCTTGAAGAAGACCAGGCTGAGCATGCCGAAGAGAAAACCGCCAATGTGGGCCCACCATGCGATGCCGCTGGCGCTGCCGGCGTCACCGGCGGCATTGAAGAGTTGCATCAGGAACCAGAGGCCCAGGAAAAAGAAAGCCGGAATCTCCACGAACCAGGGGATGATGATGATGGGAATCAGGGTAAGCACCTTGCTGCCGGGAAATAGCAATAGGTATGCGCCCATCACGCCGGCGATGGCCCCGCTGGCGCCGATGGTGGGAACGTTGCTGGTGGGGTTGAGGAGCATGTGTACGGCGCCCGAGGCCAGCCCGCAGAGGATGTAGAAGGCCAGGTAGCGCAATGATCCCAGACGATCTTCGATGTTGTCTCCGAAGATGTAGAGCGACCACATGTTGAACAGCAGATGAAGAAATCCACCGTGGAGGAACATGAAGGAGAAGAAGGCGAAGACTTGCTGGCCGATACTGAAGTAGGCGGCGATCTGTGGCACGAAGTAACGCGCCGGTACCAGGCCGTAGTAGTAGATAAAACGGTCCAGCTCCGGTCCCTGTGCCTTCTCCAGGAGGAAGATGAGGATGTTGATGAGGATCAGGCCGGTGTTGACCACCGGTACGTTGCGCGAAGAAAGGGTATCGCGAATGGGTATCATGACCCGTTGATGCGGTTGGAATTGGCGCTGATGTGCATGCTCAGATCCACGGCACGGGCCGAGTGGGTCAGCGCGCCGATGGAGATGAGATCCACGCCGCTGGCCGCCAGCGTGTCGAGACGCTCGAGGGTGACGCCGCCAGACACCTCCACCAGCGCGCGGCCGCCGATCTCGCTCACTGCCGCCGCAATCTGCGGTCCGTCCATATTGTCGAGCATGATGATGTCGGCGCCGGCGGCCAGGGCGGCCCGGACCTCGACCATATCGGCGGCTTCCACCTCGATCTTCACCAGGTGGGAGATCTCGGCCCGCACTTTGGCCACGGCGGCCGCGATCCCCCCAGCGACGGCAATGTGGTTGTCCTTGATGAGCACCCCGTCGTACAGCCCCATGCGGTGGTTGCGGCCGCCGCCGGTGCGCACGGCGTATTTCTCCAGGCGCCGCCAGCCGGGCGTCGTTTTGCGGGTATCGACGATGCGCGGGCCCCGCTCCCCCAGCGCGGCGACGTAACGAGCGGTCTGGGTGGCGATGCCCGACAGGCGCTGCAGAAAGTTGAGGGCCGTGCGCTCGCCCATGAGCAGGAGGTCCAACGGTCCTTGGATGCGCAGGACGGTGTCCCCGTTGGCGACCGTGTCGCCATCGGCCACCTGGGGCTGCCAGTCGATGGGGGCACCGGCCGCCAGGCGCGCGAACACCCGCCGGGCGATCGCCAGACCGCAGATCACAGCATCCTCTTTGGCGACAATCTCGCCCCGGCCCTGCATGTCGGTGGCGACGATATTCTCCGTGGTGATATCGCCCGTGCCGATATCTTCGCGCAGGGCCAGGTCGATGAGGTCCTCGATGGCGGGGTCGATCCGCTCCATGGTGCTAATTCTCCAACGCCCGCAAGCGGCGCAGCGTTGTATCGAGCTTCTCCTGCTTTTCGAGCAGGGCATGGTGGCGCTCCCGATTTTTGGCCACCACATCGGCCGGGGCCTTCGCCAGGAAGTCTTCGTTGCCCAGCTTGCGCGCCACGCCCGTCACCTCTTTGGCCGCTTTGGCGATCTCTTTTTCGAGGCGCTGAATCTCTTTGGTCACATCCACAACCCCCTCCAGGTCCACATAGAGGATGGCCCCCTTGACGATCGCGGTGGCAGCGGTCTTGGGCTTCTGGGCTTCCGAGATGAGGTTGAGCTCGGTCAGGCGCGCAAGATGAACGATGAGGCCTTGGCGGTCCTTGCTGGCGAGCATGGCTCGTGTGGCCTCGTCTTCGCACTGCAGACTGGCGGCCAGCGGTTTGGCGGGCGGCAAATTCATCTCGCCACGGACGTTGCGCACGCCGGTGATGATGTCGATGACGAGCTGCATCTCCTCTTCGGCATCGCCGTTCAGTGGTGCCACATCCAGATAGCCGTTCTGGTCGGGGAAGCGGGCTTTCATGATGGACCCCGCCGTCCCGGGCAGTTTGTCCCAGATCTCTTCGGTGACGAAGGGGGTAAAAGGGTGCAGGAGCACCAGGATGTCACGCATGACGAACCAGAGGGTCCGTCTGGTGGCGGCCCGGGCGTCGTCTCCCAGATTCCCATAAAGGGCCGGCTTTACGGCTTCCAGATACCAGTCGCAGAATTCGTGCCAGACAAACTGATAGACGGCGCCGGCGGCTTCGTTAAACTTGTAGGCGTCCAAGGCGGTTTCGACCTCGGCCGTCACCCGTGTCAGACGGGAGAGAATCCAGCGATCGGGCAGTGAGAGATCCTCCGATCTCAGGGTGTCGTAGCCCGTGTCCAGGTGCATGAGGCTGAATCGCGCCGCATTCCATAATTTATTGATGAAGTGGCGGTAGCCCTCCACCCGTTTCTCGGACATCTTGACGTCACGCCCCTGCGCGGCGAAAGCCGCCAGGGTGAATCGGAAGGCGTCGGTCCCGTATGCGTCGATCACCACCAGCGGATCGATGACATTGCCGGTGGACTTGCTCATCTTCTTGCCGTCCTCGTCGCGCACCAGCGCGTGCACGTAGACATCTTTGAAGGGCACCTGGCCCATGAAGTGGATCCCCATCATCATCATGCGGGCGACCCAGAAGAAGAGAATGTCAAAGGCGGTCACCAGGGTTGCCGTGGGGTAAAAGGTTTTCAGCAGGTCGGTCTCCTCGGGCCAGCCCATGGTGGAAAAGGGCCACAGGGCGGAGCTGAACCAGGTGTCGAGCACATCGGTTTCGCGCGTCAGCTCACCGCTACCGCATTGCTGGCAGGCGTCAGGCACCGTCATGGCGACGATGAGCTCACCGCACGACTTGCAGGTCCAGGCCGGAATGCGGTGGCCCCACCAGATCTGGCGGGAGATGCACCAGTCCCGAATATTGTGCATCCAGTCGTAATAGGTCTTGTTCCACATCTCGGGGATGATGCGGGTCTGGCCACTCTCCACCGCCTGAATGGCCTTCTCGGCCAGCGGCTTGGCCTTGACGAACCACTGCTTGGAGAGGTTGGGCTCCACCACCGTCTGGCAGCGGTAACAGTGGCCCACCGCGTGTTGGATGGGTTCGATCTTCTCCAGCAGCCCCTGCGCCTTCAGGTCGGCCAGCACCTTCTTGCGGCATTCAAAGCGGTCCAGGCCCGCATAGGCGCCGGCCTCGGCACTCATCGTGCCGTCATCAGAAATCACCTTGACGCTGGGCAAGGCGTGGCGGCGGCCGATCTCAAAATCGTTGGGGTCGTGGGCCGGTGTGACCTTGAGGGCGCCGGTACCGAATGTCCGATCCACATAGTCGTCCAGAACGAAGGGGATTTCACGGTCCATGAGGGGCAGGCGCAGGGTCCTGGCGTGCTTCGCCGTGTAGCGCTCATCCTCGGGGTGAACGGCTACGGCGGTGTCTCCCAGCATGGTTTCGGGGCGGGTGGTGGCCACCACCACATGCCCGTCGCCGTCGGCATACGGATAACGGATGTGGTAGAGATTGCCGTCCTGCTCCTCGTGCTCCACCTCGAGGTCGGAGAGCGCCGTGTGGCAGCGGCTGCACCAGTTGATGATGTAGTCTCCCCGATAGATGAGGCCCTCGTCGTACAGCTGCACAAAGACCTTGCGGACCGCCGTGGAGAGCCCTTCGTCCATGGTAAAGCGTTCGCGATCCCAGTCGCAGGAGGCCCCCAGACGCTTGAGCTGATTGATGATGGCGCTGCCATACGCCTGCCGCCACTCCCAGACCTTTTCGATAAACTTCTCCCGTCCCAAGGCGTGGCGGTCAGTGCCCTCGTCGGCCAATTTGCGCTCGACCACGTTTTGGGTGGCAATGCCGGCATGATCGGTTCCGGGCATCCAGAGAACGTTGTCACCCTTCAGCCGTCGGTAGCGGCAGAGGATATCTTGCATCGTGTTGTTGAGGGCGTGGCCCATGTGGAGTACGCCCGTTACATTGGGCGGCGGGATGACGATGCTGTAGCCGGGTCTGTCGCTCTTGTCGGCGGCGGCGAAAAGCCCCTCCGTCTCCCAGTAGGCGTACCAGCGCTTTTCAACCGCATGGGGGGTGTATCCCTTTTCCAGATGGTCCGAACTCATTGAAACCACTCCTCATTCGTCTCGTTCTGCCGGTGCGGCCTGCGGCCGCTCCGTGCGGGCATAAAAAAAGGGGACCGCCAAAGGATCCCCTTGTGTTATTCATTAGTGAACCAAAAATGTCAATTGAAAGCCGCGCCCACCGGCAGCGGGCCTTTAGGGGCGTCAATCGGCGCTGGGATTGACCTCCCCGATGCTGCGCTTGACCTTGTCGATCTCGGCCATGACAGCCTCCTTGATGACGCTCAGGACCATTTGATCGATGCGGTCGGCATACATGGTCTTGACCACCCGCTCAAGGGCGGCGTCCAAGGTTTCCTGGGGGATGTCGGTCGGCACCGTCTCCGGTGCGCCAACGGCTGTGGCCGTTACCAGGGCCGGCACCTCCATCTTCTTCGCGGGCGGGTCCGCGTCCGCGGCCATGGCGTCGGGCATCATGCCCAGTTCCAAATCGTCGCCGTCATCATCCTGAAACACCTCCTCGAGGGTTTCTTCGAGCTTCTGCATCTCTGCGTTCAGGACGCTGTCCGCCTCTGCCTCTTCCGTGCCGTCCGTGTCTTCCGGACCGAAGGTGAGATCCGTCTCCGCCTCGTTATCCTGGTTGCCCTCATCGGGCCGGACGGCGAACAGGTTCGTATCGAGACTCGGCGTAACGGTTGGGTAGCCACCGGTAACATCCGCCAGATCGATGACATTTTCGGCATTGCCGTTCTCTTCAACTGCCGACGCCTCAGTGGCGGCAACGGTCGGGGGTGGATCATCCAGTTCAATGATACTGTCATCACTGATCAGATCGAAGGCCTCCGCTTCGTCTGATACTGCCGTCAGATCCACAGACGTGTCCAGGTCGAAGACGCCCTCGGCATCTTCTTCGCTGCTCTCCGCCTGGGCATCTGCCAGCGCTTCTGAGAGATCCAACTCCTCTTCCGTATCATCATCCATGTCGGGTGCGCTGGTCTCAGCATCGGCCAGCATCTCGTCCAGTTGGAAATCCAAGTCGTCGCCATCGTCGTCCACTGTTACGGCATCGATGCTTTCTATTTCGCCGGTTTCCGCCATCACTGGCTGGTCCAGATCAAGGATCGGTTCGAGAATTTCTTCTTCACCCGTGTCTTCCATCACTGTGTCCAGGTCGACAAGGGCTTCCGCTTCATCTTCTATCTCCGAAACAAAGGACTCGGCAGGCGTGAGGTCCTCTAGCTGATCAGTGTCATCCAAAACCTCGTCCGTCAATTCCAGCGGCTCCACCGCGTCGTCGAGGGTGACGGCTGCCGCTTCATCGGCACCCGCAGCAAGGTCCATGTCCAACTCCAGGAGGCCGTCGTCGGATTCCGTCCCATCCAGAACTTCCGCAAGGTCCAGGACTTCGGGGTCGGCCTCGATTTCCGCTTCGGCATCAGCGACCGCCTGGCTCAGATCCAGCACAGCGGCGTCTTCTTCCAGCGCTTCATCCAGATCAAGGACGGTCTCTTCCGCTTGGGCGTCGTCTAGCGCATCCGCCAAATCAAGATCCAGGGGCTCCTCGGCATCCTCCTCAAAGGCTGGCCGTGATCCTTCCGCAGCCGCGTCCAGCACCACGTCCGCTTCGGGGAACTCTACTGGGTCGGTGAGATCGACGAGCTCCTGAACATCCTCGTCCACCACATCGTCCAATTCCAGCGGCTGATCCGCATCGACCGCAGCGGCGAGGTCGTGGGGCTCGGCTTTGACTGTTTCGATGGGATCGGTTAAATCGATGATGACATCTTCGGCATCCGGTCCCGATTTAACAACGTCCGTCAATTCGATGATTTCTTCATCATTTGCCGGGCTGGCGTCATTCTCGCTTTTCATATATCCCCCGTTGGCAGTTAGTGGATCTTGGCTCCGTTGCCACTTCGATCAAGATCCGCGAAAGTACAAAAAATTACCACACCGACAAAATAGTGTCAAGGTAGCTGATAAAGATAACCACTTGTTAAAATTAGATTCTTTGGCACTATGGGAGAAGCTCCCATGCGGCGTTTTTTTATTTTGGCCAACAATTTAGCAAATAATGTGCCGGAGATAGTCGGTCCGGATGCCCGCCATATCGCCCAAGTTCTCAGAATGCAGCCGGGGGAGCTCATCGAACTATTCGACGGTAGTGGCTGGGTCTACGAGGCCCGGCTCGAGGATGTGCATCCCCAGCGGGTTCGCGTTTCGGTGACACGGCGCTATCAGAGCCCGAGCGAATCCCCCTTGAAGCTGACCGTTGCCTGCGGTTATCTAAAGGAAAAAAAGATGGACCTCCTCGCCCGCTCCCTGACCGAGCTTGGGGTGCATCACTGGTGGCCCTTTTTTGGGATGCGCTCCGTGCCGTCACCGGAGCCCAAGCGCTTGGCCGCCCGAGTGGCGCGCTGGCAGAAAATCAGCCTCGAGGCCGTCAAACAGTGTGAACGGGGGCGTCCCATGACGATCGAGATTCACCAAAACCTGGCGGCCGTGCTCGCCGCAGAAGCGTCCAGTGAGGTGAAACTGCTTTTCTGGGAGCGGGGCGACAGTGACCAGCGCTTCAGCCAAGGCCAACGTTCCGCTGCCGCCTCGGCCCTCCTCCTTCTCGGACCGGAGGGCGGATTTGCCCCCCGGGAGATCGCCGCTGCCCACTCCGCGGGTTTCGATTCCGTGAGCCTCGGCCCGCGAATTCTGAGGGCCGAAACCGCCGTCCAGTGTGCCTGCGCGCTGGTTCAGCACCGCTATGGGGACATGGGAAAAAGTCCTTGACAACCCCAGGGGGGTTATATACAAAAAGCACCTCTTTTGCCGAGGTAGCTCAGTCGGTAGAGCAGGGGACTGAAAATCCCCGTGTCGGCAGTTCGATTCTGTCCCTCGGCACCATAAGAG
>JASJCL010000061.1 GCA_030066015.1 Desulfosarcinaceae bacterium | reverse complement strand
GCCAGCATGAGCCGGTTCTTCTCGCCGCCCGAAAGCACATACACCGGAGTGCGGCTGCGCTGGGGGGAGAAGAGAAAGTCCTGCAGGTAACTGATGGTGTGGCGTCGGCGGCCGGCGATCTCGACGTAGTCATTGCCCCCGCCGATGTTCTCCTGGACCGTTTTCTCTTCCGCCAGCTGGGTTCGCAGCTGATCGAAATAGGCCACCTCCAGGTGGGTACCGTGGCGGACGCTGCCGGTGTGCGGCGCAACCTCTTTCAGGAGCAGTTTGATCAGGGTGGTCTTGCCGATCCCGTTGGGCCCTATGAGGCCCACCTTGTCGCCCCGCATGATGACGGTGGAGAGATCCCGGACAATGGACCGCCCGCCGTGGGCGAACCCAATCCCCCGCGCCTCGATCACCAATTTGCCCGACCGCTCGGCCGCTTGCACGTGCAGGCGCACGCTGCCACCGTTGCGGCGCCGCTCGCGGTAGGCGGCCCGCATTTTTTCCAAGGCCCGCACGCGACCCTCGTTGCGGGTCCGCCGCGCACGGATCCCCTGGCGGATCCAAGCCTCCTCCTGACTGAGCTTCTTGTCGAAGCGTTCCCGCTCCTTGGCCTCGGCGGCCAGATCGTCCTCGCGGCGCTTGAGGTAGGTGGCGTAGTCGCAGGCATAGCTGATCGCGCGCCCCCGGTCCAATTCGATGATGCGGCTGGCGATCTTTTTCAGGAAAGCGCGGTCGTGGGTCACAAAGAGCAGGCTCGGAACCCGCTTGTGTAGAAATTCTTCCAGCCAGAGAATCGCCTCGATGTCCATGTGATTGGTGGGCTCGTCCAGCAGGAGGAGCTCGGGGGCCGTCACCAGGGCCCGGGCGAGGAGGGCACGTCGCTTCATGCCGGCGCTGAGGCTGTCGAAGGGGCGCTCAGCCTCGAGGCCGGTCTGAGAGAGCACGCTTTCCACCCGCCGCTGTTGGGACCACCCATCGCCTTTCTCCAGCACCAGTTGCAGGGCCTCCCGCCGGCGATCGGTCTCGGCGTTTTGGGCCTCTTCAGGCAGGTGACAGAGGCGGTGATAGGCCACCAATGCTTCACCGGCAGATCCCAAGCCTTCGGCCACGAAATCGAAGAGATTGCGGTCGACCGCCAGAGGGACCTCTTGTTGCAGCAGGGCCAGTCGCAGCCCCTGCTGGCGCCAGATCTCACCGCTGTCCGGCGCCAAGTGGCCCGCCAGGAGTTTGAGCAGGGTGGATTTGCCCGCACCGTTGCGGCCCAGCAGGCAGACCCGCTCACCGGGGTCTATCTGGAGGTTGATCTTCTCCAGCAGGGGCGGGTGGTCGAACCCCCAGGTGAGGTCGCGCATGCCGATCAACGCCATTGTTCGAACCAACTCCCGACCGGTGTCTTCGGTTCAGTAGAGTTCATATTTCACCACCCGTCCGTCCAGTTCGGCGTTGCGGAGGGGCTTCTTCCAGGCCGGTTTCAGGCCGATCTTCTTGATCAACTCCCGGTTGCCGAAATAGATGAAGGCCGAGGAGCCGCTGCAGCGCTGCTTGAGCCAGTCACCGAGCGCTTTGTAGAGCGTGCCGATCTCAGCCCCGCGCTCCAGCCGCAGCCCGTAGGGCGGATTGCAGAGAATGACCCCATTTTGAAGTCCGGGATGCTCGCGGAAGTCCTTGCGATAGAGGTTGATCTGACGACCACCGGGCAACCGCCGGCAGTTCTGGCGGGCGGCCTGGATGGCGCGGTGATCCTTGTCGCTGCCCGAGATGAGGCCGGTGGTGAGGGGCTCCATCTGGCGATCGGCGGCGGCCTTGACCCGTTTCCACTGCGCGCCGTCAAAATCCGGTAGACGGGGCAGTCCGCCTGCGTCGCGCAGATGGCCCGCCGGTATCCGACAGGTGTGCATGAGGGCTTCGCAAAGCAGGGTTCCCGAACCGCACATGGGGTCGTGCAAGGGACGATCCCCCCGCCATCCGGAGAGCTGTACCATGGCGGCGGCCACGATCTCCTGGATGGGGGCGATGACCGACTGGCGGCGGTAGCCTCGGCGGTGGAGGGCGCCGCCGCCCAGATCCAAACTGATGGTCCCCTGGCCATTGTGGATGTAGAGGTTGATCCAGATGTGGGGGTGGCGGCGGTCCACACTGGGGCGTTTGCCCATTTTCTGACGGAAATGGTCTGCGATGGCGTCCTTGAGGCACTGGCTGGCGAAATGGGAGTTGGTAAAGCCGGGTGTGTCGATGACATTGGCGAAAATGGCGAAGGTTTGGCGCAGGTGGAAGAGTTGTTCCCACCGGATCTGTCGACCGGCGCGGTAAAGCGCCTCGCGGCGGTCGCAGGGGAAGTTCAGCAGGGGTGCCAGGAGACGGCTCACGCAGCGCGCTTGGTAGACGATGGCGTAGATCTGGGGCGGTGTCGCCGTGAAGCGCAAGCTGCGGCCGAGCACCGCGATGTCGCGGGCCCCGAGGGCCGCCAGTTCGGTGGTGGCCAGTTCGGCCATGCCGGCCGGAATCTGGGCCACGTAGCGCTGGTGTTTCTGATAGAGGTAACGGGTCATTGCAGCATCACTCGCGGTATTCGGCTCTCTGCAGCATGTCGGTTCGAGGGCCGATTTTAAGGGTTGGGGGCGCGTTGTCAACCGAATCTGAAAAAGACGCCTGTCGACAGCCGCTTCCCAAACCGGGATAATGGCCGTGTCGGCCATTGTGCAGTGCACCGAAGGGATCCAGACGCAGGAGGTAAATCATGCCGTATGTCAACATCAAGGTGACCGAGGAGGGGGTGACGGGGGAACAGAAGGCCCAACTTATCCAGGGGGCAACCGATCTGCTGGTCCGGGTGCTGGGCAAGAATCCCGCCACCACTGTTGTTGTCATCGAGGAGATCCCCACGGACAATTGGGGAATTGGTGGCGAGAGCATAACGGTCCGGCGGGCACGCGGTTAGTGACGGCTGTCTCGCGGTCGGGCGCGTAATGGACCGTTGCACCGACCCGAGACCTTACTTCCGACGTCCCCATACCGGCTGCCGCTTGCGCCCGCATCGCTTGCGCCCGCATCGCTTGCGCCCGCATCGGTTGCGCCCGCCCGGCCTTACCGCAAAGGGCGCCTTCCTGGGCGGGGGTTAGCCAAGGTTCAGCCGCTCTAAAAAATAATTCATCTGCTTGTACCACCAGGGCCAGTCGTGGTTGACGTCATGTCCCCAGATGTCGATCCAGGCGGGGACCCCCTTGGCGTGGAGGATCCGTCCCAGCGCGCGGGTGTCCGCCAGGGCCTCCTCGTCCCAGGCGCCCTGACCGGCGCAGACGATGATGTCGCTTCGGCGGTAGGTATCCAGTGTGGCGGGGTCGTTGATGCCGGGCAGGTATGCCAGCGGAGAGTTGAAGTAAACGGCCGGCAACGCCTGGCTCCCCAGGCCGAACTCGCCCCTGTCGAGACGGTAGAGCCCGCTCAGGGCCAGCGTGCCGCCGAAGAGATCGGGATGTTTGAAGAAGCTGTTGACCGCGTGGTAGGCGCCCATGGAGCAGCCATTGGTGAGGGCGCGCACGCCAGGATTGCGGCAGTGATCGCGGATGAAGGGTACCACCTCATCGCTGATGTAGCTGTCATAAGCTTCGTGACGGCGGTTACGCTCCGCCGGCGGCACCCCGAAGTCGTACCACGACTCGGCGTCGATGCTGTCCACACAGAAGAGCTTGATCCGTCCGCCATCGATGAAACGGGCGATGGCGTTGATCATTCCCATCCCCTCGTAGTCGAAGTAGCGCCCCCGCGAACAGGGAAAGACGATGAGGGGCCGTCCCCAGTGGCCGTAGACCTTCAGGGCCATCTGCCGCCCAAGGTGGGGGCTGTGCCAGCAGTGTTCTTCGATATGCACGGTGGTGTCTCCTACGCTGAGGTGGCGTGAATAAACCGGATGATCTCTTCGTTGCGTTCTATTTCCGGGGAACGGAAGATATAGCCCACGTCTCCCAGGGCACTGCTGAAGACGCCTGGTACACTGGCCACCTTGACGATGTCGCCGCCGAAGCGCTCCATTATCTCCCCATGACTGTGGGTGTAGGGGATGCCGTTCTTGCGGCTGGCATAGCTGCAGTGGTATTTGCGCTCGTAGGCCAGTCGACCCGCATCGTGAACCAGCAGGCGTGCCCAGGTCCGGTAGATGTCAATGTCGCAGGCGTAGTTGAACATGTCGGTGGTGAAGCCGCCCGGCGGCCGCATGTTGATCTCCAGCCCCACGTAATCGTCCCCGCCCTGGTGGAAGAATTCGATGTGAAAAAAGCGTTCGCGGGCCTCGAAGGCCGCCACGCAGCGGCGACCCAGCTCTTCCAGTCGGGGAGGAATCTCCCGCAAGGAGGTGTAGCTGATGTGACGCCCCTCGTTGACCGTCTCCATGATTCCCTGGCTGTAGCGGTGACCTGTGGCGAAGACAAGACGGCCCTCGCGGTCGGCCAGGCCGTCAAAGCTGACGATGGCGCCGGTGACGAAACCCTCCAGGATATAGTCCGCTGGCAGGGGCGCCTCGAAGAGGGCTTCCAGGTCGTGGTCTGAATCCAATCGATAGGTGTCCAGGGCCCCCACCCCGGCGTCGGGCTTGGCCACCACCGGATAGCCGGTCTCGGCGACGAGGGCGCGCGCCTGGGCCAGGTCGTGGACCACCCGGCCTGGGGCCACCGCGACGTCCGCCTGGCGGAAGCGCTGCTTCATCTCCGATTTTCGCCGAATGGCGTCGATCTGATGGCCGCGGATACCCTCGATATTGAAGTCGTCGCGCAGTCGTGCCTCGGTGGCCAGCCAATATTCATTGAGGGATTCGCAGCGCTCGAGCTTGCCGTACTTGTGCGTGAAATAGCCCAGGGCCCGCACCAGCCCATCGTAGTCGTGCAGGTCGTCGACCCGATAATACGCCGCAAGGGCTTCGCGGACGGCGGGGCTCAGGGCCTCGTACGGGGCGTCGGCGATGCCCAGCACCGTGGCGCCGGCGGCCCGCAACTCGGTGCAGAAGGCCGCGTAGTGTTCCGGAAAATGGGGGGAGAGGAAGACAACGTTCATGGGGGCTCCTTGGCAATGGTGGCTGGGGATTGGGGGCATTGGTGCTCGGACTTCCGGGAACCGGAGTGTCCATACCATGTGACGCATCGCCCGCCTGTCAACTAGTGATCGACATCTTCGGCCCATGGGGTCCTGTGGCGCCTCACGCCGACTGCCGAGAGTGCATCAGGAGGAGGGGCGCATGGTTGGAGGTAAAGTGGGGCGGGTCGTTGGCCAGAATCCGGCGGATGGGCGCGGGCTTCTTGAAGACGGCCGCCAGGAACCGGCGCACCCGCTGACGCCGCCAGCCGCCGGGGTGCTCGAAGTCGGCATACAGGGAGAGATCGCCGGGGTAGAAGGGCCGGGTCTTCAGCGCGCGCGCCTCGGGGCTGTATGCCGGCAGGTTGAAGATGGCCAGGTTGAGAAAGTCGATGGCCTCGCTGTGGGCCAGGGTGAACGCTAGGGTGCGTCTGGCCGCCGGTTCGGTCTCGGCCGGTGTGCCGAAAAGCAGGTAGGCGTAGACCCCAATGCCGGCCGCCTTGAGGGTGTGCAGGGCTTTCGAAATCAGCGCGATGCGGGTGCCTTTGTTTAGGGCGTCGAGGACCGTCTGGTCGCCGGACTCGATCCCCAGCTTGAGCATCACACAACCGGATCGTTTCAGCGCCCGCGCGAAATCCGGGTCCGCCAAGTGGTCGGTGATACGGGCGAAGCCATACCAGGGCATCCCCGGCGGCATCTGGCCCATGTGGGCCAGGAAACGCGGCGCCAGGGCATCGTCCAGAAAGTGGATCAGCCCCGCATCCCCTCGCGCCGTCAAGCGCTGCAAATCCTTCTGGATGGCCGCCGCTGCCAGGGGCCGATAGGGCTGCCGTTCCGCCCGCTCGGGGCAGAAGGCGCACTTGCGCCACCAGCAGCCGTCCGCCGTACTATAGGGCAGGATGGGACGGGGCGCCAGATAGTCCGACATGGGCAGCAGGTCCCCGGCGAATTGGGACCGTGTCTCGGGCAGTGTCTCGCCGGGAGCGCAGATATCCAAAAGGACTCGCTCCCCCGGTCCCTCGATCAGATCGTCCACCAGTCCGCCGAAGGGGTTGCCCATGCCGGGGATCTGCCCCCAGGAGGTGACCAGCCCGCCGCCCATCACGATGCGCAGCCGGGGAGCGTATCGGCGCAGCCAACCAGCGATGGCGAAGGCGCCCAAGGCCTGGCTCATGAAGTTCACCGAGAGGCCGACGACCTGCGGTGAGAATGCGGCCAGGATCCTCGTCAAGCGGCCGCTGAAACTCTGAAAAAAGGGGTTCTCCGCATAGGTTTCAGCCGCCCGCAACAGGTCTGCGCTGCGCACCGGCGACAGGTCTGGATCGTGGTAGTTGGCCAGACCGATCCGTTTTCCCCTGCCGGCGGCCCGCAGGAGTCTGGCCAGGTCGGTCACTGCCTGTCGGTAGCGCTCCCGGTGGCCGTAGAGGTGGGGGCTGCGCAGGGCTGCCAGGTGCCGGTGGCGTTTGGTGAGTGCCCGCCGGGTCCAGGTGTCCGAGGCGTCCAACGGCTCCGTGAGCAGGTCGAGGAGGCCGAAGAGGCTGGCGTCGAAAAGGCGACAAGGAACGCCGGCCGCCTGAAGGGCGGTCGCCAGACGGGCAACGCCGGCCGGGGGTTCGCAGGGTTTCGCGACCGGTGGATGGATGAGCAGAAGGGGGCGTTTTGGGGCCATGGCTCGCTCGCTTTGCGGATGCGCCCGTTGCCGGCAGCTTGACATCAGCGCCAACTATAGCCCCATCAGGGGGAAAACGCCATCCGGTCGTATGTCCAGACCCCCACCCGGCGGCAGAGGGCCACGCCTTGGGACGGTTCGCTGAGGTGGGTGGTCAACACCACGGCAATGGCGGCGGCGCCCCCGCGGTAAATGATGCCGGCATCATGTTCGCTGTCGTCCAATTCGCCGGTCTTGTGGGCCACCACGGTACCGGTGGGGAGGTGGTGGGGCAGCTTGTGGGTGAGCGTCTGTCGCTCGAGCGTTGCCAAGGTCTTGGCGGCGACCGCGGCCAATGCAGCGGGCGGATGGCGGAGGCGCTGAAACAAGGTCAGCATGTCCGCCGGACTGGTCCAGTTGTCGCGGCCCGCCGCACGGGCGGCCCTGTCCATCAGTTTGCGCTCAAGCCGCGTCGCGCGGAGGTCCAGCGCCTGGATGAGGAGATTGATGCGATGAAATCCGAGTCGTTCGATGAGCAGATTGGCCGCAGTGTTGTCGCTGTGCGTGAGCATCCAACGGGCAATGGTCTCCAGGGAAAACCGGCTGCCGGGCGGCGCGTGCTGAAGGCGGCCGCAGCCGCCCACGATATCCCTTTGCCGCAGAACGAGTTGCTGTTGGGGATCGAGCCCGTCGGTCTGGCAGGCCAGGCGATAGCTGATATAGATGGGCAGTTTGATAAGGCTGGCGGCGGGAAACGGCCGCATGGGGTGGTGGGTCAGCCGACGGTCGTCACCCAGATCCACGCAGATGCCGGCCACACCGGAAAAACCCTTCAGCCAAACGGCGGTGAGGCCTTCTCTCATCCCATCTCCCACTTTGGGTTTGACGAATCCTGCCGGCAGCGGATAGTAGCGGGTAGCGGTCATCTGCCGCGCTGAAACGGGGGCCATATGTTCGACCTCATCCTCCACAACGCCAAGATCGTGGACGGCAGCGGGCAGCCCGCCCAACGGGGCGCCGTCGCTGTCCGCGACGGCACCATTGCCGCCGTCGCGCCGCGCATCACCGCTGACGCCCGCCGGCGGGTGGATGCCGGCGGGCGCTGTCTGGCGCCGGGCTTCATCGATCTCCACGCCCACAGTGATCTCCTGCACCTCTTCCAACCGGCGGCCGACATGAAACTGCGTCAAGGGGTCTGTCTGGAGGTGGTGGGCAATTGCGGCGAATCCCTGGCGCCCGCTTCAGACCTGTCGCTACCCGAGCTCAAGGCGCATTTCACCGGCGCTCAGGCCTTCCCGGGCGCCATGGATTTCAGGGCGTATGTTCAGGCGGTGAACACCGCCCGTCCCCACCTCAATGTCTGTGCCCACGTGGGGCACACCGCCCTGCGGCTGCTGGCAATGGGGCCTGTCGCCGGCCACCCCTCACCCGACCAGTTGCGCTCCATGTGCCGTTCGCTGTCGGAGTGCTTGGCGGCCGGCGCCGCCGGCCTCTCTACCGGCCTCTACTATCCGCCTTCGGCCTATGCCGATGCCACCGAGCTGGTGGCACTGTTGAAGGTGGTGGCCCGCAGGGGGCGCTTTCACGCCAGTCACATCCGCAACGAGGCCGAAGCGATCCTGCCCGCCCTGGCCGAGGTGGCTTCCGCCGGTCTGGCCAGCGGCGCGGCCACCCATGTGGCCCACCTCAAGCTCGCTGGACGGCGCAACTGGGCCCAGGCCGACCGCGTCGTGGCCTTTCTGGAGCGGGTGCGCCAAAAAGGGCTCGATCTGACCGCCGATATCTACCCCTACCAGCATTCGGCCACCACCATCCTGGCCCTCATCCCCCCCTGGGCCCAATCCGGTGGCGTGGCCGGACTCCTGGCACGACTGGCGGATCCCCACCAGCAGGACAAGATCCGCGCCCAGATGCTTGCCGGGCTGCCTGGCTGGGAGAACATGGCCCGCAATGCCGGCTGGGACGGCATCACCATCGCACATATTGCCGACCAGGGCGAGCGACAATGGGAGGGATGCACGCTCCAAGCCGCAGCCGATCAGGCCGGCATGTGCCCGGCGCACTTCGCCCTGGAACTGATCCGCAGCACCGGCGGCCAGGTTGCCGTCATCGCCGCCAGCATGTCCGAGGAGATCGTGGCCCGCTTCCTGACCCTGCCCTTTGTCATGATCGGTTCCGACGGTGTGCCCACCGGCGGGCTGCCCCACCCGCGCCTTTACGGCACCTTCCCCCGGGTCCTGGCCCGCTTCGTCCGCGAGCTGGGCGTTCTCGACCTGGCAACCGCCGTGGCCAAGATGACGGCCCTGCCCGCCCGCCGGCTGGGCCTGAAGGATCGCGGCCGCATCGCCCGCGGGATGCGGGCCGACCTGGTGCTCTTCGAACCGCAGCAGGTGGCCGACACGGCCACCTTTGAAGTACCCCGGCAATCCCCGGTGGGCATCGAACAGGTGTACATCGACGGCCACTGTGTCCTGGATGCCGGTCACGTGTCGCGCACGCGCCATGGCCGCTTTCTGGATGCCCAGCTCACCGGCGATAGCGCCGCGCCCCCATGAGGTCGGCGTGCAGATCTTCTCGGTAATCCACGGCCTTCGGATCCAGGCTGTTGTGCCGCAGATTCCAGGAGGTACCGTTGGCGTGCAGATACCGGCTGCCCCCCAGGCTGAGGGCCACGTGGGGGATCTGGTGCGCGATGCCCGCCGCCGGTGCCCCTTCCTTGCCGAAGAAGATCAGATCCCCGGGCCGGCACCCCTGACCCTCGCGGCCCATCTCTACGGGCCGTCCCTGGTCGAATTGCTGATCGGCGTCCCGCATCAGACGAATGCCCATGAGGGCCCAGAACATCTGGGTGAATCCCGAACAATCATAGCCGTAAGGGGTGCAGCCGCCCCAGAGGTAGGGGACGCCCGTGAGGGGCGCCACCAGCTCCAGGCAGGCTTGAATTCCCTCCGCTGTGGGGGAGGGACGCGCCGCCAGGGCCAGGAGGTCTCCGCTGGCGACCCACCAGCTGGCGCCGCCGGTCAGGTGCAGGCGGCAGAAGCCGTGGGCCTGCGCCGTCACCGCCACCTGCAGCCCCATGGGGAGCCGACCCAGGCAGCGGCTATCCGCAGTGGGGTTGGCGTATCCCAGCGCCCAGGCGGTGCGCACCAGATGGGTGGCCCTCTCCGGTCGATGGGCATCCGTTGACGGGCTGAGGGCGGCCTGCTGGAGCCAGCCCAGATAACCATCCCGCTCCAACTGCACATGGCACCATTCTTCGCGGGTTTGGTGAACCTCCAGGATGCGCACCGCATCCCCCAGCAGGGCCTGGTTGAGGCGCTCAGAGAGGCTGGTGGGCGCGCGGCGCAGATCGGTGACCACCCGCCTCACCCAGGCGCGGGGGGTTGCCTCGCCCAAGCGGGTCTGCAGCGCCACGGCTAGGCCCCGGGTATCGGCGAGATGGGTCACCGCCTGGGCCTGATCGGGGGTGAGCACCGCGCCGCTCACCCGCACCTTGCCCTCCCCGTCTGCTTGCAGGCCAACATCGAAACAGGTGACGCGCCGGTCCTGGTAGCGGGTTTGGCCCCATCTTGCCAGCGTGGCCGCGACATCGGATTCCTCGCGCGAGCGGGTTCGGATGCCGATGCCCGGCCCCTCCGGCAAATGGATGCGGGCCCCGTCGTATCGCACCCCGGCAAAGGGGTCGTGCACCACCAGGAGGGGGGCGTCCAGATCGATCCAGTCCGCCAGGGGGCTCAGGTGGGCCATGGCCGTCACCCCGAGCGAGGTCTCGATCATGCAGCCCAGCATGACCTGCATCCCGAGCTGGCGGGCTCTCACGATCAGCTCCAGGCAGGGGGCGATGCCGCCGACCTTCTGGAGTTTGAGATTGACGGCCCGAATCCCCGCTGCCGCCAGGCGTTCCAGATCATCCAAGTTGCAGACCGACTCGTCGGCCATCACCGGCACGTCGATCCGCTGTTGCACCGCGCCCATACCCGCTGGATCGTCGGCCGCCACCGGCTGCTCCACCAACTCGATGCCGTAAGGGATCAGTTCGGTGATGCAGGCCACGGCCCGTTCGGGCGACCAGCCGGCGTTGGCATCTACGATGAGGCGGGCGTCGGGTCTTGCGCGGCGTATGGCGGCCAGCCGGGCCGGGTCATTATCGCTGCCCAGCTTGATCTTCAAGCGCGCGAACGCGCTGGCACGGGCCGCCATGGCTGCCATCTTTTCCGGGGCGGCAATGGGGATGGTGAAGGCGGTGGTCACCGGCCGGGGCCGCGGAAGACCCAGCAGGGCGAACAGGGGGATGCCCAGGCGGCGGGCCAGGCGGTCGTGGAGGGCCATGTCAAGGGCGCAGCGGGCCGGCGCCGGTCCTTCCCTCCCCACCCAGGCGGGGATCTCCTCCGGGTGCTCCGGGAGGGGTCCCGCCGCGGCCGCGGCCTTTGTCGACCAGAGCGCCACCATCTCCGCTTCCGGGATCCGGTAATAGGGCGGGATGGTCGCCTCTCCCCAGCCGGCATCGCGGGGCAGACGGATCCAATGGACCGTCCGTCGCTGGCAGATCCCGTGGGCCAGGTGAAAGGGGACCTGAATCTCGACCGCGATCTTCTCCCAGGAGAGTGTTTCCGGCGGGTGGCGCATCGCTGATTGGCTTTCGTTGATGCATCAAAGCGCCGCTGCGTGGATTCGGGGTTGGCCGAATGGACGCATCAGCGGTTTGATGAGGTGATCGGGAGGGCGGTTGCGTGTCCCGTGACGACACGGCTCACCCGGGGGCCTCCATCCCGGAAGCCCCCGGGGGGAATCCTACTGCTTGTGCAACCGCCAGAGCCACTCGGTGTCGCCGGCATCCAGGGGATTGCCTACGAAGCCGTGCACCCATTCGCGATAGAAGCGCATCTCGGTGGACTGGTAGACGGGGATCCCCATGGCCTCTTCGTACCATCGACTGGAGAGCTGGGCATAGATCTCGGCCCGCTTGGCCGGATCGGTGGTGGCCACGCCGGCCTCGACCAGTTTGTCGGTCTCTGGACTGGGCGAGCCCATGTAGCGCCCGTGGCTGCCCTCGCTGTGCATGAAGGGGTGGGCGAAGTTGTGGGGATCTGGGTAGTCGGCCACCCAGGAGATGACGGCGATGGGGAAGCGGAACTGACGATAGGCGCTCAGATAGTCGCGCCAGGACATGTGGGCCACCTCGACCTGGAACTTGGGATTGAGGCGCATGACGTTCTCGGCCAGCATATGGGCGGCCGCTTCGCGCATGGCGTTACCGGTGTTGTGCAGGATGGTCATTTTGAAACCCTTCTGCCACACCTCGCCGCCCCAAGCCCGCTTCATGCTCTCGGCCGCCTTCTCCAGGTCGAAGGCGTAGACCGGCGTCTTCACGGCGTGGGGCAGTCCCTGAACGATGGGGTTGCTGGGGACGACGCTGATTCCCTGGAGGACGTCTTTGGCGTAGATTTCACTGTCGAAGCAGTGCCAGAAGGCCCGCCGCACATGGATGTCGGCGAAGAAATCGATGGGGATGCCGGCGCCATCGAGCTTGCCGCTGCCGATGTAGGGGTTGCCGGTGGGGTCGATCTTGCGGCAGAACATGGCCACGCTCACCGCCAGCTGGGGGATCTTGTAACTCTTGACGCCCTTCATGGCCGACGCCTCGGCCACATACTGATCATCGACGGTGGCCGAATCCACGTCGCCGTTCTGAAGCATGAGTTTGCGGGTGCTCCACTCGGGCACGTACTTGAACACCGCCCGGTTCAGTTTGGGGGCCGCCCCCCAGTAGGCGCCATTGCGCTCGAAGACGAACTGGGCGGAGGGATCCCAGTGGGCCAGTTTGTATGGCCCGGACCCGTTGCAAATCTTGTGCAGGGTTTCCTTCCCCGGGGCTGGGCTGTTGTAGTCGGCGGCGTTGGCGAGGCGCCCATCCCAACCGCCCTGCTCGATCACCCACTCCTTGTCCACCACCGAGGCCCAGGATTTGGCCATGATCCCCATGAAAGGCGGATAGGGTCGCGGCAAGCGGAAGACCACACGCTCCCCCTCGGCCGAAACCGAGGCGAGGATCTTCTCCATGATGCCGGCTTTGAGCTTTCCATCCTTGTCAGTGGTGCTGCCCTCGCCGGTGAGCGCCTCCAGCAGCATCCAGGCCGGACCGCCGCTCTGGTCGAGGACCATGACCCGCTGGATGCTGTAGGCCACGTCGCTGGCCGTCAGATCGCCGCCCTTTTCGAATTTGACGCCCTTGCGGACCGTGAAGGTGTAGGTGGTGCCGTCGGCACTGATGCCACCGTTGGCCAAGCTGGGCACCTCGGTGGCCAGCACGGGGATGAACTTGTCCAGGTTGGGGCCGTCGAAGGCGATGAGCTTGTCGTAGATGTTCTCCACCTTCTGCATGGAGGCCATGTCATAGGCCGCCGCCGGGTCCAGGGTGCGGATGGTGGAGGCCGAGGCCTTAATGAAGGTGTCTGGGTTTTTGGGGCCTGCCACGGCCGTTGCGGCCAGGGCGAGGCTCAGTACGACGGTGAGTAAACGAATCGCGGTCTTCATCTGCTCCTCCTCGATTGGGGGTTGCCGGAGGAACCTGCCGCCGGGGGCCGGTTCATCCACCATTGCTTACAAACAAAAACAGCAGGCCCGTCCCCTGGGGGGGCGGTTGCCTGCTGGGTCTATTCCGCGCGGTGGGCCGGGGTTCTCGCCGAGCGAGAGGCGGCGCCACTCTTACAGATCAGATAGCAATCGGGTCAAAGGGAGAACGGTTCATCACATGAACGGTTGGTTCTTTGACCGTATCGGCTTGTGACCGCATCCTATTGCGCCCGCATTTTACTGCGCCCGCATCTTACTGCGACCGCATCTATTGCGGCCGCATCATCCTGCAGAAGCGTTCCAGGCGGTGAGCGCCTGGCGATATTTCTTGACGGCATCCTTATACGCCACGACGAGGGCCTTGCGAGAAGAGCCATGGTAGCGACGCTGGATATCGGCGATCAGGTCTTGGTCCTCCGCGGCCAAACTGCCGTCCACAAAGAGATCGCGGATGAAGCGCTTGCTCAGGGGCAGGATGACCGAAGCCTCGGCATCCAATATACGGCCGTCGTCGGCATGAACCAGAAACGAGACGAAGAAGCTTGTCCACTGGTGGGTGATGGGGTTGTCGCTGGTGGTTTTGGCGTTGCCCACCACGAGGAAGGTGTCTTTGGTGTGGGTCATGGCACGTCCTCGAATCGGCAGAGGTGCTCCCCCAATGGCAAGTGTCAAGAGTTGCTTAGTGGAATTCGAAGATGAAGTCAAGCGGCCGCGATTTGCGGCGCGTGGAAGGCGGCGGGCTCACCGCCACTGACGGGTGCCGGAGGGGGCAGGTTCCCGCCAGCCGAGGAAGAGATTGCTGGCGATGATGACGATGGTTCCCAGCACAACGGATAGGCTGGGCCACTCGCGCCAGAAGAGCCAACCGGTGAGCGTGGCCCAGATGATGGCCGAATAGGTGTAGGGCGCCAGAAAGGAGGCCTCGGCATGGCGATAGGCGGTGGTTTTGGCCACCTGTTGGATGGCGGTGAAGATCCCCATGGCGGCGAGGATGCCCAGATGGGCCCCGCGCGGCCAGGACCCCCAAAGGAGGGTATAGACGCCGGACACCACGACGCCGATGAGGATGAAGAAGAAGACGGTGGTCAGTGGATCGTCGGTGCGGCCCAAGTTGCGCAAGGCCATGTCCACCAGGGCCATCATGAGGGCTGCGGCCAGGCCGATCAGGGCCCCCGGCTGGCTCAACAGGGCGGGCGAGGGGCGCACGATGAGCAGCACGCCGCCAAAGCCCACCAAGACTGCCAGCCCGCGGGTCGCGCCGATCTTCTCCTTTAGCAGAAGAGGGCTCAGGGCGGTGACGAAGAGCGGGGCGGCGAAGAGCAGGGCCGTCGTATCGGCCATGGGCATCAGGGTGTAGGCCCAGAAGACGAAGCCGACGCCCAAATTGCCCACCAGGCTGCGATAGAGGTGGGCCCCCAGGCGGCGGGTGGTGAATACGCTCAGGGGTCGCGTCGCGGCCATGTAGGGAACCAGCAGGGCCAGGGCCATCAATCCACGGTAGAAAACCATCTCGACGGCATTGTGGCCCGGGCTGACCAGCTTGGCGCAGGTGTTCATCAGCACGATGCCGAGGGTGGCGGTCAAGATGAGGCCGATCGCTTTGGTGGTGGCGCTGACGGGTGGCATATTGCCGGACACCTCCTCTCGGCGCGAAGAAGTGCCGCATCTTAGACCAATCCGTCGCAAGAGACCACCCCTTTGTGCTGACCGCCATCGGGTCCCTTATGCTGTTTCTGGCGGTTGTGACGCGTCAGTGCAGGATGACGAAGAGATTGATGAAGATCGCATTGGCCACATCGATCAAGCAGGCCGAGACCAGGGGAACGATCAGGAAGGCTTTGCGGGAAGGGCCATACTGCCGGGCCAGGCTGCCCATGTTGGCCATGGCCGTGGGGGTGGCCCCCAGAGAGATGCCGCTGAAACCGGAACTGACCATGGCGGCCGCATAGTTGCGTCCCAGGAGTCGGTAGATGACGAGAATGGCATACGCTGAGGCCACGAGCGCCTGCAGCAACAGGATCAGGATAAGGGGGCCGCTGTTTCGGTAGATGGCCTGAAGATCCATGCCCATCAGACTGGTGGCCAGAAGCAATCCCAGCGAGATCTCTCCCGTTAAGGCAGTGTAGCGGGTGGAGTGGTGGGTCGAAGGCTTCCTAAAAAACAGCGCCGTCGCGAAGCTGTAAGCCAACCCGGCCAACATGCAGGTCATGAACAGGGGCAGCTGGACCTGGCTCGTCTGCAGTGCCGCGTGCAGCAGGTGCCCAATTCCGATCAAGGCTTGGACCAAGAGCAGATGATACAGAAGGGACACCGTTTGGAGGGTGCAATGGTTTGCCGCCACAGTGGCCAAAACCCCTTCCGTGATCCTTGAACGGGTGGACAAGCGATGCCGCTGGATGAGGAATTTCCCCACCACACTGCCAGTGACACTGGCCAGGAGAAGTCCCAGGGTGGCGCAGGCGGTTCCCATCTCCAATGCGTTTGTCACGCCGAACCGCTCTTCAAACAGCGGGGCCCAGGCGACCACCGTGCCGTGCCCCCCAATCAGAGAGGCGGTGCCCCCGATGATGCCGAACACCGGGGGTTTGTCCATCCAGGTCGCCAGACCGATGCCGATGCTGTTCTGCAAGCACATGTAAACCAGCGTCGCGGCCAGCAGGAGCAGCAGGGCGCGCCCGCCGACCCGAAGGGCGTCGAGCTGGAGGTTGAGTCCCACCGATGTGAAGAAATAGAGCAGGGCCCAGTCCCTCACTGCCGTGTCCAAATGGAATTCCACCTGCCAAGCGGCCTGCAGGCCGAGGTGCATCACCGCCAGGCAGGCGCCGCCGATGACGGCGGCGGGAATCGCCATGCGCCGTAGCACCGGGGCCCGACGATTGAAGGCCTCTCCCACCACCATAGCGATGAATCCCAGGGTCAGGGTCGTAAAGGCGTTCAGTTCAATCGGTGTGTTCATGGCCCAATGCTCTCCATCCGGGGTGGGGCGAACCGTCACCTCAGGCACTGCTATCGAATAGCGGGGGATGGCAAGTCGCGCGTGGATCGATTCGGAGCGGCGGCAAAGCGGGCATTTACGCGATTCGCCAGAAGATCTTCACACCGCTGAGATGGGGGGGACAGAACCGGTCAATCTGGCGAAATGCCCGGCGTTCTTACACCCGATAAAACCATAATATCCTGGCGGGTTAAAGGGAACCCGGACCACTCATTCGGGGAATAATCCCGGAAGCTGTCCATCCGACCGGATGAATCCTGTGAGGGCATGTGGTAACCGTGGTGCACGGCTGGTTGGCAAAGCCGCGGACGACCGCGCCGTCGACCCGGTGGCGAGCGGATCTGTTTAGCGTTGACCCGGCTGGATTGGATCTCTATAGTGCCGCTTTCCGACACTATGGATTGCCTCCTGACCACTGGCCGGATTGACCTTCAGAAAGACCGACCGCGCCATGCGCAACACTGCCGCCACCAACGCCAACATCAAGGTGCTCTTCGCCCTCACCCTGGTGCACTTCACCGGTGATTTTTACAGCTCCTTCACCAGCCCGCTCTTCCCCCTTTTCGTCGAGAAGCTGGGGCTGTCGCTGACGCAGGTGGGCGCCATCGCGGGAATCAATCGTTTCCTGGCCTTTATTGTGCAGCCCTCGGTGGGCTACCTCGCCGACCGTTACCCCACCCGTGGCTTCATCCTGGCCGGCCTGCTGCTGCCGGTGGTCTGCATTCCCCTGTCGGGCCTGGCCTGGGGCTTCTGGTCCCTCATGTGCCTGGTGGCCGTAGGCAGCCTGGGCTCCTCTATGTTCCACCCCTCGGTGACAGGGATGGTGCCGCTCTATGCCGGGCGCAACGCCGCTTTCTCCATGTCGGTCTTCAACACCGGCGGCACCCTGGCGTTCGGTGTGGGCCCCCTCCTGGTAACGTGGTACGCTGCCCGCTATGGACTCGCCGCCCTGCCCTGGACCATGGTCTTGGGGCTGGGAGTTGTCGTCTACCTGTGCGTCGCCCTCCCCGCTCCCCAGAGCGAGGGCCTTCAGCAAACTGGGTTTCTGGGCGCCCTCAAAGAGAGTCTGGGCGACGCCTGGAGGAGTATTGTCCTGATCTGGCTGGTGATGGTGCTGCGGGCCGTCGTGGGCCAGTCCTTCATGACCTTCATGCCGGTGTACTATGTCCAGAAAGGTTTCTCGGTGGTGTCGGCCGGCGTGATCTTCTCCCTCTTCACCGTTGCGGGCACCTTCAGCGGCCTGCTCTGCGGGCATCTGGCCGACCGCTGGGGCTACAAGCCGCTCTTCTGGGCGTCCCACCTTTTCATGACCCCCATCCTGCTCCTCTTCCTGCGTCTCGAGGGTCACTGGGTCTACCTGGGGGCCGCGCTGGCCGGCGGCGTGGTACTCGCCTCCTTGCCCCTGGGAGTGGTCATGGCCCAGACCCTGGCGCCCAAGGGGCGCTCCATGGTCTCCAGCCTGATGATGGGCCTGGCCTTTGGCCTGGGGGGAATCGTGTCGCCCGTGGTGGGCAAGCTGGCCGATCTCTACACCGTGGAGACGGTTCTCACCGCTCTGGCCCTGATCCCCCTGATCACCCTGGTGCTGATTCACTATTTTCCCACTGTGCGCAATACCTAAACCCCATTCCTGCAGACAAACCCAAGGACCCATGCGCCAGCAGATACGAAGAAAAAGGGTATCTCTGCCCGTACCGGAAGCGGGGCGTTTCGCCCCGCCGCCACGATTTTCTCCGGTTGGCCCTTCTTGGGCGATTGACGCATTTCGGTTTCAGTATTTCTCCAGAAATTGAAAATCATAATTATATTAGTTTCTTATAAATTATTTTTTGGAAAGGCAATCGGAGTCCCATCTGGTACAATTTATGCTGAAGAGGTTGGTTCACCTCTTCGGTAACGTCAACAGCGGTTCGCGTAAGGATAGCCAGCGTATGAATGCTGAAAAGCAACACAAGTACTACCAATCGCTACTTCGCAATATTGTCCTTAGCATACTTATTACGGCCATAACGCCCACTGTGGTTGTCAGCATTTTTATATTGGATGCCTTCCGGGTCTCCTACGAAGGAAAGGTGTATGATCATCTCGAAGTCCTGACGAGAAAGCACAAACGAAGCATCGATATCTTTTTGGATGAAAAACTGATGGACATTCGCCTTTTGGCAAAAACCAATCGCTTCGAGGAGCTGTCCGATGCGACCATTCTCAATCAGAAGTTCAACGAATTGCAACGCGCTTTCGACCGGTCCTTTGTCGACTTGGGTGTTGTAGACCATGAAGGGCGTCAGATCGCCTATGCGGGACCGTTCGAGTTGTCGAACGTGAATTACGCAGGCGCCGAATGGTTTGAACAGGCCATAAACAAGACTTTCTTTATCAGTGATGTGTTCAAGGGGTTGCGCGGCGCGCCACACTTTATCGTATCGGTTCGGCAGGAGCGCAATGGCGATCCGTGGATCCTAAGAGCGACCATCGACTTTGGCGAATTTAACAATTTGGTCGAATTCCTGCGCATTGGTGAGACCGGTTTCGCCTTTATTCTGAATGCTGCCGGCGAGTTCCAGACCAACCCCATCGCCGATGTGAATGCAGATGAATTGATGGTGTTTTTCAAAGAGTTGGGATTGGCGAAGCAATCCCACCTCGTGACCCAAAAACGTACACCCCATGGGAGCGAAGTCATATACGCCCTGGCACCCCTGCGGGGCGGCGACTGGATAATGGTGATTCAACAAGACGCGGCGGATGCCTTCTCAGACTTTAAAAAAACCCAGCGAATCGTGCTGATATTCATTGTGCTTGCCAGTTTGGGCATCATCATAGCGAGCCTAATTGTGTCCAAACGACTCGTAAACCGCATTTCACAGGCGGACAAAGAGAAGGAAAAGGCCATAGAGAATAAGGAGATGCTGTCGCAGCAGGTGATCGAAACCGGGAAGCTGGCATCGGTCGGTGAACTGGCGGCGGGCATTGCACATGAAATCAACAATCCAGTGGCCATCATGATCGAGGAGGCGGGTTGGATCCAAGACCTGCTGGAAGATGAGGAGTTCGGCGGAAGCGAAAATCTCGAAGAGTTCACCAGAGCCTTGAATCAGATTCAGACACAGGGCAGGCGGTGCAAGGAGATCACCCACAAACTGCTGAGCTTTGCCCGTAAAACCGACTCTCGGATCGTGGAGATCCCAATCGCCGAAATGCTGAATGAAATTGCCTATCTCTCCTCTCAACGTGCAAAGTACAGCAACATCAATATTCAGACCCGATTTGAGGAAGACCTGCCGCCCATCCCCGCCTCTGAAACCGAGATGCAGCAAGTCATGCTGAATCTTGTCAACAACGCACTGGACGCCATGGAGAAGAGCGGCGGCAACATCACCTTGGGGGCCGAACGCAATGGAGACGACATCCTCTTAACCGTCGTCGATGACGGGCCGGGCATTGCGAGTGCCAATTTGGCACGTGTTTTCGACCCCTTTTATACCACCAAACCGGTCGGAAAAGGCACCGGCCTGGGGCTATCAATTTGCTATGGCATCATCAAGAAAATTGGCGGCGACATCCATGTGCGCAGCAAAAAAGGAGAAGGTGCCACCTTTGAAATCCGAATACCCGTCCCACGCGCGAGTGCTTCTTCTGAAGCTGAAACGGATGGGGAACCGGCTCCGCAAGTTTCCGTGGATCCCGGGATTCAGCGAGATGAGGCCTAATTTCCACCGATCTTGTTAGGGCCATCAATACCGCCGGCACACCGCCGGCGCCACTGCAGGGAGGTAATGTATGAACGCGACGAAAGTACTGCTGGTTGATGATGAGAAACCCTTTGTCGAAACCATGATGAAGCGTCTCAAGAAGCGGTCGATTGACGTCACCCCAGCCTACAATGGTGAAGAAGCATTGGTGTGTTTAAAGGAAAAAAGCGACCTCGAAGTCGTCATTCTGGACATCAAAATGCCGGTTATGGATGGGATGACGGCACTGAAGGAGATTAAGAGCAAATTCCCATTGGTTGAAGTGATAATGCTGACCGGTCATGCCACGGTCGAAACCGGCATTGAAGGCATGAAGCGGGGCGCTTTTGATTACCTGATGAAACCCTGCGACATGGACCAGTTGATTGCCAAGGTAAATGATGCCGCAAAGCGCAAGCGCGACCACGAGGAAAAAATAATGGAAGCACGAATGCAGGCAATCACCTTGCGACGTCCATAGGTGAATAACCTTGGAGAGGGATAATGACGAAAACTGAAAATGTCCCGGCCGCGCCTGTCAGGGTGCTGCTCATCGATGACGAACTGGGGTATGTCAATGTGCTGTCCAATCGGCTGTCGAAGCGCGGCTTCATCGTGGGGAAGGCCAGTTCTGGTTCAGAAGCATTTCAGGCACTGCGTCAGCAAGACTTTGACGTCGCCCTACTGGACCTCAAAATGGTCGATATGGACGGGCTTGAGGTGCTAAAGGTGCTCAAGAAGATGGCTCCCGAGATGGTTGTGATCATGCTAACGGGACATGGCTCGGCCGAGGCAGCCCATGAGGGGATACGGCTGGGTGCCTACGACTACCTGACGAAACCCTGTGAATTGAAGGGCTTGATAGAAAAGATCAGGGACGCTTATCGGCAAAAACTGGAAGGATGACAGGTGGCACAGCGGAAACTCTATTCGCAAAGGCAAACGGGCCTTCCAATTAGGTGCAACGTGCGTTGCAGCGATTCATGAGCGGAGATATTTAGATGACTGCGATACTCAAAAACAGAGAATTACAACTCTGCATGGCGTTCCTGCTGGGCGCTGTTGTCTTGATGTTACCCAGACCCGATGGGACGACCTTCAAGATCGTGGGCGACGCAGATCGCGCTTACTTCCAATCCATCAGTGAGCGCTTCACGGTCCTCTCAGAGGGGGATTCAGATGCGGATGGTTACCTCGTCCGCGTCAAGGCTGGCGAAGCGGCCGCGTCGCCGGGCACCTACCTGCAGGAGAAGGCCGCTCTCCACGATGACGCCAATATTGAGATCCTATATCAAAACGGCCTCTCCGCCAAAGCGCATCGCTTCCTGGCCGTCCTGGCGGTATTGATATTCTTGTTCATGTTGGAGCCAATCCCACTGGAAATCACGGCCATTCTCATCGGTGTCTTCTTGGTCGTCATGCAGGTTGTGGATGTCAAAACCGCATGGGCGCCCTACATGCACCCGGTCGTGGTCTTCATCATGTGCTGCCTAATCTTTGCCATTGCGCTGGACAAGGCCGGCATTACCAAGCGGCTGGGGCACTTCATCGTGGCGAAGGCAGGTACCAGCGTGACCCGGTTCACCTTCATCATCAGTGTCGGGCTGGGGCTGGCATCGTCATTTATTCACGACGCGGCGGCGGTGTCCATCGGTATCGTTACCATGTTGCCGCTGATGCGCAGCGCCGGCATCGAACCCCACTCCCGCACTGCGAAATTCATGTTGATCTCACTGGCGTTCGCCTGCTCATGCGGTGGCATGGGGACCTTGGTCGGCGGGGGGCGGACGATGGTGTCGGCAGCCTTCCTGAAGGAATTTACGGGGATAGAGATTTCCTTCATGGATTGGATTAAATTCGCCATGCCCATGGCCATTGTGACGGTTCCCGCCGCAGTGGGCGTGGTGTATCTGGTTTTTCGCCCCGATCCCGCCATAAAACTGCCAAAATTCGACGACGAGATTGCCCCGTGGTCCCGAAAAGAGATCATCACACTTACCATTATCGCCGTCTGCTTTATATTGTGGTTAACCAAAGAGTTCCACGGCCTGCACTATTCCGTGACCGGCATGCTGGGGGTCGCGGCGCTGGTACTGGCAGGGATTTTGCGGTGGGATGATGTTCACGAAAACCTGGAGTGGGGAACGGCGTTGTTCATCTTCGGTGGTGGCATTTCGCTGGGCCTGGCCATGGGGGACTCTGGTGCGGCGGCCTACTTCGCCAATCTTTTCTTCCCGCTTGTTGAAGGCGGCGGCTGGTTGCTGCTTTTCGCTGGCGTGGCCATTTTTGGAGCGCTCGTGACCAACGCCATGGCCAATGTGGCTGCGGCGGCGCTGATTTTGCCCATCGTGATTCCCATGGCGCAGCTGGAAGGTGTGGATCCAAGGGTGTTGGCACTCTGCATGGGCACCGCAACTTCCTTCGCGATGTTACTGGTTATCGGTTGTCCTCCCAACGCGATCGCCTACAGTTTCAAAGAGTTTAAGGCTGCCGATATCACGCGCGCTGGCCTCGTGGCGACCCCGTTGCTGTTGGCACTGCTTGTGCTGGTCGCCGCTGTGTGGTGGAATATACTGGGGCTCGTTTGAGGCAATGAACCTGTGTTACGGAACAGACTATGGACGCTGATAGTGTGAAGCACATCCGATTGCTGCTGGTGGATGACGAAAGCGAGTTTCGGAATACACTGGCCAAGCGACTGCGAAAAAGGGGCCTCGATTCGCTTCAAGCAGCCGATGGCGATAATTGTCTCGCGGTGCTGGCCGATCACGCGATCGACGTGGTCGTGATGGATGTTGTGATGCCGGGTATGAACGGCATCGACACCTTGTATCAGATCAAGCAGCAATATCCGCAAATCGAGGTCATCCTTCTGACGGGCAACGCAAACACGCAGGATGGCGTCGAGGGGATTAAGCACGGCGCCTTTGACTATCTGACCAAACCGGTAGAGTTCGACCATCTGCTGGGCAAAATCTTCCAAGCCTATGACAAGATCATTTCGGAAAAGAGGCAAAAGGCGGCCGAAGAATTCAAAACCCGCATCGAACAGCAGATGATCGCCACTGAAAGACTTGCGGCCTTGGGCACACTTGCGGCAGGTGTCGCCCATGAGATCAACAACCCGCTGGCCATTGTCAATGAAGCCGCTGGGTATCTGAAAGCGTTACTGCAGAAGCGTGAACTTGCCGAGATGCCCCACAGAGCCACCTTTGAGAAAGCACTTGAGAAGGTAGAAAATAGCGTCAAGCGCGCGCGGGCGATTACCCACCAATTGCTCGCCGATGTCGGCAAGAGAGAACGCGTGGTGGTTGAAATTGATTTGGAAGCACTGCTGACAGAAACCTTGGCCCTGATTCGTCGAGAAGCCGAGAAGAAAGGGATTCGGGTGCAACTCGAGGCGGAAGGGGAAGCGGCGCCGCTTTGGGCGGATCCCAATCAGATCCGGCAGGTCTTCATCAACTTGCTGAGCAACGCGATCCACGCCTCCTATGACAACAGTGAAATCCGCGTCTACATTCAATCGACAACTGCCGAAGCCGCCATCGAAATCGTAGATTCCGGCATCGGTATTTCCAGGGAGAACCAGGGTCGTATTTTCGAGCCTTTTTTCAGCACAAAATCACCCGGTGAAGGCACTGGGCTGGGCCTATACGTCACCCGGGAAATCGTTGAAAAATTTGGTGGACGGCTAGCGGTCGAGAGCACGCTGGGTGAAGGTTCACGTTTCAGTGTAATCATTCCCAACCAAATTGGTTTCAGCGATGACGGTTCTGGCACCCAGTGATCCGGTGGCCGGCGAACGGAAGGAGCGTGCGAAAATGATTCATGTCCCCACCAATATTTTACTGGTTGACGATGAAAAAGACTTCGTAGAGATGCTTTCGATGCGCCTCGAGGATGCGGGTGACAAGGTGACACCAGCCTACGACGGGCATATGTGTCTTGAAACTCTCGCAAAGATTCCCATTGATGTCGTCATCCTCGACATTAAAATGCCGGGAATGGACGGCATCCAGGCACTGAAAGAGATCAAATTACGATACCCGCTGGTCGAGGTTATCTTGTTGACAGGACATGGGACAACGGAAACGGCCATAGCGGGGATGAAATTAGGTGCCTTCGATTATCTTTTAAAACCGGCCGACTTTGAAGAATTACAGACCATTCTGGAGAAAGCCAAGCTTCGGAAAGCCGAGCAGGATGAGCGGATCAGAAAGGCAGAAGCCAGACAGCTCCTTCGTAGAGGTGGCAATATCTAAACGGAGAGATCCATGAAAACAGTCTCTATCAAAGCATTAATGGTCCCGCTCAGCGAGTATGCAACGGTACCCGAGACGGCAACACTCGCGGAGGCCATCGCGGCGCTCGATAAAGCCCAACAGAACTTGTGCCGGACCAAATATCGTCACCGGGCAATCCTTGTGCTGGATCAGGATCAGCAGCCTATCGGCATGATCAGTCAAATCGATGCGTTGAGGGCGCTGGAGCCCAAGTACAAAGAGATTCAGGGCCAGGACACCAGGGGCGTTTATCGTCATTTCAGTCGCATGTTCTTAAATTCGATGATCGAGTACCATCGCCTCTTCGATGGCACCTTGGAGGACATGCGCAAAAAGGCCGCCAACATCCTCGTGCGCGATTTTATGCATACCCTGTCCGCCGAGGATTGCGTGAGTGAAGAGGCCACTTTGGACCAGGCAATCCATTTGTTGATCATGGGTCACCATCAATCGCTGCTGGTGTCCCGAGCGGAGAAGATTGTCGGTATTCTACGGCTTTCGGATGTCTTCTCCGCCGTTTTTCAACCGCTGGCTGCATCAGATACCGGATCATGACATCCGTCGAGCATACGCTCGACATGGCACCCGCAAAAGAAGCGACGCCGAACCCAGGCAGAACTTCACGCTGAGATAATGGGAGACCCATGACATCGTTAAAGAATATCATCGCTATTGTTATGGTGAGCACCTTCATCGGCATAACACCTCTGCCGCTGGAGGCCCACGATGGACAGGCGTTGTCCGATTCCCAAACCGTCTACGTGCCGGCGTATTCGCACATTTACGTGGGGAGCAACAAGCGCCCGTTTGCCCTGGCGATTACGCTGAGCATCAGAAATATCGATCTTGACGCGGACATCATCATCTCTGACGTTCACTACTATGGTTCCAGCGGAGGGCTCATCAAATCGTTTACCGACGAGGCACTGACGATCAGGCCCCAGGAGTCCGTCCGCTTCGTCATCGCCGAGAACGATAAAACCGGCGGTTCAGGCGCTAATTTCATCGTGAAATGGAGATCCGCCACCCAAGTAAACCCGCCCATCATCGAATCGATTATGATTGGAACCCAATCCGGCCAGGGCGTATCCTTCTCATCCCGCGGCAGGGCCATCATCAACTGATCCAGCCATGCAGTTCACCCTTGACGGTGCCATGGCGAAATTGATCGCCGCCGGTCGATAGGCGGCCACCCCCCACCCTTCCCGAAGCCGGTGCAGACAAGCGGTCTGCGAAGCTGGTCGGTACCGCCGGCCGCGAGCGGGATCTGCCCGCAACGCTGGGATTCGCCCCGCTACATGTTCCATCAACGGCCTGCTGGCGGGCAACTTCAACGGTTCATGCGCACACCTGCAGCATCCGATCTGTTTTCACGGAGGGGGACGAAATGGACAGCCGCCCTTGAGATCCAGGCCTTGCTGGGGGCGGTTTACTGCCGGCGTTCGCGGATAGACGCCAATCGATCCTGATTCAGCGTATCCGCGCGCGGTTTTTGGCGGACATGCAGCGCAGCCTTTGAGAGCATGTGCGCCGTAATTGGCGCCGTCAGGAAAATGAACCAAATGATCAGTATCTCTTTGGTGCTGATACCATCTCCACGAAATGAAAAAAAGATGATTGACGCCGTCAAGATGGCGCCCAAACCCAATGTGGTGGCTTTGGTCGGGCCATGTAGGCGCATATAGAAGTCCGGCAATCGAAACAACCCGATCGATCCCACCAGTAGAAATATGGCCCCAACCATCAGGCAAAAACCGGTCGCCAATTCAATAAGCAGCATATGGATCTCCTATTCGATGATATCGCCACGAAGTATAAATTTACACACCGCGGTGGTGCTCACGAATCCGAGCATGGCAATGACCAGCGCTCCCTCGTAGTATAGTGGTGATCCCCTGAAAATGCCGAGGATGACGATCAAGGCGATGGCATTGATATACATGGTGTCGAGCGCTATTAGGCGATCGAGCATGTGGGGCCCGATCATAAAGCGCCCCAAATTGAGCAGGAGCGACAGGCCGATGACGGCACTGACGGCCAAAGCGATGGTGTCTAACATTGGAAAATCTCCTTTAGCGGTTTTTCATACCGACGCTTAATCCGATCAACCATCTCCTTTTCGCTCTCCACATGCAATGCGTGCACGTACAGAAATTGATGGTCTTCGGTAATCTCGATGCTCACGGTCCCCGGCGTGAGCGAAATCGTGCTGGCCAGAAGCGTTATCGGCAACGCCGCCTGCATGTCCAGCGGTACGGCGATGAATCCCGGCCTTAGGCGCTCCGTTGCCCCCAATACCTGTTTTGCAACCACAATGTTCGAAACGAAAATGTCCCCCAGCAGCAGCCAGAAGAATGATATGGCCTTCAGCGGTCTTCTGACGGGCGTTGTTGGCGCTCTTATGGCCATGGCGGCGATGGGGACGAGCCATGCCAGTATCGCCGCGAGGAGCATATTGCCGAGCGAATATCGGTGGGTCAGCAAGAGCCACACGATGAAGAGCATCAGAAATTGAAATGGATGCGGGATATAGGGTTTATGATTCATGCGCCGCATTGAGGCCGCTCCTCTCTTCCGTGAGGTTGGCTGAATCGGTTAGCGGGTGACGCCGGAGGTCTTCGGCGGCGCCCTGGCTGTACGTCAGGATTCGGTCGGCATAGACCGCCATCAGGGCTGTCGATGCCAGCAGAATCGATATCGCCACGATTTGGGTCAGCCGCAGTTTATCACCGCCCACCGGTGGTGATGGTGATGGGGTGGCATTCCAGAAATAGGCCGTACCGGCCCTTGAAAAGGCCACCAGGGACGCAAAGCTGCTGATCAACAGGGCCGGCCACACCCACACCTGCTCGATAAAGCGGGTCGTGGACTGCAGCAGCAGCGCTTTGCCGACGAAGCCCGAGAGCGGTGGCAGCCCGACGGCGGCAACCGACGCGGTGAGAAACAGCCATCCCAGCAAAGCGGACTGCTTCTCCGGTGCCGTTCCGACATGCTGGTTCGGAGCGGCACCCCGTTGGGTACCCATCTGATCGGCGACCAGGAACAGCGCACCGGTGACAGCGGTTGAATGGAGCAGGTAAAAGAGACCGATCGGCAGGGACTGCCCGTCATTGACCACGAGGGTGAGCAGCAAGGTTCCGGCGGACACGATGACCACATTCGCGGTCGCCATTCGCAGAGAGGCGGCGGCATAGATCCCAACGCTGCCCACGGCGATAGTGGCGATGGCCAGGGGCCAAATCCAAGGCGCCGCGAAATGCGCCAGGTCACCGCCGTTGTCTCCGAAGATGCCGCTGAACACCCGGCAAATGGCGTAGAAGCCCACCTTGGTTAGAATAGCGAACAACGCCGCCACCGATGCGGAGGCCGCTCCATAGGCCTTCGGCAGCCAGAAATGCAGGGGTAACAGGGCCGCTTTCAAACTGAAGACCAGCAGCAGTAGTAGTCCGCCCACTTTCGCGAGGATCTGCTCTTCAGGCGTCAGGAAGCGAACCTTGGCCGCCAAGTCTGCCATGTTGAGCGAGCCCACCGTTCCATACAGCGTCCCCAGCGCAACAAGAAAAAGTGCTGAGCCGATGAGGTTCAAGGAGACGTACTGAAAGCCTGCCTTTGTCTTCTCTTTGCCACCGCCGTGTATCAGCAGCGCGTATGATGAGATGAGGAGTACTTCGAAAAATACGAACAGATTGAACAGGTCACCGGTCAGAAACGCGCCATTGATGCCCATTATCTGAAACCAGAACAAGGAATAGAAGAAGGGCCCCTGCCGGTCCTCGTTTTCAGCACTGTATAGCCCTGCACAACTCGCAAGAATGGCCGTTGTCATTAGCAGTAGAGCGGTCATGCGATCGACGACCAGGACGATCCCGAACGGCGGCTGCCAGCCCCCTAAAGCGTAGATCCGTATCTGCTGCTGCGCGAGGACCATCAGCGCGCCGGCGACGACCACCAGCGCGAGCAATCCGAACCCGGTGATCCAGCGCTGTAACCAAAGCCGTTTGGACAGTGGGGGCAGCAGCATGAGCGTGCCTGCCAGCGATGGTAACAGAATTGGAACGATGGGCAGATGGTTCATCGGCGCATCCCCTCACGCTGGATGATGCGCTCCACAGCGGAAGGGCGCCCATCGACGTGGTCATTGCCCCAATCGGCGTATGTTCTTATGGCAAGCACGGCAAGGAAGGCCGTCATGGCAAAGCCGATCACGATTGCCGTGAGCACCAGCGCCTGCGGCAATGGATCGGCGATTTTTTCAGAGATGCCCAAGATGGGGGCGGCGTTAATGGAGAGGCGGCCGCTCGCGAAGAGGAATAGATTCACCGCATACGCGAGCTGGGTCAGGCCGATGAGCACGGTAAACGTAGTGCCGCGCAGACAGAGGTAAACGCCGCAACTGGTCAGCACACCGACGCAAAAGGCAAAGACAAGTTCCATCCAGTGACCTCCTTTTACCGGGCCTCGCTCGACGAGCTCAATCGACCGAGCCTCGACAGAATCATCATACAGGCACCCACCACCGTGAGGTAGACACCGAGGTCGAACACCATCGCACTGGCCAGCTCGATCTCCCCGATGAGGGGAAGGTGGGGGTGGCCATGCCAGCTTTTCAGAAATGGCTGTCTCCACAAGAAGGCACCCAATCCCGTCATAGCGGCCGTCAAAAGGCCGCCAGCCACCATACTCGGATAATTTAAGGGCATCCTGGCCGCTAGCCACGTATACCCTTGGGCGACATATTGTTGAATCATTGCGATGGCGGTGATCAGACCTGCGATAAAGCCGCCGCCAGGCAGATTGTGGCCTCTCAGGAAAATATAGACCGACACCACGATGGCCAGCGGCAGCATCGCCTGGGAGATGACCGACAGCATCATGGGGTGCTTGTCGATCGCCCATCCAAGCGCATTGGGATCTGATGGGATTTTCGCCTGGTGGATACCGTCAATCAAAGCCGTTATGCCGATGGCGGCGATGGCCAATACGCTGATTTCGCCGTAGGTGTCGAATCCACGGAAATCGACCAGGATCACGTTGACGACGTTCGTTCCGCCCCCCAAAGATTTTGCGTTTTCCGTGAAGAAGCCCGATATGGTGTCGAATGGCTGTGTCAGGAGTGCAAAGGTGATTGTCCCGACGACACCGCCAATCAGGACGGCCAATGAGGCATCTCGTATGATAATGGTGGGCGAGGAGAAATTGCGGATTCGCTTTGGCAAGAAGTGAAGCGAGAGTAGCAGCAGGACGATGGTGACAACCTCCACCGACAATTGCGTCAGGGCCAGATCCGGTGCCGAGAACAATGCGAATACTATGGCGACCACCAGGCCGACGACAGAGAGCAGCAGGATGGCAAGCAGCCGTTGGTGGTGCCAGATGACCGTGGCGACAGAACTGACGCACAGCAGGGTCGCGCCGGAGATCATCACGAAGTCGACGGGGATCTGCGGCCGCAGACCGATGGTCATATCGAGCTCCATCAAGGGAACCATCATGAAAACCAGGGCGACGAAGAGCAACCAGAAAACAGCGCGTTGCATCGACCCGTTGTCAAAATGGTCCAGTAGCGTCCGGAAGAAATGCTGCCCTTTCCGCATAGCGTCATCGAACAGGCGACTCTCATCGCGTGCCGGGAAAAAGGTTTGGAGCTTGAAAATCCGCCCGCGACCGTAATAGATGGCGCCACCGGCGAACATCGCAATAACACTCATCACAAAGGGTGTATTGAGGCCGTGCCAGATGTGAAGATGGTACGTGGGCAGTTGCCCTCCCAATACCACGGTGGACGCTCCGGCAAGCACTTTTCCGGCGGTATACTCCGGAAGTATACCGATAATCAGGCATAGCGCGACGAGGATTTCGACCGGCACGCGCATGTAGCGGGGTGGCTCATGGGGTTTTCGGGGCAAATTCACCGGTTCGCCGTTGAAAAACACGTCGTGGATGAATCGGAGCGAATAGGCGACGGAAAATGCGGCCCCGATGGTGGCGAACACCGGTATCATCCAGGAGATGGATCCCAGCGTGCTTTGGTCAAGTGTTTCTGCGAAGAACATCTCTTTGGAGAGGAAACCGTTGAGCAGCGGCACCCCGGCCATCGCCGCCGCGGCGACCATCGCCAGCGTCGCCGTAATTGGCATGTGCTTCCAGAGGCCGTTCAGTTTGCGCATATCCCGCGAGCCGGTCTCGTGGTCAATGATGCCGGCCGCCATGAAGAGAGAGGCCTTGAAGGTGGCATGGTTGATGATGTGAAAGACGGCGGCCACGGCAGCAAGGGCTGATCCCATACCGAACAGCAGCGTGATTAATCCCAGGTGGCTAATTGTGGAGTAGGCGAGCAGCCCTTTCAGGTCGTGCTTCAGGAGCGCCTGGTAAGCACCGATCAGCATCGTCAACATCCCGGTGATACTGACGATCAGGAACCAACTGGCCGTTCCGGCAAGAATCGGGTAGAGTCTTGCCAACAGAAAAAGGCCGGCCTTCACCATGGTGGCTGAATGCAAATACGCACTGACCGGAGTGGGTGCCGCCATGGCATGCGGTAGCCAAAAATGGAACGGAAACTGCGCCGACTTTGTAAATGCTCCCAGCAGCACTAAGATCAAAATCGCGTGATAGCGACCGGAACTTTGGATCAGATGGCCATTGGACAGCACTTGGCCGATGTCGTAGGAACCGACGGTTTGACCGATAAGGACAAAACCACCCAGCAGTGCCAGGCCACCCGCTCCCGTCATGGTCAGGGCCATGCGGGCCCCTCTGCGAGCGTCGCTGCGGTGGTGCCAATATCCGATCAAGAGGAAGGAACTGACGCTGGTGAGCTCCCAGAAAAACCAGAGTTGAAGCAAATTGGTCGACAGCACAACGCCGAGCATTGCCGCCATGAAAAACAGGAGATAGGCGTAGAAGCGACCGCCCTTGTCCCTTTCCGGCAGGTAGTAGCGGGCATACAGGATGACGAGCAGCCCAATTCCGACAATCAAGGTGGAGAATAGAAGGGATAGGCCATCTAATTGAAATCCGAAGTTCATTCCATGTGAGGGGATCCAGTTCGCCTCCAGACGGTACACCTGCCCAGCCAACACAGCCGAGACGCGGGGCAGCAATATGGCCAAGACCGCTGCCGGCAACAGCGCGGCGGCGGCAGCGCTGGCACTGCGTCCCCATCGCTCCGTTAAGCGTGGCATCAACATCCCAAGTGTCACAACAAGGCAAATCCAGAACAGATTCATCTTTTACCGACTTCTGCCGTAGACGTGGTTACCATCGAGACTTCAGCGACGCGCATCGAGATCTCCATCGTCATACGATACGGCGTGGAGGGTGATATTGCGTGTAGACGTAAGCAGATTCGATACCGGTTTGGTCACGACTGGCACCGGCCGATCAAAACCGTTAAATTTATATACATTTTTATTGCTTGGGCTATAAAAGCGCCATCAGTGGGACCGGCTTTGCCCGATAGGGGCTTGTGGGGCGAGTGGTCCCGGTGGGGAAAAACGCGCCATTAACCATCATTCGCCAGGCGCTTTAATTTCTCTCGCAGCGTCTTGCGGTCTATTTGAAGAATTCTGGCCGCCTGGGTCTTGTTGCCGCCGACACTCGCGACGACATTTAGAATGTGCTCACTTTCCACAGCGGCCAAAGAGCGGTTCAATCCCTTCCCATGATGGATTGAAAATCGCATCTGCGCAGGCAGGTCTGTAATGTCGACGCGATGGTTGTCCACCGTGACGAAAAATTTTTGAATGAGGTTCTCGAGCTCTCTTACATTTCCCGGCCACGAATAGTCGGCCATCGCCGCCAGGACGCGGTCCGAGAAGGTCAGTGGTTCACCGCCAATCTCCTTGCATAGCTGCGCCGCGCAGTGCTGAATCAGCAAAGGGATGTCTTCCTCCCGCTCACGCAGCGGTGGTATGGGGATATCGATGACGTTGATGCGGTAGTACAGATCCTCCCGGAACGATCCCCTCTGAACCAAATCCATCAAATCTTTATTGGTGGCCGCCACGATGCGGGCATCGACCTTGACGACCTGGCTTGAGCCAACCTTGATGATCTCCTTGTTCTGCAACACACGGAGCAATTTCGCCTGCAGGCTTTGGCTCGCATCGCCGATCTCATCCAGAAACACGGTACCGCCCGATGCCACCTCAAAAAAACCTTTGCGCAAAGCGTTGGCCCCAGTGAAGGCGCCCTTCTCGTGGCCGAACAGCTCACTTTCGACGAGGCTGTCCGGGATCGCGGTGCAGTTTACGGGAACAAATGTCGCCGATGAGCAGGGGCTGCTGTAATGGATGGCCCGTGCGACAAGTTCCTTACCCGTGCCGCTCTCGCCCGATATCAACACATTTGCCTTCATTGCCGCCGCTTTGGCGATACGACGAAACACATTCTTCATCGGTTTGCTGGTGCCGACAATACCGAACGTCGCCTCAAGTTCCAATTTATCCTGGGCCGACCGCTGAGTGGCCAACCGTTCCAAGGCCTGCTGGACAGTGCTGGTCAACTCTTCAGCAGTATACGGTTTGGCCAGAAAATCATCGGCACCCGACTTTATCGCCTCAACCGCACCCTCGATGGACGGATAGGCGGTCACCATGATGACAGCGGTATCAAAGAAATTCTCGCTGACGTATCGGACCAGTTCCAGTCCGTCGTGCTTGGGCATTTTGAGATCCGTTATGACCAGATCGATATGGTGTTTGATCATGACCTCGACGGCATCGGGAACCCCTTCACACGTCATCACGCGATACCCAGATTTGCTCAGCGTGCGCCGGATGATCTCCAGCGCGTTCCGGTTGTCATCAACCGCTAGAATCAGATGTTGCTGTTCATTCGCCGCGCTCATTTTTCCCTCTCGTTAATGCCTAAACGGGCAACCAAATCGTAAAAATCGTACCCTGGCCGACCTGGCTTGCCACCTCGATGCTGCCACCGTGTTCCTGGACGATGCCATGAACCACAGACAATCCCAGACCGGTCCCCTGATCGACCTCCTTGGTAGTGAAAAAAGGAAGAAAAATGTTGTCTTTGACCGCTTTTTCGATCCCATTGCCGGTATCCTGAACGACGAGTGAAACTTGGTTTTCCTTGCGCCGCGTTTGAATGGTCAGGATGCCGCCATCTGGCATGGCTTGGATGGCATTGACCACCACATTGATGAGCACCTGGTTCAGTTGGGCTGGGTCTCCGTTGACGATGGGCAAGTTGTCATCCAGCTGTAATGCCACCTGAATGCCATTTTTGGCACACCGCGATTCGAGAAAATCCATCCACTCACCGATTAACTGATTCAAATCGGCCGTTGCCTCCCGTGGATGTGTCTGCCGGCTGAAATACAATACCTTTTTGATGATTTCCCTGGCATACAGGGTTGATTTGACAATTTTAACCAAGTCTTTGTAAATCTCTTCTTGCAAATCCGGCGTGTTGGCGGCCAATTCCGCAAACCCCAGAATATCTCCAAGTGGATTGTTCAATTCATGCGCGATGCCGGCAGCCAGTTGACCGATTGTCGACAAGCGATCCGCATGCATCAACTGCTCCTCCAAAAGTTGCTTTCTGTCGATGGCCTCTTTGCGATCAATCATATAGGCGACCTTCTTCGCAACTGCGGCCATCAAATTGTTTTCCGCAATGCTACAGGTCCCCTCCGTACTCAGGGCAAAGGCGCCCTCTTCAATACAGCCTATCGCAAGGGAACCCCTTCCCTCACCATTGACGACAATCGGGTGTTGGACGGTGCCCTGCGCAGTTTCAAAGCCAGGTGTTTGGTATCGGCGCTCCTTCAGATCGATGGCCGCGGCCACCTTCTCGGGATATTCGAATGCCCGGGGCACCAAATCAACGATGCGCTGAATGGTGTTTTCAAAACCATCTGCGTCCTCGACCACCAATTCGGAGATCTGGTACAAACATTCTAAAATGCGAATCTTCTCGACAAGACTGGCTTTTTCTTCAGATATGGTGTGCATCTGTTGAGCCCATGCCCTCCGGAGCAATTGGATGCTTCGTTCAGTATGGTTATCTGCCGAACCCCACTAATTTCATAATATTATTAATGTTTTTTAAATACTCAAGTCTCAACAACACGTTGCACGCGTTTTTGCGGTGCCCCGGGCACTTCAGAAGCAATTGCCGCTCCACTGACAGCGAAGCGCTGCATCATAGACGCTTCGCCTTTACCAAAAAAGGCCCTGTCGCCGGCGACGCGCATACCGCCGCTAGGTTCCAATCCATACGGTTCGGTCGGCGTTCCAGTTCTGCTTCGCTTTTGGCATGCTTACCGAGCATTGCTCGCCGAGCAGCGATAAGCGGGACCGGGTTTACACAATCTTTACGGTTTTGGCGGTTTCCTATGTGGGAGCGATGCTTATTCTGGGATCAATGGCGCTGTTTACCCATGATGCTGCCAAAACCGGAGGAGACCACCATGAACAGACGCACCTTTCTTTCCCACTGTGCCTTGGGATCGGCTGGATTGACCACCCTCCTACAAGGATGTAAACCGACCAGCACCGCCAGCCCCGTCTTTGCCGCCGGCAGCGGTGACACCGCTGCGGCGGGCGACACGCCGTCCCCGACACCTCCGGCGATCGACCTGGCCGCGCCCGGCGATTTCGAAACGGCCACCTTTGCCCTGGGCTGATTTTGGGGACCCGACTCCCAGTTCGGGAGTTTGAAGGGCGTGATTCGCACCCGTGTCGGGTACACCGGCGGGGACTTGAAGGACCCCACCTATCATGACCTGGGGGACCACAGCGAGGCGCTGCAGATCGATTTCGACCCTGCCCAGATCCCCTACGACACGCTCCTGGCGATCTTCTGGAAGGCGCATAAACCCTTCAGCCGCAGTTGGTCGCGCCAGTATCGCAACGCATTGTTCTACCATGACGATGAACAGCGCGCGGCCGCTGAGCGTCACCGCAATGCGATCGCCCACGCAAGGAACCGCAACGTCCGCACCGCCATCGAACCGCTAAAAACCTTCTACCGGGCGGAGGGGTACCATCAAAAATACCGCCTGCGCAGCCGCCCCGAATTTCTGCGCGATCTGACCCGCTTCTACCCCAGAGCGAGAGCCCTCACCGACTCCACGGCCGCAACCCGCCTAAACGGCTATCTGGGGGGTTACGGCAGCTGGTCCCAACTGCAGGCCGAGATCGATGGATTGGGATTGCGCGAGGAGAGCCGCAGACAGCTGGTCGCGCTCGTGCAGCGTCGCGATCGCTAAGGCGTGCGCCGGGGAGTGCCCACCGGATAGGTGGTCATGGCGATACCGGTAAAGATCAGTAGAATGCCGGCCAGATGATAGCGGCGAAGCACCTCATCCAAAAAGAGGGTTGCCAGCAAGATGCCGAAAACCGGCATGAGGTGCATGAAGATGCCGGCCCTGGCAGGCCCCACTCGCGATACCCCTCGGTTCCAAAAGAGATAGGCCAAGAGCGACGGGAAGACGCATACGTAGGCGATGCTGGCCAGGCTGGCCGGCGTTACCGGGAAGCCGCCGCGCAGATACCATTCGGCCAAGTAAACGGGCAGCAGCAGCACCACTCCCAAGGCGATGATGGCTGTGAGGAAGACCAAGGGATCGATGCCCGCAGGGCGTTGTCGCAACTGGACACTATATATGGCCCAGGAGAGAGAGGCGCCCAAGGTCCAGAGGTCGCCCGTGACGAAGCTGAACTGACCCAGGACGGCCCAATCACCGCGGCTGATGATGAAGAGCAAGCCGCCCAGGGATACCAGCACTCCCGTCGATTGTCGGGGCGTGAGGCGCTCTCCGAAGAGGCCTCTGGCCAACAACACGATGAAGATGGGGGTCGTCGCGTTGACCAGGACGGTGTTGGTGGCTGAAGCGGATTGGAGGGCCGCGTAGATGAAGGTGTTGAAGAAAACGATACTGGGGAGGCTCATAAGGGCCAGCCAGCGCCAGTGGCGGCGCAGGAGGTGGCGCTGACGATGCAAGCGGGGCAGGGCGACGGGTAGAATCAGGATGAGGGCCCCGGTCCAACGCCAAAAATTGAGGCTCACCGGGGGGATCAGCTCACGGATGCCGCGGGCGAGCACAAAGTTGCCCGACCAGAAGAGGACGGTACAGGTGAGCAGCAGGTAGGAGCGCCACGGAAAGGTCGATGTCGCCATAATGTTCCACTCGAGCAGCAGATTGGTCCCGCTTCGCCGGCGCTCGGGCGGCGAGCGCACGGCGGGCGGTACCACCATAGCCGATTTGGAATCGCGGCGCAAAGTGGCGCCCGGCCGCTCAGCGGCGCAGCACCCGTATCCAGCGCCAGACGTTGACCATGCCGGCCAACGCGGCGGCCACGTAGGTCAGGGCGCAAGCCCATAGGATGGTGCGGGCGGCGGGCAGATCCTCCGGTGGGATCACCTCTCCGGACGCCAGGATTGGCAGTGCCCGATTGAAACTGGCGTCAAACTCCGTGGGCAGGGTCAGGAAGTGGACCACCACCGGTACACCGAGGGTCAGGAGGCCGGCCAGCAGCATCAAGGCGCCGGTCGCCGGGATGCGTGTGATGGCGGTAACGATGGGCAGCCCCATCATGAGGATGGCCCCGATTCGCTCCATCTTCGCAGCCGTGCCGATGAGACGCGTGCGGGTCTCGAGGGGGCCATAGCGCGCCTGATGTTGAATGGCGTGGCCCACCTCGTGGACGGCGACCACCACCGCCGTCAGGCTACGCCGGTTGCCGCGCGCCTGGTTGAGGCGTACGGTTTTGGACCGGGGATCGTAGTGGTCCCCCAAGGGGGTTTCCGTCACTTGGACCGCCTCGAGTTTCAGGCGTTCAACCAGGAGGCGGGCCAGATCGAGGCCGCTGCCGGAGAAATACTCATCCCGGTCGTAGCGGCTCAAGACCGCTCGCGCCCAGAGTTGGGGACCGTAAAAGAGTATCAGACCGGCGAGGATGACGAGGACGATGATCATGTGTGTGCGCTCTCCCTAGCGGATTTAACTTGGAACCAAAATAAGCACCCTTACCGCAGATGGCACCCCGCATTTCCCCGCAACCCTTGCACTCCCATCGCGTTCGTGGCAGGCTTAAGCCATTGTTCGGGAGGTCAACGGTCTCCCGAAATACCCACCCGCTGTTCCCTGCGTTCCATCCCGCAAAGCTGAAGGAGACCCGCATGAGCGAGGCCAAAGCCCCGGTGACGATTCAGGAGTGGTTTGAGGAGGGGGTGCGTTGCTTTCACAAGCCCGATGGCGTCGCCGCTGTCCAGGCATTGGAAAAGGTTGTCGATATGGATCCCGCCTATCGGCATCCCAACGGAGACAATCCCTATTTCTACCTGGGGAAAATCAACGAGGTTGAAGGCAATCTGGAGAGGGCCGTCATCCTGTATTCGCGCGCCTTGGCCGTGGCCGCCAACGACGAGGAGAGTCTTATCGGACGCGGCAGCTGCTACACCGTCCTCAAACGGCATACCGATGCGATCACCGATTTCTGCCGTGTACTGGACTTCCCGGAGCCCCAACGCCGGGTGGCACGTCAGCATCTGCTCTATGCCATCGCCGAAAACTATCGCCAGCTGGAAGATTGGGGTCAGGCGATCCACTGGGGAAAATTGGCCTTGGCGGCGGATCCGGACGATGAGCGGCATCAGGAACTGGTCCGGCAGGCCAAGACCAAGGTTGGTTTGGAGGAGGGCTAGACGCCCGCCGCTCGTCGGACGTGTCACGGGAGCTCAAGCGGCGGGCCGCTGGGTCAGGAGGGGGCCCTCCCCGGGGTGCCCTTCCGGCGACGGATGACGCGGGTGACGATGGGTTTGGCGTTGAGGCGAGCGCTGGCGGCAGCTGGGGCTAGATCGGCCTGACGCATCAGTTCGCGCAACTTGCGCTCGAGCATCTTCTTCTTGTGGGCTTCCATTCGGTTTGCTTCCTTTTTGCCGCACCGGTCCTCGGTGCGGGTGTCCTTGATCGATGAGGGGGTCGAAATCAACACGCCTCGGTCTGGCCTGTGTGGTGTCCGTCATCGACAGCACTGGCGAGAGCGGCGCTGTACGCACCGGCCGATGGGCCGGCACAGCTTTTTACCACGGTGGTTCGACGGGCGATCGCTTCATCGCCCCAGCGCAGGTAGCCTCGGCAACGGCCGATGTCACGGCGCGCAGATCCGCCTGTTGGGAATCGGCACGGTCTTGCTTTCAGTATGTCACTCGTAAGATGTTGCTATGAGTCAGGGAGAAAGCGAAGCGGGGTTGGTGCATCCGTTTGAAGGTCTACAACCATACACCGTGGGCCATGTATCGTAGTTTGTCCCCTGTCGCAAGTAAAAAATACACCGTTATGGGATTCAGAGCTGTTGGTGTGCTTTGAGGCTGTAATAGCCGCGGGCGTTGAAGATGATGTGATCCAGCAGTTCAATGCCAAGGGTTTTGCCGGCAGCCGCCAGGCGACGGGTCATGGTGAGGTCCTCCGCACTTGGCGTCAAACTGCCGCTAGGGTGGTTGTGGGCGACGATGACGGCGGCGGCCCGATCCACGATGGGATCGGCGAACACTTCCCGCGGGTGGACTGGGGCCTGGTCCACCAGTCCGATGGACACCACCCGGGTGGCGATCACCTCTCTGGCGCCGGAGAGGGAGATGGCGAGGAAATGCTCCTGTTTACGGTCGGCATAATGGCGAATGAGGGGCAGTACCGCCACCGGTTCGGTGACGGTGACCCCTTCGGGGCGGATACGCCGGCGGGCGAACTCCAGCGCAGCGGCGATGACGGCCGCTTTGGCCGGCCCGACCCCTTTGATCTTCTGCAGATCGGCGGCGTGGGGTTCGACGCTGCCGCTGTCCAGGGCGGCGAGGATTCGCGTCGCCACGCGCATCACATCTTCCCCTCGCGATCCACTGCCCAACAGGATGGCCAGCAGCTCATGGTCTGCCAGGGCCCGCGGGCCCCGGCGATGCAGCTTCTCTCGCGGTCGATCACAGGCAGGGATGTCGTGGATGGACTTCATCGTAGATGCCAGATTGCCCTCAGCCGCACACCCACCAGCACCGATGGGCCGGCTGCGCCAGGGGCTGTTGCGGGTTCGGCCCACCGGCAATCCGGATCTCGGGACAAGCCGGCAGGCCGAAACCTATTCTTGAATGGCGATTTGTCGGGCGATAACGGACCGCCCCCTTGCGCTTATTGCACGACGCCGAGCTGCACAAATTCCACCCGGCGATTGATCTGCTGAGCCTGACGATCCCCCTCCAACACGAGCGGACGCGTTTCGCCCAGGCCCTTGGTCTGCAGCCGCTTGGGATCAACGCCGCTGGCGGAAAGGAAATCGCGAACCTCCTTGGCGCGCCGGGCGGACAGATTGTGATTGTAATCCTGCTCCCCGAAGAGGTCAGAGTGGCCCTCGATCAGAAAGGCCTGCTCCTGGTATTCGGGCAGCAGCATGGTGGCGGCCAACTCGGCCAGCTGGGCCCGCCCCTGCGCTTTCAGTTCGGCGGAGTTGAAGTCGAAGTAGACAAAGAGGGAGAGCCGCTCAGCCTCGAGATCCTCCTTGACGCTGTCGACCGGCGAGATGGGCCGCAGCCCTCTTTTCAGGACCTCCTTGGGCACCACGCCGGCCATTGAATCCGCCAGGATTTGCTGTTTCAACTGCACGCGTTCATACTTGGCCTGATACTCTCCCTCGAATATGCCGAGGCCGCGCGGGTTGCCCCGCAACTTCTCCTCCTGCAGGAAGGCCAGAAACTGCGCGTACCATTTGGACGCCTCCTCGAAGCGCCCCATCTTCATGGCCACATCCCCCAATCCGGCCAAAGGTGTCCCCAGCTCCGGATCGCCCTGGTGCGATTTTTCGTAGGCGTTCCGGGCGGCCGTCAGGCGCTTCTGTTTTTCATAAACGGTTCCGAGGTTGTTCCAGGCCTTGGCATGGGTGGGGCATTGCTGGACCGCCTCTTCAAGCAGTGCTCCCTGGGCTGCGGGGTCGCTCTCTTTGGAGGCGTTGAGAAAGAGGGCTTCGGCCTTGTCGCAGTTGTCGGCGGCCAGCGCTGCCGGCAGCCAGCAGAGCATACTCATTAAGAGGGCGATGGGGACGAGTGTTTTCTGAAGATGATCTCTTTTCATGATGCGTCTTCCTTTGGCTAGGTCGTTCAATTCAGCGGCGCCGCTCCCATGGAATTATTCATAGATCTCCAGCAGGGTATGGGTCGATACAAGGCCCGCTTCCGGCTCCCCGGCGAACACGTCCTGCAGGGCGGCCTGCAGGGCGGGAACGTACTCCCCGGTGGTTTCCACATGTTGCCTAGGAGCTTCCAATAACTGGTGACGACTGGCGTAGGCGATCACCATGCCGGGCCCCAGGGGCGGCTCGATCGCATAGACGAAGTCCCCGGATGTCTTGGCATCCAGGGCGCCCAGCACGATCTTCTGGCCCGGCTCCAATCGGTTCTGGGGTTGTCTGGGAGACGGCAGCAGGTGCACCACACTGCCGTCACTGTCGATGTAGTCCACATAGAGATAGGCGCTGACGTCACGGCCCGCGGTTGCGGTGACCACCAGCTTGTCGCCCGTGCGGTAGCGCCGATCCGGCTTGTTCAATTGGAGCTGCGGTTGGGCACTGGCCGCCGCTGACGGCGATTTGAGCGGCAGCAGCACCCGGAGGATCTCACAAAAGGGCCACGGCTGAATCGCCAGGTCGTCCTCGATCTTGGCGATGCCGTCGATCTGTTTGAGCGCGCCCTGGATCCTGGACAGGTCCGCCGGGGAGGCGACGAAGCCGCTCAGGGAGAGCGTGCCGTCATCCGTCAGGCGAGCCTGCGTGCTGGCGCATTCCAGGCCGGAGAGCAGCGCGTCAACCTGGTCGCGGCTTTCCGCCAGATCCGGCGTCTGAATTGGCGGTGCTGGGGGCTGTGCGGTGGAAGTTGGCCCGACCTGGGCCGCCTGGCGCTGGTAAAGAAGGGTTCCGATGCCGGCCACGAGCGCGGCCAGGCAGACCACTACCACCCCGGTAAGCAGGCCGCGACCGATGGGCCGCCGGGGTGCCGGCAGGGGGGGCGCTGCGTCCGACGGTGCGGGAACCGGCTTCCGACCCGCGCCAAGTACCATGGTGGCGTCCAGGGGCGCACCGCTCCTGGGCCTGGCCACGGTGGCCGCAGCATCGCCGTCCGGATCGACCGTCACCGCGCCGTCGAACCAACGACGCCACTCGGCGATGGATTGGGGCCGCCCCTCCGGCTTCAACGTCAGGGCGGCGTCGATGGCGGCCAGAAAGGCGGGCGTGTAAGTTCCCCGGGCGGCCTTCATCGCCGGCACATAGACGTTTTCGTCCACGAAGCGTTCGATCGCTTTGGCGGGTTTGCGGCCGGTGACGGCCCGATAGAGGGTGCCGCCCATGGCGAAGATATCGGTCCACGGCCCCTGCTCGGCAGCGTCATGGAATTGTTCGATGGCGGCGTAGCCCGGCGTATACTGGGACATGACCGAGGGATCCCGGCCCACCACTTCGTGCCGCGCCGCACCAAAGTCGATCAGGACTGGCGAGTTGTCCGGGCGGATGAGGATATTGCTGGGTTTGATGTCGCGATGCCAGATGTTGGCGGCGTGGATGCGTTCGAGCCCGTCCAGCAGGGGCTGGAGAATCTCGTTGAGCTCCGCCTCGGGCAACACCCTGCGCTCTTCCAGCAGGGTCGCGAAGGGGTGGCCCTTTTCATAGTCCATCACCATATAGGCCGTGTCGTTTTGCTCGATGAACTGGCGCACCCGGACAATGTTGCGGTGGGCCTCGGGGTGGCAAAGTTCCCTGAGGGTACGGGCCTCATCCAGAAATTTTTTAAGGGCCCAATCGTAGGACGGTTGTACCTCGGATGAGAGCGGCGTCACCGTCGTCCCCCGGCGGCAGGCCAGATTGGAGGGCAGAAATTCCTTCAGCGCCACCATTTCGTTGAAGTAGGTGTTCTCCGCCGCGTAGACGATGCCCAGGCTGCCCATGCCCAGCACCCGGTCGACGCGATACTCCTGTACCATGGTGTCGGGATCCAGCGCCTGCTGACTGTGGATGGCGTTCATTCAGGGGTGCCCCTTGCGTGGTCGGTCCATGATCTCCGATGCCGGTCCGTTCATCTTCAGTCCAATTTCCGGTTCCTAATGTCGACCCGTGAAACGTGCTACCTGGGTATAACTTCTTGGATAACGCAGGGTTGAGATGGTTGTCAATTTGCTCCCCGTCCGTGCCGCACCTCTTCTTCCCCTCGCCTTCCTACTTATCTCCATCGGGCGCCGCCGACGATGATGTGTTACCCATCTGGGAGGGTCATTTTCCCAACCGGCCCCTGCTGGCAGGTATCTGTCGCCACCGTCGCCACGCCCGGCAAATATTCACCATCGGTGATGCCTTGCTTTACCCGAGACACTGTTTTATAGCTTGTAAAGGGCTTGCCGCAGATATAATCAACGGCGGCTTCATCGTTACCCAGTCGGTTCTTCAAGATCCATTCTCCCCGCCACCGACCCCCCGTATGCGGTGATGGCGCTGCCGCCGAGTATCCTGTCCATGTCCGTCGCGCGCATGTGCTCTCCAGCACCCCAAGCCGCGCTGGCAGGCGAGCCGACCCTCACCGCCGATTGATTTGAGCCTGGTACTGCAAGAGCGCAGCATCGCTTTTCTGTTTCGCTGAAGATGGAGGGCATGATGATGTTGAGTTACCGATCTCCCATCCAGACCCGTTCATGGTTGACCCACTTATTGGTCCTTGCCAGTCTGCTGCTCCTCACCGCCTGCGGCGGCGGTGGTGGCGGTAGCGGACCGCCGCCCGAAGAGAATGTGACCATCACCGGCATCATGGATGACGGCACCGACAACTCCCCGATTCCCGATGCCGTCTGCCGCTTCCTCAACGCTGCCGGAGCGGAGGTGCACTCCGACGTGACCGACGCCACCGGCGCCTTTCGGCTAGTGGTCACGCCGGACGTGCAGGGCCATATCGTCTGCCATCCGCGCCGGACGCCGAGCCTCGCCCTGACAACCTTCTCCAGCACCGCAGGCGTTGGCGCCGGCGGTTCCATCCGCAGCGAGAACGTGACCCCGGCGACCACTGTGGTGGCAGATCTCCTTCGGCAGGAGAATCCCGGAGATCCCGAGATGCGTAAGGCCGAACTGCTAAACGATATCGTCGCCGGTCAGGATGCCAATCTGGCCATTGTCGTGGCGATGGCCGAGCGTCTCTATGCGGCCATGTACACCCAGCAGATCAACGCCTCCTTCAATGGAGACCGCGGTCGCAATGGCGGTGATGGCGGTGGCAGCGACAGCGACGTGGGCGGGGTCAGCGGCGATGCCGGCGATGGGGCCGACTTCTCCCCCCTGGCGCAGGCCACCTGCGAATTCGTGGTGGGCGATCGCCTCACCGCCGGAGAGCGGGTCACCTCGGCGGCCCTGGCCGACTTTATCGCAGACGGCCTATTGAACCGCCCCGACCTGGCCGTCGTGGCCGACCAAGTGAACGCGGGGTCCGACCCCGCCGCGGTGCGCGATGCATTCAGCCAGGTCTTCTCCCAAGGATTGGGGCAGCCCATCGCCACCATTACCGACGCCCAGGGCCGCTTTGAGCTGCCCGTTCCCCCCGACATGGCGGGATTTATCCGCTGCACGCCCCTGGACCGCCGCGAGCTGATCCTGGGAAGCTACTTCCGGGGCCGGCGTGTTGACGAAACGATCACGGGTCAGACGGTCACCCCTGCGACGACGGTCTTCAGCACCGAGATCGCGCCGTATCTTCAGGACGACCTGGCCATCGTTCAGGAGAATTTCCGCGATGACAAGGCCGGGCTGGTCGTTCGTCTCAACGGTCCCAATTTACCGGACGGCCCGCTGATCGGTATCTCCTTGGGCACCGAGACCCTGCCGGCTGATAACGAGGTGGGTCTGGTGGCCTTTGCCGTGACCGCTCTGTTCAACGCCTTCAACAAGAATGGCTGGGATGCCGATTTTCCGGCGGCCATCGCCCATCTGCGCCAGAACGCGGGCGTGACCGCCGGCTTTTTGGAGAGCCAAGGCGTCCCCACCGACCAATCGCAGAACCTGGCTGATCTGGTCAACGCCGCCATCAACGCCGCCGCTGCGACGCTGGGCACCGACCTGGCCACGGCCTGGTCCTCGGGTCGCATCAACGTGACGGTGATGAACGACGTGGACGGTAGCCTCATCCCAGATGCGGAGCTGGCGGTCACCAACACCGATCTCTTCTGCCGCAACTGCGACGGCCAGACCGATGCCAACGGACAATTGACCCTCGCCATCGACGGCCTGGGCCTTGCCGCCACCGACGTGGAGGTGGCCATATCCGGCGTGCCCGGATTCGACCGCACCCTCGTTTCAACCCAGCTCGTGGCGTTCGCCACCGTGGACCTGGAGGTTCGCCTGGCCGATCCTGCCAGGGACGCCCAGCCCCCCGCGGTGGCGATCACCACCCCCCCCGGCGCCACCTTTGCCACCAACGTCAGTAGCCTGGCCATTCAGGGGACGGCGGTGGACGATACGGCGGTGGTGCAGGTTACCTGGACCAACGATCGCGGCGGCAGCGGGACCTGTGATGGTACGGCCAACTGGAGCGCCAGCGACATTCCCCTCCTCGTGGGAAGCAATCGCATCACGGTGACGGCCCGCGACGCGGCCGGCAACGAGAGCGATGCCGTTGTGGTCGTCACCTACACCCTGCCCGATACCACGCCGCCAACGGTCAGCATCAGCTCGCCGGCCCCCGGCACCACCACCAACGACAGCGCCCTGGACATCGCCGGCGTTGCCTCAGACGACGCGACGGTTACCCAGGTCACCTGGTCCAACGATCGCGGCGGCAGCGGTGTTTGCACCGGCACCACCAACTGGAGCGCCAGCGGCATCCCGCTTCAGGAGGGGGTCAACACCATTACGGTGACCGCCCGTGACGCGGCCGGTAACACCGCCACGGCCACGCTCCCAGTGACCTATGAGCCGCTCTTCCAGCTGACCATTCAGGGCAGCGGCAGTGGCAGCGGCACCGTCCTCGACAATGCCCTCGGCATCAATTGCAGCATCGACGCCGGCACCACCAGCGGCAACTGCCGGAGCAGCTTTCCCGATGGCACCGCAGTGCGTCTGGCAGTCGATCCATCGGGCAGTGACCAATTGACCGCCTGGAGCAACCCCTGCAGTGGAACGGGTGACTGCACTTTCACCTTGACCCGCAACCGGACGGTGACGGCCACCATCATGCGCAGCTGCGGTGAGGGCGAGATTTCGGTCAGCCCCGCCAGCACCGATCTGCCGGAAGGCGGGGGGACGGGCGCTTTCGATGTCAACGCCCCCAACGACTGCGTCTGGAACGCCAGCACGAACGACAACTGGGTCACCTTGACCAACAGCAGCGGTGTCGGTGACGGGCGGGTCCAATACCGGGTGGCCGCCAACCCGGGCACTACCGCACGATCGGGTTTCATCGGGGTGAATGGACACGGCCACACCATCAACCAGACCTGGTCCGATTTCATCGGCAGCTGGACGGCCACCAATCCGCAGGAGAACGAAATTGCCCGGGTGACCATCGTGGACAACGCAAATGCAGGACTACGGGTGAGCCCCACGGTCTGGTGCGACGGTGGACCTTTTTGCGATCTGCCGGCCCAGTCGGTAGGGGATCCCGGTGGCGGCCCCATCAGCTTCAGCTACGATCTGGGCCCCGGCAGCAGTCAAACCGTGACCCTGACCCTGCAAGGCCCGACGGCGATGCAGGCGGTGAACCTGGTTCGCTTCAGCACTGGCAGCGGTACGATCGAGCAAACCTTCACCTCCAATCTCGTGCCCGATTAGGTTGGTTTACCGATTAGGTCGGTTGCCCGCTTGGGTTCGGTTGCCCGGTTCAAACCGCTTACCGGTTTGGGACCGGGTAACCAGCGTCCACCACCAGGAGAACCGCCAGGACGGATGGGATCGATCCACCCCAGCGACACATCCGGAAACGCACCTTCGGGAAGGGGCGTGGAAGAAGATGTGCTAGCGTCCTGCACAAGCGGAATTGGTATGAGTTATATGCTGTTGGCGGATTTCTAGCGATGTGTTGCCCAAGGAATGTGGAATACGTTTTCATATATTTACTTTTTGTGACAGCATTGCGTTAAATGTGAACTTTTTTACTAGTATGAAATTCTTCTCCCAGATCTTTGCCCGATTGCGGTGGTTGTCCCAAGTCTTACCCAATTCTTCTCCCCGATATGCGCCCCTTCTTCACTGCAGCCGTGATAATTCACAAATGTGAATTCTTCCTTTACGGATGCCGACGCCCTATTCTATGAAGGATGTAGACACCACAACATCTGTCCGTAAAAAGGTTGTACACATATTACCTCAGCAATCGGGGGTTTCGTGCACCAACGGCCGAAGACACGAGGATCTACGGCCGCGTCTTTCTCAAACTGGGGTCCTGTCTGACTTCGCCGCTTCCGCTATCTTAGCGCCGATTGTGGAGATGTTTACCCGCCTGCTTGCGTCCGTGAGCGGTCATCACACCACCGCGAGCGGACAAGGCGACCATTGAACTGGCCTGATTTCCAATACTGGGCTGAGAGGGGGAAAGATGCAGTCATGGCGGTTGCAGACAGAAGGTATTCGACGCATTGCGACGATTTTGGCGGCCACGGGGTTTCTGTTCTTCCTGGCGACTTGCGGCGGTGGCGGCGGCGGCGGGGAAACCGATCCGAAAAAGGTCACCATCACCGGCGTGGTCGATGACGGCGGGGCCAGCAGCACCATTCCCAGTGCCATCTGCCGCTTCGTCGACAGAGGGGGCGTCGAGCACGACGAAGATATCTGTGAACTCACCAGCGGCGCCCAGCTGGACGGTCGCTTTCAGCTGAGCGTGGCCCCGGGGGTGCAGGGGTATATCTACTGCGGCCCCCGATCCATGACCCACCTCAATCTCACCACCTTTTCCAGTACGGTCGGCTTCCAGGCCGGTGACGTCAAGCCCAACGAGAACGTCACGCCGGTCACCACGGTGGCCGCCGACATCATTCGCTTCGAGCAACCATCGGATCCGGAAACCCGCAAAGGCCAACTGGTTCTCCAAGCCCAGAGCGACCCGAATCTCCAATTGGTGACCACCTTGGCCGGGCGCCTCTACCGCGCCATGCTGGCCGAGCAGGTCAACACCAGTCTCGGCAACGATCACGGTGACGGGGGCGATCCGGATCCCGACGGTCGCGACAGTGACGGCGGCGTGGGCGGCGACGCCGGCGATGGCGCCGACTTCTCCCCACTGGCCAACGCCGCGTGTGCCTTCGTGGTCGGCGACGATTTCGAAACCGCCCAGCCGATTCATGCCACCGCCCTGGCGGATCTCCTCGTTGACGGTAAGTTGAACCGGCCCGATCTGGCCGCTCTGGCCGAAGACGTTTTCCACGGGATGAGCGATACCTCGGAGGAGATTCAACGGGCCTTCGCGGCCGTGTTTCCTCCCGACGGATTGGGCAAAGCCCTCGCCACGACCACCAACGCGGCCGGCGAATACTTCCTGCGAATACCGCCCAATCTACCCGGTTATGTGCGCTGCGTGCCCGAAAACAGCCAGCAGCTCGTTCTGGGTACCTATGTGCCGGGTCGGGCCTATGGCGAGGTGCGGGACGACGAACACGTCTCACCGGCCACAACGGTCTTCAGCGCCGTCATCGCACCGCAGCTCAGTCGGGATCTGAAAACGGTCAAAGAGAATTATCAGAATGACATCGCGGGACTCGAGGTGCTGCTGGACTGGCCCGATTATCCGGCAGGCAGTCTGCAGGGCTTTACGGCCAAAACGGAAGCGGCCACCAATCCAGAGGTCGGCCTGGTGGCCTTCTCGGCGACCGCCCTGTTCAACATTTTTTACAAAAACGCCCTGGATGTGGATTATCTCGCCGCATTGGCCGACATGGTCGACAATGCACCAGCGGATCCTCAAAACCCGGTCGACCCCGCCTTTCTGGAGGGGCAGGCCATTCCGGCGGCCAGGGCGCAGGCATTGGCCGATATCGTCAATAGCTCGGTGGATGCCACCGCCACCGAACTGGGCACCGCTCTGGATGCGGGCCTCTCCACGGCCCGCATCCAGGTGACCGTGATGAGCGCCGCCGACGGTAGCGGTCTGATTCCGGGGGCCACGGTCACGATTGACACCACGGGTCACCCCGACCTGACCTGCACCGCGGGATGCGGCGATGAGACCGATGCCAGGGGACAGCTGACCTTGACCTTGAGCGGCGTCCCGGGAGGCGTGGCCACGCCGGTCACCGTCTCGGTCTCCGGCGTCCCCGGATACGCGCCTACGACCATCCGGACGCAGGTTGTGGCCTTCGCCACAGTGGATCTCGATGTCACCCTATCAGGCGGATCCGGCGGCAGCCACCGGCTGACACTCCAGGGCGGCGGAGAGGGCAGCGGTAATGTGACGAGCTTGCCCACCGGGATCGACTGTGACACCGATCAGAACCGGAGTACGGGCAGCTGCAGTGCCAGCTTCGCCGACGGTCAGGATGTCACCTTGACCGCCACTGCGGGCGCTGGCGCGGTGTTTAGCGGTTGGAGCGGGGCCTGCACCGGCACGGCCAGGACCTGCAGCGTCACCATGTCCGCCGATGCCACGGTGACGGCTGCCTTCGATCGGGTGTGCGCCGAGAGTGACATTTCCATCGATACCGCCCAAGCCCTCTTCGACGCCAACGGCGGCCAGGGCAGTTTCCGGGTGACGGCGCCGGATGGCTGTCCCTGGTCTGCAAGCAGCAACGTCGCCTGGATCCAGCTGCTCAGGGACAGCGGCAGTGGGGGCGGGAGTGTCAGCTATCAGGTGTCGGCGAACAGCGGCGCCGAGCGTTCGGCGACGATCACGGTGGCCGGACAGGCGCACCGGGTGACCCAGACAGCGGGGAGCTGCAGCTACACGATCACACCGACGAGCGATGCCTATACG
>JASJCL010000141.1 GCA_030066015.1 Desulfosarcinaceae bacterium | reverse complement strand
ATTCAGCAAATACGCCTAATCGAAATTCGCACAAGGAACAGGATGGGATCGATTGATGATGAGATACCATGTATACATCCAAATGAACTCCTGATGAAGTTCCGCCGGCGCCAACTACACAGCCCCGTTGCATCTCACACCCTTGGATTTGCCCAGCAGCCAGTCGGTATCGCCATTACCCAAGGTCAATCGACGGCCGACGTCCTCTGCATGCGAAAACACCCTCCCCGAAACAGCCCCGCCGCTCAGCCCTGCTCAACGGCGTAAGGTATAAGAGCGCCGCCCGGTCGCAGTTGAGGCCGATGCGCCCATCGATATGGCCAGTCACATCCTTTGCGTCAATTATCGGCGGGCAGATGGAGGGTGAAGGTGCTGCCGCGGCCCAGCTCGCTGCGAACGGTGACGCGGCCACCATGGGCCTGGGTGATGTGCTTGACGATGGCCAGGCCGAGGCCAGTGCCGCCCATATGGCGGCTGCGGGCCTTGTCGACCCGGTAGAAGCGTTCAAAGAGGCGAGGGAGGTGCTTGCGACTGATGCCGATGCCCTCGTCCGCTACGTCGAGTTGCAAGGTCTGCCCCTCCCGTCGAGCGCTGATGGTGATCGTCGCCGGGCTTTTCTGCGTATACTTGATGGCATTGTCAAGGAGATTGACGACGGCCTGCTCCATCAACGGAAGATCCAGCTGGGCGGTGAGATCTTCGGCGCACGCCAATTGGATCGTGATCCCTTTGGCGGCCGCGCGTTCGCGACACAATCCCATGACGGTGTTGAGGAGTTCCCGTACACGGCAGGCGTCAATGGCGAGTTCGCGGGTCTCGTCGCTGCGCTCGATGCGGGACAGGTGCATCAGATCATCGATGATGGCTGTCAGGCGGTCGACGTGTCGACCGATGATGGCTAAAAACCGGTGGCTCTCCTCGTGATTGGACAGATCCGCATCCTGGAGGGTTTCCACGAAGCCTTTGATGGCCGTCAGAGGGGTCTTGATCTCGTGGGAGACATTGGCGGCAAAATCTTTGCGCATATTCTCCAGCCGCCGAAGCTGGGTGACGTCGTGGAGGACGAGCAGCGTGCCCATGTGACCGCCATCGCCATCGCTGAGCGGTGTGCAATGGGCTTCGAGCACCCGCTCCTCCCACCCTTGATAAATGATGTCGGCCCGCGCTGTGCTGCCGCTCTCCTGGACACGCTTGACCATCCCGGCCAGTTCGTGGCTGCGCACCAACTCCGCCAAGTCTCGGCCCACGTGGGTGTTGCTGGGATTTGGAAACATCTTCTGGGCGGCCGAGTTGAGGCTGATCACCTTGTCCTCGATGTCCAGCGCAATGACTCCCTCGACCATGCTGGAGAGGACGGCTTCCAGCTCGTTGCGCTGCCGCAGGACCGCATCCATCCGATATTTCAGCTGACCCGCCATGGTGTTGAGCGCCTGGGCCAGGCTGGCCAGCTCCAGTGTGGCCGGCGGCTGGATCCGCAGGCCAAGCTCTCCCCGGGCGTATTGCTCCGCGCCCGCGCGCATCGCCTCCAGTGGGCGGCTGATGCGCCGCGACACATAGAGCCCCACCCCGGCGGCCAGGATGGCGATGAACAGACCGGCGGCAATCATCTTCACGTACACGGCCGTCAGGGCCTGATCGATGGTGGTAACCGGCAGGGCGGTTCTCAGGACCGCTACCAACCGCTCCTCGACGGAGACCGGGGTGGCAACATACATCATCTGCTGCTGCAAGGTGGTGCTGAACCGCTGGGCATGGCCGGTGGTGCCAGCGAACGCTTCCCGAATCTCCGGTCGGTTGCGGTGGTTGTCCATCTTGCGGGGATCCTGTTCACTGTCGGCCACCACGACACCGTCCGGCAGGATCACCGTAAAACGCACGGGAATCTGGGCAGCGGCAGCCCTGCAGGCTTGATTCAGCTTGGCGGCGTCGAGGGGCGTCAGATCGCTGGCGATGTGCGCATAGAGAATCTGACCGTGGTAGTGAAGGGTCGTGCGCAGATGCTCCAGGTAGAAGCTGCGCATGAAATCGGTGGCGAACCAGCTGACGGCGAGAACGGCGCAAAGGACCAGCACCAGGTAGGATGGGTAGAGCTGCCAAATCAGGCGCCGCTGGGTCTTTAAGCGAAGGGGCATGTCAGGTGGTTTCGATGAAGCGGTAGCCCACACCTCTCACGGTCTGGACATACTTGCCGTAGCGGCCCAGTTTTTTACGCAGGCCGACGATCTGAACATCCACGCTGCGGTCGGTGACAGGGTAATCTTCTCCACGCACCGCGTCGACGATCTGCGTACGGGTGAAGACCCATCCGGGTCTACGGGCCAGATGATAGAGGACCTGGAATTCGGTGAAGGTCAGGTCCACCGATTCGCCATCCACGGTGACGTGGCGGCGGCCCGGATGGATGACCAGTTCGCGGATGGTCAGAATGCCCGCTTCGTTCTCGGCCTCCTCCTGGGCATTGCGGCGCAGAACGCTCTTTATGCGGGCCAGCAGAATCTTGGGGGAAAACGGCTTGGTCACATAGTCGTCGGCCCCCATCTCCAGACCGACCACGACATCGCTCTCCTCGCCTTTGGCGGTCAGCATGACGATGGGCACACGCGCCATCTCAGAACGCTTCTTCAACCGGCGCGTCACCTCCAGACCGTCGATGCCGGGCAGCATGAGGTCGAGGACGATGAGGTCGGGCAGTTCGTCGGTCACCATCCGAAGGGCGGCCTCACCGCTGGCGGCGCTGCGCACCCGGTAGCCCGCCTGTGAGAGGTTAAACCGTACCAATTCGAGGATATCCTCCTCATCGTCCACAACGAGAATCTGTTCAGTGGCCATTGGGTTGCCTTTTCATCCTGGAGCGTTGACCTGTACGGGATGGACCCACTGCCATCCGCCGTTGTGGGCTTTTCTATGGCGGGCATGTTAGACTTTTATTAGGAGCGCTGTCCGGCTCATGGCTCCGCCATGACGGAGTTGCGCAGCGTTCCGATCCGCTCGATCTCCACCTCCACCACGTCCCCCGGCGAGAGGGGGCCGACGCCACTTGGGGTGCCCGTGAGAATAATGTCGCCGGGGAACAGGGTGAAATTGCGCGAAATGAAATGCACGATCTCGTTCACGGGAAAGATCATCTGGGCCGTATTGCCCGACTGCACGATTTCGCCGTTGAGGCGGCAGATGATGTCGAGATTCTGGACGTCGCCGATGGCGGCCGGCGGCACAATCCGCGGCCCGATGGGACCGAATGTATCCAGGGACTTGCCCCGAAACCAACCGGATCGATCACTGTTCTGAAGATTGCGCTGGCTCACATCGTTCATGCAGGTGAACCCCAGAATGTGGTCCAGGGCGGCCTCGGCCGGCACCTCTTTGCAGCGTTTGCCGATGATCAAGGCCAGTTCCGCTTCGTAGTCGACCCGGATGGTGTCAAAGCCGTAGGCCGCTAGAAATTTAGGGATGACGATGGGCATCTCGGGTCCGATGAGGACGTTGGGGGTCTTGGCAAAGAGTACCGGCTCCGATGGGATCTCCTGCGTGAATCCCTGTACGCTGACGCTTTCGCTTTCAGCGATGTGCTCGCGGTAGTTGAGCCCCAGTGCAATAATCTTGCTGGGCGAAACGATGTGCGGGCCGGCTTGACCGGCCACAGGCAGGCTAATCATGATTCTTGGCTTCTTTCACTCCGGGTGACCACTGCGTCCATCGTCGACCAAACCTGCCACGTCGGCGCCGATTGCGCAAGTCGGGAAGGCCGGTCACGGCGCCGGTCCAGGGATGCGCTGCATACCAACAAGTTTCCGGCAGGCGGGCCGGTTTGCGGTGACAGCCAAAGCCAGGCGTACGACCGTCATAGGTGCGACGGCCGACATCAGGCGGCGTGACGGGCCCTGAACGCAGCCGCGAGGTTGGCATCGATGGTGGCCTCGAACCCTCTGATGACGGCCAGCAACGTGTCTCGGCGGTCGAAGAAGAGAAAATCGGCCCGCAGGCGGGCACTACTGGTATGCCGAACCTCCATGACCACCTGGCCACCATCGGTGGGAAAACGGTCGCAGTATTGACGATAGCTGGCCAGATAGCTGGGCAAACAGCGCTTCCCCGTAAATCGGTGGGTCCAGACGATGGCCAATTGGAAGGCCCCATCCAGCATCAGTGGATCGGTGCACCACACCTTTTCCAACGGCTCTTTGAGCCAGACGCTTGGATCTGGTGCGGCGGCGATCTGGGCCATGGCCCCTTTTTGCGACAGATGGTGAATAGACTCGAGACAGCGCAGCCGCTCACCGTGAAAGAGGACATCGGCATATATGGCGTCCATGTCGACCAGTCCCTCCGTGGCGGCGTCGAAGGACGGCGTGAGACGCGGCGGCGACGGCCGTTGCGGCGTCAACAGGCCGATCCCGCGGGCGTGGATCTTGGCGCTGCCCCCTTGGTACTCGTCGCGAATCTCCACCGGAATCTGAACGGCTGATCCCATTTCGGTGGGGGTGCCCGCCAGCAGCCGGATCACCTTGGTGGGGCGATCCAGGCGAATCCCGCTGAGGACACGTACCTCATCCAGGCCGAAAAGCCCGCGGATCGCGCCTTGTCGCACCACACTGTGTCCCAGCCACTCGGTCATCAGGGCCAGCGGTACGACCGGTTTGCCGCCCAGCACATGATCTCCCAAGACCGGGCAACGGGCCAGGTCGAGTTCCTGGCGATGGAGCACCTTCATGTCACTGCCGGCCGTCAACGCCGTCGCAGCGCAGGTGATCATGACCTCCGGATCGCTGCCAGGCGGTACCTGCATCTCGGTCACCATCGCGGTGGCGCCGTCCGCCAGGGGGATGAGGCCGGCACCCCGACTCAGAAAACTCTTCTTGAGCTCTGGAGTGACCATGCCACCGTCCCAGGGGCCCCAATTGATGGCCGTCACTCGGCAGGCGGGTCGCCGGACCGCGGCCTGCTGGGCCATCTTGTTGAGAACCTCGTTGGCCATGGCGTAGTCCACCTGGCCGCGATTGCCCAGGCGGCCGCTGACGGAGGAAAAAAGGATGATCTGTCGCAGGTCGTCGTCGCCCGTCGCCGCGAGAAGAGTTTCGAAGCCCTCCACCTTGGTGGCGTAGACACGATCGAACTGCTCGGGTGTTTTATCCACAATGTGCCGGTCCTCCAGCACACCGGCCCCGTGAATGAGGCCCCGAATCGCCCCGCCTTCGCCTCGCAGACCGTCCAGTAGGGCAACCACGGCATCTGTGTCACGAATGTCCACCGCATGATAGCTCACAGCAGCGCCCCGCGCGCTGATCTCATCCAGGGTAGCCCGGATATCTCGTTGGGCCAGATGGTGACGGAAGCGCGCTTCCAGTTCTCTGGGGGTCGGTGTGCCATCAAATCCGTGGGCCATGATGGCGCGTTTCATCTCCACCGGATCGACAATATCGGTGAGCCACTGCGGTTCCGGCCCCGGCCCCGGCGTGCGGCCCATGAGGATCAATCGAATCGGTACGGCCTCCGCCAGGGCGATGGCCGCGGCGGCGGTCACGCCGCGCGCCCCGCCGCTGACAAGGACGATGTCGCCTGCCGCCAATCCAAGATCCCCGCTCGGCGCTGGGGCGGGCAACAGCGCGAGGCCGTAGCGGCCCTTGTCGGTGAGCCCCACTTCGCGGGGTGCATCCACGGTCGTGTGGATGATCTCGCTGACCACGGCCAACGCCGCCGTTGCGACATCCCAGCCCGGATCCACATCGATGGCTTGGGCGATCACCTCCGGCCACTCAAGGGCGGCGGTCTTTATCAAGCCGGCCAATCCGCCCTGAGAGGGCGCACAGACCCCTTGGTTGAAGAAGCCAAAGGCACCGTCCAAACGTGTAACGGAGATCAGGCGTCCCGGGTGCCCATTGGACTGCGCCCTGAGATGGGGGGCCGCCGCTTGCGTGAGGCGCAAGGCGGCGCTTGGGTCCACGTCGCCCATGAGAACCAATCCCGCCGGTGGCGGTGTCGATTCTGTGGGTAAATCCGTAATGCGCTGGACCCTGCATCCATGCGCCGAGAGCGCGCGGCAGACCGCTTGAGTGAACGCATCATCCGCTCCCATACACCAGTAGGTGCCCGTAATTGAATCGATATCCGTCTCCGTCAGGGGGGGAAGCGGGGTGGGTTGGATCACCTGGCGGATCAAGCAGGATTCCAAGGGAGGGGGGGCTTCCGATGCGTGGGAAGCACCGTCGGCGAGGACTGGCTCGGCCGGTGGCGAGGCCTGATCATCGGCCAAATACGCCGCGATCTGCCCGAGGGTCTTGAGACTGCCGATCATGTCGGGCGTGATCTGGGGCAGGCCGGGCAGACGCTCCTCGACGGTGCTGAGAATCTCCACCCGCTTGATGCTGTCAATGCCCAGATCGGCC
>JASJCL010000140.1 GCA_030066015.1 Desulfosarcinaceae bacterium | reverse complement strand
GCCGGATTGTAGGATACCCGCGTAGCCCGTAATGATGCAGCCGATGCCCCCTTTGACGAACCCTTCGTAAAAACGGAACTGCCGCTCGGTGGGCCGACCCCTCTCATCCGCCAGACCCTCGTGCGAAGCGGCTCGTATCATGCGGTTTGGCAGCGTCATGGTGCCGATCTTTTTTGCGGTGAATAGTGGGGACATAGGACCTCGCTTTTGTGGCCTCAGCCGCTGGCGTATTTACTGCCGTCGTTCACTGCTGGGCGACTGCCAGTTTGGATGGGGGCTTCCGGCGTCATGTGTAACCTTCGATGGTGATTCTGGGTTTCTGATGCTGTTTGAATTTGTCGTCCCAGTAAAACTTGACGCCCATCAGGATGGACCCTGTCAGCCAGTACAGCATGATGAAAAACCAGGAGATATAGAAAGCGCGGGCTTCGGCCAAGGTGGTCCCCTCTGGTGCCCCAATCGGCGTTTGGGCTTCTGCCAACAGGCGGGTCACCTTGACGCTCTCGCCGCGGCGGTACTCATCGATGGTGCCGATGGAAAAGGGCGCTCTGATATCGATGAGAAAGGCGGCCAGGCTGATGAGGATCGAGATGATGAGCCATCGCTTCGCAGTCCGGTCTCTGTTTCGCAGATAGAAGCGGTGCGCCATGATGAAACCCGCATTGCCCAGCACGACCATGGCGGCCAGAAACAGGACATAGAACAGGGCCGTCAGCGGATGGAACTGGACCGACTCCGCCCAGGGCCAGCGGTACATCGTTTCCCAGCCGGGCCATCCCACCAGCAAGAACAGTCCTACGGGGGCCAGGATCAGGGTCACATACCAGTTGTTCAAGGTGATGAAGCGGTTGCCCAGCAGGGAGGCTTCCCGCCGTAAGCTGTTTCTGGCAATAAAGGCATAGAGCTGTCCCATGGCAAACGCGGCCGGTACGTCGACTTGCACCATTTGGATGCTCCTTTGGCGAATGGTTCAACGGATTAACATGCCACCGTCGCCTCAGAAACCTTATGCCGCACAGATTCCATATTTGGGCAGCAGGTCGTGGATCACATAGAAGCGATGGGCCTGGATCGCGTCGTGGAAGAGTTTCCAATCGCTGGTCAGAAAATCCTTCCTATACGTGGTGACCCGCTGATGGAAATTGCTTCCCAGGGCCTTTTCCTTCCAGGAGCCTTTCCCCTTACCGGTGTAGGCTACCGTGTCCGAACCGAAACTGAAGATGCCGTCCTTGATGGCCGCCCGCCAGGTGGCATGCCGCTCTTTGCCCTTTTCTCTCAGGCAGGAGCTAAACAGATTGCGGATTTCGGTCATGTCCCGTTTCTGAATGCCGGAGACACTCGCGTCCGGGTCACCGGCGATATAGCGTTGCATCGCCATGCAGAGGCAGTTGGCCGCTTCGCAGAAGAGGTCGGTGTTGTTGCGCTCGACACGTTTGCCCTTGTAGTTCTTGTACTTCCACTGCAGAAAGGGCATATCGGGGAAGACGGTGGCCCGACCGTGCCCCAGGGGCGGGATGGTGTCGTCGATGATGTCTCTGAGAATGGGCCGCAGCCCCTTTTTGAAGACGCCTGAATCTCCCGTCTCTTTGGCGTTCTCGATGTCGTTGACCGGATGGCAGACACCGGCAAACCCCTGGTGCGCCCAGGTATCGGCGTAGACATGCATGGTTACGCCCAGTCGATGGAGTCCATACGGTTTGTGCTTTTCCGCAATCGCCTGGCGCACCATCTCCTCGGCGACCGCGCTGTTGGGCGTGCAGACCACCTTGTTGATGAATTTGCCCCTCGGGTTGAGACCCGCCTCCAGGCCGCCGTTTCCGGGCAGAAAATGGAAGGGCAGCCAGACCAGGTGGTTGGCCAGCGCCTTGGCATTGCGTTTGTCCACCATCTTGTGGGCGGAGCTGATGCGGTGGTAGAGGGCCTTGTTGTCGAAATAAACAGTGCCGCTGTCGGTGGCGTCATCCACGTACTGGGCTGCGTAGGCCACGATTTCCGCGTCTGGCTGATCGAACCCCGCCAACCGGGCGGCCACATAGGTTGTCGCATGGTGAAAATCGATCTGCATTTTCTACCTCCTTCTCCAGCTAGTTTGCGGGAGCACTCTCCCGGATTACGTCTGCCGTGGATGGGGTTGCCCCCGCACCCTTCCGGAAAACGTCATGCCATCGTTTCAGCGTTTCCGCCCCCATTGGCGTTTGCGGCAGATCCGCGGGCATTTGCCGATCGAGGCGCTTCGCCTTTGAGAAACCAAAAGGGTGGTAGGGGAGCAGTGTGTAGCGGCGAAGGCCCATCTCCTTTAGACGGGCCGCGATCTCTCCGAGATTGCGCACGGTCGCCGTATAGCCGGGGATCACCGGCACACGGGGCGTGACAACCCCCGGCCGCAGCTTCTGGAGCGCCGCCAGATTGCGCCAGATCACCTCGTTCGGCCTGCCGGTCGCATCCATGTGTCGGTCGGGGTTCAGCATCTTGATGTCGAAGAATATCTCGTCAAGGTGATCCAGACAATTGGCGCTGAAGGCTGCCATGGAAAAATAGCCGCTGGTCTCCACCACCGTGTGGATCTCTTCTTCGCGCAGGCGTCGCAACAGGGCGCCAAGAAAATCCATTTGAACGGTGGGTTCACCGCCGGAAAGCGTGACCCCGCCGCCCGACGCGGTGTAGTAGGGCCGGTCTCGCAACAGGACTTCCACCAGTTCGTCCAGATCAATCCACTGGCCGACCAGCTCCCTGGCGGCCGTTGGACAGATACGGGCACACTCGCCGCATCCTGTGCAGCGTTTTCGGTCGATGGTCGCTCCTTTGGGTCCCGTGGCGACAGCATTGTCGGGGCAAATCTCGACACACGCCCCGCACGCCATGCAGCGGTCGGGATACATTAGGAGCTCCGGCCGTGAAGAGATCAGTTCGGGGTTGTGGCACCACGGGCAGTTCAATGGACACCCTTTGAAGAACACCGTTGTCCGTATCCCCGGGCCGTCGTGCCAGGCACCGCGGCCGATATTTCCGATCAGCGCTTTCATCGTTAGCCCGGCGTCATCATCAATTGCAGTCGTTTGGCGAGGAACCCGAAGCGGTAGATGTAGTTTAAATTGCCTTCTGTCTGGATATCCTGCCGCAGCATGGCGCCCAAAATATCCTGTCGCGGCGAGAAGAGAAAGTTGAACAGGGTCTTCCCATCACGGAAGATGATGGTGACATCCGGGTTGTCGATCACTTTCTCCTTCACCGTCATGCGTCCCTTGTTGAAGGTGGCCGCCATGGTCAACCCGCCATCCTTGCTCTTGAACTGGTAGCGTCCCTGGAAATCTTTGATATTCTCGCGATACCGGTGACTGACCGTGAACATGAACCGCATCGCATTGAGCAGCAGTTCCAGAAACTCCTCGGCCGCCTCGGTTTCGATGCTGCGCTGAAACCGCGACCATGTGGTTTTCAAACCATCCAAGGAAATGAAATTGGGCATGGTGCCCTCCTCTGATTAGAATTCGCCCTCGAAGGGGTCGGCTTGGCCGGTGGTCAAGTTGTACTGGGTGCGGGTAATCAACTCCCTCTGCATCATCTCATTGAGATCCTTGAAGTAGGCGGAGTATCCCGAGACCCGCACCATCAGCTCCGGATACCGCTCAGGGTTCTGTTTGGCATCCAGCAGCATCTGGTAGTCCATGATGTTGAACTGCACCTGCTGTCCGCCCTGCCGGAAGTAGGCCTCGATGGTGTGGGCAAAGCGTTCGGTCATCGCGCCCACATCGCTTTCCGGCAGGTACTTGATGTTCAGCGCCCAGCACCCCGGCACCTGGCGCCCGCCCAGCGCCGCCACATCGTTGAGGCAGGCGTGCAACTCGGGCGCGGCGCCGGAGACCGGCGTAATCCCCGAGGCGAAGAGTTCGCCCGATCTGCGGCCGTTGGGCATGGCGCCGCTGATGCCACCCAGACCGGCGTGGTTTGTCATGGTCCAGTAGGCAGGCCGGTAGGTGCCGCCGCGGTAATTGGTGTAGGATTGATAGGTGGTGTAGAGATGTCGGACCAGGTTCTGTGCATTTTTGCGGGCGATGGGGTGTTCGGTGCCGAATTTCGGGGTCCGGTGCTTCAGGTAGCGGCCGATCGCTTCATACCCATCCCCGCTGAAGTTGTGGTCCAATGCTGCGACCAGTTCCTCAAAACGATACCGTTTCTCGCTAAAGACAGCGGATTCGATGGCGTTGAGCGAATCCACCATATCGGCGAAGCCAATGTGGGTGGCGCCGGAAGAGTTGTAGCGCGCACCGCCCTGGATCAGATCGCGGCCCGTCTCCATGGGGCCTTCGAAGAAGGCCGACAACAGCGGCGAGGGCATCATCTCCTGGTGCACCGCCCCCAGGTTCTCGTTCATTTCGACCGCCTGGGCGATCAGCCAGTCCAACTGGGTCTTGAAGATCTCCCAGAATTGCCCGAAGGAGGTCACCGCCGAGGCCGGCGGCGTGGCCGGGCCGATCTGGGTGTCTCCGGTGATGGGGCGCTTGCCGCCGTAAATGGCCATCTCCATGGGCGCTGAGAGGTTCAGCATCACGGAGCTGGAGGCCGGATAATCCCGTCCGCTGCTGGCAAGCTCCACGCACCCGATCACGGCATAATCCCGGGCGTGCGCCTCGGTTTCCCCCTGCCCCACGAGGGCGTCGATATTGACCACGTCATTGAAGAAGGCCGGCACCGCCTTGGTGTTGATGATCACCTCGGAGACCCGGTCCCGATATGCCGGTGAGTTTGCCGTGTAGTGGTAACGGGCGTTGACGTTGGGATCGCGGGTTTTCAGCAATTCGGTGACGCGCAGCATGAGATAGGTCAGGTCGTTGACCGCATCGTTACCTTGGGCGTCCACACCACCAAGGGTGATGGCCGGTACGGTTCCCGCACCGCCGAACATCTCCTCGGAGGCTTCCGGTACCATGATCACGTTGTCCGACAGCTTCAGCCAGAAGCACCCGATCAGCTCCATCGCCCCGGCGATATCCAACCGGCCGGCGTCCACATCCCTGCGGTAGTAGGGATAGAGCACCTGATCCAGGCGTCCGGGGCTCATGGCCATATTGATATTCTCCGCGTGGATGCCCACCTGACAGATCCAGATCGCGTTGAGCGCCTCGCGGAAGGTTCTTGCCGGGTTTGCCGGCACGCGCCGGCAGACAGCCGCCATCTCGGCCAGCTCCTGGCGCGACGCTGCATCCTCGGCGATGGCGGACAATTGCGCCGCCTCCTCCGCCAAGTTTGCCGCATAGGCGATGATGCTCTTTAACGAAATTTGGAGGGCCTGGTAAAAATCGACCTGCCGCCGGCTGGTTTCAGAAGCCTCGTTGCTGGCCCGGACTTCGTGCCGCGCTGCTTCCTCCATCAAGCCCAGCAGCCCTTTTTCCAGCATGGGGGCATAGGTCGGCACGGCGTGGGAGATGCAGCCGGCTTTACTGGCGATGAAGAAGACGAGGCTTTCAAAAAGTTTGATGCACTGCGGTTCGTTGAACCGCTTTCGGGCCACCTCCAGCACACTTTTGTCCATCCAGTAGGGGAAGATGTCCCGGTTGAGCTCGCGTGCATCCTGGGCACTGAGTTTCTGCGGATTCTGCTTCCGCTCGCTGACCGTCTCCAGTTCAGGCCATAGGGAAAGCGCGAAAAATTCGGGAAACAGGGGCGCCCCCAAGGGCTTGCTGGTGGTGGTCCCCGCCAGCAGGTTGCGATCCGGAAAGCGCGGCGCCTTGCGGTGGAGAAAATGGCTGACCTTCTTGGCTTGGCGCACCTCCGGCGCGTCTTCCGGATCATCCCGATACCGAAGGTAGTTGGTGATGTGCCGCGCCCGTTCGATACAGATCTCTGGCCGGCGCTCGAAGGATTGACGTCGCAACTCCCTCAGGCGCGGTAACCGTTCCAGGTCAAACGCCTTGAGACCGATATCCGCTAATGTCATCATAGGTCACCTCATCAGTGATGTGATTGGTGGGTGTTCCATCGATTGACCAACTTTTGCCGCATTGTCAGGCTTCCAGTCGCCGTCGTGTGGAGGACCGTCACTGTGCCATCAGGGTCACGTTGCAAAGACAGCTGTGGTGCGCGGGTCGAGAATATGGTGTGCATGCAGCAGAGCAACGCAGGTGTCGCCAACAGACAAGAGGTGAGTCGTCGGGTGCCTCGGGATGGGTTTTTCCGCAGGAGCGTGCGGCCAATACAATAATTCAAACCGTCGCGTGAGTTCTTCTATAGGCGTTCCATTTGAGATGGCGACCTTAGGCTTTTGTCTCCGTGGTCAACGCGGTTGATCGTCCACTCAGTTCATTCATCAATTCCAGCAGTGCGCGGTACTTTTCAGGATCCTTGTCCGCATCGATCTGGGCGAGTTTTTGGGCCAATGCGGTGCGTGCATCACCGGTGCCGTCATCGCCGTTGTGCACGGTACCGAGGTTCATCTTCTCCGCCAATACCTGCACCGTACGCTCAAATGCGCCATACACCACGCGCACACCAAGACCGGTTAGAAATGCGATGGCCGTTTTTGACAATTCACTGCCGGCGGCGGTTTGGTCCGCCGTGAATTCAAATATCTGAACGACGACCCCGCCCAGCACGGCGCCCAAGACCAACCGCACCCACCAGCCTCTAAACAAGGCCGCGTCGAATTGCTGCACCGTGGCGATGTCATAGAGGCGCTTCAGCAAGTAGACACAGGAGCCCAGCGCGCCCCAGACGAAGGGATTTAAAAAGTCGAGCGAGAAGCGGAGCGCCTGCCACATCGGTTGTCCCGCAAGCTGTGTTGCGCCCTGGAACCAGAGCCGCATCACGCCATGGGTGGTCGCGATGAGGAGCAGGATGAAGGTGCAGTACACCAGCCATTTGAGATGCTTGTCCGAGTTCTCGCTGTCGAGCAGCACTCTGCCGGAAACAGGCCGCGTGCGGGCCGTGAGAGCGGTGTAGCATTTCAGCAGCGCGGCGTATTTGGTGGTGTCCTCCGGGGTCGCCTGCCAGTCAGCTCTGGCCGCCTGCAAGTCGGGTATCCATTGGCCATTGGGGTCCAACCCCTTTTCGGCCACATGACGGATCAGGGCGTCCACTTCTTCCAACGCGATGGGGTTGCCCAATGATCTGCGACCGTTGCCGTTCGGGAATAAAGGCATCGTCGGATCCTCGCAACAAGGTTGATCTGTTTCGCGAGCCCTTCGGCCATGAAGCGGTTGCCGCAGGCCCGTCCGGGAAAGATTCGCGCCCCGGTGCACCGGTAATTGCGCGTGCGTTTCGACCGCCCCTGCAGTTGCCCGCCCGCATCCACATCCTCCCGAGCGGTAGAGGCCGGGAAGGGCCGCGGCGTTCGATGCAAGCGTGAGCGGTCTCGTACGGGAATCAGCCCGTCAACCAGTATTGGGGTGAATCATCAACTTCGATGCAGAAAGGAACCAAGCGTATTCGTAGAGGAGGGAACGCTACTTTGATGCTATCGTCTCATGAATTCGGCGTGTGGGATGTGAATTGTTACGATGGATGCTGGTGAAACGGTACCAAGAATCTATTCCCGATGGCAATCCTTATTTCGGCCTGCCGAAAAGTTTCGGGTGCACCGCAACGGGATTGGTCTCGATCACCGCGCGAGGATAGGGGCTGTGGGTTGGTGGTATTGGTCGGCTGCTGGCAGCGTCACCGGAAAACCGCACCTCATCTTTGCATACTTGTGGCCGCATATCCGCCTTCGCATATGACACAGCGATGACGGTCGGGCTATCTGAACCATCTCAACTTGGGACAAAATTTCCGGGCCGATTTCGAAGAGCGCAGTGCGCCGCAGCCGAGATCCGGCCGCGTGTTGGTGACGATTTTGCCGCAGCGTGGGCAGTGCCGTGTGATCTCATCTTGGAAGAACTCGACCGGTTGACCGCATCTTCGGCACGCGATGTCGAAAATCGAATCCGCGCCCCACTCTTGGGTGTTGTTGCCGATGAATCTGCGCATGTATCCTCCAAAAAAATGGACGTTCCGGTTCTCGGTTATGCCTGCGCCCGACAGCAGGGATCAGCCTCACCGGCGGGCAAATCGTTGCCGAAATGGGAGAATCGTGGTGTGGCGTCCCGTCTGCCGGGTGAGCGATCGGTGATATCCATCCTCTACACGGCGCCCCAAGGGCCGTCATCCCCCAAATGGGGGATACGGCTTCACAAATGTATAGCTCATTACCCTCATCAGGTTGTCCGAACGATGAGGACCACCTCAATGTGACCCCATCACCTAATTGATCAGATGACAGGCGAAAAGCCGGTAAGTAGCTTCCACGCTATCTG
>JASJCL010000060.1 GCA_030066015.1 Desulfosarcinaceae bacterium | reverse complement strand
ATAATTGGCCCTGCTGTTGAAGTCGCCGCCCAACTGGGCCGTTTCGGTCAGTGCGCGGCTCAAGGCCTTCTCGGGAGACGGTGTTGTGCCCGCCGTCCAGACGATCTCGCTGCGACCGGGGAAGGTGGACGGATCGTGGGCCAGAACCCCCACGGTGGGTATTCCCATGTCCAAGGTGAAGTCGGAGAGGTAGATATCCACGCCGGCCCGATGGTACTTGGCGATGAGGTCCTTCACCACCGGATCCTTCACCGAATCAGGGTCGATACCAGGCACTGCAATCCGACCGTGGTTCACGCGGGCGGAAACGTCGCGCTCCACCACCTCCGATATGCCCTGTAGCAGGGCCTCCTCCATGCAATTACCCGCCGATGGTCCGTTGAACTCGTTGATGGCGAAGAACCAATTGATGGGGACCCACACCTCGCGATTCTGGACGAGGCTCCAGCTTGAGGCCCACTTCAATGGCAGGCGCTCAAAAAAGGACTTGATCCGCTGAGCTTCTTCAGCATTGTCATGCACCGAACGCACGATCTCGTCATAGGAGAGGGCATCGGCGGCAATAGCCGCATAGGGCGCCGATTTGAAGTTGGCGTCGTCGTAGTACCAGCTGAAAAAGCTGAAACGTTCGGCCAGCTCCATGACGGCGCTCGCTTCGGCCTGTTCGGCAGTGGCGCCCTTGCCCATCTGTTTCTTAGTGCCGGTCAGGGCGCTGGCGTCCTTGCCGCAGCGGCTGAAATAGACCGGTATGTCCAGGCGGCCGTTGTCGATGCGCTCTGCCGTATCAAGAATGTCGAGATCGAGACCGGCGAGTCGCTCCCGGAAGCGTGCCACGGTTTCGGTGGGATCGATGACCTTGTCTTGATCCAGGGTGGTGCCCTTGTAGGCGTCTTCGAGCTCAATATGGGTGCGACGGGTCATGGTGCCTCCGATTCGGTTGCCGGTTGACCGGGTAGGGTGAGCAGGATCTCTGCATGTTTCTAAGTCAGGAGTTGCCGTGCTGGCCTGCGCGCAGCTGCCGGGTTCTATCGATGCGTTTGGGCGGTTTGCAAGCTTTATTTCTCCAGCGCTTTCACCTCCCGCTGCGTCGGGATGCCCCGTAAAGTTAAGGCTGAATCGTGTCGTTGAAAAGTTTTGGGCAAATGCTCTAAAAATTTACTTGACGCCGATGGTGTGCTGGGGATACAAAATGGGCATATGCTTATTTGGATGGCCCGAAGGCCCGTGGAACATCTTAAACGACCGGTTCACAGGAGGCCACAATGACTAAGATAGCCGTTTCAAGCGAAGGTCCCGGCCTGGGCCAGGCGGTGGACCCCCGCTTCGGCCGCGCCGCTGGATTCATGATCGTCGACCCGAAGGAGATGAGCTACCACTATGTGGACAACGTCGCTTCGCAAACCATGGTCCAGGGGGCCGGTATCCAGGCCGCGGAGATCCTCGTCCGCTCGGGTGCCAAGGTGGTGCTCACTGGATACGTTGGGCCCAAAGCGTTTCACGCCCTTCAGACGGCAGGCATCCAGATCGCTCAGAATCTCGATCAGATGAGCGTGGGCGAGGCGGTCCACGCCTATATAGATGGATGCGTGGAGATCATTCAGGCATCCAACGGCGGAAGGCAGAACCGATGAAGATCGTGGTCGCCAGCGGGAAGGGCGGTACAGGTAAAACCACCGTGACGGCCTGCCTGACGCGGGTCCTCTCCGGCAAATTGACGGTCGTGGATCTGGATGTGGAGGCGCCCAATCTGCATCTATTTCTCAAACCCGAGATCACAGATACCCAAACCGCCCATATGACGGTGCCCCAAGTGGATCAGGCCCTGTGTATCCACTGTCGCCGGTGCAGCGAGATCTGTCAGTTTAAGGCCATTGCCGATCTGGGGGAGGTCTTGTTGACCTTTCCCGAGTTATGCCACGGCTGCGGCGGCTGCATGGCCGTATGCCCGGAGGCCGCGTTGACGGCCGGCCGGCGGGCGTTGGGCCAGATTCGCCGAGGATATGCTGGAGAGGTGGCGTTTATCGAAGGGCGACTTCGGGTGGGGGAAGCCATGAGTCCGCCCCTCATGCGGGCGGTCAAGGCCACGGTGGACGCTTACCTGGACACGGCCACCGCGACAGTGATCTTCGATGCCCCGCCTGGCGTGAGTTGCCCGGCGGTGAACGCGGTCATGGACAGCGACCTGGTGGTGATGGTCACCGAACCGACCCCCTTCGGTCTCTACGACCTGGAATTGGCGTTCACGGCTTTCAACGCCATGGGCCTGCCCATGGCCGTGGTGGTCAACCGTTCCGGTCGCGGGGATGAGGGGGTGGACCAATTCTGCCGTCGGGAGGGGCTGCCCATCGTTGGCCGCATCCCTTACGAACGCCGCATCGCCGAGGCCTATTCACAGGGCCAGATTCCCGTGGACGTTGTGCCTGGAATAAAAGCGGTTTTTCGTGGCGTGGGCGCCGCCCTGAAACGGATGGCGGGGGGTGCCAAACGGCCGGTGGAGGTGGACCATGCATGAGATTTTGATCATCAGCGGCAAGGGGGGCACTGGCAAAACATCTCTCACGGCGGCCTTTGCCCGCTTGGCCAGACGCCCCATCATCTGCGACCTGGATGTGGACGCGCCCGATCTACACCTTCTCCTGAACCCCAAGCCGCAGCAGACCGAAATGTTCTGGTCCGGCCGCGAAGCCCGCATTCTGCAGGAGAACTGTGACGCTTGCGGCGATTGCTTCCAGCGCTGCCAGTTCGGGGCCATCAAAAAGAGCGGTCAGCGGTTCTGGGTGGACCCCCTGCGCTGCGAAGGCTGCGGCGTCTGCAAACACTTCTGTCCAGTCGGGGCCATCGCCTTTGAGCAGAAGTTGTGCGGCGAGTGGTACCGCTCCCATACCGACCTGGGACCCATGGTGCATGCCCAACTGGGGCCGGCCCAAGAAAACTCTGGCCGAATGGTGACCCTCCTGCGCGAGCAGGCCAAGCGGCTGGCCGATATGGAGAGATTCGACCTCATCCTCAGCGATGGGCCACCGGGTATCGGCTGCCCGGTGATCAGCAGCCTGGCCAACGTGACCCTGGCCATCGTCGTCACCGAACCCACGCCCTCGGGCCGACACGATCTGGAACGGGTGGCCGAATTGTGTCGCCATTTCAAGGTGCCCGCCGGCATCGTGGTCAACAAGTGGGATCTGAATCCCGCTCAGACCGCAAAGATCGAAGCCCTTGCCCCTCAGCAGAAGCTGCAGCGCTTCGGGCGCATCAATTTCGACCCGGCGTTCACCGACGCCATGGTGCAGCGGCAGAGCATCGGCGCGTACCAGCCCCGCGGGCTGGGCAAACAGGTGGCTGCCCTGTGGGACCGCATTTTGGCCGCGGCACTGAAAGCGCATCAACCCGAAGCGGTCCGCTGATTCGACTCATTTGGGCTGATATGACCGATCTCTTCAACGCCTGTACCTTTCCATCCTCACTGAAGGAGTGAAATTATGGAGACCCTCATTGCCGTGCCCTCATCCACTCCCGGTGGCACCGACGCTCCCCTTGGCGCCCATTTCGGACACTGTGATCTGTACACCCTGATTTACGTAGCGGATAACACTGTTAAACGCGTGGCGGTGATTCCCAATGTGCCCCACCAGCAAGGCGGCTGCATGGCGCCGGTTAAGTATCTGGCGAGCAAAGGGGTGAAGATTCTCATCGCTGGTAGGATGGGGCTGCGCCCCCTGATGGGCTTCAACCAAGTTGGCATCGATGTCTACCACGGCGGCGATGCCGCGACCGTTGATGAAGCGATAGCGGCCATGTTGGCCGGCCGGTTGTCCCGATTCAGCCAGCAGCACACCTGTGGTGGTGGGGGGAGCGTAGTGCTGGGGTAAGGGGTGGCCGAATGGCAGGATGGGCCCATCGAACGACGAGCCCCATCAGTCCTCATGACGTCTAAAGGCCAATCGTGTCGGCGACCCGCTGCGCTGCCGGTCGCGAGACCGGCAGCGTCCCGGGGCCCAAGGATAACCCCTGTTGTGGCAGCGCACCCACCGAAGCCCGATGTACCAATCCGGTGAGCTGTTGGGGCAAACGGGCGTGAATCCAACATAGGAACTGAAAGCAGAACCATGTTGACCATCCTGCTGGCCAGTCGACAACCAGAGCGCTTTCAAAAGCTGCGAGCGGAGTTGTCCGCTCGTCACCCCGTCACCTTCACGCAGGCATCGAGCGGCCGCACCTCCCTGGCGAAGGTTCGCGCGTCGGCGGTCGATCTGGTCATCGTCGATGCGATGCTGGGAGATATGACCGGTGAGGAGCTGGTGCGACAGCTCCTGGAGGTCAACGCCATGATCAATGCGGTGTTGGTCTCCGACACGTCACCAGAGGTGTTCCATGAACGCACCGAGGGGCTGGGAATCCTCATGCCGCTGCCGCCGGTTTGCGGCAAAGCCGAAGCCATCAAACTAGGGCAGTGCCTGGGCCGTCTTGGCCTGCTGACCGACGCGCAGCTGACCCGGCCCCCACATTGACCGACCATTTTTCAGGGGCCGCACACCCGACCGTTTGATGGCATACCGCCCCGTCCCAGAAGCCCTTGCCCAACTCATTCAGCGCCTTGGCCGCAGACGCCCCTGTCTTGATCGCATACCTGAAATCCGGCCCGCCTCAGCGGGCCGCTGCTGCGGTATGGTGGGGGGTCCTGCAACGGAACCATTGGAGAACACGGACACTGTTTCGCATTGACTTTCCAGACGTTAGCACATAAACAACTACACCACATGTTGGGTGAGGGGATGTAGCTCAGCTGGGAGAGCGCAGCGTTCGCAACGCTGAGGTCGTGGGTTCGAATCCCATCATCTCCACCAACAAAATTTATCGGAAACCAAGGGCCTTGCAAGCATGAACGCAAGGCCCTTGGCTTTTTAGATATGGGGGTACTTGTTCCCCCAAGCGTAAGGGCGGGTTGGATGGTGGCGTCCTGCTCCTGACAAAGGATCGCTCCCTCGGCATCAAGGAACGGCTAATCGGTGAAGAATCCCTAACGAAAAGTGTCCCATCACCTTTTCCGAATCACCGCGGTTGGATAGCATTCAAGCACGGATGAATCGATCTGCACCAAATTGAACGGGAGGTGGGCCATGATGGATGGGTTGATGATATTTCTGGGGTTCTACCTGGTGATGGCGAAGCTCCTCAAGTTGACCCGAAACTTTGAGGCGCGCCGGGAATCGTAAAGCAACCATTTGCGACTTGCGACGCGGCACGCGCTAATACTACCTTCCGCACCGGCGGTTTTTATAATCCCTGCTTCGGCAGGGGTTGTTTTTTGATTCGACACCCTCTCCAAGGCCGGTTCCTCTGTACATCGCCTCATTTGGCTTGCTCATAGATCACGTTTCCGCTAATAGTATAGCCGATCACCGTGCCCGCAAGGGCACTGCGAACATGTCGGTGAACGGTTACCGGCCACCATCATCTCTAAGACAGGCACCCCACCAACCATCATGACGCGAATAGCAGAAGTAGAACGCAAAACCAAGGAGACCCAGATTCGGATAATGCTCGATCTCCATGGTCAGGGCGATGTCCGTGCGGACACGGGCATCGGGTTTTTCGATCACATGCTGACCCTATTGGGCGTTCACGCATTTTTCGATTTGGCGGTGGTGGCCCAAGGCGATTTGGAGGTGGATTACCATCACACGGTCGAAGATGTCGGCCTTGGTTTGGGGACGGCTCTACAGGAGGCCCTGGGAGACCGCAAGGGGATCCGGCGTTATGGATTTGCGGTCACCCCCATGGACGAGTCCCTCGCTAAGGTGGCGGTCGATATCTCCAACCGACCCTATCTCGTGTTACTGCTACCGGATAGCATGACGCCTGACCCCACATTCGATGTGACCCTGATCAAGGAGTTCATGCGCGCCTTAAGCAATAAAGCGGGTATGAACCTTCACATCGAGGTACCCTACGGCGAAAACCAGCACCATGTCGTCGAGGCAGTTTTTAAGTCCCTCGGACGGGCCTTGGCCCAGGCCGTGACAATGGATGCGCGGGTCAAAGGGGTGCGATCCTCAAAGGGAAGCCTGTAAATTATCCAGTATCACCTAAGTTCCCAGGCCGCCTCACCGGTAACAGCTTTACAACACGATTCGAGCGATCGATGATCTCATCCCCCCTCCTTATGGGCAAATGCCGTTGGCCTTTTCTGCTAATTGGCCTTTTGGTCCTCCAGAGCCTTGGCTGCGCGAAATCTCCGAGACCCGCCCCGCAGACCGTTATCCTCTCAAAATATCAACAGGTGGCCCTGTTGCCCTTCGCCAACGCCACGGCGTTGTATGGGGAGGGACAACAGGTGCGCAACCCCTTCACATCCAAGGTATTCAATACGGGCCCCGTGCCGGAGGAAGCGGCTGAAACGCTGACGCAGATCCTCTGGGAGCAGCTGCAGGCCAAGACCTTGGCACGAATCCTACCACCAGCGCAGAGTGTCGGTGAACGGGCGGAACTGATTTCGGAGACGACCTTGTTCAGTGAACGTCGTCTGGTGGCGGAACTGGGACGCCGACAAGGGGCCGACGCCGTCCTCATGGGAACCCTCTATCGGTATCGGGAGCGGGTAGGTCTCAAATACGCGGCCGATACGCCGGCTGCAGTGACCTTTGACCTGCTGCTCCTGGAGACGGCCAGTGGCCAGGTGGTATGGTGGCGCAGCTTTGATGAAGTGCAACAACCCCTCTCCGAAAATCTCCTGAAGCTCGGCACTTTCATTAAAGATAGGGGGCGCTGGCTCACCGCTGCGCAAATGGGCTCACGTGCCCTGGATGAGATGACCACGGCCCTTGCCCAACCATAGCGTGCCCGGCTCGCTACCTCGCCGATTTGCGTGATTAACCATTGACATCAAAAACGAATGCGTTACTTTATATGTCTTTGGCGTTAAGTTGTCTGGATCTCGATTGGAAGGAAACGGACTGCGCTGATGTGATGGTAAGGATCTGCTTGGTAGCATCCCACCATCGGTGGGCGCATGACGATGCCGGGACCCACCCCCGCCGCCGGCCGGAAGGCCGGAAGCAGCGTGGTGGTGCTGGATCGCAGGGGGGTCCCCCCTTTTCCAATGAGGTGTGGACAACGTCTCCCCCGCGCGGAGGGCGCACTTTTTGGCATCGTTGATCCCGGAAGACAAAATTCAGGAAATCCGCACGGCAGCCGATATTGTCCAGGTCGTCGGCGACCGTGTGGCACTAAAGAAGGCCGGCAAAAATTTTGTCGGTCTTTGTCCGTTTCATGCGGAAAAAACACCGTCGTTCACCGTCAGTCCGGATAAGCAGATGTACCATTGCTTCGGCTGCGGCGCCGGCGGGAATGTGATCGGCTTTCTGATGAAGGCCGATGGGTTGACCTTTCCCGAGGCGGTCAAAAACCTGGCGCAGCGCCTCGGTATCCGTCTGCCCACTGGGCGGTTGACCCCTGCCCAGAAGCGCCGTATTTCCGAGCGCGAGCAATTGCTGGCGATCAACGCGCAAGCGGAACGCTTTTTCCACCACCAGCTTGTCGAAGCAAAGGCGGGTGGCCCTGCCTTGGCCTACTTGGTTCGGCGGGGCATGACGCGTAAGTTCATCGCTGAATACCAGTTGGGATATGCGCTGGATGCCTGGGACCGGTTACTGGGCTACTTGAAGCGTAGAGGATTCCCACCCCAAATGATTGCGAAAACGGGTTTGGCGGTGCCCCGCAAGCAAGGCGACGGCTTTTATGACCGGTTCCGGCATCGGGTCATTTTTCCCATCCGGGACCTCAATGGTCAGGTGCTGGCCTTTGGCGGCCGGGTGCTGGGTGATGATCTTCCAAAATACATCAATGGACCGGAAACAGCCGTTTATCACAAGAGCCGTACACTCTACGGCATGGACCGGGCGCGCAGCGTGTGTCGACAGGAGGGGCGTCTTTATATCGTTGAAGGGTATTTCGACGCGCTTTCGCTGCACCTGAATGGGATCGTCAACGCCGTCGCCACGCTGGGCACAAGCCTAACATCCGACCACGTGCAGATGATCCGGGGCTATATGGGTGAAGGGGGGCAGGTGGTCCTGGTGTACGATAGTGATGCGGCGGGATTGAATGCGGCCCGACGCAGCATTCAAGTCTTTAAAGACGGTCTGCTCGAACCGCGCATTTTGGTATTGCCCGCGGGGCATGATCCGGATTCCTATGTGATGGAGGCCGGCGCTGACCGCTTCCAGGAGGCGGCCGGCAAAACGCTCGCGGCGATGGATTTTCTCCTCGAGCAGGCAATCGCCCAGCACGGGATGACAACCACGGGCAAGATGCGTATTGTCAAGGAGTTGAGTGAGCCGCTGGCGGCCTTGGAGGACTCTCTAACCAGGGCTTTTCACGTGCAAAAACTGGCCGAGCGCCTAGGAATCGATGAAGCCGCCCTCATGCGAGGCCTGCCTGCCACTCGGCAGACGTCATCGGTTGAATCAGCGCCCATTAAACGCGAGACAGACACCGCCGGCATACTCAGTAGCGGCCGGCGAATCGAGCGGCAGATCATCTCCATGATGCTCCAATATCCGCAAATGATCGCGGTGGTGAGAAGCGAGAACCTGTTGGACCAGTTTGAATCCCCCCAACTGAAAGCGCTCGGCGCGACGATTTTGGAATTGGAACTCAAAGGTACCGTTTCTGCGGTGGACGTCATGGAACGCTCAGAAACACCAGCGCTCAAACGCCTGGTGGCGGCACTTGCCATGGTGGAGGAGCATTGGGACCAAGCCGGCTGCGAGCGGCTCCTTACCCAGTTCCGGTTGGGCAAACGTAAGCGGCATGATTCACTCATCGAAAAAATACGTGCCGCGGAAGCAGCCGGTGACATGGAACTGCTGCAGCGTCTGCTGCGGGAAAAGCAGCGCACGCGATCCATAAGTCGCGCCACCTGAACTGCTGCAATTCTGGCGGTCAAGCAACTGCCGACCCGGTAATATGCAAGCTTGGGCTTTTGCCGGGCAGGTGGCTGGTCCGGCTTGGGAGACGGGTGGGGCAAAATAACGACGAAAAGGGCATACGAAGGCTATGACGAAAAAGAAACCAGCGGATGCGAAAGGCCAGGCCACCAAAGCGAAAAAGAGAGCTGCCGCCAAATCATCGACCACGAAAACGGCGGCTAACAAAGGCGGGGCCAAATCGTCGACCACGACGGGATCCAAAACGGCATCCAAATCGGGTTCTCGACCGGCGCTCAAGACGGCGATTGCGAAACCGTCCGAATTGGCGAAGGTAGCCCCGGGCTTCGATGCCAAGATGAAGGCCGCCTCCAAAGCCATTAAAAAACTGGAGATTCAGGGGCAGAAGCAGGGCTGGTTGACCTATGACGAGATCAACGACGCATTGCCCGAGGAACTGCTCAGCGCTGAGCACGTGGACGACACCCTAATGCTGTTTGAGCAGCAGGGGATCGAGGTGGTCGAAGAAAAAAAGGGGGGCGTTAAGCAGAAAACGGTGGCCAAAAAAGTGGTCTCAAAAGCCAAAACCGCCACCGTGGCCGATTATGGTGGTGTCACGGACCCCGTCAAGATGTATCTGCGTGAGATGGGGCTGGTGACCTTGTTGAGCCGCGAAGGTGAAGTGGAGATCGCCAAGAAGATCGAAGCCGGAGAGCAGGAAGTCCTCAAGGCGCTGTTGGAAACGACACTCGGCGTGGCCTCCATCCTGGAATATGGTAGCTTCATCGAGATGGGCGCCTTGCGCCCCAAACACGTCCTGCGCGATATCGATGAGGGCGATACCTATGTCGACGAGGTCGCCCAGATCGAAAGCTTTTTAAATACGATTCAGCAGATCCGTGAAGTGGCGTTAGAGAATGAGGGCTTTCGGGAGAAACTGGCCGGTTTGCCACAAGGAGATGAAGATCTGCGCAAGACCCGGCGCTGCATCATGCGACGCAACCATAAAATCTTTGAACTACTCAAGGACTGGCGCCTGGAGGGCAGCGTCATCGATCGCATGGAGACCGAGATCCGAGATTTGATCGACTGGTACGACGGCCGCCACAAACTGCTTTCGATGACGGCTGACACCACGGGAACGACCCTGACCGATCTGCGCGAAGCGCTGAACGCCAAAACCGCTTTCAAAAAGCTTCTCAAGGGTGGCAATGGCCTTAGCGCCGACGATGTCAACGCCCTCTTCGAGCGGCTCAACCAGATGCAGGCCCAGGTGGCCGATAAGGAGTTCGAAATTAAGGCCAACAGCCGCGCGCTCAAGCGGGTCATGGCCAATGTGGAGGAGGGGCGTCGGCGGGCCAAGGACGCCAAGAGCGAATTGATCAAGGCCAACTTGAGACTGGTGGTGAGCATTGCCAAGAAGTATACCAACCGAGGCCTCCAGTTTCTTGACCTAATTCAGGAGGGCAACATCGGTCTCATGAAGGCGGTCGATAAGTTCGAGTACCGGCGTGGGTACAAATTCAGCACCTATGCCACCTGGTGGATTCGCCAGGCCATTACCCGCGCCATCGCCGATCAGGCCCGTACAATCCGCATTCCTGTGCATATGATTGAGACCATCAACAAGCTGATTCGCACATCCCGCTACCTGGTGCAGGAACTGGGGCGCGAGCCGCGGCCCGAAGAGATCGCCGAGAAGATGGAGATCCCGCTGGACAAGGTGCGCAAGGTGCTCAAAATCGCCCGCGAACCCATCAGTCTGGAGACCCCCATCGGCGAGGAGGAAGACAGCCACCTGGGTGACTTCATCGAGGATAAAAAATTTATGCTGCCCTCCGATGCAGCGGTGAGCCTCAACCTGGCCGAACAAACCCGTAAGGTGCTGGCCACCCTGACGCCGCGTGAGGAAAAGGTCCTGCGGATGCGTTTCGGCATTGGTGAGAAAGCCGATCATACCCTGGAGGAGGTTGGGCAAGACTTTACGGTTACCCGCGAGCGCATCCGCCAGATAGAAGCCAAAGCGCTGCGCAAATTGCGTCACCCCACCCGTAGCCGCAAGCTTAAGAGCTTTATCGAATCGTGATGGAGCGGGCTGCTTTGGATCGCATCGGATGGGATACTGCGGCGCGCCACCGCCAAGTCCGCCCATCCAGCGCAGGGGGCGTCGTCTTGACAAATGCACCGACGACCGCTATTAGGCATAATTTCGTTTTCTAAGTGATCTGCCGATGGAACGCGGGCCCATAGCTCAGTTGGCAGAGCCACCGGCTCATAACCGGTAGGTCCCTGGTTCGATCCCAGGTGGGCCCACTCTCAGGAAGAAACTGCCACCGCCAGGAGATCCCCTTCAATTGCCAGGGGCTGTGCGGTGCACGCGACCGACGACACCCCGGTCCAGGTTGCCAGCGAGGCGTGAGGAGATCTTCCCTCACGCTTTTTCATTTGCTCCCATCATGAGGAGGGGATCCATGACGGCTACCTTAGCAGACATTATCCAGCACATGACGGCGCTGGCACCGCCAGCCTTGGCTGAAAGCTGGGACAATTGTGGCTTGCAGGTGGGAGACCCCAGGTGGCCTGTGCGTCGCATCCTGGTGGCCCTGGATCCCCTGCCGGCAGTAATTCAGGAGGCTTCTGAGAAGGAGATCGATCTTCTCATCACCCACCACCCGCTGCTGATGCAACCCCTGAAACAGATCGATTTCAACTCCCCGGCTGGTAAGATCATCGCCGCCTGCGCCGTTCGGCAAATGGCCATCTTCGCCGCCCATACCAATCTCGACAGTGTCAAGGGAGGGCTAAACGATCATCTCGCCAACCTGCTGAATCTGCAGAAACGCAAGGTCTTGCGTCCCGCTGCGGCACCGGCACGGGCCAAACTGGTGATATTTGTGCCGGCGGACGCCGAAGCCGCCATTCGGCAAGCATTGTTCAGCGCCGGTGCAGGCCTCATCGGGGACTACAGCCACTGCGCCTTCCGTCTGGAGGGACAGGGCAGCTTTCGACCCGGGGCGGCAAGCCGGCCCGCCATTGGCCAAATCGGTCGGACCGAAACGGTGGGCGAAGTCCGCCTCGAGACCATCGTTCCCCAGCATCGCCTCCCGGCGGCAGTGGCGGCTGCTGAAGCGGCCCATCCCTATGAGACCATGGCCTGGGATGCCTATCCGCTGCTCACCGACCCAGCGGATAGCGGCCTCGGTCGGGTGGGTGACCTGCCGGAGGAGATCTCCCTCAAGGCACTGGCAGATCGTGTTAAGATGATTCTGGGTGCCGCTTTCGTGCGGGTTGTCGGGGTGCCGCAGGCGCGCGTAGCGACCGTGGCCTTGTGCACCGGCAGCGGCGGGAGCCTGCTGGATGCCTTCTTCGGGTCCGGCGCCCAGGCCTTCATCACCGGGGATGTGCGCTACCACGATGCCCGTAGCGTCGAGGATGCTGGGAAAGGCTTGATCGACGTTGGCCATTTCGCTTCGGAACGCATTGTGGTAAACCACCTGGTGACACAACTGCGGAATCGCCTGGCGGATCGTCATCCCGATATCGCCATCATGGCGGCCACACAGGAGAGAGAGCCGTTCTATCTGGTGTAGGGCTTAACCAAGGAGGCAGGCTGTCAATGTCTGACGACATACGCGAACAGATTCATACCCTCAACAAGCTGCAAACGGTGGAGGACAAACTGCACCAGTTGCAGATCGAGTTGAACCAGGTAGACACAAATTTGACCCAGTTGGACTCCCAACTGGTGCAATCTCTGCAAGAGGTGGCCAATTTGTCCGGGGAGCTCGAGGCGATCCGAAAGACGTATCGCGAGGGAGAACTAGATATCAAGGTCAACCAGGAGACGATTGCCAAAAGCGACGCCAAACTCCGGCAGGTTAAGACCAACAAGGAGTATCAGGCCACCTTGCGGGAGATCGATGAGCTCAAACGCAAGAACAGTGCTCTGGAAGATGAATTGCTTGGCTTGCTGGACAAAATTGAGAGCACGGAAGCCATGCTGGCCGAACGGGAGAAGCGCGCCGAGCAGCGAAAGAACGAGATCGTTGCCCAGCAGAATTCGATTCGAGAAGAGGCTGCCAAGAAACAGGCCGTCTTGGGTGCGCTTCAAGCTGAGCGGAGCGATATCACCACCGCCATTCCCAAATCCCTTATGGTCCAAGTGGAGAATATCAAGTCACTGCGAGGGCGGCCCATCATCGCGGCGGTCTCCGGGGCGATCTGCAGTGGCTGCAACATGAACATTCCCGCTCAGCTCTACAACGAGCTGCAGCGGTTTGACAGTCTCAAGCGCTGCCCCATGTGCCAGCGCATCATCTATTGGAACGATTTGCGGTCAGAGTAGCACAGACGATCGCCGGACCGATACCCATCGGTCGGGAGGAAAGTCCGAACACCACAGGGCAGGGTGCTCCATAACGTGGAGTCGCGGCGACGCGAAGGCAAGTGCAACAGAAAGCAAACCGCCAAGCTGAAGCGATCGCTTCAGCCGGTAAGGGTGAAACGGTGCGGTAAGAGCGCACCAGTTCTCCGGGTGACCGGGGAAGCTGGGTAAACCCCACCCGGTGCAAGGCCAAATAGGGAGACGTTCGAGGATGGCCCGTCCGAGTCTCCGGGTAGGCCGCATGAGCCGACGGGCAACCGTCGGCCTAGATGAATGATCGTCACCGCTGGAACGGGTAACCGGCCAGCGGAACAGAATTCGGCTTATGGGCTGCTAGGGCCGCATATCCAACCAACTCGGGGAAAGAGGGACATGCTAACGATTGAAGGATTAGAGGTTGAGATCAGCGGTAAACCGATTCTTAACAACGTCAATATGGAGATCCCCGATGGGGAGACCCATATTCTTTTCGGGCCCAATGGCTCGGGCAAAACCAGCCTGATGATGACCATCATGGGATTCTCCGGCTACACCGTCACGCGCGGTAAGATCACGTTCAAAGGCGAGGATATCACCCACCTGCCCATCCACGAACGCGCCCAGCTGGGGATCGGGGTTTCCTTTCAACGGCCGCCGACCATTAACGGTCTCAAAACCAGCCAAATGGTTGAACTATGCGGTCGCGGCCGGTCATTGGACCTGGATGCCATGGCCGAGGAGACCAACCTGAAGCATTTTCTCAATCGAGATGTCAATCACAATTTCTCCGGTGGCGAGATCAAGCGATCGGAAATGCTTCAACTGCTCGCCCAGGACCCGGACCTCGTCCTCCTGGACGAGCCCGAGTCCGGCGTGGACCTGGAGAACATCAGCCTGCTGGGGGATTTGATCAACAAATTACTGCGCCGCGGGACTTATTCGGCCAACGGGCCCAGCCACAAAGCCCTGAGTGAACAGGCAGCCAAATCCGCCTTGGTGATTACCCACACAGGCCACATTCTGGACTATATCACCGCCGACAAAGGGCAGGTATTATACAACGGCGTGCTCTGCTGCTCGCGCAACGCGCGCGAAATTCTGAAGTGGATTGGGGAATATGGTTACGAGGAGTGTACGCGATGCACGATGTAAAATCCAACGAGCAACCCACGGTCGACTTGAAGCAATATACAACGGAGGCGGAACCGCACGCGTATCTGGAAACCCTGGACCGCATCGCTCCCGAGGACGCCGACCGCTTCCTCAATGTGGGCGTCGACCCGCACAGCGCCTGCCGATCAGGGACCTTCATTCAGAAGGACAGCAGCGTCATCCACAACAGCACCTGTCATGCGGGTGTGGAGATCCTGCCCATCTCCGGAGCGCTGGCCAAATACGAATGGCTTGCCGAGAAATACGCCTGGAAATCGGTCGATCCCAACAAGGATTCGTTCACCGCCGGCGCCCGCGAGATCCCGCATGAAGGATACTTCATGCGCATTCACGCCGGCACCAAGGTCGCCCATCCGATTCAGAGTTGCCTCTACATTGCCAAAAACAATTTCTCCCAAAACGTCCACAACATCGTCATCGTCGAGGCCGGTGCCGACGCCCATATCATCACGGGTTGCGCCACCGCGCCCCACCTGACTTCCGGTTTGCATGTGGGTGTTTCCGAGTTCTACATCGAGAAGGGCGCCACGCTGAACTTCACCATGGTGCATGACTGGGGGGAAACGGTCAATGTTCGGCCCCGCACCGTCACCCATGTTGGCCAAGATGCAACCTATATCTCCAACTACATCTCGCTCAAGCCAGTGGGCTCCTTGCAGATGTTTCCCACCACCTACCTGGATGGACCCGGCGCCGTGGCGCGTTTCAACAGCGTTTTGGTGGCCGCTGAAGGCTGCCACTTGGATGTGGGGTCGCGGGTGGTCTTGGATGCTCCGCGGACCCGGGCCGAGATCATCTCGCGCGCCATCGCCGCCGGTGGCCAGATCATTGCACGGGGCGATCTGGTGGGCAACCACCCGGAGATCAAGGCGCATTTGGAGTGCAAGGGGCTGATCCTCAAAAACGGGCTGATGCACGCCGTCCCCGAACTGAGCGGCAGTGTGCCTGGGGTGGAGATGTCCCATGAAGCGGCGGTGGGCAAGATCGACCGGCGCGAGATCGAATACTTAATGGCTCGCGGGCTGGACGAAGATGAAGCCGTCTCCACCATTGTCCGCGGCTTTTTGAACGTGGATATCGAAGGGTTGCCGCCAGCCTTGCGCGAGAAGCTCGACCAGGCGATCGCCGAGACCCAGGAAGATATGATGTAGAAAGGGCCGACAACTTGAACGCCAACGCCTGCGACATCTCCTTTCGGGAAAAAGTGCGCATATTCTCCCACGATTATCTGAAGAGCTGCCGTTATATCGCAGTACAAGGCACGGCCGGCGGGATGTTCACCAAGCGTCTCTACAGTCAATTGATCGCCACATCCCAGGTGCTGGAAGATTTTCTGGACTTCCACGGCGCCAAACACAGCGAGGAGTGGTTTCTCTACCGTGAATTGACCGCCGCCATCCGACATATCAGCCTGGGAGCCTATTCTCAGAAGCATATATTGAATCGTCTGATCTTCTACGATGTGGGCGACACCAAGCACTTCCGCCGCGCAGGAGAAAAGACCCAGGAGTTTCTCAATCAAGCCCTTATCAAGCTGACACCCGATATCCTCGCAGAGGCCAAGCGACTGGAGATCCCCTGTCCACAGGAAGTGTATCAGCCCGAAGATTTTCCGGGCATCACGACCAACGAGATGCTGGCCTATGACATCGACGATCAATTGGCCGATATTCAGAAAAAGCAGACGGTCAAGATCGCCAGCGAGTTTCTCGACATCGCCGCCCACCTGGAACATATGTGCTTCTATGAGCCGTATGATTACGAAGGGATGATGGCCATCGTGCCCAGCAAGGTCAACGAGGTCGAGGTGCGTCAATTTGAGATGCTGGTGCACAACCTGCAGTCCTCCTTCGACACCTATGTCATGCACGGCGGACGTCGGGTGAGTGATGTCAAGCTGCGCGCGCTGCGCAGTCATTTCAGCGTGGTCTTCCACCTGTTTCAGCTCATGGGGCGCCTGCTGCACTTCTATGAGCGCCATCTGCTCGAGGTGGGCTACAAAGACACCTACCGTCGGGTCCGCGATCGCCTGGCCGGCCTCATCGACCCAGCGGGCCTCCTGGACCGCACCGTCAACTACGGCCTCTACTATGCCTGCCATTTTCTAAACTCGGGGCGCGAGACCGCTCGTGAGATCCTCAATGAAAATATTGAGCGCGGACAGATCCAGGTCGGGATTCCAATGAAATTGGGCTTTCACAGCCGCCCCAGCCTACTCGTGGCCAAAATCGTCCAGCACTACGGAGGTGAAGTGATTCTTCGGGTGGGCGAAGACAAGTTCGACGCCAGCAGCGTACTCGACATTCAGTGGGCTGGCGGCAAGATCCAGAAAGAGGAGGTCTCGGAAGTGGTCTTTGAAGGCGACCTGCGGGCACTCAAGGATATCGAGATCCTGGCCAGCGTCAATTACGGGGAGGATACCATGGGCAAAGGTGTACCCTTGCCCCAGGCGTTGAAGTATTTGCGTTGACGGTCACCGAAGTTGGCCGGTGGGCGCATGTGGAGTAGAAAACGACCCTATGACCGCATCCAGCGCCATCGAGAATAGTGCCGCCCTCATCGTCGCCGCCGGCGCCGGTAAGCGCATGGGGTCGGCCACCCGCAAGCAATACCTCTCTCTGGCCGGAGAACCTGTATTGGCGCACACCTTGCGCGCCTTCGACGCCTGCAGCGCTATCTCCGCCATCACGCTGGTGGCACCGCCGCAAGAATTGGAGTGGGTGACGGACCACATCTTGCGTCCCCTCCAAATTTCTTCGCCCGTCACGCTATGCGCGGGCGGGCGTGAACGACAGGATTCGGTTCGACGGGGATTGTCCGCAACGGACTGCCGCCACCCTTTGGTGGCCATCCATGATGGGGTGCGTCCCCTTATCCGACCCGACCTGATCGAGGCCTGCCTATCCGCCGCAGCCGGTCACGGTGCCGCGCTGCTGGCCGTCCCCGTGGCCGATACCCTGAAACAATCCCGCCGGGATCAGACCGTTCGAAAGACCCAGCCCCGTGACAACATCTGGCTGGCGCAAACCCCCCAGGCCTTCGATCAGGCGTTGATTCGTGAGGCCCATCGCAGAGCCGCTGACGCCGCAGTTCAGGATACCGACGATGCTGCGCTGGTGGAGCGCATGGGAAGGCCCGTGCGCCTGGTGCTCGGCAGTCGTCGGAACATAAAGGTGACCACGCCGGAGGACCTCCTTCTGGCGGAAGCATTTCTCGCCGCGGCACCGTGAAGTGGTGCTTGGCAGTGGGCGGGCGGCCTCACCGCTGGGAGGGCAATCGGATGGTGGACAGGAGGCGGGCGGTTAATGCCACTGTCTCGTCGGGTGTCTGAGTCGTCCTCAACTGGCCGCTCTCCTCAAAGGTCTGAAACAGGCGACCGGGCGTCCACCCCATGCAGACGACGGGTTTGCCATACTTGAGGGCCAGGGCGACTTCCGAAATGGTACCGGGACCGCCAGGGCAGGCGATAACCACGTCAGCGGAGAGGACATTGATGAGATTGCGGGCGCTGCCCATGCCAGTGACGATGGGAATCTGAATGCAGGGGGCTGCATCGGCGGCATCGCTATCCGGTAAAATACCAATGGTGAGCCCGTCCGCCTCGGCTGCTCCTTGGGCCGAGGCGGCCATCACACCGGCGTTGCGCCCGCCGTTGAGCAGGACCCATCCCCGGGTGGCGATCTGCCGTCCCAGCGTCCTGGCCATTGCCAGGCTCTCGTCGGATCCACTGCCACCGCCCATGACACCGATAATGATCCTGCGTGTTGCCTTCCCCGTCATTGCAGTAAGCCTTCCATAACGATGCGACGCACTTGGGTGGCCAATTTGGTCGAATCGTGGCGCACTACCGTACCGTCTGTTTCGATGAGATCCGCGCCGAAGCGCCGACGCCCGCGCCAGAAGAAATCTCTCTCCTCGATAATGACCCACTCCGCCTTCTGGGCTCGGTAGAGGGCCATCTGTTCGGGGGAGGGCGGCCGGTCATTGAAAAGAATCCCGTCGATGGGGCGCTTCATGTTCTCCTCCAGGGCGGCAACGAAATCACGGGCCTTAAAATTGTGCGTTTCACCATATTTGGTCATGATATTGAGAACATAAAGCAGGGAAGCCCTGGTATTGCGCAAGGCTTCCGGCATCCTCGGAACCACCAGATTGGGAATGATGGAGGTAAAGAGGTCACCAGGTCCAAGAATGATGAAGTCAGCCTTGTTGATGGCCTCCATAACAGGTGGAAAGATGGAGATGGCGTCACTGTGGTGGGGCACCAGGTAAACGTCTCGAATCTTTTCCCGCTGGGTGCCCCGCGGCATGTCGATGGCGCTTTCACCAAAGACCCGCGTCCCGTCGGTGAGTTCGGCCACCAAGGTCGCACGGTCCATGGTAACCGGTAGGATTTTGCCGTGGACGTCGAGGATCTCCGCCAGCGCCGAGACGCCGCTGGAGAAGCTGCCCGTATAGCGCGAGAGCATCGTGAGGAGCATGTTGCCCGCATTGTGACCTTTGAGGCGTCGGTCGACCTTGAACCGTTTGAGCAGCAGCTGGCGGACCACCTCCTGGTGGGGGGATAGCGCCAGAATGCACTTGAGAATGTCCCCGGGCGGCAGAATTCCCATCTCATCCCTCAGACGACCGGTGCTGCCTCCGCTGTCCACCATGGAGACCACGGCGGTGAGGTCGAATTCCGGTACCTGACGCAGTCCCGAGAGGAGGGCGAATTGACCACTGCCGCCGCCTATGGTGACGATATTGAAACGTTTGGCGGATTCGCTGCTCACGTTTTGTAACCCTTTGGGGTTTAATCGGTTCCTTAGGGCAGATGAAATTGGCCGGTTGTGAAGCGACAACATATCCAAATCACAACCAAAGCGCAACTCACAAGCCGCATGCCGGTCGCCCCTCGTACGAGGCGCAGATTGAGGTGCAGGGGCTGTGAATCCATTGTTGACAAAAGGGGATATTACCTTAGTTTGATGTCATCTTTCAGTAATGCGCCATTACCAACGATGTCGGGCTCGACGTCAAACCATATTTAAGCGTAAACGCTAAGCCATCAAGGAGGAGCGGCGATGCAACAGCAATACGATCCCGGAATGAATCCAGCAGGGGCCAACGAGATCGCCTTCATGAACCAACTGCGCAGCACCTTCGACCAGCTGCCCAACGATATCGACCTATACCTGTTCACGGCACCCGGCATGGATGATGTTTTCGCCCAATCCATACGCCAGGTCGTGCGCGCCTTTCGTGAAGTGACCGATAAGATTCGCTTCCGCGAATTCGGTCTGGACCACGATATGGCCCATACCTATGGCGTCACCGAGGGTCCGACGCTGCTGGTATCTCCCGAGCAGTACAACATCAGCTGGATGGGGGCCCCCATGGGAGAGGAGGGGCGCACCTTTTTGGAGCTGCTCATATTCGCCGGTCTGGGGCGGAGCAACCTCAGCGAACAGTCCAAGAAGATGATGGCCCGTCTCGACGCACCCCGGGAGATCAAGGTGTTCGTCAGCCCCACCTGCCCTTATTGTCCCCAAGAGGCGGTCAACGGGATCCAAGCCGCCATTGAACGGCCCGATCTGGTCAGCCTCGAGCTGATCGACATTCAGTGCCGCCCCGACCTGGCCGATCAATACCAGGCGCATTCGGTGCCGCAGGCTTACGCCAATGACGTCCTGATCGGCAAGGGTGCCCAGCAGGAGGAGGTCTTCATCTCCTCGATGCTGGCACTGGAGGCACAGACCATTTTTATACCCGACAGCGACGCAGAACTGGTTGAGACCGATCTGGTGGTGGTGGGTGGCGGTCCCGCCGGTCTTTCAGCCGGCATTTATGCTGAGCGCAGCGGCATCAAGACAGTTGTGGTGGAGCGTGATGCCCTGGGAGGCCAGGTCGCCACCACGCCGATCGTAGAAAACTATCCCGGGTTTCCCCAGATCGGCGGCAAGACATTGGTGGATATCATGGTGACCCATGCGCTTCAGTATGTCCAGATCTTCAAGGGTGAGGAGGTGCTCTCCATCGAACCGGGCGACCTCATCGAGGTCAAGACCACCCGGCGGCGCTTCAAGACCAAAACCTTGCTGCTGGCCACCGGCGCCAGTCACGTCCACCTAGGCGTCCCGGGTGAGGAGCGCTTTTCCGGTCGCGGCGTGAGTTATTGCGCCACCTGCGACGGGCCGCTTTTCAAAGGGCGCAAGGTGTTTATGGTGGGAGGCGGCAATAGCGCCGTTACCGAGGCGATGCATCTCAAGCACCAAGGCGTCGACGTAACCCTCGTCCATCGCCGCGACACCCTGCGGGCGCAGGAAGTTTTGGTCCATCAACTGAAAGAAGCCGGCGTGCCCATTCTCTGGAACACCGAGATCAAGGCGATCCTGGGCGAGGAGAAAGTCAACAAGGTCGAGGTGTTCAACAATCAGAGCGGCGAGACAGCCACCCTTGATGCCGACGGGGTCTTCATCGCCATTGGTTACACGCCGACGGTGGAACTGGCCCGAAAGGCCGGTGTCGAATTAACCGAAGAGGGATATATCCAGCACGATGACAAGCACCGCACCAACATCCCGGGGATATACTCCGCCGGGGATGTGGAGGGCGGCTATAAGCAGATCGTTACCGCCACCGGTCAGGGCTCATCAGCTGCGATGACGATCTTTGAGGACCTCATCAATCCTTACTGGAAGGAGAAAGCGGCGCTTGAAAGCGCATGAGCCCGCCACTATCGTGCACGTCAGAAGATGAGGGCCCCCAGGGGCCCTTTTTTCTTGGGAAACACCGCACTCATGATCCGCTGTCAGCCGTTAGGAGGCCTGGCGAACCCAATTCACCCGATTCGCAAATTCCTTTGCTGATCACCATCTTGCGTCCTTCGGCCGCACCTGCAGCGTGGATCTCCGGATCCACCTGACCGTCCCGCCGGACATTGCTCAAGCGGGGATACCGGCGGGCCACATACTGCTGCAGACCGACCTCCTCGCGGCGCACGAGCGCGCGGACCTCGGCGACGGCCATGTTCCCGGCGTCGGCGGCACTGTCAAGCTTGTGGCTGAAGCCCTCGATGAGGCCGGTGGCGAAATCGGTCCTGCGGTAGCGGGAGAGCTTGCGGCCCGATCGAAAGCGCTCCCAAGCAGTTTCGATATAGGCCGACACAAAATCATAGACATAGGCCGCAATCTGGATGTTGGCACGCGTGCCGCTAATCTCGAGCACCCGGCCCATCTTTCCCTTTGCCAACACATAGGCGGGCACCCAGACGCCACTGACGAAGTAGTGCTGCTGCAAGAGACCGCCCAAAGCGTAGGCCTCGCGGAAATGCCGCAGTGCCGGCTGTCCGAGGTATACGCTGACGTACGCTGCCGCGTGTTCGCGGCGCAGCAGTTTCAAATTGTATTTGGCGATGAGGGCGTATGCTTTGACCATGGCCGCTTCGGCTTCGTGGACATTGGGGCTGTCGGAGAGTGCCATGAGCTTTTGAACACGCATCAGGATGCGATCCTCCTCGCTGACGGCTTTGCCAAATATTCGCTGATCCAGGGTGGGGTAGGTGCCAGAGGCGGTTGGATCGGCGTTTAGATGGTGGCAGGCCCGATGAAAGGCATCACCGTGGGGCGCTTCCTCCAGATTCGGCCAGAAAACCGAAACCAGTTGGTGGGCCATCTCATGGCGCAGCACATCGCAGACTGCATCCCAGGGATGGTTCAACACCAGGCGTCGGCTGATGCGGATCTCCTTCCGATCTGGATGCCAACTGCCCAATCGCCCGTCGGCGTTGCTCAGGGAGAAGAGCGGGGGATGCATCTTCGCCGCCATCTCATCGCTGAGCTGATCGCGAATCTGTACCCACTCCATGCAAAGCCCATGGAGAATACGACGTTCCAATTCAACGGCGAGCTTGTCGGATGGTTTCAAACGGTCGCTCCATTAATTGCGGGGTTGACACCAAGGCTCGGCCCCTCATACCCCATGGCGGCATACCTGTCCAGGCAGCCGGATAATGCGGATGGTCGCGGCAGCCATCCGATCCCCCGCTCGGTCTAGGCAACCCTCAATAAGATTTGACAATTATGGGTGGTTTTACATAATCTCTAAGGTCCATTTGCGGGCTGCCGGGCGATGGCCCAACCGAGTGATCATCTGGTACCCGCGCCGAACGCACGCCTCAACGAGCGCAGACCTGCCGAGAAAGGAGCCTGTCGTATGCCTGAGGGAATTGTCCTGTGGTTTGATGAAGACAAAGGGATCGGATTCATAGAAAGCATCGACGGCGAGGAGGTGTTCGTCCACCATCGGTCAATTGTAATGGATGGCTTTCGTACGCTTGCCCAGGGCGATCGGGTCACCTACACCCTCGAAATGACCCGGCGGGGAGCGGAGGCCACGGATGTAAAAAAAGTCGAATAGAACAATCAATATGCTCGAATCCACCGGTCGACCGCCCCTGTGTGGACTTGAGAATCACCCATTGGTGGATGCAGATCCAGCAGTGAACCAGAATCGACGATGAGGATCCCGCGATGCGCCTGCCCAACCATAGAGGCTGGACAACAATTCTGAAGTGGTATCTCAGCGCCCTGATACTTGTTTTTCTGTTCGCCTGCAACAAGGGCGGACGCTACGATGACGATGGGGACGATAACGGGCAGAATCCGCCCCCTGGATTCAGCCTCAGCGGGACCATCGGTGTGGCGGACAATACCTTCGTGGACCTGGATACCAACGACGAGGGCGCCACGACCGTCGATAACGATAATTTCGGCCAGGCCCAGGAACTGACGGTTCCGGCGGTCCTCGGTGGCTATGTCAACCGCAGGGGCCAAGGGGCCACCGGCAACAGCTTCGATTCAGGAGACCCGTCGGACTTCTATCGAGTCACCTGCACTCGTGGACAAACCATTTTTCTCAGTTTCAGTGAGGATGCTGCCAGTCAAATCCATCTCTTCCTCTATGATGATGCGCGACGCTTGGTGGACACCGCCAGAGGTGCCGGGAACTCCCAATCCCTTACCATCGATGCGGCGGGCACCTATTTTTTGGAGGTGTTCGCAGAAACCGGTGCTGCCAACTACAGCCTGAGCATCAATCTGGCCGAAATTCCGCCAACTGCCGCAAGCGAAGCGTTGCGGTTGAGCGATGACTTCATTCCCGGCGAAGCCATTGTGACCGTGTCCGCCGACCGTTATGCGACGGCGGCTCGGCAGGCGAGCGCGGGCGTTTCGGCAGACCTCACCGCCTTGGGCATCACGGCCGACGGTGAACACGGTCCCCAATTGATCCGCTTTTCGGTGGGAGATGACGCCAGCAGCCCAGTGCGCGCCTTCACCAGCGGTCTCGACACCCATCACCGCCGTCACATCGATCCTGGCGACGGCGACCGTCTGGCCAAATGGGACACCTTGGAGATGGTCCGTTATCTGCGCACCCAAGCGGGCATCGAGACCGTCGATTTAAACTATCGTCGCTACGCCCTGGCGGTGACGCCAAACGATACCTATTTCGAAAATCAGTGGCACTACCCCCTGATCAATCTGCCCAATGCCTGGGAGCAGACCCAGGGCACGCCAGCAGTGCTGGTGGCCGTGATCGATTCGGGGGTTCTATTGGAACATCCCGACTTGCAGGGCCAACTGGTGGCCGGCTACGATTTCATAGCCGATGCCAACATTGCCAATGACGGCGACGGACGGGACGACAATCCGGATGATCCGGGGGATTCCCTCCTGCGAAACAGCAGCTTTCACGGCACCCATGTCGCCGGTACCGTCGCCGCCCGGAGCAACAATGCCGGTGGTGTCACCGGCGTCGGCTGGCAAACCCGGATCATGCCGCTGCGGGTGCTGGGCGTCGGGGGGGGCACCTCCCTCGACCTCATACAGGCGATCCGCTACGCCGCCGGTCTATCCAACCAAACCCGGCTATTGCCGTCCCAGAGGGCCGATGTGATCAACATGAGCCTGGGCGGTGAACAGTTCTCGACGTCAGAGCAGAGCGCCATCACCGCCGCCCGCAACGCCGGGCTCATCATCGTTGCAGCGGCCGGAAACAGTGGGGACCAAACCCCCCAATATCCAGCCAGTTACGATGGGGTGGTGAGTGTGTCGGCAGTGGACAACCTGGCGGCAAAAGCACCTTACTCCAGCTTCGGTGCGATGGTGGATGTGGCCGCGCCGGGCGGCGATATGGGGGTGGATTCAGATGGTGACGGCTACCCGGACGGGGTGCTCAGCACCTGCGGTGAGGAGAGCGACGATGCCGCCGCTCCCGTCAATATGGTCTATTGCTATCAACAGGGTACCTCCATGGCGGCCCCCCACGTAGCTGCCGTAGCGGCCCTGATGAAGGCCGTCGACCCGGACATGACACCCGACGATTTCGATGCCCGGCTGATCAGCGGAGAACTGACGCGCGATCTGGGCGCCATGGGCCGGGATGACGAGTTTGGCCATGGCCTGATAGACGCTTACCAAAGTGTGCTCAGCGCCCAGGAAAACGCCCCCACAGTGGTCCTGGTCGCTCCCTCGGCCCTTACGTTTGGTCGCACCGATGCGGACCTCTCTTTGGCAGTCAGTCGCCTGGGGTCGGATGCGCTGACCATCCTCTCTCTGGACAGTGATACCGATTGGGTGCAGGCGGAGGCCAATGCCGTGGATGCGAACGGTTTCGGTACCTACCGCGTCATGGTGGATCGCACGGGCCTGGCCGACGGTATCTACACCGCTGATCTGGCGTTGGTCAGCAGTGCGGACACCCAGTCGATCACGGTCCGTATGCAGGTCTTGGCGGAAACCACGCCAGGCGATCTCGCCAACCACTATATCTTGCTTGTCGACAGCGTCACCGGTCTTGTGACGGCGCAGGCCCAGGCAAGCGAGACCAACGGCAATTTTACCGTGGCGGATGTCCGTTCGGGCAATTACTATCTCGTCGCCGGCACCGATATGGACAACGACAATTTCATCGGCGATGCGGGCGAGGCGTTTGGGGCCTACCTTTCCCTGGACAACCCGGTGGAACTGACCATCGATGGGGACCGCGGCGGCCTGGACCTGATCACCACCTTTCGACTCTCTCTGCCGGGAACCTTGCCGGATGCCTTGGCCCCAAACGGTCTCCCAGGCTATCCGTTGTCCCCGGGGGCCGGCGCCCCGTGATCGGCAAGCGGATCCGCCTGCGATTGGACAGTTACCACGAATCACGCGATGCTGATGGGGAGGGTGGCCCCTGCCAATAAGCGTCAACCGATCCGTCTGCGCAGATCGGCAATCGTCTTCTGGTAATTGTCTGTACCGAAAATCGCCGAGCCTGCCACAAACACGTCACACCCTGCCTGGGCGACCGCTGCGATGGTGGTGGGGTTGATCCCCCCGTCCACCTGAATGAGGGCCGCGCTGCCCTTGGCCACCAGCTTCTCCTTGACACGCCGAATCCGCTCTATGCTTGCGTCGATGAACGCCTGACCACCGAATCCGGGATTGACGCTCATGAGGAGGACGTAGTCAAGATCCGACACAATCCACTCCAGGCTCTCCAATGACGTTGCTGGGTTGAGCACCACGCCCGCCTTGGCGCCGGATTCCTTGATCAATTGCACGGTGCGGTGCAGATGGCCGCTGGTCTCCACATGCGCACAGATGTAGTCGGCGCCGGCCTTGGCAAACGCCGGGATATACGCGTCGGGATCGCTGATCATCAAGTGAACGTCGATGGTCAAATCGGTGTGGGGACGGATGGCCGCCACCACGGCGGGTCCAAAGGTGATATTGGGCACGAAGTGGCCATCCATGACATCCACGTGGATCCAGTCGGCACCGGCGCGGTCCACCGCCTTGATCTCTTCACCCAGGCGGGCGAAATCGGCACTCAGGATGGAGGGGGCAATGTAGTGGGGCATGGGGGTGGGACTCCTTTCTTGCCTTTGTAATTACTTGAGAATACAACCGATAACGCACCATGCGCCGACCTGTCCACGAAGCCCGCGATCAGTCCAAGACCTTCGTCTCCACCAGATCATTGTCCAGGTAGACGAAGAGGGAGGCCGGCCGAGGTCCCGCGACCAGGAGCCAGATCTCCTGGCCTGGCGGTACGAGGGCATCGTGCAGGTCCCGGGTCACATCCCCCTGACTGAGTCGTACCCGCAATTGGTGCTTAAGAAAGCCTTGGGGGGTGCGGTAGCGAAAGAGGTGCAATCCGCCGCTGATCGCGGTGGGGCGCTCAAGATCCGGCGGCAGCCGATTGAGCACCAGGGAGACCGCCTCACCCGAAGCCAAGCGCTGACCCTGCGGGGGTGATTGGGAAATCACCACATTCGCTCTATGACCGGGTTGGTGGCGGGTGCCCACCTGGGCGACACTCAAACCATATCGATCCAGTAAACGGGCCGCCTCGTCCAGATCCACCCCACTGAGGTCCGGTACCTTCAGACCCTTTGGGCGCGGCCCCAGGCTCACCAGCAGATCCACCGCTTGTTGCGTCGCCGTCTGAGTGCCTGCCGGGGGGTATTGTCCAATGAGGTGCTGCCTGGGGATGCGGCGGTGGTGGCTGTAGGTGAGGTTCCCCACCTTGAGGTCGTTGCTCTCCACGATGACGCGTGCCTGCTGGAGAGAGAGCCCGATGACGTTGGGCAGTTGGATCGAATCGGGGCCACGCGAGAGAGAGAGGTTCACGTCTCGGCCGCTCTTCACCTCGGCGCCCGGCTCGGGATTCTGGAGAATGACGTGATGCTTTGGGATGTCGTGGTTGTAGCTGGAGCCTTTAACCTTGGTGTTGAGGCCCAGGTCGGTGAGCCGTTCCAGGGCGTATACGACGTGCTTGCCGCGCAGGTCGGGGATGACGACCACCGCTTCGCTGTCGATGATGGCCGTCAGGGTCAGATAGGCGCTGACGCCTACCACCAGGACAAACAGACCGGCCAGGATGAGCCATTTGACGATTTTTGATACGACAGCCATCCTCGCTCTCCCCAAACGCCCGCGGATTGGACCGACAGCCGATCCCTTTGCATCGCGACTCTTGCGTCTTGGCGACCTAGAAGTCAACTTGCAGCACGAGGCCTATACCATCCTTTTGGGGGGGCGGCAACATGCCCACGCGCCAGCGCTTGGTGAGGCCGTTGCTGAAAGCCCTGACGGCCTGGCGGTTGTATTTGTGGGCATCTCCGATGGCACCGTAAATATTGCCGGTGTAGAATCCCAGCCCCACAAATCCGATGACGCCGCCCAGGGCATAGAGCTCATGGCTGAACGCCTCCACTGAGGCCCAGATCAAACCGCTGTTGACCAGAAAGGCAATAACGGCATCCGAGTAGCGCTCGCAGTAGAGCTGCCCCAGACCGGGGAGGATGGCGAGGCTTCCGGCCAGGGTAGGGGACTTGGAGGGGATGCGATCCGCCGCTGTCAGATCGGCCAGTAGAAGGTCGGTGCGGTATTGGGCGCGGTTATCCGCAGAGATGGTGGTCAACGCTGCGCGCGCGGCCGGCCAATCCCCCCGATCGATATGGATCCAGGCACTGCGGAAACGCGCACGGTCCTGCACAGCGGCGTCCCGACTGGACCGGATAAGGTTGTCGAGGGCCAACAGCGCCTGATTGGGCGCCCCCCGCTGTACCCAGGCCTCTGTTTGCAGGAAGGCCGCCTGGACGGCGGCGGGGGTGCCCTCGAAGCGGCGGATGACGTCCTCAAAGCTCTTGACCGCCTCGGCGGCATTGTCCGAGAGGAGTTGGGCTCTGCCAATCTGGAGCAGGGCTTCGGCGACCCGAGGATCTTCAGGGAAGAAGTGGGCGAAGCGTCGAAATTCGGCGATGGCGCAATCGTAGACCTGGTCCTTCAGGCATTCTTGGGCATAGTCAAACTGTGCATCGGCCGTGATGCGGACCTCCGCCGCTCGGCAGTGCGCAGTGCCCCCGGCCATGGCGATGGCGAGGGCCACCCAATACAATAGCGCCGTTGTCGTCCGATCGGGCTTGCGGAGGCGCAGCATCACGTCGGCCTTCAGGGGGCGGCCGCTGGTGCGGCCTGGGGTGGCTTCCACCACCAAAAATCGTTGTTCGAGACAGGGTCGTAGATTCGGCGACGATGTCCCTCCCGCACCACAGGGTTCCGGTGAATCTCATCCCGCCCGCAGCGTAGCAGGCGATCACAGGTCATCACCCAACCCTTCAGGCTGCCATGTTTGCGCAAACTCTGCAGGGCATAGGTGGAGCAGGAGGGTGTCATGGGACAGCGATCGCCATCGGCCCGGCTGAGGAACCGCCGAAAGAAACCGATCTGCTGGGCCAGTGGCGAAGACAGCGGCTCAGACAAGGCGATGGCGGAGGGATGTTCGCTGCTGGACTGGGCGCTGGCGACCATCGGTTGCCAGATCGTCAAGATGGCGGCTGTCGCGACAATGAGGCCAACGGTGGGCCGTCTATATCTGGGTGACACGAATCACCTCCTCTATGGTAGTGATCCCACCCAAGACCTTATCGACACCGTCGCTGCGCAGGGTGACCATCCCCTCCATCTCCGCCTGCTCCTTTATCCGGAAACTATCGTAGGTTTTTTGGATGAGGCCTTTCAAAGTGGTGCTCATGGTCATGATTTCGAAGATGGCGATGCGTCCGCGGTACCCGGTTTGAAAGCACTGGTCGCAGCCGACAGCCCTGTAGACCATATGATCGGCAATCGTCCCCGCCTCGACACCGAGCGCGCCGATCGCCTCGATGTTCTCCTCTGGCGCTTTGCAGTGATCGCAGAGCACGCGCACCAGGCGCTGGGCGATGACGGCCAATACCGATGAGGAGATCAGAAAGGGTTCGACCCCGATGTCAACCAGGCGGGTGATGGCACTTGCCGAGTCGTTGGTGTGCAGGGTCGAAAAGACCAGGTGGCCGGTGAGGGCCGACTGGACGGCGATTTCGGCCGTCTCACGATCGCGGATCTCCCCCACCAGAATCACGTCCGGGTCCTGGCGCACGATGGAGCGCAGGCCGCGGGCGAAGGTCAGATCGATCTTGGGATTGACTTGGATCTGGCTGATGCCGGGTAGCTGATACTCCACCGGATCCTCGATGGTGATAATGTTGATGTCGGGGGTGTTGATGGAGTTGAGGGTGGCGTACAGGCTGGTGGTCTTGCCACTGCCCGTAGGGCCGGTGACGAGGATGATGCCGTTGGGGGACCTCACCAAGGCCTTCATCTGCTCGAGGCGTTCGCCGCTGAGCCCCAGTTCGGCCATCTCCAAGATCGACCCGCTCTTGTTGAGCAGACGCATCACCACTCGCTCGCCAAACTGGGTGGGCAGGGTGGAGACACGCACGTCCACTACCTGGCTGCCCACCTTGACCTCGAAACGCCCATCCTGGGGCAGGCGCTTTTCAGCGATATTGAGCTTGGCCATCACCTTGATGCGCGAGGTCAAAGCCGGTTGAATCCACTTGGGGGGACTGAGCAGGTCGTAGAGGATGCCGTCCACCCGATAGCGCACCTTAAAACTGTCCTGGTAAGGCTCTATGTGGATATCACTGGCCCGCGCCTTGGTGGATTGGCTGATGATGTGGTTGACCAGCTTGATGATGGGGGCGTCGCTGGTGTCTTCCAACAGGTCGGCCGTATCCTCGATTTCGCTGATGATGTCGCTGCCATCCTCCGCCATGTCTTGAACCAGCTGTTCGGCTGAGTCCCGGCTGGCGTCGAAAAAGAGGTTGATCGCCGCCGTGATGGCACTGCGGGTGGAGAGCACCAGCGTGTGGTCGTCCAGATCGAGCATGCGAACCAGATCGTCCAGGGGTTGGAAGGTGGTGGGATCGTGAACGGCAATGATGTGAAGCGGCGGGCTGAGCAGGGACGTTTTGAGGCCACTCTCCTCCTCTGTCGATGCGGATTGACTGTCCCCCAATCCACCCCGCACGGCCAGCGGTACCATGGTGTGTTTTTTCAGAAACTGGATGGGAACTCTTTCCACCAGTTCGCTGCCCAAACTCTCCATGGGCAGCTCGGGCCAAAAGGGGATGTCGTATAGCAGGCTGTAAGCGTTGAGCAGGTCCGGTTCGGAGATCAGCTCGCGCTGAATGAGGATTTCCCCCAGGCTGCCGCCCTTTTCACGCTTGATCTTGCGAGCGTCCTGCAGGTCTTCGGCGTTTAGGCCGTAGGTCTGTTGCAGTATGGTGCCGAAGTCTTTTCGCATGGTCGTGGTGTCACGCTTTTATCGGTTCGGTATGCTCGAAGGCCCGTGGAATTCGCCGTTTTGACCGTGAGGGCGCTACTGCTGAGCGGGCTGAGTGAGGATCTTCCCCGCGATCCCCTCATCATCGAGGAGTTCCTGATAGAGCTGGGCTTCGCCCAGGGTCTCGAAAGCTCCCAGGCGCACCCGATAACGTTCTTGCTCCGCCGCGGCGCTCTGGTGAAGATAGGCGGGAAACCCTTTGCGCTGGAGCTGGCCAGTGAGGGCTTCGGCCGGTGATTTGGCGTCGTAGGCGGCGACCTCCAACTGGTAAGGCTTGCCCTCTATGTCCGCATCTGTTTGGGGGGCGATCGCCTCCGGATCCACAGCGGAGCGAGGCTCCGTCGTGGTGCCCGGTGCCGGCACCTCGATGGTGGAGCGCTCCTCCCGCCGAAAGAGCTCCACCGTTCCCTCGCGGACGGTTTCAATCTCGGTGCGCTTGTCTTTGTAAACCGCTGTGGCCTCCGTGGGATCCTTGATGACCTTGGGGGTCAGGAATATATAGAGATTGGTCTTTTCACGGTTGCGCGCCTGGCTGCGGAAGGCCCACCCCAGTAGCGGAATGTCTCCCAGACAGGGGACTTTGAGATCCGTGTTGTCGATACTGTCATCGATGAGACCGCCCAGCACCACCGTCCCCTGGTCCTGCACGATCACCGTGGTCTCCACGGTGCGCTTCAGCGTCGTGGGCCGAAAGTCGGTGGTCGACTCCAGGTCAGTGACCTCAAGGGTGATCCCCATGCGCACCATGCGGTCCTTGCTGATATGGGGGGTGATGAGCAGGGTTTTGCCCACATCACGGTACTCGAAGCTGTTGAAGGTGTCATTGTCGGTCGTGGTGGCTTTGGTTTGAAAGGGGACGTTGCTGCCCACGTAGATCTTGGCTTCCTCATTGTCGGTGGTCAGAATCTGCGGGGTGGAGAGAATTTCGACGTCGCTGTCCTGCCGGAAGGCATTGACCACCGCCGAAATGGACGGGAAGAGTACGCCCGAAATGCTCAATGCTTCGCCGAAGACGCCCAGGGAGAAGCCATCGGCCAGCCCAACCGCGCCGGTGCTCAGGTCCTGGGAGGATAGATTTGAGCCGGTAAAACCACCGCCGTAGATGGCGTCGCGGTCATCATAAGTGGTCTCTTCCCCCACTTGCCACTCTGTTCCCAAGCGAAAATCCTTGTTGACATTCACCTCCATGATGAGGGCTTCGATATAAACCATGGCACGGGGAATGTCGATTTTGCGGATGATGTCCTGAATCACCTCGTAATCCTCTTTTGAGGCGGTGATGATCAGGCTGTTGGTGGCCTTGTCGGCCGTGATGCGGACGTCCTGGGAGAGTACTGGCTGGGTTTTCTTGCCGGGGGCTGCCTTGGTGGCAGTGCCCTTCTGGGGGATGTCCTGGAGTACCGAAGCGATATCTTCGGCCGTTGCGTGCTCCAGGTAGTAGACGTGGATATTCCCCTTTCCGCGGGGCGTTTCCTTGTCCAGCAGGGCCACCAGCCGCTTGACCCGTTCGCTCTCCGCCTCACCGGAGAGCATGATGATGCTGTTGGTTCGTTCGTCGGCCATAAAGGAGATGCCCACGACCGGCGCGCCCTTGGGTCTCGGGCCGGTGGGTTTGAAGACGGTGCCGAGGATTTTGACCAATTTGGAGGCGTCGGCAAACTCCACCGGCAGCACGGTGACCTTTTGACCCGTGCCGGCGACATCCACCGCTTCAATGAGTTTGCTGAGGCGTTTGAGATTGGAGCTCACATCGGTGATGATCAGCATGCTGGATGGGGCATAACTGAGGATGACGCTCGATTTGCTCACCAGGGGCGTCAGTAAACGCTTGACGTCGTCGGGCGAGGCATATTTGAGGGGAATCAGCTGGGTAACGATACGGTCTTCGTCTTCGAGTTGACGTCGGCTTAGGCGGGTATCGATGCTTTTGGTGCGTGCGTCCGGGGAGGGGACGATTTTGGTGACTTCACCCGAGGGAACCGTGGTGAAACCATGCACCTCCAGAACGGAGTGAAAAACCCGATACGCCTCGTCGATGGAGATCTTGGCCGGCGAGATGATGGTCACCTTTCCTTTGACCCGCTGATCGATGACGAAGTTCCTCCCCGTCAGCTCACTGATGAACTTGACGAAGACGTTGATGTCCACGTTGTTGAAGTCTATGGAAACAAAGCGGGCGCTGCTGTCTCGGGTGGCATTGGCTTGTTCCGGAGCTGGGGTTTGCGCATCGGCGCCGAGACCGGTGATGGCGGAACACAGAATGATGCAGCCCGCCAGGGCCAATGGCAGCGCGCCTCTCAGACGATGGTGGCTTCGTGGTGGTGTCGGTTGTGTCATAATCGCGTCCGTCTTGCGGTTCCTATCGGTTTGACAGCGGTGTTGTGCTGAGCGGGGCCCCTATTTGACGTTGTATTCGATCGATTTTTCGCGACCCCGTCGCTTGAGGTCTACCAAGACGCTATCGGCGGTTTTCAAATTGTCGTAAAGACGCAGCGCGTCATCCACCGATTGGATCTGCTGTCCATCCACGCCAACCAGGACGTCTCCGTTGCGCAGTCCCATGCGCCTAAAGATGGAGTTGGGCTGGATATTGGACAATGCCAGGCCGTTGGGTACACCATCTTCCATGTGTGGCGTGATTTTGACCTGGGTCATCAGCTTGGTGATGTCTTGGATCGAGTCTTCAATGAGCGAGCGCTTGAGGGTGATGCGCTGGGCCCGTCTGGGGCTATCCACCTGGGCTGCAGAGACGGACCTGCTGGCGACGCTACGGCGGATGGGACCGCCGATACCCCCTTGGAGTTTTTCCATCTCGAGAATCTCATCTTTACCATTGACCGTTAAAATCACCTTCTCGCGCAATATGGCCTTCACCGAGGCGTTCTGGATGCTGTCGCCCTTCCGGTAAAGATTTTGCTGGCGAAGCGTCGTGTCTTCGATGACAGCGTAAGCCTTGGCGTCGCTTCGCTGAGTGGCTTCCTCAGGCGGCGCCACCGTGCCCCACAGCTTCAGCTTGAGCTTGGTCTGTTCGAGGGCTTCTAAATTGAGCTCGGTCTTCTGCTCAGGCACCGGCGCCGCGACCGCCTTGGTTTTAAACAGGTCGCGATCTAGGATCGACCGATAGTGGCTTTCGGCTTTGGGCCGTTCCCGAATCTCCTTGGCCTGGGGGATCACCGCCGCGGTCACCACCGGGGTTGTGGCCAGCTGTCGGCCCAAGGCCTTGTAAAAAAGGCCAACGCCCAAATAAGCGGCCGCCGTCAGGCAGATGAGATTCACGATGGTCAAAATGCGAGTGGTCATGGGGTTATCCCTATTCTATTGCGCCTATCTCAACGAGAATCCGGGTTGATCGATGGTACCCGTGATGCGAAAGGGCAATCCTTTCTGTCCCAGATTCCGGCCGCCCAGGAGTGCCACGGGTAGGTTCGTCTGTAGCCTGGCCATGAAGTCCGCATGGGGTCGCAAAACCCCGGAGAGGTTCAGGCGGCTTTGCCCCATGGGTGTGCGCAGCATCACCGAGCCGCTGATATTCCCGTCGATCTCATTGCCGTTGAGGTTGCAGCGACGCAGTTGGAGGCGTCGGGGCGACAGGTTGAGTTGGGCCTCGATGCTGGGAAAACTGAAGCTTTCAAAGCCGAACATGGGATTGACCAGTTCAAACCTGGCGCCGGCCACCGTCAGATCGGCGGTACCGCTGCCGCTGCGACCCGTCGTGGCTTTGTAGGTGATCGTTCCGCTCAGCAGGCCGGAGATGATATAGTCGGGGATGGCCCGCAGACCGGCGATCTCCTGGAGGGCGACGCCGTCGATGGCGGCGTCCATCGCCAGGGCCGTCTGCTTGTCGGTCCTGATCACACTACGGCCGTCGATGGCACCATCGCTGGTGTCGATTTTGAAGTTGACGACCTTCTCGCTGCCCAACAATTTTAGAAGCGCCGGCCGCACAACGGCGCGGCTGGCAGTCAGCAGGGGCAGCTCCTGGTACTCGCACAGGACGTTGGCGAGGACGAGGCCGGGGGGAAAGGCGGCCGAGACCTGACCAATCTCCAACGACACGTCAGGTGCGTTCTGTCGCACCTGTGCTTGGATGTAGGTGCGCAAGGTGTCAGATGGAAAGAGGAGGTAGAGGAAAACCGCCACCATGACAAGCGTGAAGGCGATGTAGAGAAGGATTTTCTGGAAACTGCCCATAGAGTGGTCCGTCTTGTTATGCCCTGATGTTGCCCACCGATGATGGCGCGTACTGCCTTACACCAGGGGGGTCTCCACCTGGAGTACGGCGTTGATAAAGCCCGCTTTGCGATCCGTTTTCGTGATGGCCAGACGCTTGATCTCCACCATGTTGGCCGAGGTCTCGATGCGGTACAGGTAGGAGACCAACTGCTCCATGTTGATGCCCACCAGTTTCATCTCCACCACCGACACTTTATATGGGCTCCCCTTTGGTTCGGTTGTGGAGGGTTTCATGTAATCGATGTTGCCCTTGAGCTGCGTCTTGCCGGCCAGCCCGTCCAGAAAGGAAAAAAGGGTGAATCCCCGCGGGCGACGTCCCATCCGCTGGGTCGAGCGATTCTGCTGCTGCTTGAGCGCCTCCGCTTCGGTACTCAGGGAGCGCATCTCCTGGACGGCCGTGAGCTTCCCGGCCACACTGCGCTGGAGCACCTCCTGGCGATCCACAATGGGGAAGATGATAAATTGCACGAGGATAAAAACCACCAGGGCCGCTGCGCCAACGCCCAGAATGATTTTTTCCCGCGGATTCAACTGATTGAGATTTATGGGCAGCTCCATGCGATGTCCTATTGTTTTCGGATCGATCTATTGCGGGGTGGGCGATCCGTATCACGGTTCTTGGCAAAGTCGTCCGCGGAGTGGCAGCGGATATCGGCGACGACCAGACCCACCACGGTGCGCCGCCATTAGGATAGTTGCAGTTTCAGTTTGAAACGCACGCGTTTGCCAGATTTATCCATATTGGCGGAGCTGATCGTCACCGCTGAGAAAATTTCATTCTGCTCAAGTTGGTTCTTGATACGATCGACCTCTTCGAAGCCCGCCGTATCGCCATCCACCAGCACACTGTCGGGACTGATGACGAGGCGGGTCAGCTCCACGTCGGTTTCATTGCCGATCCCACTGCTCACCGCATAGAGGACGTCGATGGCCCGATGGCCGCCGCTGACGCTGGGCGCCCCCACCGCCGCCTGGCGCATCTCCTCGATGCGGGTTTTCATTTGATGAACCGGGTCCACGATATTGGTGACCTCAGGGAAGGTCTTTTTGAAGAGTGTCGTTAGCTCCTGGTCGAGCTGGGCCTGCCGATCTTTCAGCGATCTACCCGCATAGAGATAGCCTCCCAGGAATAGGGCCAAGACGACGGCGACCAGGACGCCGGTGGCGATGAATTGCTCTCGGTAGTCACGCCATTGGCGCTTGAGACTGCGGCCCCGCTTCCGGAAATTGAGACAGTCCCAACCTTCCAGTTCTGTGAGGGCCAGTGCGCGGGCATTTTGCGTGCGGCAGGGATTCCACTCCTCCAAGGAAACCACCGGCTCCAGATCGTTGGGCACCGCTACGCAGTCGATGCGCTCGACCGGCAGCTCGAGAAATTCGGACACCCGTTTTTCCGCTGCCGGCACATCGATGCCGTAACCGGTGAGCAGGACCATATCCGGTTCGAAGGGGATTTCACGCAGCTCCTCATAGCTGGTGATGGTACGGAGAATATTGTTCCCCAAGGCATGGATGTCGGCCTGGGGCGTTTTTCCGCGGTGGAGGGGCCGAATAAGGGCGATGCGGCCGCTTTCGATGAGGTAGAGGGTATGGTGGGTTTCGTCCGAATCCACCAGAACCGTCCGCTCCGGTGTGGTCGCCATGCGGGCGATGCTGAGCGCAGTGGGCAGGGCACCGGCGGTGATCACGACGGGATCTATGCCATTGGCGATCAGGGCCGCCAGGCTGTCCTCAAGGAGCTGTTTGTCCACCGCACCGGCCAGGATCTCGGAGGATTCTGCCAGCCGCACCGGCATGAAATCCACCGCCATCTCCTCGATGCCGCCGGCCATGGCGGGTTCCATCTCAAATGGCAGAATCTGGGCGATCTTGCGTTCGTCACGGAAGGGGACCTCCAGGTTGCGATAGGAGATGCGGTCCGCCGGCAGCGAGACGGCGCTAACCGCCCCACTCAGCTCAATCTCCTCTCCAATTCTGGCGAGGGCTTCGCCCAAGCCCCCCTCCTCATCTGCCTCGCGTGAGAAGGAAACCGATTTACACGCCTCGATATGGCGTTGCTTCATTCCCGCCTGAACGACGACGGCAGTGACCGTGTCGTGGCGGATATCCAATCCTAGAAGGGTTCGGCTCATGGGTTTCAGATCTCCACCGTTCCATACCGGTAGATGTCGTCAAGGTATAGCGGATGTGGGTCGAAATGGTGCTAGTTGTGCAGGTTTCATGCCCGGCTGAACCGCAGTGTTCGGCAGGGCCACCCGAGATGGCGCTGAGGATGCCGGGAAAGGCCCTCGACCGGGCGCAAAACGCAACTAGCAGCGCCGCCAACCATACGTCAATCTGCCTGCCAATTCAAGATTTTACAATACCATCGGCCGGTATCTGGATTGTTGCGCCGGTGTACAACGGCGTGTCGCGTCATTTTAACGTCGTCAATGCCGGCCGTTACGGTCACTCTGAAGAAATTGCTCTCTATGGTGATCAGGTTTTCGTCGATCGTGATGCCGCTGAAACCAGGCACATTCTTGTGCCAATTCTGGCGCGTCACGTCGTGGGCGTACGTGCCGTCGGTCTGCTCGTCGCGGTAGTCGATGAGGGCCTGGGCCCAATCGGCGACGTCCTCTTCCAATAGGGCGGCCACCACCGGCAGCTCGGCCGTATTGATATTGATTCTGCCGTCGTAGCGGAATCGATTGTCATCGGTTTCGGTGGCACCGTAAATGGTCAGGTAGTTGGACAGGCCCATGAGTTCACCGAATCCAAAAAAGAGCTCCGGCGTGACGCCTTTCACCAGGCTGACCTCGTCCAAGTGGGTAAATGGGCCGTTCTTACAGGCGTAGGGTGGATCGAGATCCTCGTAATAGCTCGACTCTGCGCCGCTCAGGCCGGTGATGGCATCATCCTCGCCGCTATCTAACCAATCTTTCACCGAATTTATGATGGTGGCGGTATCGGTGTCGTCCATCTCAACTGTCTCGATGGCGGTGTAAAGATCCAGCAGGCGTTTGGCAAAGCGATCCCAGAGCGTATGCTGATCCGGGTTGAATTGCCGTCCATCGGGGAAGTTGACCAGGGCATTGATCTGGATCTTGGCACGCTCGTCATTGATCACCACCTCCAACGTGCCGTTTTCGAAGGGCAGGGCGGCCAGGGCGGCCGCCATCGCTTCCGCGGACGCCCAATCCTCCTGTAGGGAGTCGGTTTCGCTATCCTGGCGATCCTTGATCAGCATCGCCATGGCGGCGTGGACGCCGGATAGGGCCATTTCATTCATGAGAAGCTGGTCTCTCTGGGTTGCGGCCATCTCAAGGGATTTGCGCACCTGACGATTGAGATGCAGTCCGGCCGTCATCAACAGGACAATCACTGTCAGGGTCATGAGAAGGGCCACTCCGCGCTGCGACGCTAGCGCGCGCCGGCCGGTGGTTTCGCCGTATGTCGCAGCCGCCATCACTCCTCCTCCACTGGCAGGCGGAAGACGGGCAGATCCACACGCGTCTTGAGGGTCACAGAACGCTCCGGCGTACCGGTTCGGAGGGTGATGGCGATGGACCGCGGACTGGCAAAGTCGTAGTCGTCCGATTCGGTATCCCATTGCTCGAAATCGCCGCCTTCGGCGTCGTAGTAGGTGAGCTTGAATTCCAGCAGTGCTTCACAGAGGATGGGGTCTTGGTTGTTGGGCTCAAACTCGGGATAGGGATAAAGATGATCCGCCCGCCGCAACACCCAATTATCGGGGGTCAGTTCCATAGGATAGTAGATGATGCGGGCAATCCCGAGGCGAGGGTCCCCATGGAAGGTGATATGGGCAAGGGATGCGAAGCGCAACTGGTCAAAGTCGGCGTTGCCCGCATCGGCCTGGCCGCCCACAAGACGAAACTCATGGGGATCGTCGTTGAAACCGGGCTTGCGGTAGAGCGGCGGTAGGGCAAAATGGACCTGTCTTAGATCCCGCGTGATGCGGTCCAGGCTGGCCCGCGCGGCCTGGTGCAGGCCGGTGTCCAGTTTGAGGATCTCAGCACCGTCTGAGAGTACGCCGAAACTGCCGAATACGGTCGTTACCAGGATACTGAAGATGAAGATGGCCAGCAGGATCTCGATGAGGGTGAACCCATCCATGGCCCCAATTGGACCCTTGCGGGTACGATACCCCATGCATCTCCTTCGGTTAGACATTATTGTCAAAGCGGTAAGTTCGCAGCGAGAACGTATCTCCCTGCTGAGCGTGGGTGATGACAATGTCGATCTGTCTCATGGACTGCAGGGAGAGGGTGAGCGCCTCGGCCGCAACCTCGGTGACGGTGATTTCCCAGCGATAGTCGGCATAGGCATCTTCGAAGTCACCGGTGTCACTGGTCAGATCCCTGGGGGCCTGGGCGTTCAGCTCTGCCAGTTTCGTTTCAGCCAGCAGCGCGGCCGTGGTGTAGAAACGGGCGCTCTGATTCATGGCGAACGCCTGCGAATAGAGTTTGTAGACGGCGGAAAGGGCGATGGCTACAATGGTCACGGCCACCATCACCTCCAAGAGGGTAAATCCGCGTACGCCTTTAAAACCGACCGACTGATTCATGTCCTTTTCGCTTTTCAGAACTCCTCAAATCCATCCAGTCGCGCCACCCGCGCCAGAAAAGGCTCCACCCAAAAGGTGTAGCGATCATCGTCATCGTTGGTCAATCGAATCAGCGCCCGATCGGAGTATCCTTTGGGCGAGAAATTGAGGGCGGCCGTCCCCGACTGGATGGGGTCCTGTCCGGGGAGGAGGAGGGAGTGGAACTGAACACTTTCCGGCAGTTGGAAGGCCTCTTTCTCTTCGGCGGCGGCTTCTGTTTCGGGCGCCATTCCTTCGTGGGTCATCCAGAGTCGCTGGCGATCCAGATCGATGTGCAGGGTGTAAGCCTTCTGCTTGCGGACCGCTTCATTCTTCAGCGCATTGATGTTGTTGATCAGCCAGCGCGACACCTTGCTGGTGGGGTCGCTCACCAGGGATGCGCCTATTCGGGGAATGGCAACGCCAACAAGCGTGGCGATGAGGGCGATGACGACCATCAACTCCAGCAGGGTAAACCCTTCGGCCGCGCGCGGCGCGCCGCAGATTCGCGGCTGTCCGTTCTGCATCGATAGGCGACACGCCATGGGCCCGGTTCTATTCCGTGTCCCAGTTGGAGATGTCTTTATTCTTTTCGACACCGCCGGAGACACCGTCGGCACCGTAACTGACAAGATCATAATCCCCGTTGCTGCCCGGTGACAAGTAGATGAACTCGTTTCCCCAGGGATCCTTGGGGACCTTGCCTTTTTCCAGATACCCCCCCGTGCGCCATTTGCTGCTGCCATCGGTGGCGGGTGCGCTTACCAGGGCTTGAAGGCCTTGTTCGGTGGTGGGATAACTGCCAATGTCGAGCTTGTAGAGCTTGAGGGCCGTGCCGATGCTCTCGATCTGCATCTTGGCCTTGAGTTGCTTGGCCTCCTCAGGACGGCCCATAATACGGGGAACAATGAGGCCAGCCAGAATCCCCAGTATCACAATAACCACCATCAGTTCGATCAGTGTGAAGCCTCTTTGGCTCAAGATGGCGGTTCGCTGCCGTGCTTGCATGCTTCCTCCCTGCCCGAAACCGGCTTAGGCGTTTTGGCAATGGTGTCCCAAGAATCGTGTCGGCAGCCGAGCTGCTGCCGTTATGATATGCTTTATCAGCACTTCTCGGTACTTACTTGTTGTATCTTTAGCCGGATGCATTTTAGCCTTTCCCTCTTCTGTTTGCAAGCAAGGTGTGGCCTCCACGAGCATCCGCGGGCGCCGTTTCTGGGAAAGGCAGTGGGATTTGCGGCGGCCGGTTGGACGGTGCCCCACGATCCCTGGCAAGCTTACAGGATCGCCATTATCCCCAGATGATCGCCAGATTACCAAATGATCATGATTACTACTCGGGAGGGGCAACCGCTGCGCTGGCTGTCGTTCCGATAAAGCTGCCCACTAAGCGATGGTAACCTATTTTAATTATTGAAGTCTTGACATTTTTACGCCGATCCAACTATAGTCGCTTGGATTGGATCAGAATCGCATCGATGGCATTTGATAGAGACGGCTATCATGTACACTGCCTATTTCGGGATGTCCCAAAAGCCATTCCATCCCGTTCCCAACCCAGAATTCTTCTTCCCCGCGCCCAGATATCGCGAATCTTTGGCCCATATTCAATATGGGTTGATGGAAGGCGGCGGCATCATTCTGCTCTCAGGCGATCCAGGGTGCGGCAAAACCACGCTGATCCGCTATCTGGTCAATCAGATCAGCGCAGAGTATGTCACAGCGGCTCAGTATCACACTGGCGTCGGATCGGGCAGTTTACTGTGGTTCATGCTCAACGAATTCGGGCTACAGGCGAAGGAGCGAGACCGCAACCGGTCCATTGAACTTGTCTACCGCTACCTGCACCAGCAGCACAAGGCCGGCAAACGTGTCTTGCTCATCGTGGATGAAGCCCAGAACATGTCCCACCTGGCACTGGAGGAGATTCGTCTCCTCACCAACCTTCAAACGCGCGATACACTCTTGCTCCAGGTAATGCTTGCCGGTCAGGCGGACCTCCAGTCGCGACTGGAGATGCCGGAGTTCGCTCAAATCCGCCAACGGGTCTTTGTCAATACCCATCTGGCGCCGCTCGACGCGGAGGAGACGGCAGGCTACATCAATTCTCGCACCCAACAGGCAGGCGCCAGCGATCCGCTTTTTACAGAGGATGCCATCGAACGCATCCACTCCGCTTCCGGTGGCGTTCCGCGCATGATCAACATGATTTGCGATTCGGCCCTGTTGTTTGCCTTCAATGACGAAGTTCAGCCCGTGGGGCTGACCATCATCGAAGCGGTATTGAAGGAGCGCGGTGGTGTCGGGATGCCGATTCAGGCTGGCGAAAACCCCAGATCCACGACGGAGGGCCCTGGAATGGACGACCGCTCGGAAGATCTGCAATTGGACCGGCGTCTGCGGGCGATGGAGGAGGGGCTCCGGACGATTCAGGCTGAGCTGCGACGGAAGGCGACCGCCCCTTCCGGAACTATGGAAGGCAATCTCGACGATCTCGTGGGAACGCTCAAAGCCCTTCTGATGGTGGAGCGTCAAAAATCGGATAAATTGTTACGCGAGAACACCCTTCTGCGGCAGAGATGCCAGCAGTTGATGCGGGCCAAGGGCGCCGCATCCCCTTCCGCTTCAGAGACCCTGCAATCATCCGGTTCCTACACAACCAACTGATTCATCTCAAATATCGGAAGACAAATTGAGAGGACGATGAAGCCCACCACCAGGGCCATTCCCAAAATCATGAGGGGTTCCATGAGGGACGTGATGCTCATGACACTGGACTCCACCTCGCGTTCGTACACATCGGCGATCTTGATCAACATCTCTTCAAGATCGCCGCTGTGCTCACCCACCTCAATCATTTGAACCGCCAAGTGGGGAAAGGTGTCGGCTTGTCCCAGCGATCGGCCGAGACCACGCCCCTTTTCCACCTCGACGGCGGCCGCCTCGATGGCCTCGCTGATCAGGCGGTTACCGGCAATGCCGCGGGCGATATCCAGGGCGATCAGCATTGAAACGCCGTTTTGCAGCAGGGAGCCCAGCGTGCGCGTGAAGCGGGCCACGGTCAAGCGTCGCACGAGACTGCCGAAAAGGGGCACGCGCAGCACCATGCGGTCGATAATGAAGGCGCCCCGGTCGGTTTTTCGGACCATCCGCAGACCGATGGCGGCAGCTATGATGAGGAGCAGGAGCAGCCACCAGTACTGGGTCAACCAGGTACTCACCGATATCAACAGGAGGGTGGGCGTCGGCAGCGCCTTGCCCATATCGGTGAAGATGGAGGTAATATTGGGGACGATGAAGGTGAGGAGCAAAACGAGAACGGCGGCCCCGATGAGGGCCATGAAAATGGGATAGGCCATGGCGGCCCGGATGCGGGATTTGAGCGCCTGCTGTTTTTCGGTAATGTCGGCGAGACGTTCAAGGACGATCTCCAGCGTGCCCGAGGATTCGCCAGCCTTGACCATGTTGATATACAGGTTACTGAAAATGCTTGGATATCTCGACAAGGCCGAGGCGAAACTATTGCCTTCGACAATGGCCTCTTTGAGCTGGGCAATGACCTTCACGAACCCCTGGGACTTGGTTTGGGGCACCAAGGCCTCCAGGGCGGATACGAGGGGAAATCCGGCGCCAACGAGGGTGGAGAGCTGTCGGGTCATCATGGAGACGTCGCTGGTTCGCACCCGACTGAAAATGGACCCGATGCCGGGTTTGGCTTTTCCCTCGATTGCTTTGCTGCGGTGACTGGCCTCTTCGATGCTGACCGGGTAGCTGCCGCCGGCGCGCAGCTTCTGTTTCGCCACGGCAGCGCTTTCTGCATCGATGATGCCCGTAAGGGTTTTCCCTTTTGCCGATAGGGCGGTGTAGTCATATACGGGCATGCGGCAAACCTGTGTTTAATGTATTAGGTGAAATAGGATGTTTTAGTAATATGTAATATATATTAAATATTGAAAAGCGTAGATTGAGGATCGCTTGGTTGTCTCCATGTACGCTCGCCATCAACCGGGGCCTGAGGAGCGAGATTCGCGTCTGACCCCAGGTTGACCCGAGGAGTTCCGGATCTCCGCACACCTCATGTGCGCAGACGGGTCAACGCCACCATGAAAAAGCCGTCCATCCCGTGGTGGTGAGGGGTGGTGACCAGCGCACCGCGTGGATCCATAAGCGCTCTAGCTGCCGGTAGCAGCCCCTCGACGGCCCTGTCTATATCAAATTCGGGGTGGGAATTCAAAAATGGATCGACAATGGCCGTTGTCTCCTCAGGCTCCATGCTGCAGACAGCGTAGACCAGGCGCCCGCCAGGTTTCAGCTGTGTCGCCAGATTGGCGAGCAGTCGCTGCTGACGAGCCTGGTAAACTGGTAAATCCTTGGAGGTGCGGCGCCATTTGATGTCCGGGTTGCGACGCAGGACGCCCAGACCGGAGCAAGGGGCGTCCAACAGGATGCGGTCGAACCGTGGGAGCCCCGCCATGGCATCGGCGTGCGTCAGATCCAGGGTGCGAATCTCCACATTGATGACGCCAAGCTGCCGCATTCCTCTAGCGAGCCGTTCCAGCTTCGCCGGCACCGCATCGGCGGCGATTAAATGACCGTGGTTTTTCATCAACTGCGCCAGGTGACCCGTTTTGCCCCCGAGACCGGCGCAGGCATCCAGAACGGTTTCTCCGGGCTGTGCGTTGAGGAGGTCGCCGACAATCTGGGCGGCCTCATCCTGGACCTGGCAGGTACCGGCCTGAATGGCTGGCCATGCTGCCGGCGGTCGGCGCACCGAGGTCAGGCGGACGGCGAGCGGGGTGTAGATCGAAAAGCGCGCGCTGGCCTCCTTCGCCAGGGTTCGGGCCAAATTTGCTGGGATTGTCTTCAGCAGATTGGTCCGGACGGTGATGGGTGCTTGGGCGGTGAGAGCAGCGCCCAAAGCGGCCGTTTGGGAAAAGCCCAATCGCTTCAACCAGCGCCGGACCAACCAGCGGGGTAGGGCGCAACTGACTGCCAGGTGGGTGTCGGGAACAGCGTCCGGATCGGGCAGGGGAACCGTCTGGTGCGCGCGGGCGGCGTTTCGCAGTAGGGCGTTGACAAAGCCAGCCCGGCGTCTTTCACCGATGGCCTTGGCGAGTTGAACGCTGGTGTTCACCGCTGCTGCATGGGGGATCCGATCCAGAAAACAGATCTGATAGAGTCCGATTCGCAACAGATTGCGGAGTGGAACGGAAAGGGTTTCCGGGCGTTGATGGGCGAAATGGGCCAGGATCCAGTCCAAGCGCCCCCGCCAGCGTTGAACGCCGAAGCTCAGGCTGTGCAAAAGGGCGCGATCCCTCCGGCCGAGGCCCGGAAATCGACGGTGGATATCCTCGAGAAGATGATCCAGCGTCCGATGGCCGCTCTCCAGTCGATTTAACACGTCAAGGCCGAGGCGCCGGGGGTCGGCCTGCCCGCCGGAAGGGTCCTGAGGCATCGTCATGGGATCAGCTAAAAACAGTTCCCGGGCATAGATCGCAGCCGCAAAGAAAATCCTTGATGGCCAGCCGCTTGCCGGACGCTCCCTGGATCTCCAGGATGCTGAGCACACCGTCGCCGGTGGCCACGCTCAATTCGTCGGCGAATCCTTGGACGATGGTCCCCGGCGCGGCGTCTGCCTTGATCGGCAGCGGGCGGGTTCGGAACAGCCGCAGACGGCGTTCGTTGCAAAAGGTGAATGCCCCCGGCCATGGGGTCAATCCCCTGACCAAACGGTCGATCTCGATCGACGAGCGATGCCAGTCGATACGGCCGTCGTTTTTGGACAGCATGGGCGCCAAGGTGGCTGCCTCGGGCTGCTGCGGCTCGGGCTGCAGATTCCCATCGGCCAGCCGCGCCAAGGTTTCGATGAGCAGATCGGCCCCCATGGGGGCCAATCGGTCATGCAGACTCTGGGCGGTATCCGTGTCGCTGATGGGTGTCCTTGCCGTTAGCAGCAGGTCGCCGGTATCCAATCCGGCGTCCATCTGGATGGTGGTAACCCCGCTTTCCGGTTCGCCGTTGATGATGGCCCATTGGATGGGAGCGGCGCCGCGCAGCCGGGGAAGCAGGGAGGCGTGGACGTTGATGGCTCCCAACGGTGGCAGTGTCAACAGCCGTATTGGCAGAATCTGCCCCATTGCGACGACCACGAAAAGATCGGGTTGAAGTGCCTGCATCTCGTCGAAAAAGGGATCGCTTTTTATCGACTTGGGTTGCCGCACCGGATAGCCGAATGCCTCGGCCGCCACTTTCACAGGCGGCGGCGCAAGTCTGCGTCCGCGCCCCTTGGGACGGTCAGGCTGGGTCACCACGCCGATCACCCGGTGAGCGCTGTGGTGGAGCGCTGTAAGCGTCGGGACGGCGAATTCGGGGGTTCCCATATACACAATCGAATAGGATCGGCTCATTCGCGGCGCAACCTTTTCTGAATTTTGCGCTTGTACATCTGGCGTTTGAGGCGGCTGATGTGCTCAATGAAGAGGGTGCCGTTGAGGTGGTCGATCTCGTGTTGCAACACGATGGCGTGAATGCCCTCCGCTTCGAAACGCAGGGGATTTCCGTCCCGGTCGTAGGCTTCAACGAGGATCCGTTCGGCGCGTTTGACGTCGGCCCTGTAGTCGGGCACGCTCAGACACCCCTCATTTTCGGAAAGAATCTCTCCCTCTTTCGATACGATCACCGGATTGACGAGAATATTCAGGGCGCGCGTCTCATCCTGGGGGGCGATGTCGTACAATAGGAAACTCTGGTCGATCCCCACCTGTGTCGCGGCCAGGCCGATGCCTGGGGCGGCATACATGGTTTCCGCCATGTTATTGAAGACCTCCTGGAGTTTACCGTCGATCTCTTTCACCGGTTTGGTGATGGTCTCGAGGAATTGGTCCGGGTAGGTCAAGATATCAAGTATTGCCACAATTAAAGCCCTTTAAGAATTCAAAAAAATTATAAATTTTTATCAAGGCCATATGGTTACGATCAGGCATTTATGGGCGACTTAGCGCCACCTGCATAGGAGACCTGCAAGATGTTCACGCTGGCGATCCAGGCCGATACAAATCCCACCAAGATCACCGGCAGAATCTGCAGGGCATGGTTGAGTAGGGTGGCACCGGCGGCCGCATCGGCCGACACGCCGAAGAGGCGCAGGGCGAAGACGCCACCAGCCTCCCACAGACCCCAATAGCCAGGTACAGAGGGCAGCGCAATGAAAAAACAGATCAATACCAGGACGGCGACCCACTGTGAATACCCAAGGTCCACGCCTGGACATCCCAGGCCG
>JASJCL010000059.1 GCA_030066015.1 Desulfosarcinaceae bacterium | reverse complement strand
GCAAGATTGGCACAGCGTTGGTTGTTGGCGCAGGAATCGGCGGCATCCGCTCGGCCCTCGACCTGGCCGAGACGGGTTACCGGGTCATCCTCATTGATCGCCGGCCCGGTATCGGCGGCATTCTGTCCCAGCTGGAGCAACAATTTCCCTCCAACGGCTGTGGCATGTGCCGGCTACTGCCCACGGTGGAGCGCGACCAGGCCGCCCAATTCTGCCTTCGCAAAGGGCTGTTCCACGAGCGCATAGAAATTCTCACCGGCACCGAGGTGGCCGCGGTGAGCGGTGACCCGGGACGCTTCACCGTGACCTTGAAGGAGCAGCCCCGCTGGATCGATCCGAAGCGCTGCGTGGGCTGCGGACTCTGCGTTGCGGCGTGCCCCGTCACGGTGGCCGACCCCTTCAACGCCGGTTTTACCGAGCGCAGGGCCATCTACCTGCCCGTGCCCCAGGCGGTGCCCACTGCCTACACCATAGACCTCGGGGCGTGTACCCGCTGCGGGAGCTGCGAGGCTGTCTGCCCAGTGGGCGCCATCCAATTGGATCGGGATGGCCCCGGGCATTTCAATGTCCTGGTGGTGGACGACGAAGAGATTCTGCGCGGATCGCTCAAAGCCTGGCTGGAGGAGGCCGGCTATCGTGCGGTCACAGCCGCTTCCGGGGCTGAGGCCCTTGAGAGGCTGAGCAGCGAACGTTTTCATCTCATGCTCACCGACATAAAAATGCCGGGTCTGGGGGGTGTCGAGCTCCTCGAACTGGCCCTCACCCAACAGCCGGAGCTGGTCGTGGTGATGATGACGGCCTACGCCACGGTGGACACCGCCGTCGACGCCATGAAGTTCGGCGCTCTGGACTACCTCACCAAACCTTTCGAGCCCCAGGACATCCTCCAGATGGTGGCCCGGGTGTACGGCGACCACCAGGCCGAGCGGGCTCGCCAGATTGAGGTGGGCACCATCGTGATGAACTGCGGCACGGCCTTTCACGATCCCGGCGACGAGAGGAACCTCTTTCAGTATGGACACAACCCCCATGTGCTCACCAGTTTGGAATTCGAACGTCTCCTCAGCGGGTTGGGCCCCCATGCCGGGCGCCTGCGTCGTCCGGCGGACGGACGAAGGGTGACGCGTGTCGCCTGGATCCAGTGCGTGGGTTCGCGCAACCTGTCTGGCGTGGCGGCCGAAGCCGCAGACAGCGACTTTTGCTCCTCGGTGTGCTGCATGATGGCCCTGAAGGAGGCCTTGCTTGCGGTGGCGCACGCCGACGCTCCCCTCTCCGCCACGATTTTCTACATGGATATGCGCGCCTACGGTAAAGGTTTCGAACGATACCGCCAAAGAGCCGCGGCCACCCCCGCTATCCAGTTGGTGCGCGGGCGGGTGCACAGCCTGGAAGAGGACCCTGGGGGGGAGCCCCGCCTGCGCTGGGTCACTTTCGATGGCAGGGCCCACGAGGATCATTTCGACCTGGTGGTTCTGCCGGTGGGTCAGCGACCCGCTCCGGGGACGGCCGAATTGACTGAAATCCTGGGGCTATCCTGCAATCGCTGGGGATTCCCCCATGGGCAGCCGCTGGACCCCACGCTCACCGAACGGCCGGGGATCTTCATCGGTGGTTCCTGGGGGGGGCTCCAGGAGATTGCCGGAACAGTGATCAGCGCTTCGGCCGCCGCCGCACACGCCGCTCTCACCCTCCACCGCCATGGCGGCAGTTTGGCGGAGGAGAAAGAACCTCCCGTGATGCGGGAGACGCTATTTGCGGAAGTACCACGAATCCTGGTGATCCTTTGCCGCTGTGATGCCGTCGCAGCAGATGCCACGGATGCCGAGGCCATGCTTGGCCGGACGGTGGAACGCTTCTCTGGCGTGTGCGCCGTCCAATGGATCGAGCGCCTTTGCACCGCCGACGGGTGGCGCCAGATCGGCAGCATGGTTGCTGATATGTCGGCCAACCGAATTCTCCTGGGGGTGTGCAATCCCTACCTCTTCACAGACTCCTTGAAGCGTCTGGCCCGTTCTTGTGGACTATGCGGCAGCCTTTGTGAGACCGTCTCGCTGGGAGACGAAATGGCCAGCGGGGCGAGCCGGGCGCTGCCGGTGGAGCAAGTCGTTCGCCGATTGCGTCGGGGGGCCGCCCGCCTCTTCCATGCCGAACCTCAGCGAGCATCGGCAGACGGTTGCCCCGTGGAGCGCCGGGCCTTGGTGATCGGTGGCGGCGTGGCCGGCCTCACCGGTGCACTAACGATAGCCGAGATGGGCTATCCAGTAACCTTGGTGGAACGCTCCGACCGTCTGGGCGGCAACCTCGCATGGCTCCATAGCACCCTCTCAGAAACGGCGACCACTCCCCTGCTGGAAGATCTTTCCACCTCGGTGGCGCACCATCCCGCCATCGATCTTCTGCTGGCCGGCGAAGTGACCGCTGCGAGCGGCCAGGCGGGAGACTTTACCACCACCCTACGGACCGCCGATGGGGAGGTTCAGGTGCGTCACGGGATCGTACTCCTGGCCACCGGCGGTATGGAAGCGGAACCGGTGGGCTACCTGCACGGCGCACATCCTGGCGTCGTTACCCAAAAGGAATTGACGCTCTCCCTCGAAGAGGATCCGGACCTGCCGGACAGGCTGGACACCGTGGTGTTCATCCAGTGCGTGGGCTCCCGCGATGCGACCCGTCCGTACTGCAGCCGGGTCTGCTGTCCCACCACCCTCAAACAGGTTCTGGCGCTGAAGCGGGCCAACCCATCAATGCAGATCACTGTTTTCTATCGCGATATGATGAGCCCTGGATTCACCGAGACCTATTTCACCGACGCTCGACGGACCGGGGTGATTTTCGTGCCGTATGCCCGTGCGGCCCCGCCCGTGGTGGATGCCGAGGACGGTGAAGGGGCGCTGCGGGTGCGCGCCGTCGACCCCATCCTCAACATGCCCATTGAGATTGCTGCCACGAGAGTGGTGCTGGCCACCGGTATTGTACCCCAGCTGCCCGCCCAGCTGGCCGAAGCATACGGCGCCGATTGCGCAGCGGATGGCTTCTTCGCCGAGGCAGACAGCAAGTGGCGGCCTTTGGAGTCCTTGGCCGACGGGGTCTTCGCTTGCGGGCTGGCCCTGGGGCCGCAAGACGTCCCCGGCAGTGTGGTATCGGCCCGGGCGGCAGCCCAGCGCGGCCTGCGGTTTCTGGCCCGCAACCGGCTGCCGACCGCCACGGTCAGCGCCACGGTGAGACGGGCCCTATGCACCTTGTGCGAGCGCTGCATCGCCGCCTGTCCTTACGGGGCACGACAGCTTTCGGTGACGGCCGATGCCATCCAGATTCATCCAGCCCTCTGTCAGGGCTGCGGGTCCTGTGCTGCGGCCTGCCCCAATGGGGCCGCCCAGCTGACGGGGTATTCGCGGCGTCAGATGCTGGCAGAGATCGATGCGGTTTTGGAATAGTGCGCCGGCGGGCCAGCCATCCGATAGCAGCGGGAGATGCAGGTTGATGGATGGATCGCGGAAACACAGATATAGGGAGGCGGTATGATGACCAGGAGCGCCACCATCGGCAGCGTCTCGACGGGCCATCTGAGTAGGATGCGAACGGCGGTTCAGGCCTGTATTCAGTGCGGCACCTGCACGGGCTCCTGTCCCAATGCCTTCGCCATGGATCGGACCCCTCGCCAGCTTTGGCGGCTCCTACTGCTGGGGGAGATGGTCGAGATATTCCACTCCCAGACCTTCATCCTGTGCTCGGCCTGCTATCTGTGCACCCTGCGCTGCCCCCGGGGACTGCCCCTCACCGAACTGATGGCGGGCCTCAAGGCTGAAGCGGCCAAGCGGGGCATCGGGTGCCACCGATCCTCGAGTCTCTTCTACGACAGCTTCCTGGCCAATGTGCGTCGGCACGGTCGGGTGCGAGAGATGGCCTTGATGACGCGCTATTTTACCCGCCTGGGCCGGCTCGGACCACCCCTGGCCAATATGGGGCTGGGGCGCCGGCTCATGCGCAAGGGCAAGCTCAAGCCGAGCTGGCCCCAGAAAAGCAGTGCCAAGCTGGATCAACTCTTCGCCTGCGTGGCGGCCCTGGAGGCGGAGGCGGACGGAGCGAGAGAATCATGAAGAGCGCCTACCTCTACTATCCCGGCTGCACCTTGGAAACCACGGCCGTGGAGTATCACCGCGCCACCCGCGCCCTATTCGGGCGTCTGGAGGTCGATCTCGTTGAGATAGACGACTGGACCTGCTGCGGCGCCAGCGCCGCCGAGGCGAGCAGCCCACTGCTCGCGCTCTGCCTGGCCGCCCGCAACCTGGCCCTGGCCGAGGCCCAGGCATCCAGTTCCGACATCCTGGTACCCTGCAGCGCCTGCTACCTCAACCTCAGGCGGGTGGCAGTCAATACCGCGCAGCTGCAGCGCGTCAACACGGTGCTGGCAAAGGAGCAATTGCAGCTGGCAGCGCCGCCCGCTGTGCGCCATCTGCTGGACATTCTCAGCCGGGATGTGGGGGCCGCCCGGATTGCCGATCAGATCGGCCGCCCGCTTGACGGCCTAAAGGTGGCCGCCTACTACGGCTGCCAGTGCCTAAGGCCCTATCCGGTCTTCGACGATCCCGAGCGGCCGACCAGCATGGCGTCACTTATCCAGGCCACGGGAGCTGAGGTGTTTCCCTGGGAGATGGGCGCGCGCTGCTGCGGCGCCGCCCACCTGACCACCAAACGGTCTGTGGGGCTGAAATTGGTGGCGGAAATTCTCGTTGCCGCCAGGGGGGCCGATCTGGTGACGACGGTTTGTCCCATGTGCCAGCTGAACCTGGAAGCATACCAGGGGGCCGTCTCGCGGGCGGTAGGGCAAGATCTCGCCATCCCCGTTCTCTATTTGCCCCAACTGCTGGGGCTGGCCATGGGGTTGGATGGCGAGGCCGTGGGGCTGCCGCTCAATCTGGCCCTTTCGGAAGCGCTAATGATGCGCCTCAACGGTGCGGTTGCTGGATGAAGCGGGGGCATCCTTGAGGCCATCATCTCTGCCCTGATCGTTCAGCCTACTGCGAGCGGCCCCGCCGCGATCGGGCGTACTCGGCGCCGCCGGACCACACCTGTGATGCAAGGCGATAAAAGGATCGCAGCCAAAGGAGGGTGACGATGTTCCTTCCACTGCCGCCGATTCGGCACCGCCTGGCCTTTAAATTGATCCTATCGGTGGGGATCGTCCTGCTGGTTTCCATGTCCATTTGGGCCCTCGTCAATATCGGCTACCAGAAGCAGAAGGCCATGGACAACATCATCTCCGGTATCGATCGTCTCACCACCACCATCCGCCTCGGTACCCACTACGCCATGATGCTCAACTCCCGGGACGACATCAACCAGATCATCACCAACATCGGGCGGCAAAAGGAGATTGAGAATATTCGCCTCTACAACAAGGCCGGGCGCATCAAATTCTCCAATCAGGGTGATGAAGTGGAGGTGGTCACCGACATCGAGGATGAGGCCTGCTTTGTCTGCCACCGCAGCGACCCGCCCCTGATCGACCTGAATCTCACCGAGCGGGTGCGTATCTTCAGCGCGCCGGAAGGCCATCGTCTATTGGGCATTATCAGCCCCATTCCCAACGAGCCGGGCTGTGCCACTGGCGAGTGCCATTTTCATCCCCAAGACAAACAGATTTTGGGTGCGTTGGATTTGGTGGTCTCATTGGCGGCGGTCGATCAGGAGATCCATCAACTGGAGCGCGGCATCCTCGGCCAAACCCTATCGGTGTTCATCTGCGCTTCGGCCATTCTCTTCATCTTCGTCCTGCGCTTCGTCAATCACCCGATCCAGCGCCTCATCGCCGGCACCCGCGCCATCGCCCGGGGAGAATACGGCACCGAAGTGGCCGTCCGCCAAGTGGACGAAATGGGCCTCTTGGCGGATGCCATCAACCACATGGGCTCGGAAATCGATCGCAATCACGCCAAGCTGAATAAACAGCGCAAGGAGTATCAGAATCTCTTTGAGCAGGTCCCTTGCCTGATCACTGTCCAGGATCGTCACTACCGGCTGCTTAACTACAATCGGGAGTTTGCCCGCCGCTTCGCCCCGCAAGCGGGTGACTTCTGCTACAAAGCCTACAAGGGACGTGACGACAAGTGTAAAGAGTGCCCGGTGGAGAAAACTTTCCGGGACGGCAAGTCCTACGCCACCGAGGAGAGCGGCATCAACAAGGATGGCACCGACACCCACTGGATCGTCAAAACCTCACCTATTTTCGATGATGCAGGCCGGATCGTCGCCGCCATGGAGATCAGTCTGGATATCACCGAACGACGCCATTTGGAGATAGACCTGGAGCGTTCCGAGCGCAAGTATCACGCCACCTTCAACAATATTCCCAATCCGGTTTTCGTGTTGGACAAGGAAAGTTTCCGCATTTTGGACGCCAACCGAAGTGTGGCCGGTGTCTATGGCCTGCCGGCAGAGGAGCTCGTGGGACACTCCTTTCTCGAGCTATTTGCCGAAGATGAGCGCGACCATTTTGCCTTCAAATTGGCCACTGCAACTGTCATCAATCAGGCCCGCCAGTCAGCCAAAAGTGGTAAACCCCTGTCGGTCAATATCCGGGTTTCACCGTCGGAGTATGCCGGTCACGAAGTGCTGTTGGTCACCATCAGCGACATCACCAAACGGCTGGAGGCGGAGCAGCAGCTGATTCAGGCATCGAAGATGGCGACTTTAGGGGAGATGGCCACCGGCATCGCTCACGAACTCAATCAGCCCCTATCCGTGATCAAGACCGCCAGTAGTTTCTGTATGCGCAAATTCCACCAAGGACGGCCGCTCGACGCGACCACGCTTCAGACCCTCCTGGAGAAGATGGACAGCAACGCCGACCGGGCAACCAAAATCATCCACCACATGCGCCAGTTCGCCCGCAAGGCGGAGACGGCACTGGAGCGGATCCATTTGCACGCAGTGCTGGCCAGCGCCTTTGAAATCTTCAGTCAGCAGCTCAAGGTGCGCGGTATCGAGGTGATTTGGCAGACCGCACCGGACCTGCCCAAGATTCTGGCCGACCCGGGTCGCCTGGAACAGGTCTTCATCAATCTGCTGATTAACGCCCGAGACGCCATTGCGGCCAAACCCCCGCCGCACACGGGTGAGGCCGCCTGCAATCAAATCGTCGTCACCACCTGGCTGGATGCGGCGCGCGCCTGTGTATACTGCCGGATTTGCGATACCGGTATCGGACTCCCGGCGGGAAAGGCAGACCGCCTCTTCGAGCCCTTCTTCACGACCAAAGAACCCGGCAAGGGCACCGGTCTCGGGCTTTCCATCAGCTACGGGATCGTCAAGGAGTGCGGCGGTACCATTCAGGCCATGGCCAATGAAGGCGGCGGCGCATGCCTGGTGCTTGAATTTCCGGTTCCCGGGACGACCACTCTCCCCGCCGATGAACCCAATGATGGACGGCAGCCGGCTGAGGACTTTGCGCACGGCCGACGCCTGGACGGCTGAAGAGGTAGGCATGAAGCTTCCCAATGTCGAGAAAACCCTCCTGCTGGTGGATGACGAGGCCGACATCCGTGAAGTGCTCACCTTGGCGCTCGCCGATCTGGGCTATCGGGTTACCAGCGCCGAAAACGGTACAACCGCGCTGCCCCTGTTTCTTGACATACGGCCGCCGGTGGTGATCACTGACATCAAGATGCCCGGGATGGACGGCATCGAACTGCTCAGCCGCATCAAGGCGGCCGATCCCGATGCAGAGGTGATCATGATCACCGGTCATGGCGACCTCGATCTGGCGATCATGAGCCTGAAGAACCAGGCAACGGATTTCATCACCAAGCCCATCAACGTCGACGCCTTGGAGATCGCCCTGCGGCGCGCCGAGGAGCGCATCATTCTGCGCCGTCAGCTCAAGGCCTACACCGAGCGGTTGGAGCAATTGGTGCAAGAGAAGGCGGCGCTGAAAGACCATCTCTCCTCCCTGGGAATGATGCTCGGCTCCATCTCCCACGGCATCAAGGGGTTACTCACCAGCCTGGACGGCGGTCTCTACCTGGTGGAATCGGGATTCGTCCGCAAGCATGAAGACACCGTAGAGGAGGGTTGGCAGATCGTCAAACAGACAGTGGAACGCATTCGCAAGTTGATGCTGGATATTCTTTTTTACACCAAGAAGCGGAAATTCACCTTCACCCAGGTCGCCGTGGGCACGTTCTGCAAAGAGTTGGCCGATGAGATGGTCGCCAAACTGCGGCGTCGCAAGATCCGCTTTAGACCCCTGTTCACCGCGCAGTTGGGAGCCTTCGCCATCGACGCCGATTATCTGCGGGCGGCACTGGGTAATATTCTGGATAATGCCATCGACGCCTGCGAAACTTTAGAGGGCGAATCGGCCGGACAGATCGACTTACGTGTGACGGCCGATGACGAGCGGGTGTACTTTGAGGTGCGGGACAACGGGATCGGTATGGAACCGGCGGTTCTCAACAACCTCTTCACCGTATTCTACTCCACCAAAGGGAAGAGCGGCACCGGGTTGGGGCTCTTCGTCGCCAACCAGGTTGTTGAACAGCACGGCGGAAAGATTCGGGTGCGGTCGCAGCCCGGTCGGGGCACCCGCTTTCGCGTAATGGTGCCGCGATCCCCGTTGGTTGAGGCGTAGCGGCGCGATCATCTCATTCGCTTCGGGCGCTTGTGGCGGGAACACCGGCGCAACGGCGGGTCCGATTGTTAGAGCAGCACCTGGCGTACGGCCATGGCAAAATCCACCATGGAGACCGGTTTCATCAGAAATTTGGTGATACCAACGGCTTCGGCCTTGGCTTCGTTCATCATTTCACTGAAGCCGGTACAGAGAATGATGGGCAAATCGGGGCGCACCTTGAGCAACTCTTCGGTGAGACGGTCGCCGGTGAGACCCGGCATGGTCAGATCGGTGATCACCAGGTCGAAATCCCCTGCGTGCGCCTGAAAATGGGTGAGCGCTTCGACACTGTTGGCGAACGCCTTCACCCGGTAGCCCAACCTTTCGAGCATCTGCTGCTCGATGGCCACGATTTCCGCCTCGTCATCCACGAGCAGGATCCGCTCGTCGCCGGTCGGCAACGGTGAGGCGATGGGCATCTCCGGGATGTCATGGATGCTGCTGGCCGGCAAATAGATTTTGAAAGTGGATCCCTCGCCAGGCGCGCTGGTGACCTGAATGGCACCCTGGTGGCTCTTCACGATGCCGTGTACCACGGCAAGCCCCAGCCCCGTTCCCTTGCCCTTCTCCTTTGTCGTGAAATAGGGATCGAAGATGCGGTCGATCACCTCCTGGGGCATGCCCGAGCCCGTGTCACTGACGGTGAGCTTGAGATAGGTGCCGGCGGCCAGGCTGAGGGAGTTGAGCCGGGCGCTGTCATCGAGTTCGGTGCGCGTCAGCTGAACATTGAGGATACCCCCCTCCACCTCCATGGCATGGTAGGCGTTGGTGCACAGGTTCATGATGACTTGGTGAATCTGGGTGGGGTCCGCCATGGTCGATCCGGCGTCGCTGATCTTCTGGCGGATCTCGATGGTGGCGGGCAGGGAGGAGCGCAGCAGTTTGAGCGCCTCCTTCAAGATCAGGTGAACCTGCACCGGTGCCTGGATCTGCTCTCCCTGGCGACTGAAGGTGAGAATCTGCCCCACCAGGTCACGGGCCCGCTCGCCGGCTTTGAGGATGGCGTTGACATAGTGGTTCAGTTGGGACTCCTCCTCCGGCATGACGGCCAGGGTCAATTCGGTATATCCCAAAATGGAGCTGAGAATATTGTTGAAGTCGTGGGCGATCCCGCCGGCCAGCGTACCGATGGACTCCATCTTCTGGGCTTGGCGCAACTGCTTCTCCAACTGCCGCTCCTCGGTGACGTCTTTGGTGAACCAAAGGAAGCGGTTCTCGCTCAAGCGAACGCCGTGAATTGTCCAGAAACCCCGGCTGCGGTCCTTGCGTACGAAGGCGCTTTCTCCGATGGCGCGGCCTTTCTGAACGACTTGCTCGAAGTAATTGAAGATGTTGCGCTGGCTCTCTGGCGGCGTCAGATCGATCAGATTGAGATCCAGTAGCTCGATCTCGTTGTAGCCCGTCATGCGGCAGGCGGCCTGATTCACCTCCACATAGTCGCCTTGCGTCGTGGTGACGAAGATGCCGTCGGGGGCGGTGTCCAGATAGCTGCGGACCTTGCGTTCGCTGGCCTGCAGCTTCTCGATCGTTTGCTTGCGGCGGCTGATGTCGCGGATGATGCCCACCAGGTGCCAGGTCCCGGTGAGCTTGAGGGCGGAGAGGGAGAGCTCGATGGGGAAGACACGACCGCTTTGGTGCCGTGCGGTCAGTTCGACATGTTTGCCCAGGTTGGAGAGGGCATTGTTGGCGCCGATGGTGGGATAGGTGTCGCGGTATACCTTTCGCACGTCCGACGGGGCGATCAGATCGTGCAGGGTGCGCCCCAATGCCTGGCCCTCGCTAAACCCGAAGATCTCCTCGGCGGCTTTGTTCCAGAAGGAGACCTGGCCGTCCACATCCATCATGATGATGGCGTCCTTGGCGAAGAGCGTGATCTTGCGGAAGCGCTCTTCGCTTTCGCGCAGGGCGGTGGTGCTGCGGGTGGCCTTGAAAACTTCGCTGCCATAGGCGGCCAGGATGGCGCCCACCTCTCGGTCCTGCGGTTTGAACGGCGGCGACAGCTTGCCGTGCAGGGAGAGGACCCCCATGATCTGACCTTTTTCGTTGGGTAGCGGAAAGGCCAACACGGAGTCGTCGCGGTAGCCTGTCCAACCGCTGCCCGACATCTGGGACTGGGTAGAGAGGTGACAGATCAGAAGCGGTTTGCCTTCGCTGATCAGACGGTAGTAAACCGATCCCTCCTTCAATGGAAAGTGGATGAAGTCGGGGGCGTGGCCCGGGTCGAGACTGTGGACCAGACGCAGACCTTCCGGCTCGACCAGATACAGGCTTCCGCCGGTGGCCCGCATATGGTCGCCAAACGCTTTCAGCAGGTCTTGTCCCAGCAGCCAGAGGTCGTCGTGTCGACTGAGGGCGGCGGTGGTGCCCACCAGCCGCCGCAGCCGGGTATTGATCTGATTGAGATCGCGGTTGGCGCCCTCCAATTCCGCGGTGCGCCGGGCGACCTCCTCTTCCAGATGCTTCTGATAGGCGCGTCTTTGACGCAGCAGCGCCGCCCGCTCCAAGGCCTTGTCAACGGCGTGTCGCAAGGCCGACAGATCTGCGACCGGTTTGAGCAGGTAGTCCCAGGCGCCCAGCTGAAGGGTCTTGACGGCATCCTGCATCTGACCGGTGCCGGATACCACGATGAGGGGCAATTCAGGGGCTTCGCCGTGAACCGTTTCGAGCACTGCCAGCCCGTCCATGACGGGCATGCGCAGATCTACGAGGATGAGATCCGGCGCGTCGGTCCGAAAAAGCGCCAGCCCAGCCTGGCCGTCTTCGGCGCAGGAGACCCGAAAGTCGCAATCTTCCAGATAGCTGCAAAAACTGTCTCGGATGGCTTTCTCGTCGTCGATGACCAGAATGTGGTGCGGGGCGCCTTCCTTCATCCAATTCTCCCTTGCCAGTGCCGCATTACAGCGCCGGTGGTATGCGGGGCAACGCGCATCAGTATCCGCTGAGCCGAAGAGGGGGTGGACCCGTTCTCGCCAACAGTGTAGCCCTAATCGCATTTTGCCGCAAGTCCGGCTACTTCTGCGTGGGCGCTCAGAACTTGGTGGCCTTAGGGGTGCCTGGTGGCGCTGAGCACCTCGCGAATGGTGTCGGCCAGATGATCCATTCGGAACGGTTTCTTCAGGTAGGCCGAGGGCGGCAGGTCGCGGAATTGTTGGTGCACCTGGCCGCGGGTGTAGCCGGTGGCGATGATGACGGGTAACTGGGGCGCCACGCGGGCGATGTCGTGAAAAGTTTCAAATCCATCTTTGCGGGGCATGGTCAAATCGAGGATGACGAGGGCGATCTCCGCCGCATGCTCCTCGAGCAGTTCGAGCGCTTCGATGCCATCGCCGGCGGTGACGACATCGAAGCCAATCGCCTCCAGCATCATCTCACCCACTTCGATGACCATTGGCTCATCGTCCACCAAGAGGACCGTGTTGCGGGTCCTCGCAGGCGACAGTGTGGCCGCGCTAGCTGACTGCGGGGCAGCGGCGGGAGCCGCCGCAGGTGGGAAGAGGGCCGTGACGATGGTTCCCTTGGTGGGGCTGCTGGAGAGGGCGATGGTACCCTGGTGGGCGCGGATGATGCCGACCGCGGCCGCCAGTCCAAGTCCGCGGCCGGTGAATTTGGTCGTGAAAAAGGGGTCGAAGACTTTCTCGAGGGTCTGGGCGTCCATGCCAACGCCGTTGTCTTCAATCTCCAAGCAGACATACTCTCCGGGTGGCATCGGTTCGTAGAGCACATGCTTCTCAAAAAATGCGGCGTCGCAGTGCCGACGCTCGGTCCGGAGGGTGATCTGGCGATTGTCGTCGGCGGTGGCCTCGATGGCATTGGTGACGACATCGGTGATGACCTGGCCTATTTTGCCTGGATCTCCCGAAATATAGGTCTCGGCAACTGGCGTCTCTGCTGTGAGCTGATCGGCGTGCGGCGAGGTGGCTTTGAGAACCCGCGTCATCTCAAGAACCAAAGCGCCCAGGTCAAGGGTGTCGAAACTCAGCTTGCTCTGTCCCACATAAGTCAGCATCAGGGTGCTCAGCTCGGCGGCGCGATCGGCCGCCTTCTGAATGGCGTCGATGCGCGAGTTGATCTCCGAGTCTGGCGACAGCTGCATGCGGGCCATCTCCACATTTCCCAGGATGGTCATGAGAAGGTTGTTGAAGTTGTGGGCGATTCCGCCCGCCAGGGTACTGACCGCCTCCAGTTTGCCCGATTGCTGCAATCGTTTGACCATTCGCAGCCGCTCCGATTCCATCGCCTTGCTGCGCTGAATGTCGCGGTTGCTCCCGATCACATGGGTGGGGTGCCCCATCTCATCTCGCAGAACGGCATGGCTGTCGCTGAACCAGATATAATGGCCATCTTTGTGTCGGATCCGATACTCGAGGACGTGATTCTGCGGCAATCGCTCGTCGCTTTCCAGCAGATCGGCACAGAAACGCCGATAGCGCTGGCGATCTTCGGGATGCATCAATTCAACGACGCCATCCATACCCATGGCCCGCAGCTCGTCCGGCGAATATCCGAGCAGCCCTTCGGCCGCAGTGCTGATGTACTCATAGCTGCCGGAGGCGATGTCGCGTTTGAAGAGCAGGTCCCGGGAGTGGGCCATCACCTCATTGAACCGCTGTTGGCTTTGCTTCAATGCGTCGGCCATGGCGTGCCGCTCGGCAAACACCTCATCGAGTTCGGTCTTGAGCAGCACGATGGCCTCAAACACCGGCTCCATTGGATGATCCGCGGTGGCGGGGGGGGGCTGTGGCAGTCCGTCCTTCTCCCAGTTGATATCCCCGAGGTATTGGAGCAGCTGGTCTCGATAGCCTTCGATCTCGCGGTGTCGACGCGTTCCCCGCTGCACGATCCACTTCCATAAGCGCTGCAGGTGGGAGGGGTCGCGGCGGTCTGCGTCCACCAGATCCAAGGCGGCCGTCAGATCGGCGGCCAGACGCAGCTTGAAGGGCATGAAGGGGCGCGCCAGGGCGGCCGCGGCCTTGACCATACGGTTGGCGCCGATGAAGATGAAGAGCCGGATGGGATACCGCTGGTGCCACGCTCTGAGTATCTGCATATGCCGCTGGCGCGCTCGGCGACTGTGATACCGCAGGCCGCTGACATCGGAGATGATATAGGGAAAGCCCTTCTCCAGACGGGCTTCATTGCGGATGCGGTTGCGCAGGTCGTCGATCAGTTCACAGTCGTCGGCGTGTATCTCCCCGACGGCCTTGGCATGCAGAATCTGGTGGTCGATCACCTCGTTCCGCAGCGAGAAGCCTCCCGTGTCGACCCGCCAGTGGGGGGCCGACAATATCAGGCGGCCCCCTTCCAGACGCTGGCGGGCCTTTTGGGGGTCCTTGCCGTCCGCCTCGGCGATGCCATCAGCGGAAATTTCCCTGAAGGTGACAGGGCCCTGCCCCAGCAACTCCATGGCCTTGTCCATGGCCTGGGCGTAGGTGCGGACTTCGTAAAAGGGGATCGCCCTGGAGGGGCCGAGCTTCTGCCCCAATTTTATGATGATGCGCAGAAGGGGGGAGGCACCGAAGATGATGTAGCCCGCCAGCCGATTCTTGGCGAGGATATAGTCAATGAAGTACTTGCGAGCACCCGATGAGGCGGTTCGGACTTGGCGGTAGTCGGATAGATGGACATAGGTTCGACCGGCCGGAATCCAGCCATCACAGATCCGATCGGTGAGGTCCAGCGCCTTGCGGAGCGTGGCCACGGTGGCGCTTCCCACCGGCTGGTTATAGATGATGCGATCGCCGATGAGGGCTGATGAGAAGCGATAGCGGTCGCTGAAGGCCAAATCGGTCCATTCGGGACGGCGCAGGATCGGCAGGCCGCTGACGGGGCAGCGGGTGGTGATAGCGTCGGGAGGGGTGTCCGTTTGGGGCATGCGGATCGCGCAGTTTCAGACAACTCGGTTCACGGCCACATTACCACGTCACAGCGGTATGCCAAAAGGTCATCGCCAGGGCATTAATCCTGATCCAGGGCTTGACGAACCGAGCGGGCCAGCTCACCCAGTACCATCGGTTTGGGGATGTAGCCACGAATGTGGACCGACTTTGAGATCATGGCACTCATCTCGGCGCTGTTGCCGGTGGTGATGATGACGGGAAACTCCGGCCGCAGCCCGACCACCTTTTCGGCCAGTTGGTCTCCTGTGATCCCCGGCATGGTGAGGTCGGTCACCAGCAGATCGAAGCCCTGCGGATCGGCCTCGAAACATTCCCATGCCTCCACGGGATCGGTGAGAGCGGTGACGGTATAGCCCAAGGTGCGCAGCATCTCGCTGCCGATCTCCACGAGAATTTCCTCATCATCCACAAAGAGAACCCGCTCCCGGCCCTTGTCGGTCCGCATCTGGGCGGTTTGCGGCCGGTCTCTCTGGGTATCGCTGCGCGTCAGGGGCAGGTAGACCTCGAAGCAGGTGCCCTTGCCCCTCTCGCTAATGACATTTGCGCTGCCGCCGTGGGCGGTGGCGATGCCCATCACTACGGCCAGCCCCAGACCGGTGCCCTCGCCCCGCTTTTTGGTCGTAAAATAGGGATCGAAAATCTGATGGATCAGATGAGCCGGTATGCCCATACCCGTGTCGGCGACCGTCATCTTGAGGTACTCGCCGGGCGACAAATGCAGTTGGCGCTCCTTGATCTGCTCCGCGTCCAAGGATTCATTGTCCAGGGCCACCGTCAGGGAGCCGCCTTTTTCACGCATGGCGTGGTGGGCGTTGGTGCACAGATTCATCAGGATCTGATGCACCTGCGTGGGATCGGCAAGGATGGTGTCCCGGTTGGCGCGGATCTCCTTGCGTATCTCGATGGTGGTGGGCAGTGCCGCGCGGATCAGCTTGAGCACTTCCTCCACAATGGCGCGGGCCTGGATGGGTTTGCGTTCAAATTCCTGTTCGCGGCTGAAGCTGAGAATCCGCTGCACCAGATCTTTGGCCCGCGCGCCCGAGCTGAGCACCTGATCAATTTTGTGGGCGGCTTCACCCTTATCGTTGAGCTGCATCTTGGCCAGCTCGGCATATCCCAAAATACCGCCCAGGATATTGTTGAAGTCATGGGCGATGCCGCCCGCCAGGGTGCCGATGGCTTCCATCTTCTGTGCCTGCAGCAGCTGGTTTTCCAGCCGCTTGCGGTCCGTGATATCGGACATCATGGTGACCATCTGGCCAGTGCCCGGGTCGAAGGCCAGAATGTCGAGGTGTTTTTCGATCTCCGGAATGTAGACCTCCGTGCGCGTGGCCTTGCCGGCCTGGACCGACTGGCGGCACGCTTCGATCCACTCCCGACCGCTTTGCGGCAGCAGCTGGCAGAGGCGCTGATTGACGATCTGTTCCGTGGGGCGTTGAAATATGACCTCCTGGGCCGGGTTGGTCTCCAGAAAGCGGCAATCCACTAAAACTTGGTTGTCGTCGTAGATCGGCTCATGGAAGGCGAAGCCGTGCAGCATGGTCTCGAAGAGCAGACGGTATTTGGCTTCGCTCTGTTTGAGATCGAGGTGGGATTGACGCAGTTCCTCATGGGCCTGTCTGAGCTGCTGGGTACGGGCGTCCACCAGTTGCTCCAAGCGCTGCTGGTAGGCCTTGTTTTCGCTCAGCAGCTTGGCGCGCTCCAACGCCTTCTCCACCGCATGATGGAGAACGGAGAGATCTTCAATGGGTTTGAGCAGATAGTCCCAGGCCCCCTTGCGCAGGGCTTCCACCACATCGGCGATAACGCCCGTTCCCGACACCACGATGATGGGGGTTTCGGGCTTAGCACGGTGAACCTCTTCGAGAACCTCCAGGCCGTCCACTTCGGGCATGCGCAGATCCACCAGCACTAGATCGGGATTGGCACTGTGAAACAATTCCAGCCCCTGACGGCCGTTCTCAGCTTCAACGACACAATAGTCGAAATCTTCAAGATAGTTTCTGAAACTGGAACGAATACCGGCCTCATCATCGATGGTCAGAATGAGCGCTGCAGTCTCGGTTTTCATGTGGTCTCCTGGTGTGTCTATGATGCAAGTCCCTGCACAGCGGCAACGAGTGCCGAAAGATCCGCCACCGGCTTGATGAAGATGTGCTCCTTGCGCAGCCCGATGGCCCGCAAAGCGTCGCTGAGGCGATATTCCACAGATCCGGTGTGTATGATGAAGCGAAGCGTCGGACGGATGTCATGGGCCTTGACGATGAGGGCGTCGCCGTCGATCCCCGGCAGACGGATATCTACCACGGCAACATCGAAGCTGATGGCCTGAAGTGCGTCCAAGGCGGCTTCGGCGCTGCTCACGGCGGTCACCGCAATCCCGAAGTCATCGAAGAATTCACTCATGCTGTTGCGGATGGACGCTTCATCGTCAATGATCAATACCTGCATTGCTTACAGTCTCCTCGGTTGTCGATATCCGAATTTCGGCCGAGCCCCGGCACCACATGGGGACAACCGGCTCTAATGGGAACTCATCGGCAGTTCAATGGCAAAGGTTGACCCCTTACCCGGCTGCGAGGATACTGCCATGGTGCCCTGGTGATTCTCGGTAATGATAAAATAGGATACGGAGAGCCCCAGACCGGTTCCCACCCCCACACCCTTGGTGGTGAAAAATGGTTCGAAAACACGTTTGCAAGTGGCTTCGTCCATGCCAGGGCCGTTATCCTCAACTTCGATGCGGGCCATGTTGCCCAGCCGCTGGATACGCAGATTGAATTGGGGTGGGATCCCCGACGAATCCGCTTCATTAGACCCGCGCTTGGTCGCCATCGCCTGGGCGCCGTTACGCAGCAGGTTGAGCAGCACCTGCTGAATCTTGCTCTTGCTACAGGGGACGGGCGGGAGGCCGGGTTCATACTCCTTGACGATGCGGATGTGGCGAAAGTCGAGTTTCTTTTTCAGATCGTAATCATTCTCGGCCAGCTCAATGGTCAAGTCCATAAGGGTCGCCAGGTCGTTGGAGGAGCGGGCGGAGTCCCCTTTGCGGGCGAAGCTGAGCATATTGTCCACGATGCGGGCCGCCCGTCTGCCCGAGTCACTGACCGACGCGAGCATCTCCGGTATGCGTCGTTTTTCCAAGTAACAGGTCAGCGATGATCGCTCGATGCCGCACAGGTTGGCGGCGCGTTTGTTGCTCGGCAGCTCGCCCATGAGGCGGTTCTCCACCACTTGGATATTTTGCAGGATCCCCGCCAGCGGATTGTTGATCTCATGGGCCATGCCGGCCGCCAGGCCGCCGACGCTGAGCATCTTTTCGGACTGGATCATCATCTCTTTCATGCGGAGTCGATCCGTGACATCATCGAGACGGATCACGGCGCCTGCTACGCCTTCTGCCGTCAGCGGGTAGACGGCGATGTCGCAAATCCGTTCCATCCCGCCGATGGCCAGGTTTACCGTGGCTTGGGGCTGAAAAGGACGCCGTGCAATGGCGTCGTGGATGCGGGTTTCCTGTTCGGCGATTTGCGGAAACACTTCGCTCAGCGGTCGCTTCAGGGCGTATCTGGCCGGTGTTGCCGTCAGCCGCTCCGCTTCCCGGTTCCACTGGGTCACCCGTGCGTTGGCATCCACCGCCACGAGAACCGACGGCATGGCATCGGTGATGTTTTTCAGCAGATTGCGCAGGCGGACCATCTCCTGTTCGGACCGTTTGCGGGTGCTGATATCTTGAAAAACTACCTGAGCGGCCCGCTGGCCTTCATAGGTGATGGCCACTGCGGCGACGAGGACATCGATGGTGTTTCCCTTCAGGGTGATGAACTTTTCTTCGATGGTGGGAATCTTGTCGCCCGTCACAAGTTCCAAATCGAGGGTATAGAGTTTGTTGATGCGTTCGCGGGCGATCTCCAGGGAGTCGACGTGGATGAAGGCCGTTGTTTCGCGGCCGAGCAGATCGGTGACTGCCTTTCCTTCAAGACTCCTGACCGCCGCATCGTTGGCGAACACGATACGATTTTCCTGGTGAACGATGATGGGGCTGGGTGACGCCTGCACCAGGGTGCGGTAACGATCCTCGCTCTCGCGCAGGGCGGCTTCGGCCGCCTTGCGATCGCTGATGTCCGCCATGGTGCCCTCGATGGTGAATCGCTCCCCGCCTTCGTCTTGGATGAGGCGTGCGCCGATGGCGACCCACATCTGCCGGCCACTGCGATTTTGCAGCTGGCACTCGAATCCGCTGACCCTTTCGCTGTCGCGCAGAACATCCACAAGCCGCTCCCCGTCCGCGGGATCGACGAAGAGCTGGTTTTGCAAATCCGCATAGGCTTGAATCACCTCTTGGGGCGTCGCATATCCCAATAAACGCGCCATGGCCGGATTGGCTTTGGTGAAATAGCTGCCGCTGGAGGTCGTTTCGGTTTGGAAAATACCCTCGCTGACGTTGTCGAAGATGCGGCGATAACTCTTTTCGGAAATCTCCAGCGCCGTGTAACTGGTCCGCAGATCTGTGGCCATGCGGTTCAGGGCACCTTCAATCACGCCCCATTCATCCTGGCGCTTTAGGTCGATTGGCGTGTCGAGCAGGCCTTTGCTGAAGTTGGCGATGCCGGCCTGAATGGACCGCATGGGCGCATTGACATGTTTGACCAGGAGATGGGAACTGGTGGTGATGAGGCCCGCCAAAATGGTCAGCGCCAGTACACCCACGATGCTGCCGGTGCGCTGCAATTGGGTTTTGATGACCTGATCGACCGCCTCTGCGCTCTCTGCCAACCGCGTGTCGGACGCCGCCATAGCCGTGATCAGCCCGCCTTGGTGATCGCGCATGGCCAGTCGTGCCTGCCGCAGCGCGTCCATGGCGCTATAGAGGGCCAGCATGGCGTTTGAGTAGCGGTCGATGCCCTTGCGCAGGCCTGTGGCCAGCACCTGAATTTCCTGGTCGGCGGCCGTCAGCGTGCGCATGCGGATCTTGAGGTCGCTGAGCATGTCCAGCACCGGCCGTTTTGAATTGGCAAAGGGATCGGTGAAATGGTCATACCGCAACTCGGCAAAGTGCTTGCCGATCTCCAGGAGGCTTTCGCGGTATCCATAGACCAGGAGAGAGAGCTGCTCGATGAAATCGGTAGACTCCCCTGAGAGGGTATTGCGGATCATCCGATCTGTAATGGCTTCCTCAAGGGCGTTGAGCCGACGGTGCATTTCACGATCGCTGGTGCGCCGCTCGGCCAGGACAGCGTTGACCTGACCGCAGTGTTTGAAAAACACCCGTAGCGCGGCCGTGAAGCGCTCAATCTGTTTTCCAATGGCGGGATCCCGGTTGGTCTGGGACAGCAGGGTCATGTCGGATAGAATTCGGCCGGACATGAGCTTGAGCTGATTGTCCTGCTCGAAAAAGCGATGGGTGAGCAGATTGATGTCGGCCAGGATGCTGGCCAGGTCGCGTCCGTTCTGGGCGTTGCGGATCACCTCATCCATATGGTCTTGGGAGATCTCGCTGAGAAGGGCTTCCACCTTCCGATATGAGATGAACTGGATGGCGAGAATAAGCCCAATCCCCAAGCATATCATAATGTTGAGCAGTGTGAGGCGGGTGGCTAGTTTCAGACGCATGCTTCTCATTTTGGGCAGCTCACGGCAAGATGCGGGAGTGGTCGATCGTCACCCGCAACGGATCAGTGATGACGGCCAGACGGCGTGATAGGGCGATCACGGGTCATTCCGAATCAATTTGGCCCCCCGCAGCTGAATCGGGCGCGGTTTGATGCCCAAGGCTTGGAGGGCGGATACATTTATGATGCGTCGGCCGTTATAGTTACGCGTGATGGGCAGTTGCGCGATGGGCGTGCCCGTCAGCGCTTTGCGCATGAGGTCGGCGGCCAAGCGGCCCTGCTCCTCCCCTGTGTGGACGACCGAACAGAGCACACCGTGGGGCAGGTCGTAGAAGGCGGCACTCACCACGGGTTTCTGGAACACCGCGGTGAGCGTACGGATGATGTCCCGATCCGAAGGACGGGCGCCGGTTTTGTCCGCAATCCCTCTCAAGATGCTCAGGTAGAGGGCGTCCACTTCGTTGTGCAGGCGGTCGGTCAATGCCAGCAGTTCCTCATAGGTCGCCACGGCCCAAAATTGCGTCTCAGTCAGTGCCAGACCGGGGGCCTCGTCCCGGGCCTGGTCCAGCATCAGGCGGCCGGTGGGAGCGTCCAGCCCAATAAACGCCACCCGCTGAATCCCGGGCACCAGTTGGTGCAAAAGCGCCAGGGTCTCTTTGATGTGATAGCGTTCCAACACACCGGTGACATTGCTGCAGGGATAGCCATAGGCCTCCGGAGCGCCATTGACGCCACAGAAGATCACCGGGGTTTCCGTTTGATTCCGTAGATAGGGGACGACGAAAAACGACTGGGCATTGTCATCCACTGCGATGACGCCGTGCGGTTTGAGCGTCAAATAGCGATCATAGGCAGACGCGGCTTTCTTGGTGATCTGATGGGGCTGGGCGCGGGAGTTGAGATAGATAAAATGCAATTCATATGCTTCGCCCAGCCGTTCTTCGATCGCGCGGCGAATGGCGCGACACCATTCGTGCTCCACGCCGTAGCTCATGACCACCAGGATGCTTGGGCGGACCTCGGCATGCGTCGGCTGCAGCAGCATGAGTGCGACGACGGCCACCAGGATGCCTGCCGCGATGCCGGCCCGCGGTCGGCGGTGGGTCGGAGGCCGCCCGGCATGTTGCGTCAGATCCGCGCGCTCAGCGCGGGCGCTCTTATCCCCCACTGCGCTACTCCTCGCCATAATAGGCCACCCCCACCAGTGCGGCCGGGATGGGTGTTATGCCCAATGCGCGCATGGTCTTCAGGTTGATCATCCGTTGGCCCCTGCGGTTGCGGGTGATGGGCAGCTTGCTGACGGGTGTACCCCGCAAATACTGGAGCATCATGCCGCCGGCCAGCGTGCCCTGTTCGACACCGCTGTTGGCCACCGTCAGCAAGGTGCCGAATTGTACATGGTATGGGCTTGTCCCGAGGGTCGCCTTACCGAAGTCCTGCACCAAAGGATCGATGACGGCGGCTTCGGTGAGCGGTGCACCCGCTTCATCCAGCAAGGCGTTGAGATTGGTTAGCACCAGCGCGTCGCATGATTTGCGGAATCGAGCCACTGCCCGTTTGGCTTCCGCAAAGGTGTTGATGGTGGTGATGGGCAGTGTTTCGGCTGGATAGGTATTCCATTCCAATTCGATATTGGCCTTGATCGCCCTGGTTGTTGGGGTATCCCGCATCAGGAAACCAACGGTGCGGATTTCGGGCTGCAGCATCTGGGCAAAGGCGATGGCCTCGCGGAAGTGCGGGCGTTCCAGGACGCCAGTGACATTGGCGGCCGGGTAGCCGTATGCTTCGGGTTCGCTGTTGACACCACAGAAGATCACCGCAGTCTCTTCCCGGTTGCGGAGATAGGGGACGACGAAGAGGGACTGGGCGTTGTCGTCGGCAGCGATGACGCCCTGGGGGCTGAAGCGGTGGTAGAGTGCCAGAGCCTCCTTGGCCATTGCCGGGCCTTGTGCCAGGTGGCGTTTGGTGTCCATATAAAAGAAGCGTAATTCGCAGTGATCTCTGAGGATCGCCTCGAGGCCTTGGCGGATTTCCTGCTCCCAGGGGTTTTGCCGTTCGTAGCTCATCACCACCAGGACCCGGTGGGCGCTGGCCCGAGCGAGATGGGAAAATGCGGCGAGCGCCAGGCAGACGATGGTCAGGATTGGAATAAACGTTCTACCAGCGGGCATTTCGTCGGCGCCTCCGGATGCGTGCGAGAAGCGTGGCTAGCAATTATTCTCATCCAGGAGGATTTGCTTGTCAAGAAGAGGGGGCGGAACTCTCGGCGGGAGCTATTTCTGCAGGGGCGATCGGGTCTCGGCGGAAAGAAAAACCGCCACCAATTCGGCGGCCGCGCTGACCGCCGAAGGCGCCATCCAGTGCACTTCGGGGTCGCCGCCGAACCAGGTCAGCTGTCGCTTGGCGTAGCGGCGGTGATCCCGCTTGAGGGTCCGGACAGCATCCTCCCAATGGCATTTCCCGTCAAGATAGGCGTTCAGATGGCGATATCCAAGCGCCTGCAGCGCCTTGGTCTGTGGATCCAGACCAGCGGCACGCAGTCGGCGTACTTCGTCGAGGAAACCTTCCGCCAACATGGCGTCGACGCGGGCATCGATGCGGGCATACAGGGCTGCCCGTTCGCAGTGCAGGCCGATTTTCAGGCTTCGGTAGGGAGAGGCGGCAAAGCGATGGGACGCCTGGGCCGCACTCATGGGGTGCCCAGTGAGGGTGTGGACCTCCAGTGCACGGAGAATGCGAAATTGGTCGTTGGGATGAATGCGGGCGGCAGACAGAGGGTCTACCCGTATCAGACGTTGGTAGAGGTGTCCGAGACCCTGCTGCGCTGCTTCCCTGCGCAGGGCGTCGCGCACCGCCTTGTCGCTGGGCGCGGCCTCTGTCAACCCTTGCAGGAGCGCCTTGATATATAATCCGGTGCCGCCCACCACGAAGGGGCGTTTGCCGCGTTCAAGCAGTTTCGTGACGATTGCTCTGGCCTGCCGACCATAATCGGCCGCCGAAAAGTCCATCTCCGGTGGGATGCAGTCAACGAGGTGGTGCGGTACCTGGGCGCGCTCCTGCGCCGTGGGCTTGGCAGTCCCGATGGCGAGTTCCTGGTAGATTTGCAGGGAGTCGGCGCCGATGATCTCGCCGTTGAAGCGTTGGGCCAGGTCGATGGCAAAACGGGTTTTGCCCACACCGGTGGGCCCGCAGATGACGATCAGTTTGGGTTTTGTGGGGAGCGGCACGGATTCACACGGTTAGTGGATGGGTGCGATCGAAGATCAAAACGCCGCTTCTAAGCGTGCAGTTGACCGATAAGGTCGTCTCAAGCTTGTCGTCTGACGGCGCGGGCGATTCCGTCTCGAGTGGAGCGCCGCGTTCGAGTTTCAGGCCACCGCTGTATCCATCCCGGCCAGGGCCACTGGCCGGGATCTCGATGGGCGGCCACCACCGCGGCCGCTGCGGCAGGTGCTGGTTCGAATAGGGCGCCTAATCCCCCATTTCGGCCATGAAGTCGTCGTACATCGTCTCCAGCGCCAGCTTGTGCTTGGCCTCCTCCTGGCAGAGCATCTTAAACAGCGTCTTGGCGCTGTCCGTGTCCGCTTCGTCGAGCAATTTGTTGTAAAGCGCCAGGGCATGCTCCTCCCGCTTCATGGCCAACATCAGGAGTTCATTGTAGGCCATGCCCGGCTTGTACTCGAGCTCCGCGATGTAATTGCTGCGCTTGATGTCGGTGATCCATTTGAACTTGTAGTTCTCCAGGCCGTCGATGATGCAGGCGTCCTCCGTGAAACCCTCCTGGCCATCGGCCACGCATTGATTCAGATAGGACTCCAGCAATCGCTGGTGTTTGCGCTCTTCGGCGGCGAACTCTAATAGCATCTCCTTCTTGCCCGACATGGACTCGGCCTTGCTGTTCTCTTCGTAGAAATCTGCTGCTTCGATCTCCCTTTCGATGGCAAAGGTAATGACCTCTTTCAAATTTTGAAAATCCATCTGCTGCGGTCCTTTCTTCCGTCGGGTTGGCGCAGGCGTCGAATTTCGATGCCTGCCCTGGGGGGGTTCGTTTTAAAAGCGAGGTGCAAGGGATGATGTCGTCACAATCGACCCCCAATAATAACGCCCCACACCTGCAAGTCAACACCTGCCTTACGGCGGCGGGGAGGATGGCGGGAGCGTTGCCCGCCCTTGAGTGTCGCAAAAGCCGACACCTGCTGTCGTAAAAGCCAACATGTCGGTCAATTGCCTGAAATAAATGCGTAAACGCTTCCGGTCGGCCGGAAAAGCATCGCTTCACGACGGGCGTTGTTGATTTATTCCACAGCGTCTGGGGCGACCGCCAACTCGGACAGGGGCGGTATGATAATAATATATATAAATTCCAATTAGATAGGTGGATATTTATTTCGCTGGCATATGCTTTGCTCTCGGGTATTTGCACCTCATGACGAGATCGGGGCAGCCTCCTTACCGGGCAAGCATCGCCGCTGGGCCGGCGGCTCCGCAGAGTGTGTAACCACTTTCCCCAAACCCTATTCAAGGAGAGTAGCGATGGCGGTAAAACAACGGGACAGCAAAAGAAGCCACACCGGTTACGGCTCCACCTATACCAAAGCCAATGGTGCTGCCCAGGGGCCTCGGTCGGGAATCGGTACCGTGCTTGGGGGACAGGTCTGGATGATCAAACCCGACAAACAGGCCCAGGCGGAGACGCCCTGCCTCTGGATGCAGGCCGGCGCCGTCAAGTTCAAGAGCTGCAATAACTATTACGACTGTATCGATTGCAAGTATGATGGTGCCATGCAGCAGAAGGTCGCCAAGGGCAAGCAGATCAGCTGGCAGGACGCCATGCGCCGCAAACCGGCTCTGGAACGGGTTTGCCGCCATAGCCTCACCGGCCGGATGCCGCGGCGCTCTTGCCCCTATGACTATATGTGCGACAGCTGCGAGTTCGACCAGTACTTTGAAGATACCCTCTCTCCCAAAACCAAGACGCTGCCCCGGGAGGTGATGCAGGTCAAGGGGTTTGAAGTGCCCAAAGACTACCATTTTCACAATGGACACGCCTGGGCCCGCATTGAGAGCGGCGGCTATCTCCGATTGGGCCTGGACGATTTCACGCACAAGGTTTTCGGTAAGGTCGACGCCTTTGATCTGCCGCTGATGGGCAAGGAGCTCGACCACAACCAGGTGGGCTGGGGCCTGCGGCGGGACGACCACCTGGCGGACGTGCGGTCGCCGGTGGGCGGTGTTATCGTCGAGGTCAACCAGCGGGTTGTCGAAGATCCCGGCATGGCGCACCGCGAGCCCTATGGCGACGGCTGGCTCTTCCTGGTGCGCACTCCCGAAGTGAAAACCGCCGCCAAACAGCTGATGTCCAACGAGGGCTGCCTCGAGTGGATGCACGCAGAGGTGGGGGCCCTCGAAGGGATGGTGGAGGCGGTCGCCGGGCCGCTGGCTGCAGATGGTGGCAGCTTTGGCCCGGATCTGTTCGGCAGTTTGCCGGACCTGAACTGGCGCGATCTGGCCCGTACTTTCCTGAAAACCGGATGAGGTGACGCCATGGCCGGTTTGCGTCGAACGGCCCAATCCCACACCAATCACCCGGCCTGCATCTGGATGCAGGCCGGGGTGGTGAAATTCAAGCACTGCGCCATCGATTTTGACTGCCGTGTCTGTCGGTTCGACAAGACCCTGCGTCGGGTCGCCGAAGAAAACCGCCGGCGGTCCAAGCGCGGAAAACCGCCCACCACCGCCCGTCAGCGGATCCTCTTTTGGCGTGATGCACTCATGGCCTTGCCGCCCCAACGGCGTCCCTGCATCCATTCCATGAAACAGCGCATCGCCTTCCGCAGTTGCACCAACGACTACGTCTGCGGCAGCTGTGAATTCGATCAGTATTTTCAAGATCAATTCAGCGTGCATGCCGTGTTGCGGCCGGTTGCCGTGCAGGAGGTACGCGGGGTGAAGTTCCCCCAGGGCTACTACCTGCACCGCGGTCACAGCTGGGTGCGGCTGGAGACCGATGGAGAGGTCCGTATTGGGCTGGACGCTTTCGCCAGCCAACTCTTCGGAACGCCAGATGCGCTCGACCTGCCCCTCATGGGCAAGCCCCTGCAGCGCGATTTGCCGGTCATCGGATTGAACCGCCAGCGCTGGCGGGCCGAACTTCTGGCGCCGGTCAGCGGCGTGGTTACCGCCGCCAATACACGGGTGGTGGAGACGCCCGATCTGCTCAATTCGGATCCATACGGGGAAGGGTGGCTCCTTCTGGCCCATGCCGAGGACCTGCGCTCTGACGTGCGCGCGCTGCTCATGGGGGAGGAGGCCACCGCCCATCTGGAAAGCGACATCGAGGCCCTGCATGCCGTCATCGACTCGCAACTGGGACCCCTGGCGGCGGATGGCGGGCACCTCGTCGCGGATATTCTCAGCCACCTGCCGCGTGATTGCTGGGACGCCGTCGCCCAACAATTCTTGAGACCCCCCGTCAGCTGAAGACCGCGTTTACCCGCCACCGGATGCCCCCTTGACCTTCCTTCCGCGGCCAGACCGATCCGCCCGTCCATCCTTCTCATTTTCGATCCTACCGCATCTTTCGCCCGTCTCCCCTAAGCGTATAAAGAAAATGTGTTGCACGCCGATATTGGCAGATGAAGCCAGCATCCCACAGCCCAACCCGTGAAGTGACAATTCGATCTGCTTGCAGGGGGACGACCCAGGCGTCGGGCTCCCGGAGGTTGCCATCATGTCTGTCAGACTGACCATCAAGACCAAACTGCTCGCTCTCTTCCTATTGATCGCCCTGGTGCCTCTCAGCACGGTTACCTATCTTTCCCTCGACAAGGCCACCATGGCCCTCCAGGGGGAGATTTGGGATAAATTTGCCGCTATTCAGAAGGTGAAAAAACACCATATTGAGAGCTACTTCAACGGCATCCGCGCCTCTCTCCGGATCACCCGGGACGATCCCTACATCCAGAATGCCCTCTGGATGTTCAAGGGGGCCTTGGAGGCCAGCTTTGGCGAGTTGGACTCCGACGAATTCCGTAAACAGACGCAAACCTACGATCCACGCATGCAGGCGATCCTGACGGACTATGGCTGGGTCGATCTTTACCTGATTTCGACGGAGGGACAAATCGTCTACACGGTCACCAAGCAGGCCGACCTCAGCCAGCCCATCGACGGCGAGACACTGAAGGACAGCGGCTTGGCGAAGGCCTTCCGGGACCTGCAAGCGGCGCCGACAGACGCCATCGCCATCGCTGACTTTGAACCTTACGGACCGGCCGGAGATGCGTACGCGGCATTCTTGGTCACGCGCATGACCAGCCGCAACGGGTCGGTGGTCGGTTACCTGGGGCTGCGACTCGATACCGCTCCCATCAATGCCATCGTGCAGCAGCGCACCGGCATGGGGGCCAGCGGTGAATCGTATCTGGTGGGCCGTATCGGCGAGCGCATCAGCCTGCGCAGCGACCGGATTGTCGGGGTCGGTAAGGTGGGGGCGGCGGCCGCAGATCCCCTCATCGCGCAGGGCCTCAGCGGTGAAAGCGGTGCGGTCGTCAAAAGAGATGAATCGGGCGCGGAGGCCTTCCTGCGATGTGATCCCATTGCAGTGGAGGGGCTCAACTGGGCCATGGTCAGTACGGCCTCGGTCGCGGAGATGCTGACCTCGGTCACCGAACTGCGCACGGCCATTCTGGCGGTGATCGGCGTCGCCATGGTGAGCATCGTCGTCCTGGCGCTATGGGTCACTGGCAAGATCACCCGGCCCATCAACAGCACGGTTTCCATGATCAAAGATATCGCCGAAGGGGAGGGTGACCTAACCAAACGCTTGGATATCGAGAGTTCCGACGAGATCGGTCAGTTGGGCGGCTGGTTCAATCTCTTCATGGATAAACTCCAGACCTTGATGACGGCGATCGCCACCGATACCACCACCCTCACCGAATCTGTTGCCAGCCTGAACGGCATCGCCGCGCAGATGGATGGCGGCGCTGCGGCGATGAGCGAGCGGGCCAATGGCGTGGCCGCCGCCACCGAGCAGATGAGTGCCAATATGCACGCCGTGGCGGCCAGCAGCGCCCAGGCATCGGGCAACGTCAATCTGGTCGCCAACGCCACAGAGGGGATGACCCGTTCTGCGGCGGAGATATCGGACAGTGCCGAAAGCGCCCGCGGTGTCACCGAATCGGCGGTGGCCAGGGTGGTCAGTGCCACTAAAAAAGTCACCGAACTGGGGCAGGCGGCCCGTCAGATCAGCAAGGTCACCGAGGTGATCACGGAAATTTCCGAGCAGACCAACCTGCTGGCCCTCAACGCCACCATTGAGGCGGCCCGCGCCGGAGAGGCCGGCAAGGGCTTTGCCGTGGTTGCCACCGAAATCAAGGGCCTGGCCCGACAGACCGCTGAGGCCACGGAGGAGATCAACGCCCGCATCGGCGGGATCCAGTCCTCCACCACTGAAACGGTTCGTAACATCGAACAGATCAGCAGCGTCATCGGCAATGTCAACGAGAGCGTGGGCCAGATTGCCACCGCGGTAGAGGCTCAGACCACCACCAGCCAGGAGATCGCCGACAATGTCGCGCAAGCCTCCCAGGGGATTCAGGAGGTCAACGCCAATGTGGGCCAGAGCTCTACGGTGGCCACCACCATTTCGGAAGAGATCGCCGAGGTCAACCTCTCTCTCCAGGAGATCTCCACATCCAGTGCACAGGTGAGCGCCAACGCCGACAATCTCTCCACCGTCGCCGATCGTCTCCAGGAGCGCGTGGGGCGGTTCAAGGTCTGATGTCGGCAGCCGCTCCCGCTGCACCCGTCACGCCTTGCCGGTCCACCGCGCCGGATGCGGTTTCGCGAACCGAGCATTAACGGCACTGGATGCGATCCAGCTGCGGTTCCAGCGGTCGGCCGGTGCGTTGCTTGGCCGCCTTCGTCAGGTGGTCCCCCATCATCACCTGACAATATCGGCACAGGTCGGCGCGCTTGCGGTCCACATCGCTGACGTTGCGGCAGTAATGCATGAGACAAGACGCGTCACGGCAATGACGCAGATCGAAGGTGTGGCCCAACTCGTGGGCGGCTTCTTTGGCCACCCGCTCGAGGTAGGCGCTTCTGTCGGTGACCTTGGAGAGCCCCTCTCCCAGTCGCTGGGTGGATACGACACAGCAGCTGCCGCCGAGTTGGGCCTCGCCGTACACGTGGGTGAGAATGGGGATGAAAAGATCTTCGCGGGTGACGGCCAGCACTTTGAAACAATCGGCCGGTGCCGCCGCGCTGAGATGGTCGAGAATGGCCGTGCTGTGGTACTGCTTGCGCTCGGTGTCATAGGCGAAGCCTATCTCGTCGATCAGGGGCGCTGTGCGGACGTCGAGCCCGAAGATCCGCGCCACCATGTCGGCCACCGCCCCCAACAGGTCCGGGGCGAATCCGCCGATGGGGGCGATCTGAACGCGCTGACCTACCGACCGGGATGGGACGCTCAATCGGGTGCCTGCAGTTGATAGCGCTTAATTTTGTTGTAGAGGGTGGAGCGATCGATCCCCAATAGCTTGGCACAGTGGCTGATATTCCAGCGGTGCTCGTTGAGGACCGTCTCGATGTGGTGTTTTTCCACTGCCTTGAGCGTATGGTCGGGCGGGGCGCTGCTTCGTGCAGCCGGTAAACCGCAGATGATGGGCAGGTCGGCCAGCATCACCTGGGCGCTCTTGCCGATCACCACGGCGCGTTCGATGGCGTTTTCAAGCTCGCGGATGTTGCCCGGCCAGTCATAGAGCATCATCTCATCCATCGCTTCCCGGTGAATCTTCCGAATGGGCTTGTTGGTTTCCCGGGCGAAGCGTGCCAAGAAATGATCGCAGAGCAGCGGAATGTCGGATTTGCGTTCCCGCAGCGGCGGCATCTCGAAGGAGATCACGTTGAGGCGATAGAAAAGATCTTCCCGGAAGCTGCCCGCTTCGATGGCGGTTTTGAGGTCACGATTGGTGGCGGCGATCACCCGGAAATCGGCTTCCATGGGCTGGGTACCGCCCACCCGGTAAAAGACGCGGTCTTCCAAGACCCGCAACAAGTCGATCTGCATCCGCATGCTGATCTCACCGATCTCGTCTAGAAAGAGCGTGCCCCCATTGGCCAGTTCGAGGCGCCCTTTCTTGGTGGTCTTGGCATCGGTGAAGGCGCCTTTCTGGTGGCCGAAAAGTTCGCTCTCCATGAGATGCTCGGGAATGGCCCCGCAGTTGACGGCCACAAAGGGGCCGTTACACCGCTGGCCGCAGGTGTGAATCGCCTTGGCCGCCAATCCTTTGCCTGTGCCGGTTTCGCCCGTAATCAAGACCGTCGAGTCGGTGGGCGCGACATCCTGGATCAGATCAAATACGACCTGCATGGCAGTGGCTTGGCCAATCATGCTCTCGAAGCGGGTGCGCTCCCTATACTGCTCCTTCAGGTAGAGGTTCTCCCGTGCCTGGCTTTGCTGGTGGATGATCTTCTCGATGAGGATGCCCAGCTCTTCCGGATCAAAGGGTTTGAGGAGATACTCCGCGGCGCCGCTTTTCATGGCCTCGATGGCGGTGCTGATGCTGCCGTAGGCGGTGATCATCACAACGGCTGTATCAAGCTCCAGCGCCATGACCTGCCGCAGTACCTCCAATCCGCTCATGCCCTCCATCTTGATGTCCAGCAGGATGATGTCATACCGTTTTTGCGCCAGCATCTTGAGGGCCGCTTCGCCGCTGGCGGCCGTGTCGACCTGGTGCCCGTCGCGCTCCAGCCAGCCCGCCAGCGATTCCCGCATGATCAACTCGTCGTCGACCACCATGATCTGGGTCTTGCTCATCTCTCCTCCGCAATGGGTGTCGGTTGCTCCCCCGTCGCTGTATCGGTGTGCCCGTCGGGAGCCATGGGCAGCTGAATGGTGAAGGTGGTGCCGGTGCCCTCGGTGGAGCGCACATGGATCGTGCCCTGGTGTGCTTTGATGATGCCGTAGGCCACGCTCAGTCCTAGCCCCACCCCCTTGCTTTTCTTCTTGGTGGTAAAGAAGGGTTCGAAGAGTTTGGCCTGGTTCTGGTGCGAGATGCCCACCCCGGTGTCTATGAAACTGATCCTTACGCCCCCGAAATCATCGTCCCGTGCCGTTTCGATGATGAGCGTGCCACCCCCGTTGCTCTCCATCGCTTCGGCAGCGTTGGAGATCATGTTCATGAAGACCTGCTGGAGTTGGTCTTCTGAGGCGGTGATCATGGGCAGTTGCGGTTCCAAGCGGGTCTCGATTTTGACGTGGTGGATCTTGAGCAGGTTCTCGTTGAGAAAGATGGTGTTGTTCAACAGGTCGTTGATATCGAGGCGTCCCAGCTCGATTTTGGATTGACGCGAGAAGGTCAACAGATTGGAAACGATGCGACTGATGCGCCGCGTTTCCGCTTCCATGAGATGGAGGTAGCGATCGAAATTGCGGTCCCCGTCGGGATCATCCGTTGTAGGGGATTCACTGCGAATCCGTTTCATCAAGAGGATGAGGTTGAGAATGCCGGCGATGGGGTTGTTGATCTCGTGCACCACCGAGGCGGAAAGCTTGCCCAGCGAGGCCATCTTGTCCTTGTGGAGCAACTGGCTGTGGGTTTCCTCGAGCTGGCGGGTGCGCTCCTCGACCATCTGCTCCAGCTGGCGCCGGTTCTCCTCCTCGCGTCGTTTGATGTCGGTGACATCGTGGCTGATCTCAAGGAAACGCGAAATCCGGCCATTTTTTTCCCACAGGGGGTAGAGGGAAACCTTCATGTAGTGAATGTTCCCCTGACTGTCAGTGCGGGTGCGGGTGGTTTGGGCGGGTCGGCGGTTGCGGATCACATCGCTGATGGGGCAGCCTTCACGGCGGTTGAAACATTCAGCGGTGTCACGGTGATGTACCTCATAGCAGCGCTTGCCGATGACCTGATCGCGTTCGTACCCCATGTGGCGTAGAAAGGCATCGTTGGCCGCCACGATGTACTGATCGGGGCTGATAACCAGGATAAAATCATCAATGCCGTTGAGGATGGTCTCCATCTCGGTGGTCCGCTGCTGCAACATGCCCACCTTGGTCTTGAATGCGTTCCAGAATAGGCTAAACGCCGGGTGGGAGAGCACCCGCAGCCCTTTGGGTTTGGCGGCCAATATCGCTTCCAGCAGGTCGGCAGCCGGATCGAGGAGGATAAAGAGATGGATTCCATATTCTTGAGCGAAGAGGTGGCGGTAGTCCTCGACGATGGTAAGCCCCTTTCGCCGGGCCAGAACGACACCGGCTTGTGCGGAATCGGGGTCGGCGACGGCGACAATGCGGGCGTTCACCTCATCCTGGAGAAAGTCGGTCGCGGTGATCTCCAGCACCTCTTGACAGAGGGTGCCGCCGCCGATGAGGGCGATATTGATAGCGGAAGATCTCTCCGGACTCAAGTGTGGCCTCCCCGTCTGGGTCGCTACGGCAATGATGGCTGCGATGGCAGTAACCGGGGCTATTTTGCCGCGGCCATCATCGCCGGAGAAGCTGTTGGTGCGGGGCGCGCGTCCCGGCAGGCGGTCGCTTCGGCGGTGCATGGCGAAGGTAGCACGGGCCTCAGACGGGGATCAAGGTCATTTTAGGCCCCCTTTCGCGCCGTTTACGGTCGTGCGCACCTCCCTTCGGCGCGTGAAAAATGGTTGACACCCCTACTACAGGGGCGCTAATCCGTAACCTTGGTTCAGGGGGGGCTGAAATGGCCATTTGGAGGTACCACTGAACCGGAATCGACCTGGATCACGGAGCGCGCGCTTTCGCCATCGATTTTATTAAGTGTCTGGTTAAAGATCATATAATTTCATTTAATCGACCAGATTGGTTGGCGCATTATGGGGCTCAAAATTGGTATGACCATGAGCCACTTTGTCGAAATAGGGGCGAATTCGGCCCCTGCAATGTGGCTGCGGATGCTGACAGCGTCAGTGGCCAATCGGAGCAGCACGGACAGGTGGGGCGGGATTCAAGACGCCACCTTATATAGAAAGCCGCTTGCCGCCGCCGTCGCTAACTGGATAAACGGCGTGGATCCGATGAAAATTCGAGGGGTTTCACGGTTACAGTTTTACACTTTTAATCCAATTTCCCAAGGAGTAGCCAATGGCGGATAAGGTCCATGGATCTGTGTTGGTTGTTGGAGGGGGTATTGCCGGAATGCAGGCCGCGCTGGATCTGGCCGATTCAGGATACTTCGTCCATGTCGTCGAGAAGTCACCGGCCATCGGCGGAGTGATGAGTGAGCTGGACAAAACCTTCCCGACCAATGACTGTGCCATGTGAATTATCTCTCCGAAACTGGTCGAGTTCGGCCGGCATCTCAACATCAATCTGATCACATGTGCGGAAGTCAAATCCATCGAAGGCACGGCGGGCAATTTCCAGGTCGTCGTCGATAAGGGGCCCCGTTTCATCGACGCGGACAAGTGCACCAGCTGTGGCGACTGCGCCGAAGTTTGCCCGGTAACACTGCCCGACGAGTACGACCAAGGGATGGGGGACCGTCGGGCGACCTATAAACGCTATGCCCAGGCGATCCCCGGTGCCTTCGCCATTCAAAAGGTGGACAAGGCACCCTGCCGTCTGGCCTGTCCAGCTGGTCTCAACGTCCAGGGCTATGTGCAGATGGTCAAGGAGGGCAAGTACAAAGAGGCCCTCGAACTCATCATGGAGGATCTGCCGCTGCCTGGTGTCTTGGGACGCGTCTGTCCCCATGGCTGTGAGGACGCTTGCCGACGGTGCGAGGTGGATCAGCCGTTGGCCATCCGAGATCTCAAGCGCCTGGCCGCCGACCAGTTCGACGCCCGGGAGATCGAGATCGAGTGTGCCCCGGAGCGTCCCGAGAAGGTGGCCATCATCGGTTCCGGCCCCGCTGGCCTCTCCGCTGCCTACCAATTGGCCCGGCGAGGCGTAAAAAGCGTCATCTATGAGGCCCTCTCCCAGGCCGGCGGCATGTTGCGGGTCGGTATTCCCGATCACCGGCTGCCGCCCGAGATCCTCGATCAGGAGATCGAAGTGATCACAAATCTGGGGGTGGAGATCAAGGTCAATACACCGCTGGGGCCCGATTTGACCGTAGACGACCTCTTCGATCAGGGGTACAAGGCCGTTTACTTGGCTGTGGGCGCCCACAAAGGGATCGGGCTCAACATTCCCGGTGAGAAAGCGAAGGGCGTTCGCCAGGGCGTGGAGTGGCTGCGTCAGGTCAACCTCGACGGCAGTGCGCCGCTCGGTAAGCGGGTGGCCATCATCGGTGGCGGGAACGTGGCCATCGACGTTGCCCGTTCGGCGGTGCGGCTGGGGGCCGAAAGCGTCCAAGTCATCTACCGGCGCACCCGTGCTGAAATGCCCGCCTGGGAGGAGGAGATCCAGGCCGCTGAGGCCGAAGGGGTCGAATTTGTTTACTTGACAGCGCCCCAAGAGATCCTCGTCGACAACGGCAAGGTGGACGGTCTACGCTGTATCCGCATGGATCTGGGAGGGGCGGACAGTTCCGGCCGTCGCCGCCCCATCCCCCTACCGGGCAGTGAGATCGATCTGGACGTGGACATGGTGGTGCCCGCCATCGGCCAGCGTCCGGACCTTTCCGCCATCGAAGCGGTGTCAGGGCTGGAGTTCACCCGGTGGTCCACCGCCGATGTAGACCCCGTCACCTTCGCTACGGGACGTCCCGGCCTCTTCGCCGGTGGGGATCTCCAAAGCGGTCCCTGGGTGGCCATCGGCGCCATCGCCGCCGGCAAGGAAGCCGCTGAGAGTATTGAACGTTACTTGGACAACGCCGACCTGGCCGCCGGTCGCGAGCCGCGCGAATATGGCGCACCGGTTTACCGACCAATCCCCGCGGATGCCGTCGTGACGGCGCGTGCCAAGATGCCCGAGCTGGCACTGGCCGAACGCGAGGGGAACTTCAGGGAGGTGGAGCTGGGGTATGCGGCGGCGGAGGGCCAGGCCGAGGCCGGCCGTTGCATCAACTGCGCCTACTGCTGCGAGTGCTACCAATGCGTGGAGGTCTGCGGCGCCGGCGCGGTGACCCTGGAGACCCACGCTCAGGAGCGTGAGCTGGTGGACCTCCAAGTGGGTTCGGTGATATTGGCGCCCGGATTCACCCCGTACGACCCTTCCGGTCTGGATTTCTACGGCTTCGACGAACACCCCAATGTCATCACCAGCATGCAGTTCGAGCGACTGCTCAGCGCCTCAGGTCCCACCGAGGGCCACGTGGTGCGTCCCTCTGATCACAAGGAGCCCCAGCGTATCGCCTGGTTCCAGTGCGTTGGCTCCCGCGACCAGAACCGCTGCAACAACAGCTATTGCAGTTCGGTCTGCTGCATGTACGCCATCAAAGAGGCCGTCATCGCCAAGGAGCACGCCGGCGACGGGCTCGATTGCGCCATCTTTTACATGGACATGCGCACCTACGGAAAGGAGTTCGAGCGCTACTACGAAGGCGCCAAGCAGCAGGGCATCCGATTCCTGCGATCCAAGGTGCACACCATCGATCCGGTGCCCGGCAGCGACGACCTGGAGGTCCGCTACGTCAACGAGGACGGCAGTCTGGCCTCCGAGGTCTTCGACCTCATCGTTCTGTCGGTGGGACTGGAGACCAATCCCGAAGTGGTTGCCCTGGCCCAATCCATGGGGGTGGGGGTCACCGACGGCAATTTCTGCCAAACCGACACCTTCGCGCCGGTGACCACTACGCGCGAGGGGATTTTCGTCTGCGGCGCCTTCCAGGGGCCCAAAGACATCCCCACAGCCGTCGTGGACGCCAGCGCAGCGGCGGCCGCATCGGGCGAACTGCTCAGCCTGGCGCGCAACACCGAGACCCGCACGGCCGAGGTGGTGCCGGAGACCAGCGTGATTGGCCAGCGGCCCCGAGTGGGCGTTTTCGTCTGCCGCTGCGGCATCAATATCGCCGGTGTGGTGGATGTGCCCGCCGTGCGGGACTATGCGGCGACCCTCCCCTTTGTCGAATATGTCAACGACAACATGTACTCCTGCTCCCAAGATACCCAGGAGGAGATGACGGCCCTCATCAAGGAGAAGGGCCTCAACCGGGTGGTCGTGGCAGCCTGCACCCCCAAGACCCATGAGCCTCTCTTTCAGGAGACGCTCCTCAACGCAGGCCTCAACAAGTATCTCTTCGAGATGGTCAATATCCGCAACCAGGACTCCTGGGTGCACAAGAACAATCCCGAGATCGCCACGGGCAAAGCCAAGGACCTGGTGCGGATGGCGATCGACAAGGTGATCCTCAAGGAGGCCCTTGCCGAGACCGAGCTCAACGTCACCCAGGCGGCCCTTGTGGTGGGCGGTGGCATCGCCGGAATGACGGCGTCGCTGAGTCTCGCCCGTCAGGGCTACCCCACCCACCTGGTGGAGCGGACGGACCGCCTCGGCGGTCAGGCCTTGAGCCTCTTTCGCACCTGGAAGGGGGAACTGATCCAGCATCAGCTCGCTGAATTGGTGGCCGAGGTGAAGGCCGAACCCAAGGTGACCGTCCACCTCAACACCGAGTTGACCGCTGTGGACGGCTTTGTGGGCAACTTCAACACCACCCTCACGAACGGCACCGGCGAGGAGACCATTGAACACGGGGTGACCCTAATGGCCACCGGCGCCCACGAACTGGTGCCCAGTGAATATGCCTATGGTGAAGATGATCGGATCGTCACCAGTCTGGAGCTGGATCGCCGGTTGCGGGCCGATGACGACACGGTGAAGAATCTCGCAACGGCGGTCTTCATTCAGTGTGTGGGCTCGCGCGAGCCCGAACGGCCCTATTGTTCACGGGTCTGCTGCACCCACGCCATTGAAAACGCCCTGGCCTTGCGGGAGCGGAATCCCGAGGCCAACATCTACATTCTCAATCGTGACATCCGCACCTATGGCGAACGCGAATTGATTTACACCAAAGCGCGTGAGGCCGGCATTATCTTCATCCGCTTCGACGTGGGACACAAGCCGAGCATCTCCGCTGCGGATGGCAAGATTACTGTCCGGGTCACCGACCACATTCTTGGTCGCCCGGTGGAGATCGAGACCGATCTGCTCAGCCTTTCGGCCGCCGTGGTCCCCTATGCTGACGAGCAGTTGGCCCAGTTCTACAAGCTGCCCCTCAATGCGGACGGCTTCTTCGTGGAGCGCCACGCCAAATTGGGGCCCTCCGAGTTCGCCACCGACGGTGTTTTCCTCTGCGGTTTGGCCCACTATCCCAAGAGCATCGACGAATCGATCTCGCAGGGCAAGGCCGCCGCTTCCCGGGCGGTGACCCTCCTGGCACAGGAGAGGATCTTCACCAGCGGAGAGGTCGCTCAGGTGGACCCCATGCTCTGTTCGAGCTGCGGTGTCTGTGTCTCGGTGTGTCCCTATTCGGCACCGAGTTTCATCGAGGCGGACGCCCGCATGTTTGCCGGCAAGGCCACCATTAACGCCGCCCTGTGCAAGGGCTGTGGTCTGTGCGTGGCCTCTTGCCGCAGTGGGGCGATTCACCACAAAGGTTTTGACAACAACCAGATTTTCGCCATGATCGACGCGATCTAAGCGGCGGATTTGATGCTTCAGGTGGTTGCACGGCAATCACCCCATTTCGATGAAGGAGTGAAATCTATGTCTGATTGGGAACCGAAAATCGTCGCCTTTCTGTGCAACTGGTGCAGTTACGGTGCTGCGGACCTGGCAGGCGTCAGCCGTCTCCAGTACCCGCCCAACATCCGGGTGATTCGCATCCCCTGCACGGGGCGCATGAGCCCCAAGTTCGCGCTGTCTGCCCTGCGCAACGGGGCTGATGGCGTATGGGTGAGCGGTTGACACCCCGGCGACTGCCATTACCTGGAAGGTAATTACTACGCCCGTCGGAAATTCGTGCTCCTGAGCAATCTCCTGGAATACATGGGGATCGAACGCAATCGTCTCCACATGTCGTGGGTATCCTCGGCCGAGGCCACCAAGTTTATCGACGTGGTCACCGAGGTGACGGAAGCGGTGCGCGCTTTGGGGCCCAACAAATACTTCATCAAAGACCAAGCGAAGGTAGCCTGATATGCTGACGTATATTGACGAGATCCGAGCGGCGTCGGCGCGGCTGCTCCAAGAGGGTGCCGTGGAGATGGTGGTGGGCTTCCGACAGGGCAGCCAGCCCATGATGAACGAACCCTGCCTCATCCGTCGACCCGAGGACGTTGACACACTGGTGTGGGACAGCCACTGTGGCATCAACCTCACCAACTATCTGACCAACCGCAAGGAGAAGATCGCCGTCATCGCCAAGGGCTGCGATGCCCGCAACATCGTCACCCACATCATCGAGAACAAGATTGAGCGGGAGCAGCTGTATATCCTCGGCGTGCCCTGCCAGGGAATGGTGGACAAACGTCAAATCGCCATGCGGGTGGCCGGCGAGATCACCGAAGTGGGCGAATCGGACACCGAGATTCGGGTCCAGACCACGCGCGGCGAGATTCAGACCTTCGCCAAGGCGGAGGTGCTTCAGCAAAATTGCACCCTTTGCACCCATCGCAACCCGGTGCTCTATGATGCGCTCATCGCCGAGGCCGTCAGCGAACAAACGGTGGATCGATACACGGATGTGGCCGCCATCGAGGCCATGACCATCGGGGAGCGGCAGCAATATTTCCAGGATCTCTTCGCCCCTTGCATCCGCTGCTACGCCTGCCGTAACGCCTGCCCGCTGTGCTATTGTCCCACCTGCTTCGTGGACGAGGCCCAGCCCCAGTGGGTCGGCAAGGGACAAGACGCGGTGGACGTGATGACCTTCCACTTCCTGCGGGCCTATCACTGCGCTGGACGCTGCACCGATTGCGGCGCCTGCGAGCGGGCCTGCCCGGTTGGGATCAACATGCGGGTGCTGACCAAGAAACTGGAGAAGGACTGTGTGAACAACTTTGGCTGGGAGGCTGGGCTGTCACCGGATGTACGGCCGGCGCTGGACACCTTCAATTTGGACGATCCCGACAAGCTGATCAAATAACTGGCCGTCAACCTTGAGGTAGCGAAAATATGATAAAAAAGATCGCAAAAGATGAATGGGCCAGCGGCCTCTCCAAGCTTGCGAAGACCTATCGCCTGTTTGGACCGGTCGCGGAGAGGGGCCCGGACGGTGCCCGCACTTTCCACAACTTCAAAGCGCTCGCGCCCGGCGAGTTGCCCGATCTCGATCTGGGCAACACTCGCCTCTCCGCCAAATCGCTGGTGTTTCCGCAAAGCGAGGCGATGTTCACCTATACCTTGGACGAGGATCGGGACGATCACCACATTCTCAAAGAGGTCCCCGCCGATGGGATGTCGCGGGTGGCCTTCGGTATCAGACCCTGCGATGCCAAAGCCCTCGCCATGGTGCGGATGAATTTCGACACACCCGAATACAAGGATCCCTACTGGCTGCGCCTCTATGAAGCAACCACCTTTGTGGGGCTGGCCTGCGATGCCCCCTGTCCCACCTGTTTTTGCACCAGCACAGAGTGTGGGCCCTACCATGAGGAGGGGCTGGATCTTCTCTTGTGCGCCGAAGGGGAAGGGTTGCTTGCCAAGGCGATCACAGAGAAGGGTGAGCGGCTGCTGGCCGATGCCGGATGGGAAGAAGCGGCCGACCAGGACCTTGGTGCCCGCAAAGCGGCGGCCGAGGGATGTATCACCAGTCGCATCGGCACCGATCAGCTGGCCGAAGGCGACCTCCTCGATCTCCACGGCGCCGATTTTTGGGAGGATGTGGCCTTCGCCTGTATCAATTGCGGCACCTGTACCTATCTTTGCCCAACCTGTTGGTGCTTCGACATCCAGGACGAGGTGTTCAAGCAGGAGGGCCAGCGCCTGCGGCAGTGGGACAGTTGCATGTTCCCCATCTTCACTGTGCACACCACCGGGCACAACCCGCGTGATACCAAGACGCAGCGGGTTCGCCAGCGCTTCATGCACAAGCTGAAGTACTTCGTGGACAAATACGAAAAGGGCATCATGTGCGTCGGCTGCGGCCGCTGCGTGCGCCACTGTCCCGTTAATATCGATATCCGCAAGGTGGCCGACTTGATGAACCGCTACACATCCGATGCGGCCAAGGCCGAGCAGGCGTAAGGGAGGTTTTTGTGGAAAATCCGTATCTGCCCTATCCGGTGCGCATCGATGAGATCATCGTTGAAACCGAAGACCGTAATCTGAAAACCTTCACATTCGTCTTCCTCAATCCCGAAGACGAGGAGCGTTTCGCTTACCAGGCCGGACAATTTGCCGAATTGTCGATTCCCGGCAAGGGGGAGATTCCCATCGGGATCGCCTCCTCTCCCGTGGAGAAGGGATTCGTCAAGTTTACGGTCAACAAGGCCGGCGTGGTCACCCAGCACCTGCACAATATGAAGGTCGGCGATATCATGGGGATCCGCGGCCCTTTGGGCAACTGGTATCCCTGGGAGGGGCTGGAGGGGAAGGATCTCCTCATTATCGGCGGTGGGTTCGCCTTCACCACCCTGCGCTCATCCATCATCTACATGCTCGATCCAGCCAACCGCGCCAAATTCGGCAATATCGATGTGGTTTACGGGGCACGTACGCCCGGCATGCTGCTCTACAAAGAGGAGCTCATCGAGTGGGAAAAGCGCGACGATATCAACATGCACATCACGGTGGATGGGACCGACGACCCCGATTGGAAATACAATGTCGGCTTCGTGCCCCCCATCGTCGAGCAGAAGGCCCCCCAGGCCGATAACGGCACCTATGCCATCGTTTGTGGCCCGCCCATCATGATCAAGTTCACCCAGCCGGTTCTGGAAAAACTGGGCTATGACCACAACCACATCATCATGAGCCTGGAAAACCGGATGAAATGCGGCATCGGCATGTGCGGCCGCTGCGGTATCGGCAAAGAGTTGGTCTGCAAGGATGGACCGGTCTTCACCCTGGCGGAGATCAATAAAACGCCCCGGGAATATTAGCCCTCTGCCCACCCATCGACCCGCTCCAGTGAATTGCGGAAAGTCCCTCATTAGAGGTTGACATCAAGACGGGCTTCGGATAGGACGTATAACTTCTGGGGCTACGGAATCATCAGGCCGCGTAAGGCCTTAAGAACAAATACTTAAGTAAGGAGGAGTTTCTAATGCCGACAGTTGAATTTGGTGGGAAATCTTTCACGGTTGATGAAGATGGTTTCATCGATGACTACACCAACTGGTCCGAAGAGTGGGTCCAGTACGTGAAAAAAGAAGAGGGTATTGAAGAGCTCAATGATGAGCACCAGAAGGTGATCACCGTTCTGCGCGAGTACTACGAGAAAAACGGTATCGCTCCCATGGTACGCGTGCTCTCCAAGGTGACCGGTTTCAAACTGAAACACATCTATGAGCTGTTCCCGTCAGGACCGGGTAAGGGCGCCTGTAAAATGGCCGGCCTGCCCAAACCCACGGGCTGCGTCTAAGCTCCACCCTTCTTTTCGTGAAGGTTTTCCTATACGATTCAAAAAGGCTCTGTGCATCTGGCGCAGAGCCTTTTTATTTTGGGCCAGCGCGTCGGTCTGGCCTTTATCTCATTGGTAGATACCCTTCAGTCGGTTAGATGCTGCTTCGATCCTGGTTCGGCACCCGGTCCGATTCTGAGCATTGCTTTCCGATCGACCTTATGGGATAGTGAATCCAACTGGCGGTTGGAACGGCCAGGCTGAGCTGCCAGCTCGGTATTTTAACCACGACTTGCCACTTTCCCATCGACCTGCACGCAATTGCCCCATTTCCTGTGTTACATTGCACAATGTTCGCGGCACGACGTTGCCTGCCGTTCGTCACTGCCACTTGGATATTGTCTGTCGATACGTAAGGAGAGGAGGGCCCATGGATATTGAACTGAGGACCGAAGCCCGCACCCAGATGCTGGACGTCACTGCCCGCATCGAGGAGCGGCTCCACCGCGAGGGTTTCGAGGAGGGCTTCTGCTTCCTCTATGTCCCCCATACGACGGCCGCCATCACCATCAACGAGAGCGCCGATCCGGCTGTCAAAGCCGACATCCTCATGGTGGTCAATCAACTGGTGCCCTGGGAAGCCGATTATCGCCACCGGGAGGGCAATTCACCGGCCCACGTGAAAGCCTCTCTATTCGGCGCCTCGGAACTCATCGCCGTTGAGAAGGGGCGTTTGGTGCTGGGAACCTGGCAGGGGGTCTTCTTCTGTGAGTTCGACGGTCCCCGCAAGCGGCGTCTCACCTTGCGTCTCAGCAATGCCGCTTTGATTCGCTGACTGCGAAGCACGCTGTCTTCAGACCGCAAGCCGATCGGAATCTGTATGAACCCATTGTAGAAAGCGCACCCATGCCTGAATTGGAAGCTGTTGATAGAGCGATACTCAACCGAATCCAGTCCAATTTTCCCATTGCAGCACGTCCCTACGCGGTCATCGCTGCCGAGCTGAACCTCTCCGAAAAGGAGATCCTGGAGCGTGTGCGGGCACTCAAGTCCGCGGGAATCATTCGGCGTATTGGCGGCAATTTCGTCCCGCACAAGGTCGGCCATGTCTCCACCCTCTGCGCGGCAAAGGTGCCCGAGGAGAAGCTGGCCCTTTTCGCCGAAACCGTCAACCGTTATCCAGGCGTGACCCATAACTACCGGCGCGAGAACGCCTACAATGTGTGGTTCACCTTCATCTCCCCGTCACGGGCGGATATCGCGGCCAACTTGGAAGAGATTGCGGCCGCCACCGGCGTGACCGATATCCTCAATTTGCCGGCCACCCATGTCTTCAAGATCAAGGCCCAGTTCGAGTTGTAAGCCATGGGTCTCGTCCCGGTGGATCGGCTGAAGGCCAACGACAGGCTGGCCTGACTTGGGTGGCATCCATGCAAGATACCCTCGTTGCCCTGGTGGTTCACCAGGCATCTGTCGGCGACCTGGAAGGCAACCTGGCCAAAACCCGCCACTGGACCCTGCGTGCCAGTGCCGCTGGCGCCCGCGTGGTCTGCTTCCCCGAACTCAACCTAACCGGATATTGCCATGTGGCGGGAATTCGCGAATTGGCCCAGCCCTTGGACGGGCCCCTTGGCGATGCCATGCGCACCCTGGCCCATGAAAGTGGGGTGGTGGTATTGGCCGGGATGGTGGAGCGGGATGGCGCCGGCCACTTTTACGCCAGCCACCTGGTGGCGCATCCGGCCGGTGGGCTGGAGGTGTACCGCAAGCTTCATTTGGCGCCGCCAGAATGCCGGTGTTTCACTGCCGGTGCCACGGCGCCGCTATTTTCCGCCGCCGGCATCACCTTTGGGATCCAGCTTTGCTACGACGCCCATTTCCCCGATTTGAGCACCCATATGGCCCGCAATGGCGCCGACGTGATCTTTGTCCCCCACGCCTCGCCGCGGCTGCGGCCAGAGGAGAAACACCGCTCTTGGATGCGCCACCTGCCGGCGCGCGCTTACGATAATGGGGTCTATGTGCTGGCGTGCAACCAGGTCGGCGAGAATGGCAATGGACTGCGCTTCGCCGGCAACGCCCTCGTGATCGACCCTTCTGGCTGGGTCCGTCAGACCTGGCTTGAGGGGGAGGCCGGCATGCTGGTGACCGAATTGCGCGCCGCCGACCTGCATCATGTGCGCAGCCACCCCATGCGCTATTTTCTGCCCAATCGACGGACCGACCTCTATTAGTTGCGAAGCGAATCTGAAGGCGCCACTACCCATCGGGCCGTCGGCACCGGGGACGGGAGGCGCTCGCCGGATCTAGTGCTTACGATCCGGTCAGCGGACCGAATGGCCCCACCCGCTTGCGTCGCTCCACTCGGGTGGCACGGGTCTGTCCTCGCTGACACGTCACTGCAGAAAGAAAATTATACTCTCCAGCGGCACCCCGGCTTCGTCGAGAATCTCCACCATCCACTCGCCCGTCATATCGGGTGCCATCCGTTTTTTACTCCAGGTGCGCCAGCTGGCCGACCCGACGGGCAGGACGACCGAAGACATGAGGTTGCCCTTGTAGTACCAGTTGTGGGTTACCTCGGTCGGCGTCGCGGCCCCCACGATGCGGGTGAAGCAAAACAATTCGGGTACCTCGGGCGAGAAGACATCGCCGGTGCCGACAGGGGTGCGATCCACCACCTGTTGACAGATGGCGGCATCCTGAACGCTGATCATGGCGTCGTCCTGCGCCAAGAGGGTCTGCGGAAGTTGGGCCCCCAGGAACAGGACCAGGCCAAGGATCACCACTCGCTTCATGCGCGCCTCCTTCACGATAGGCCGGAACCGGGATCGGTGCCGAATTGGGGATTGCTATTGATTTTTCTTTTCATAACAGGAGTATGCTTTCTTGGCAACTCCTCCTGAAGCCCCGCCGGCGTAGACGCGCCGCAGCGGATAGCGCCGCCGAACCGATTCGAGCGGACCTTCCGTGCAGGGCAGTCAAGCCAAGGGGAATGGGTCCGCGTAAGTCACCCGGAGTCCTGCGTCGCTCGGCACGCCTTAGGCCCTTCAGCCGATGGACCGGCCGAGCGGCGTTTCCCAGTGCATCCGTCCGGGCCCCTGGCTGGCGGCCGCACTAGAGGCGGGTTAAACGATAGCGTCCTTTTTTCAGAATCAGCCGGAGTTCGAGGGGCGCCAGGCGCTGTTGAAGTGGCGCGCCCAAAAGAAAGGGCAGCAGGGCTGGATCGGGCCGTCCCTTGGCGTGGATCAGGTCCCGCAGACTTTGATCGTAGCGCAGGCTCTCGAGGAGTTGTGCCTCGGCTTCCCGCCATCCTGTTTTTCGGTGTCGGATCGATTCCGCTCGGCGGGTGTTCTGGCGATGGTCGCATTTGCGCATGTGCGTGTCCACCAGTTCCCACAGCCCGGGAAGGTTGCCCAGGAGATCTCTGCGGCTCAGATGGTCTCGGCGATAGATGGCCGCCAAGGCCGCTGGATCCCAGCATTTAAGGACCCGGCACTGAAGCGGTCGCTGGTCGTAGATGGTGCAGGCGCGCACCACCGCATCATAGAAGCGGCAGCGGCTATCGCCTTTGCGGGGGCGGATCTTGATCAGATCGCACTCGGTGGGCCGGATCCGGTCGCGGACGTTGTCATGAACCGGTTCACCAGGACAGATGGTGACGAGGTCCCGCAGAGGGATCCGACCCTGTCGCACCAATTCGCCATCCTCCTGGTGCAGGACCGGCCCCCCCTTGAGGCAGCAGGTGCCGCAGCGGCGGCAGTGCTCCATGGTGTCGGGGATGGGCGTGTCAGAAACCACGATGGGTGCCTCGCAGCGTGAAGCGGGCCGCCCGAGATCTCGGGCGGCCCG
>JASJCL010000058.1 GCA_030066015.1 Desulfosarcinaceae bacterium | reverse complement strand
ACCACCCAGGTGAGGAGGCAAGCACCTCTAGATAAGCGAGCGGCTGTCTCGGGGCGGTCCAGTTCAAACCAACGCGGATGCGCGGGGTCAGGTGCGGCGGGATCGACGGCGATCATCTCGAGATAGCAGGTGGGACCGAGCTTCAGGAGGAAATTATGGGTGCCCATACGATCGTGTTTACCACCGGGGGACATGCTGACACCCAGGAGCGTCTCTAGCTGGCGGCGGCCCCTTTCCAAATCGGCCGCGGCCACGACCAGGTGGTCGATTCCGGGTTCCATCACGGCTCCGCCAGCGCCAGTTTAAACCCAAGGGCCGCCAGGAGGGCGGCAAAGCCGCGATGGAGTTGCCGCATGGCCCTGGGGGCGCCGATGAGATACCTTCTGGCGCCGTTGGCACAGAGGCCGTAAAGAATGAAGATTAGGAGTGTCATGGCCATGAACACCAAGCTGAGTACCAGCATCTGTATCATGGGGGCGGAGCCGTCCGATTCAACGAACAGCGGCAGGAACGCTAAAAAGAAGAGGGAGAGCTTTGGATTAAGGATATTGAGGGTCACCCCTCGCGCGGCAGTCCGCCAATATCCTCGATGAATCTGTTGGGCCTCGGTTTGCATGGCCACCGCCCCGGCCTCACGCCACATGGACCAGGCCAGAAAGAGCAGATAGAGGGCGCCGGCATATTTGATGAGCTGAAATACCAGGGCGCTGTAGTGGAGGATGGCCGATAGACCCAGGCTGCTGGCGACCAGATGGGGCACGATGCCCAGGGTGCAGCCCACGGCGGCGGCCACACTGGCGCGGCCGCCTTGGAGGAGACCGGTGGAGACGGTGTAGATCACCCCGGTACCGGGCACCACAACGACCACCAGCGCTGTAAGCAGAAATTCCGTGCTGATCACGCTCAGCCCCCTTTCCCCTGTGTGCACCATTGTCGTATTGCCGATGTCAACGCCCAGCGCTGCCCCATCCAAGGCGACTCGGGGTCCCTTAGCGACGGCAGCGACACCCTATCCTGTAACCGCACTCGAATCAAGCCTACCCGCAGGCGCTCCCCAGGCGCGCGTCGCCAGCCATCGTCGCGGTGCAGCGGCTGCATGCGCTCAGGAGGTTCAGGCCGCAATTTTCTTAGCGGCAGCGCAGCTCACTCCCCAGCGAGGGAGAGCGCATGTGCGGTTCGAAAGAACAGCCAGAAGACACTCAGCGGCAGGAGTAGCACCTGAATGAGAAACAGGCCGACGTAGAGAAAGGTAAGTTTGAGGAGATTGTCCACCAGCGTGCCCACGTTGGAGATGGTATAGGCCAAGGCGTCCCGGAAGCTGGATGCCCGTTCCTGAAGGAAGGCGGCGCTGTTTTTGAGGGTACCGCGCACGCCATCTACTTCGGGAAGGTCCACTTCGGATAGCTTCTCCAACTCCGCTGAGCCGATCGCCAGGGCGCCCCGTGCAGCTTCGATCTGTTCGGAGAAGAAGCGGTTGTCTAGATGGCCGTTGACAAGAGCGGCAATGGGCAGACAGAAGCGCGCGATAGTGATCAAAAGGAGCAGGCGCAGCAGCAGACGGCGCAGAGAGGCGATGCGCGGCCGATCCCCCCACAGCGTCGCGGTGAATAAAATCAGCAGTCCTGCCAGGATTCCGGGTGCCAGGGAGACCCCCATGCTGTGAACCAGCTTCTGGACACCCAGACTGGTGATGGCTGTCACCAGCACGTCGGAGAGGCGTTCGGTCATATCGTCGATGGGATCGAGGGACTGACCCACAGCCAAACTGATGCCCACCCCGGCCGGTTCCAGCTGGAGGTAGCTCTCCTGTATCACCGAGATCGAGGCGTTCACCAGCCGGACGGTGGTGTAAGCTAGGCCGGTCGCCGTGATGGCCCTTCCGAAATAGGCGTCCGCTTCGGCATCCAACACTGGCATCCGGATGTCGCCGGCGATGAAGAGCAGCACGGCGGCAGCGAGACAGGCGATGGTCAGGCGTACCCTGGTGGCGCTGAACGCACCGCTATCCATATCAATCTCCTATGGCTCCTGGCAGCCCGGATCGACCACGGTGCCCGAGACCGAGAATTGCCGACCATGTCGATCTCCGGGGCTTGTTCACGGCTGCCCGAGCCGATGATGGCGTCGGCATCCAGAACTTTTTCCAACGCTTTCCTGTTTCGGTGGTGCACACTAGTAGTTTTGGCCCCTCAATCGACCGCTAAACCACTCTGTTTGCAGCCCGAGGGCCGGTGCTTAGGTTTGATCCATCAAACAGCCCGGCCCAATCTTACCAGCGACCACCCGCATAAAACTCCTGCCGTCCACGGGCCGGGCACACACTAACCCGATTGACATTCCTTAATGAGGTGCATGATGCGTCTAAAAACTTTAGCTGTTGTATTTACTGTATTCTTTCTGGTCCCAACTCTGGTACTGGCTGGAAGTTATGGCAAGAAAGCCGCGAAGATGGATATCGTCGACACCGCCGTGTCGGCCGGTTCCTTCAATACCCTGGTGACAGCGCTCAAGGCAGCGGAACTCGACGGTGTTCTGCGTCAGGATGGCCCTTTCACGGTGTTTGCACCGACAGATGAGGCCTTCGCCAAAATTCCCGCAGAAACGCTGAATGATCTGCTCAAACCGGAAAATAGGGAGAAGTTGCAGGCAATTCTCACCTATCATGTCGTGCCCGGCAAATTTGGGGCGAAAGATGTGGTCGGCATGCAGGATGCGAAAACGGCCAACGGTCAGTCCTTCACCATCAATGCCGATGGCGGCAACGTGATGGTGGACAATGCCACGGTCGTCAAGACCGATATCATGGCAACCAACGGTATTATCCATGTGATCGATACCGTTATCATGCCCAAGTAGCGACCGTTCCGCTTCCCTTGCCAGGGTCGGCCGCGGTCGGCCCTGGCAAGCGGCCTTTTCCATCCATCCCGTAGGTCCGCGAATCGTTGCCCAACCGGATCACCCTCATCCGCCGCGCCTCCGCAGGGCATCCACCAATTCATCCCACTGCGTTTCCTGGCTGAAGCGTGTCTGTCGGTATTGGGCTTGATGGCTCCTGTAGATGTTCTCTGGCACCAGCCCATGCGAAAAATAGATCGCCAAGCCACTGGAAGGCGCCTCGGCCGTATGCCGCTCGTAGACGATGGTCGCCCGCTGAAGGTAGGCCAAAATTCTCCCACAGGCGTCGTGGACACGCGGATCATCGATTTCCTGGTTGAGGTGGTGCAGTAGATCGGCCAGATCGTAGTACTCGAGATTGAGAAAGCTGGGGTACCGACGGGTGTTGCGGCGCGCGTGATCGATGGCCGCTAACCACTTATCGGCCGAAGGGGATGGCGCGAGCTGTTCGGTCAACAACTCTGCCAGGTGGTTGAGTCGGTCGGTCAAGCCTCCCAGCGTGCGACAATCGATGAGCGCCAGGCTCGCGCCATAGGTGTGCGTTCGCAACGCGCCCTCTCTGGTAACGATGGACACTGGGGCCTGGTACTGCTTGATAAAGGCATCCACCATCTCCCTCCCCAGACTTGCGACATCGGTGTGCGGGTGGTGCGCCAAGACGCCCGCCATGTGTTCCAACGGGATTCCACGAATTTGAAAGCGGCCCGGTGGCTGGTTGACGATGCGGATTTCATCGGGGCTGGCGACCAGGAAATGGGTCACGTCCTGAAACTCGTAGGCCACTTCGACCATATTGGCCAGGCATGTCAGGAACACCATCGCCTCGAAGCGCTTGCCCGCCAGGCCGCGTTTGATGGCACGGTGAAAAGCGCTGAGGCTGAGCTGACTCCGGGACGTGTCATCGCTGGAGAAGGAGAGGCGCTTGTGCGGCCCCGTTTGCGTCGGGCCCAGCACGCGGGTATCGATGACGCCCCTGCCATGGGCGAAGATGGCAAACAGGTAGCGATCCGCGTCAATTCGGCTGCCATACCGAACGAACGCTTCGAGGGTGCGCTCGGCACCGAGATTCAACTCACCATATTCCACTAATACCGGTGAGCGAATTACGCCGATCTCGCTATCCTTCCTGATTTCAAGCAACCGGGTGCCCCGCCACTGGTCGCCATAGGGTCCCAGATGGGCGTCGTGGCCATCCACCAAGGCCAATAGCTTCAGGTGCGGCCGGGACCCCACAGTTTCCAGAAGGTCCAGAGCGTGCAGCACTTCCGGGCCAAGGTCGTTGTCGCCGTTCAGATAGAACAGCATCACGGTGCGGACGGAGTCCGCCGCTGATGCGCGGGCCTGGCCGATGGCCCGCGAGGATAGGGCCGGCCACAGGAGCAGCAGAACGACGAGGGCTACCGAATGGGGATGAAATAGGACCTTGGGCATGCGTTCCAGCTTCAGAGCCGCCCGGTAAAACGGCGGTTGTTGGGGTGGCGGTCAAGAACAGGTTCCATTGGTAGTATCGGTTGCTTATGGCGGCGCTTGAGGCGGCTTCAGGGGGATGCGGGCACCCAACTGACCGCAAGCCGCCAGGATGGCCTGACCTTTGGGCGTCCGGCGTCGCACGAAGACGCCCTTGGTCACCAATCGCTCTCTGAAGCGCTCCAGCTCCTCGGTTTCGGGGGCCCGATAAGGGGTCTGCGGAGAGGGATTGAAGGGAATCAGGTTGACCTTGGCCCGCAGGGGTGCCACGAAATGGGCCAGTTCGTCGGCATGCCGGCGAAGGTCATTGACGCCAGGAATAAGCACATAGGAGATTAAATGGGCGTTTCGATGGTGCAACGGATAGGACTTGAGAAGCGCCTGGAGGTGGGCGAGAGGGGTGTGCCGATTGACGGGCATGAGGTGGTTGCGCAGTGTGTCGTTGGGTGCGTTGAGGCTGACGGCTAGATTGAGCAACGGCAGCCCCAGAGCGGCCAATTGCCGGATGCCGCTGGCCAGTCCCACGGTGGAGACGGTGATGTGGCGCGGGGCGATGTCCAGCCCGCGCTGATCGGTGATGACCGCCAGCGTCTTGGCCAGGTTGGCGAAATTGTCCAGGGGTTCTCCCATCCCCATGAACACAACGTTGCGGATGGGGACTCTGGCCACATGTTTGGCCCAAAAAATCTGGGCCACCATCTCGCCGGTGGTCAGCTGGCGCACGAATCCCATCTTGGCTGTCTGGCAGAAGGCGCACCCCATTCGGCAGCCGACCTGACTGGAAACGCAGATAGTGGTGTAGCGTGCCATGGGTACGAGGACGGACTCGATTTGGTTGCCGTCCCCTAGGCGGAAAAGCAGTTTGGTGGTCTCTCCTTCACATCGCCGATCGACCTCCTCTGGCAAGGTGAGGGAGAGCTCCTTTTCGAACCGCAGCGCCACATCGGCGTAACGGCGAAATTGGGGGGCGTCTCGGAAACGGGTATTGCCCGCCCGGTGAACCTGACGCAAAATGGCCTGGGCGTCACCACTGCCGCGACCATATCGGCGTTTGAGAACGCCGCAGAGGCTTGTGAAGGTGTGTTCGAGGATCTCCATGTTATCTGGCGGGGAAACGGTTCAAATCGACCTAAGCTTGCCGCGATGGCCGGCCGATGTCAAGGTGGCGGCTTAATGCGGAGCGGCAAGTGCACCACGCTCCCCAACGCCGAGGGCCGATGCGAAGCCGTGGACACCCAAACAAAGGAAGCTAGGATGCCGTGTCGATTTGTCGTACACCTCCTCCCCTGGCTGGTTGCGGCGTTGCTGTGTGCCTGTGCCAGCGCACCAGACACCCGCTCTATCCCCTCCTTCAGACAGGTGGGATATGCCAGCTACTACGCAGACCGATTCCACGGCCGGCACACTGCCAACGGTGAACGCTACCATGTGCGCAAGTTTACGGCTGCCCATCGCCATCTTCCCTTTGGCACCGTTGTGAAGGTGCGCGCATTGAAAAGCGGGGCCGCCGTCACTGTGCGGATCAACGACCGGGGACCTTTTGTCAAGGGCCGCATCATCGACCTCTCCCGGGTGGCCGCCAAGGAGCTGGGCATTCTCAAGGCAGGGGTCGCCAAAGTGGAGGTTACCATCCTCAAGGAACCGTGAGCCTTCCAGGTGGGCCGTAGCCCCGGAGCCGCCCTTGCGAAATCAAAAACTCGTAATGGCGTCGAATTTCGGGCGCTTTCGTCACTCTGGAGGTGGCCTGCCGCCATTTCGCCACAATTAGTAGTGTTGTTTTCTCCACAGTGGCCGATATTAGGGATAATCAACCATCAGCTCTTGGGAGAAACAGCATGTCCACGCCCAACGCCAAACGTCAGCTTGAAGCGTTCGTCAAGATTTTAGGCCTCATCCTTACCGCCGGCGGCATCTGGATGGTCGGCAATGCCCTAGTGATGGCGTTCAATCCACCCAATTATGCCGATTTGCTGTCAAGGATCGAACTCCCACCGGCCATTCAAACCGCTTTGGAAGGGATGCAGCCCCAAGGGGCGGTCCTTCTGCGCCAGGTGCTGGTGACCCTTATCATTCAGGGCATTGCGCCCATTCTCCTGGGAACTGTCCTGATGCGATCCGGCGGTCGATTTCAGCGCAGCGATCAGCCCCGCCGCTGGCCGGGGGTGGGGTCTGCCCTGAGACGCTTCTTTTTACCCCGCATGTCCTTTGCACTGGCCCGCATTGAAGATGAATTCGAGCGTGGCTACCAGCCTTTCACCTTGGAAAAATAGCCACCTATCGAGCGGTTCCCATCACCCGCCTGAGGCGATAAGGGCGCTTTGAATGACGAGGGCGTAACGCGCCATCTTTCCGAGGGCCACCCAGGCGAAAAAGCGTCCCAAGGGGATCTGCAGGCCACCGGCGGCGACGGTGAGGGGATCTCCTATAACGGGGAGCCACGCGAAAAACAGGACGGGGGCGCCCCAGCGGCGAATTCGGCGGTGTGCACGCCGTCGGGCGGTGGACGGCGGCCCGGGACATCGCTGCCGCCAGAGACGGGCGCCCCAGCGACCGACCAGGTAATTGACACCCGCCGCGAGCGTGTTGCCCACACTGGCCACCCAGAACACGTGCAGGGGATCGAGACCCTCAAGGCAGAGCAGGACCACGCCAGCTTCAGAGCCCAGCGGTAGGATGGTGGCCGCCAAAAAGCTCAGAACAAACAGACCCGGTAAGCCATAGATGAGCAGTAGGCTTGTCGTCATTGGCCCTACCCCTTCCGCCCCCCTCCCCATACCAACGCTTCGCCGCGTAGTTCTCGTCACCACCTTCATTGTCAGCATACGGTGGTACTCGCCAGCGGCCGCTTCCGCTCCTCGCCTTGCCCCTTGGCATTAAAACGTGTATTTGACAAGGCGAATCTCCTCACCTGACCGGAACGATCACGCATGCCTTCGCTGCTCCGCACAACGACGTTTCGCTTCAAAATCGCCATCGGTTTATGCTGGTTCCTGATCGCCGCCCTCCCACCCGCAGATGCCAGTGCACTGCAGACGGTAAGGATAAGGGGTGTGGCCCTGACCTACCCAGATGGGGAGGCCGACTTGGCTGCCCGTCTGGCCGCGAAAATACCGGGCATGTTGACCTTTTTCGCGGATCACGGCTTGCCCATCCGCACACCGCTGCAGGTGATCATCGATCCCGACCGGGATCGGCCCCGGGCTGAAGTGCACGTCATCCCCCATCGTCAAATCCGCATCCCCGTGCGGGCGCCGGGCGTGTTCGAGGATGGCTGTCTGGAGGCCGACCCCTGGGCCTATTTTCTTTTTATGGGGCTTTGCCGCCACGGCATCTTTCAACAGGTGGGCGGGCTGCCCGCTGCTCTGCGCTATCTCTTCGGTCAGATGATGAGCCCCAACGCCCTGTCACCGGCCTGGATCCACGATGGGGTGGGTTACTACCTCTATCGGCGCTATGCACCCGATGCGCGTCCCAATCCCTTGGACGAGCTGATCCGTAAGGTTGTGCCGCCACCCGACCTGGCACACCTCAGCAATAGTGGTGAAAATTGGCCGGGTCCCGAGGTTTACCGCATCTATGGGCGCAGCTTTATTCAATGGGTGGTGAACCGCTTCGGATGGTCCGCTCTGTTGTCGTTTTTTCAGTTTCATGGTCGCGGACTGCTGCCCGTTGAGGTGGCCACCAAGGCCCGGCGGGCCTTCGGCGCAACTTGGGCGGCGCTGTGGCAGCAGTATCGCGGCGAGTGGCGGCAAACCGGCAAGGCCAGCATCGTTGCCGCCCAAAAAACAATTCCCCTGGTGGGTATGAGTCGGGACGGCGGCAGTTACTGGAATGCGGCGGGGGTGACACCCGGTCCCCAGCGCTTTCGCCTGCGGGGTCGCTATGGCCACCGTACACGGGAGGACCGTCTCTGGCTGTCGGAGATTGATGACGATGGCCGCTATACGCTGATGGCCTATCGGGGGGAGGGACGATTCACCGGCCGGCGGCACACCTGGGATCCCGGTGCCGGCGGGGTGGCTGTGGGACGCGAGGGGCGCCGGCCGATACTGCTCCTGTTCGATGGTGAACCAGCGTTCGGGTCCGACCCGCGGATGGTTCCCGCACCTCCCGGTGTCAGCCAGCTTTCCGGTCCAGTGCGCAGTCGCCAGGGCCGGGTGGCGGTGGCCGGCAATCTCTCCGGCAACTGGGAAATCTGGCTCTACGATACCGCCTGGCATCGACTCACCGACGACCCTGCCATGGATGTGGATCCCTGGTTTGAGGGCGAGCGGCTGCGCTTCGCTTCCGATCGTGAAGGCCGTTTCAGGATCTACGCGGTCGTGGCGGACGACGCCCCCCAGCCGGTATCCCGTTGCGCAACGGCCGCCCTGTTGCCCCGCGGGCAGCGTTATCTTTGCCTGGGAGAGGACGGGTGGGGCCTTTTGGCACTGCCAGCCCCCCAGGCTCCCACGGCCGCGGACCCCCTCGTGGCCTCGACCAAGCGTACACCAGCGGGAGCCGCTGAGCCCCCGCCGCCGGCGGCCGCCCCGAACGCCCGCAAGTATACGGCGTTTCAAAGTGTGTGGCCAAACTATATACGCCCTGACATGTTCTACCGGGGCAGCGATCTCCAGCTGGGCTTGGCCACGCGGGGTGAGGATCTCTCCCGAGAGGTCCAGGTGGATGCCGGTTTTCGATACAGCTTCGACCTGGATCAATTCTCATGGCGGTTCGGTGGGCGCGGCCATGGCGTGGGGGCCCGCCTGACCCGCTATCCCATTGAATACGATGCCCGCTTCCGGCCCCCGGTAGAGGAGGATCGCCTCGAGGGCCAACTCTCATATGAGCTTTGGGCTGAGCCCACGCTGATCCTCTCCGCCAATTATCGCCATGTCGAGCCGCTCTTCGACGTGGGTGAGACGGCGGACCACTACTGGGGCGGCCTCCGGCTGGAGCGGGAGTGGGAGATGGTGACGGCCTGGTCCGATCTGGAGGTGTTCGAAGGGGGCAGCCAGTCCCTTTTTGGCGGCGGCCGGGTTCAGGTGGGCCGGGAGCGGGTCGGCGTTCTGCAGGTGATGGGCGGGAAAACCTGGGGACCCGGCAGTACCGGAACCACCACTTACCGGGTCGGCGGCAACGTGGCCGAAGGGTTTTTCACCCAGCGGCCCTCGCGGTTGTTTCCCATACGGGGATTTTCCCAGAATCTGCTCGAGAACGACACCGCCGCCGTCTCGAACCTGGAAATCTATTGGCCGCTGGCCAACCTGCAAAAAGGCTATGGCACCTTGCCGCTGTTTCTGCACCGCTTGCGCCTGGGTACCTTCGTTGATGTTGGCACGGCCAGCGATAGCCTGGCGACGGACCAACTGCTGGTGGGGGCCGGCCTGGAGCTGGTCACATCGATGGAGATCATCTGGGGCTTTCGCTCTCTCTTCCGACTGGGGGTCGCATGGCCGCTGCATCAACCCGATACCCTTGATGAGGAGGGACCCGTGGTCCTCATCCAATTGGGGCGTCCGCTCTAAACGCCCGGCCAAGCACCGCTTGAGACCCTGAAGTCGGCTTGTGCGGACCCAGTTCAATAGAGAAAGGAATCCCTATGCGTATCCTCGTGGCTTACAATGGCACGCCGCCGGCCAAGCGCGCCCTTACCATCGCGCAGCGGCGGGCGCGGGCCCTTTCCGGGGAACTGATTATCTGCAACTCAGCGGATGGCGCCGATCTGGATGAGGACATCGAGGCAACCCTCAAGGGCGACCTGCGTGAAGCGGAGATGCTCTGTCAGGCCTGCGGCATCGCCTGCCGAACCCATCTGGCCATCGGCAAGCAGACGGCCGCCGAGGATCTCCTCGCCTGCGCTGAGGAGGAAGCTGTGGAAGAGATCGTCGTGGGGATCAAAAAACGCTCCCAATTGGGCAAGATGATCTTCGGTTCCACAGCCCGCACACTCATCATGCAGGCGAACTGCCCGGTGCTGACGGTGAAATAGAGACCATCCGTTGGATCATGGTGACGTTCGGTCGGCGGTATCTCCGCGCGATGGTCACGGCATCAGGATGAGGTAATCGGCCGCTTTCGCATCCATCTGATCGCGTTCAAAACTGCCCGCCGTCTCCGGCAGCAGGATCAGGTAGGGCAAGTTGCTGCGCTCACGAAACTGGGCGGGAATGGCCGGCCGCTGAACATGGCCACTCCCGGCGATCAGGACCATGACCCGCTGCGGATGGGCCTCCAGATACTCGGCCGCTCTGGCCGCCATGACCGTGTCCCACACCAGCTGAGCTTCGCAGAAGCGTGCAAACTCAGAGATATCGCCGTGCGCGCCTTGGCCATGGTCGCCGAAGGCCCTGCGGATATACTCCATATATTCGGCGCTCACGTTACACGTAATGGCCCCCAGCTCGCTCCGCTGCTGCTCGTCCAGGGAAGCGAAACCAGTATGGGCCACCTGTCTGGTGATATCGCCGCTGACGTTCAAACCGACCATCGGCAGCTGGTTGTCTCGGGCGAAGCGAAAGATGTCGCGGTAGAGTGGCCAATCGAAATTCCAGTGATCTGAATAGATCTCCTTGAAATCCGACTCCGCGAGTTCGCCGGATACCCAGCGATCCAGCGCCTCCTGACCATCCTGGCGAAACATCTCCAATCCCACCGCGGCCGCTATTCCCTTTGAATGCAAGAATCGAATGACCGCCAGCTGGGCCGCGTGATGATCGGCGTTGCTGTGATGTTCCCCCACCAGCACCAGACGGTAATTCGCCAGGCGCGGGGCGACCTGGTCAGGGCCCACCTCACGACGATCGACCAAATCGTAGAGACGGAGTCCTTCCGGCGGTGGCGTGTTTTGACATGCCAGGGGGATCCAGGCGAGTAGCAGGAGGTAGCGGCTGAATCTCTTCATTGTGTCTCTCCTTGGGTCGCCGACCACTCCACCCGCAGGGGGGAGGCGGTGACCGGCCAGGTGCCTTTGAGGATGTTGCTCGCCCCTTCGAAGGCGAGGTAGCTGTACTTGCCATAGTGGGGAATCTTGCGCAGAACACTCTCGGCAGCGGCCATGCTGGGGGACCAATAGAGCGCCTGGATTGCCTTGCCCTCAGGGGCCCGCCATACAGCGAAAACCGTGTCTGTCTGAGGTCCCAGGTTCACGGCACCCAGCTGGAGCCGATCACCATCGATCCGGGCACCGGGAGGAAGCTGGTCCGGCCCGGGTGGTCCGATCCACAGCACCGCGCCGGCCTCGCCGTTGTGCACGGGGCCACGTTTCAGGCCCAATGCTCTGGGAAGCAGTTCCACCAGATAGCGCGTCGCTTCTCCGGCACCCGGTGATGCCCTGACCGCCACCACCCCGGCAGCCTTGAGGCTGTTGATCGTCGCCGGTATCTCTTCGGGCCACAACCGTCTGAAGAGATGCGAATCGGGGTCCGCCTCCACCCGTTCAGGGGGTGCCGGGAGGGGGATCCGGAAGGTGGTGGTGGTCTTCGCCAGCGATAGCTGCACCACCTTGGGACCGCCGGCCATTACGACGGCCAAGTCCAGGGTGAGGTCATAGGGCGGATCGCTTTGGGTCACCACACCGCTCAGTACACCGGCTGCCTCCTCAAAGGCCAGCTTCTCCAGACGAAGGCGCGGTGCGTCAGCGCGACGCAGCCACTGGTCGAAAAAGGGATCGAGGTTATGATCGGCATGGCGCTGGAAATAGCGCTGCAGATCGCTCCAGGAAGCCTCGGAGAAGCAGCGCTCGCGGAACAGATCGGTCAGCGCGCGCCAAAATCCATCGCCCAATTGGCGATGCAACATGTGAAACACCATGGCGCCTTTGTCATAGCCGATGGCCTTGGTGATCCGGTCGCGGCGGGCGTGAAAGTCTCCCAGCGCGGTCGCCTCTTCGGGGCGCACCAGGCTGGTATAGTTGCGCATCAGCTGGCGGCGATAATCGCGGACGGCATCTTGCCCCTGTTCGCTGCGGTGGGCATAGTCGGCCACATAGGTGGCCAGCCCTTCGCACCAATTACCGTCGGCAGGGTCTACCCGCACCCCATTGCCCCACCAGCAGTGGGCAATTTCGTGGCGCAGGCTGGTCGGGATGATGAAGGGCAATTCCAGCACGCGTCCGCCGATCAGGGTGAAGCCGGGAAAGCCATAGCCGGTGGGATAGAAGTTTTCCACCACCGCGAAATGATCAAAGGGGTAGGGGCCGAAGCGGCGGGCATAATCGGCCAGGTACGTCAGGCTGGCCTCCAGGTAGGCGTCCGCCAGGTGCTGACGGTCGTCGCTGAAATAGGTGATGGCCGTATGCGCTCCGCGCTGCCTGCGCTGCAGCTGATAGGGGCCCGCACAGAGGCTGACCGGCCCTACCGGCTGGTCGATCTGCCATCGCGAAACCGTTTTTTGGTCAGCAGTGGTGTGCCCAATGAGCCGGCCGCTGGTGACCGCCAGGGTGCCGGCGGGGGCGGTGACCGTCAGCGCAATCCTGCGCGCCATATCCGCTACCTGGGGATACCAGCCGGATCCCGCCAGCAGGACCGTGCCGCGATCCGAGATGGTCCCGCGCACCCCATATCCGGGATTGTCCGTATTGACAGGTCTTCGCGGCGCCGCGTCGTCGAAGACGGCGCTATACGCCAGGGTCACAACGATGGGGTCGTCGCCGGATGGCGGCAGGGGGATTTCCAAGATGTCGCCGGCGCGGCGCCAATTCGCGGCGTCCTCCCCGATGGTGAGGGATTCGATGTGCGCTGCCGAGGCCAGCCATATCCGAAGGCGCTGCGGCGGGTGGGTCACCACCATGCGGTCTCGACCGTGAAGGCGCTGGCCCTCCGGGTCCAGGTGTACCGTTAGCGAGTGGGTCACGAGGCCCTGGTCCATCGCCGCGGCGGCCGACGGCAGCCACGCCAGACAGGCGGTGACACAGATCAAATAGCGGAATCGATTTAAACGGGTAAAAGCGGCCTCCTTTCACATGGGGGCGATCCAACGGGACTCTCGAGGATAAAGATAAGTGCCCTGACTGAATAGGCAAACACGCTTGCAAAGGTTACCTGACTGGGATACATACGGCCCGTTCAAACATCTGGGCCGTCGACCGTCGGGTCCGCGGCTGCCACTGCAACGATTGGCGATCTCGACTGCGATGGATTTCCGGGACCGGCAGATCACCTATTTCGAAACCTTCGAGGACCGTGAGGCGGCATTCAATCGCTATGTGGCCCATCTGATCCCCGTCAAAACCGCCGGACCGGGGCGTTTTTGGCAGGAGTTCCGGCGCATCGCCGACCAGGGCCTGAACAATCCGCCAACGAGAGGCCTGGTCTATATTCTCGCCAATCCGCGCGACGGTCTGGTTTACGGCACTCCCTTCCAAGTGCTGGCTGCAGCGCGGATGGTGGCGGGATTGGCGTCTCCAGGAGACACTGCGGCGATTGGCCGCCTGGCAGCTGAATTCGGTCTTCGGGACCAGCTACACCTGCCCATTCGGACCCTTTCGGGGGGGGAAACCGTCAAACTGGCCTTGGCCCGTGCCAAAGCGGGGGTGGCAGGCAGCAGCGCACTGGTCATCGCCAGCCCCTTCTGCTGGCTCTCTCGCTGGAATGCACCGCTGCTCGATAACGCTTTGGCCGCTTTCCACGAGCGTGGATTGGCCACCCACCTGCTGGCGTTGAGCGGAGAGGACGAAACCCGTGATATAATGCCCTTGGGGGGTGGCGAGCAATGGAAACGCGGCCCCGCCTTCAACTTGGAGTTCGCGGCGGCCCGCATCCATCTCGGCCTGGCGCTGGACGCCGTTGACGGGCCGCCGGCCTATGCCGCCATCAGCGATGGCCGGCTGAAGCTTCACTCCCCCTGCCTGGTGACCGGCGACAATGGCCAGGGGAAAACCCTGGTGGCCAAGGCGCTCAGTGGAGCGGTGGCCGTAAAGGGCCGGGCCGCTGTGGCGGAGGGGCCAGCACGGCTGCTTTTTCAGAACGTGATCACACAGACCCTGTTGCGGTCGCCCGCGGCGTTGCGTCACGCCGCCCGCGATGCCTGCGGCAGCGCCGCTCTGGAGCGGGTCCTCGCCGCATTGATGGATGCCTTCCAGCGCCACGGGGGGGATCCGGACCGAATCCGACCGCGCTCAGCCGGTGATAGTTTACTGGTGTCCAAGCTTTACATGGTGGCTGCCCGGCTGTGCGGTCGGCTCGCTCTACTGATCCTCGACGAGCCGGATTGGGGTCTGTCACGGCGGGAGGCGGCGGCCTTTGTGTACGCAGTGACCGAGGTCGCCCATTCCCATGGCGCCGCCCTCATGCTGGTGTCCCACAAACCCTGGTGGCAGACCTGGGCCGCCTCCAGCATGGCGGTCGCCAAGCACTCCGGGCGGCTCAGAGAAAGCGACGCGGGTGTCGATCTGCCCCGTTTTACCATCGCGTTGCAGCCCGGCGGGACGGGCGGCCCTGCCGCGGGAGACAGGCCGTGAACACGCTTGAAAATCGATCTGAGCGACCATCGCAACCCGAACGGCGTAAACGATTAACGTGGCGCCTGCGGTTGACGCTTCTGGTGATCCTGGCGATCCCGGCTTTCAGCGGATACCCGCTCGGCCACGCCGCTTCCGAGATCGTCGCTGGGGCCACCGTGGGCTGGACCCTCTATTGGCTGATGACCACCGGTTGCTTGCGGTTGCTCAACGGGGCGCGTCGACACGGCATCATCCTGGCGGCCAGTGTCCTCATTACCCTGCCGGTGGTGTTCGTCGGCGCTGGGGTCTCATTTTTGCTCGAACTGGGAAGCGGCCCCCTGGGGCGATTGGCATTCGCTTACAGCGATCACTATATCGAAATCTGTCTCACCATGTTGACGGTGGTGCCCCTGGCCCTTTCCCTGGCCGCCACCGTTCCGCTTCAGGCATTGGAACAACGTCTCTTGAGCGGGAGCCTGATCACCGCGCGGGGTAAGGCAATGCTCATGGCGCTGCGGGTGTTCAACCACATTGTCTTCTTTGTCATTCCCACCATCCTCGAAGTGGTGCGTGAAGAGCGTGTGGGCGGTCGCTGGGCATCTCCCCGAAACCGGAACGGGGGCTTGCGGGATCGGTGGCGGCGGGGACGACGTCTGGTGGATAACCTTGTCCTCATCGCCACCGAGGGGATCTGCTCAGCGGTGCAATTTATTCCACTATGGGCGGTGGAAATCGCCCGTTTGCCCAGTGAACGTACCAATCGAGATCGTTCGACGAGAGACCCTTAGGGAAACGCGTCGGGAAAGAGGGAGTGATGGAGAAGGCATCCGAGATAAAGTCGTTGTTTCGCGTGGGAGTGGTTGCGGCCTTCGCCACTTTGGCCTTTGTGGGCACCTTGGTCATTCGGGTACCCCTTCCGGTAACCGGCGGCTATTTCAATCTTGGCGACACCTTTGTTATGGCGGCGGGATTGCTTTATGGGCCCCTGGTGGGCGCCCTCGTGGGAATGATCGGACCTGCTCTGGCCGATGCGGTGGGCTTCCCCCAATTCATCCTGGCCACCGCCGTTGTCAAGTTCTGTGAAGGGGGACTGGTGGGACTGATCGGTCACACACCTGCTGGCGCAGCCGGAAGCCAACGACCGCTGATCGCCGTTCTCTTGGGCGTTCTCGTCTTGGTGAGCGGCTACTTCGTCTTCGAAGCGCTGATCTATCCCCTAATGGCCCGCAGCATCCCCTTTTTCGCCGTCACCGATCTCAAGGCCGCCATCGCCGAGATTGTACCCAATCTGTTGCAAGGCGGCATCAGTGCCGCCGTTGCGCTGGGGATTCTGCGGGTGTTCCGTCGTCCCCACTAGATCCCGTCCTCGAATTCACTTCGCTCCGAGAGATGGCGTCTGGCGGCCTGGGTGGTGTGAGGCGGCGATAAACCGACCAGATTCGAACCAGGAACCCCACCAGCAGCGCCATGCTGATGAGGATGACCAGACTGGCCGCAAAAAAGGTCATGATGAAGGTGAATGGATCTGGCAGGCCATAGGCGGCGATGAGCAATTGGACGCCGAATATCAGAAACAGTGCGGCCATCAGGACGAGACCGGTCTGGGCCAGCCACCACAACGGACGGATGCGTAGCGGCGCCATCAGTTTGCGGCCGTTCACCGCTTTGCGGTCCATCACCGCTCTGCAGAGGATCGCCGGGGAGCGCCGGCGGCGAGAACCAGCGCTTCGATGGCGCTGTATGGATGGGCGCCCACCAGGCGGCGTCCTCCGGCCATGAAGGTGGGAACGGCGTTGACACCCGCCTTACGCGAGCGATTCCAGTCGCTGTCCACAGCCGCTGAAAAGCGGGGATCCTTCATGGCCTGAGCGGCCACGTCGGTGGGCAGGCCGATCGCTTCGCAGAGGGTCAATAGCACGTCTGGTTCCGCGATATTCCGGCCGTGGGCGAAGTAGGCCTCAAATACGGCCCGGTGAAACGTCTCGCCCTGGCCCATGCTTTCAGCCCATTTCCCCAGCGCCTGCGCTTTGCGGCTGTTGTACGTCATCCGCCGATCCCCAAAGGGCAAACCGAGCCGCCTGGCCTCCGACGCCAGTTGACGGCGCGCTGCCGTGAGATCGAAATCCCTGCCGCGGAACAGATCCTCCAATCTCCTTCCCTCGGTCGGCGTCTCCGGGTGGAGGGGGAAAGCGATCCACCGGGTCTCAACCGTATAGTGGTGCTGAATCTTTTCAATACGCCCGGTAATGAAGTAGCACCAGGGTCAGACGTAGTCCGAGAAAATCTCCAGGGCAACGGCCGCCATCATCGCATCTCCTTTTCTGCCAACGGTGGTGTTAAACGCTCTGCGGCCCCTCCTCACAATCCTGCGACCATCGCTTTGAACGCCGCCACCCGATGTTGATCGACACAGTAGTAGGTGGAGGGGCCGGCCGCCTCACTACGGACCAACCCTGACTGTTTCAACACCTTCAGGTGCTGACTGACGGTAGATTGGGCCACCGGTAGCCGTGCCACCAAATCCCCGCAGGCACAGCGCTCCTCTGTGCGAAGGGCCTGGAGGATTTCCAGCCGCAGCGGATGTCCGAGGGCTTTGCAGAAGGTCGCCAAATTGGCCATCTGCTCCTCAGTGGCCGTCTCCTTCACCGTTTCGAGCTCCGATTGTCTAACCGCTCTCATCCGTTCTCCTGTCCGATTCAAGGTGATCCATAGGTTGCCGCGACCATCGTGCGGCGACGATAGTGCATCCTTCAATTGGCTGTCAAGCAGAGCGCAGCCGCCGGGGAGCACTGCTTTGGGTCATATGACCACTCCAAATGTGTCGCCATCGCTTGCGCCCCATCTCTCAGATTGGGAGACTGGTGGGGCAAATGCCTCAATTTGAGGGGTGCACTGGGATTGGACGATGGCCGGCAGCACGCTTAATCGGCAATAATTGAAACTCTTTATTCATTTATCGGCGCGGGTCGGAATGACCTTTGCCATAGGGGTAAGGTGTTCGTTGCGGGAGAGAGGAGGTCGGCCGGATGGTGGGTAACGAAGTACCTCAATTTGGAAGTAAACTTCCCTTATTCTGGGTGTCTTACTTCCTTTTTTACCATCCCAATCTCCTCGATAGTAGCCCATAACTAATTAGAATCATAATAATAAATGGCTGTTTTGTGGGGTGGCATCGAACTTGCCATCCAGCTAGAAGGACATATTTTATGGGTTATTGATCCATCCCTGAACCCATATCTGAACCTGATCCTGTGATAGTGAAGGTGAATCTCATGAAGATGATGTTGACAAAGATCCCTCTACCGATACAGGCAAGCGTCGTTCTCCTAACCTTTCTATTTTTTGCGGGAACCACAGCAGTGCATCTCAACACGCCACCGGCGGTGAGAGCGGCCATTACCGCCCCGTCACCCGTTCTTGCTCGGGCAATCCCCGTTCCGCCGGCAGCACCGGTTGCCTTGGATGCTGGCTTAGTGCCGGCGCTCGCCGAGCTGACGCCGGTCAGCGATGCGGTGTGTCGGGACATGGATGCCCCCGAAGCGCTGATCCAATCGTTAATGGCGGCCTCACCACCCCCGCCCCCGCCGCGATCGGACGAGCAGTTGCCGCCCAAACCCAAGAAGCCCGATCCACCCTTTCACCAGTTGATTCTGCAGGCCGCTTCGGCCCACAACGTCGAACCGGCTTTGATCAGGGCGGTCATTCTGGCCGAGTCCAACTACAATCCAAAGGCGGTATCCAAGCGTGGCGCCCGGGGCCTCATGCAGCTCATGCCGCGAACGGCGGCATCCTTGGGAGTTGCGGATGTATTCGATCCCGAAGAGAATATCAATGGCGGGGTAAAATACCTGCGCCAGCTTCTCGACCGCTTCGACAATGACGTTCGGCTGGCACTGGCCGCTTACAATGCCGGTAGCCGTCATGTCCGCAACTACAACGGCGTGCCACCATTTCGGGCGACACGCCTATACATCAAAAAAGTGTTCAAGTACCAGGCGCTATTCCAGGAGGAGATGGAGGCCCATCGTCAGACGGTTTAACGCGTCGGCATGATTGAAGACGCCATTGTGGCTGCGCCGAAGGCTGAACATCGGCTTGCCCGGGAAGACCCCTCCATGATCACCTGGCGACCCGCTCTCCAGGGGCGTCCAGGTCAGCTGCTTCTGTCCCCCGCCACCCTCTTGACTTGGCACCATGCCTCTGGCTATAAGGGGCCGGCGTTGTCGTTCGTCTCGTCGCGCCGGCCTCGTCCAAGGGGCGATGCCGGCTCTTGTTGAGATCCTCCGCTTCATGCCCCCCTTTACATCGTAGCGGATCATCTGACCTGACGGCTTGCTGTAAATTCCGCTTGCCGCTCATGATGGGATGGACCGCCTTTTTTCGATGGCGCCTCCTCCGGCGGCCCTCACAGCGTGGGCATCGTTCGGCGGCATGACATAGGACGAGGATCCCTGTGGATTTATGATGGGAGTTAGATCTAGATGAAACAATTAAACCTTCTGCTCTTATTCGCGACAATCCTGCTTGCCCCGCTTACCCTTTGGGCCGCTGGCGGCGGGCAGGCGGCCCACTCCCCCGCTGACCTGACGCGGACGGCTTACGGCTACCTCGGCATCATCATCTTTGTACTGGCTTACAGCCTCGTACCCTTGGAAAACAATATCCATCTTCGCAAAAGCAAACCGGTGCTGTTTGCCGCCGGGGTCATCTGGGTGCTCCTGGCCATCGCCTACGTCAAGATGGGAGATACCCATACCGCCCATGAGGCGATCCGTCACAGCCTGCTGGAGTACGCCGAACTCTTTCTCTTCCTCCTGGCGGCAATGACCTACATCAACGCCATGGAGGAGCGCAACGTGTTTCAGACGCTGCGGGCCTTTCTCGTGTCGCGGGGCTTCACCCTACGGCAGGTGTTCTGGATCACCGGGGTGCTGGCCTTCTTCATCTCCCCCATTGCGGACAACCTGACCACCGCCCTGCTCATGGGGGCCGTTGTGATGGCGGTGGGGGGCGACAACAAGGCCTTCGTGGCCTTGGCCTGCATCAACGTTGTGGTGGCAGCCAATGCCGGCGGTGCCTTCTCACCCTTCGGCGATATCACGACCCTCATGGTCTGGCAGAAGGGCAAGGTGACCTTTACCCAGTTTTACGCCATCTTCATCCCATCTGTGGTCAACTGGCTGGTGCCGGCCATCATCATGAGCCTGGTCATCCCCAAATCGGCCCCCAAGGTGCTGGATGAGGCGGTGACCCTCAAGTATGGTGCCACCGTCATCATCGGTCTGTTTCTGATCACCATCGCCACCGCCGTCTGTTTCCATAACTTCCTCCATCTGCCGCCGGCCGCCGGCATGATGCTGGGTCTGGGCTTCTTGGGAATGTACTCCTATCACATCAAGCTCCACGAGGGCCGCAGCACCCGCTACGACGGTATCCTCGGTACGCGGGGGCGCGAGTCGGTCAATCCGCTGCTGACCATTTTCAAAAGCAGTAAGCGGCTTGGCCGCATCATCGACAATTTTGATGAAGCGATCTTCGCCGTCGACTTGGAGGGGCGCATCACCCACTGGAACAAGGGCTGCGAGAGACTCACCGGCCGAAACGCTCAGGAGATGATCGGCACCACCAATCAGTGGCAACCGTTTCACAGGAAGCAGCGGCCTGTGTTGGCGGACTTGGTTCTGCAGAAACTGCCCACCAAAACGGTCGCGAGACAGTACGAGGGCCATTTTCGGCGCAACCCCTACATCGAAGACGGCCTCGACGTCACCAGCTTCTTTCAGGAGATGGGCGGCAAGCCTCGATGGCTCAATCTTTCGGCCGCGCCCTTGATGGATGCGAGCGGTAAGGTGATTGGCGCGGTTGAGGTGGTGGAGGATTTTACAGAGGTAAAGCAGCAGGCCCAGCATTTCGACATCATGCGCAAAATCGCCCGCGCCGAATGGGACACGCTCATGTTCTTCTATGGCGTGATCCTATGTGTTGGGGGGCTGGCACAGTTCGGTTACCTGAACGCCCTTTCCGTATTTGCCTACCACGATATGGGGGCCACTTTCGCCAACGTCATGGTGGGCTTTCTCTCGGCCATCGTGGACAACATCCCGGTGATGTTCGCCGTGCTGACCATGGATCCCACCATGAGTCTGGGACAGTGGCTGCTGGTAACCCTCACCGCCGGGGTTGGGGGCAGTATGCTGAGCATCGGATCGGCGGCCGGTGTGGCGCTGATGGGGACCGCCAGGGGCACCTACACCTTCGGTGCCCACCTCAAGTGGGCCCCGGTGATCGCATTGGGCTACGGGGCCAGCATTCTCTGCCATCTCCTGTTGAATGCCGGGCTCATGTAAGCGGGCAATGCCCCGACGCCGTAACGGCATTGCTGCTGGATCCGCGTGCAAGCCGCTGCTATTATCACCATCAAATGGCCCGGTGAAAGGGGTCGGGCCCTTCGTGAAGGAGGAAGCAATGAGGCAGATCCACTACTGGATACTGGTGCTGGCCTGCGCCCTTGCCTTCGGCGCCTGTTCCGGCGGACCAGCGGAACTCCTCGATACCGCCCAGCTTGAGGAGCGTCAATTCAACACCGCCCATGCCGTGGAGCTCTACGAAGAGATTGTGGCCAAGCATCCCCAGAGCAAAGAGGCCGAAATCGCCCGCGAGCGATTGCAGGCGCTCCAATCACCGGCCCAATGAGACCTGCCGAGCCTGTGCCGCCCGTTTCGTCTGGTGGCCGACGGCTCTGGTTCAATCGTCCGTCGCTCGGCCGTCCACTGTCGATGGGGGTGCCATGAGACTCTCTCGACCAAGGATGGGCTTGATATAATCCTTGGTCAGCATCGCCACCATCTGGATTCGATCCATCTTGTCGGCGTATTGGGGATCTCCGAAGAGTTTGGCCTGCTTGGTGTTGTTGAACGGGGGTTGGTCGGCGTACTGGTTGCGGAGTCGCTGATGGTAGCGGTGGGCCAGCAGGCGTAGCTCTTCGACCGGCATCTCCATGATGGGGCGCAGATAGCTGGCCAACCGCTCCGGTGCCGGCAGGTTCGGACTTTCGAGGAGCTGTTTGAACGGTCCGGCAAAGCGCAGCAACCCCTCATGGATGTGTTGGGCTTTGACCATGTTCATGCCCGCCCACCCGGCTTTGAGCCATTTGAACACGCCCACCTCGATGTGATCTTGGCCCGCTTCGGGTTCCAGGTAAATCATCACGCTGATGCTGTCGTAAATATACGACTTGACCCAACCCAGGCCCGGTTTGGCCAGTCCGGCCGATGCGGCGTAGAGGTAGTTCCAGGTATGATCTCCGCCGACAATGGCCCCTTTCCTGCCGACCGCAGAGCGTTCCGGCTGTTTGGAGATGGCCAGAAAAATGCGGTGGCCGCGATTCTCCATGAGGATCAGGCGGGTATCCATACGGTATTGGAAGTAGGCGCCGGAAAAAAGGTCCGGCGTGATCTCAGTCACCTCTCTGCCGCGCAGCTGATGGGGGGTGTCTATTTGGGACAACAGCGGCCACAACCGTGGGAAGGCTGCGTCTGGTTGCCCATTGATTTCCGACCAATAGGTGAGCCGGATGGAGGTGGGCCGAAAAGTGACCTGGGGAATTTCCGGATTGTAGGCGTAGGTCAGAATTTCCGACAGCGGACGCCCGATGGTGAAGCTGTGGTAGGCACCGGGCATGGCGGCCACCTGGGGCAAGCGGTGCAACTCGCGGCCGCTGCTGCGGTGCGCGAGCAGGTAGTCGATGATGGGGGTGAGACGGGCCATCTCCAAGGGCGCCCACTGGGCCGGATGCGTGGCCAGCTCTGCCATATAGGCGAAGCTGTCTTCGACGGACCCCGGGACGGGGGGCGCCGGTGGCGATGCCGCGTCCACGGTATCATCCCCACCGGCCGCGGGCGGCGTCCAGATGAGGAGCAGTGTCAGCAAGAGGGTGCCGAGGCGGGTGTGGGTGGATGAGCGCAGGAACGGGATCATAGATAGATCGTTTCGCCGATGGCCTCCTGGGTCGCCGCACTCAGGCGGGTCGCATGATCCTGGAGGGCCTCGGACACGGTGTTGAGGGCCTGGGTCGGTGAATTATTATTTTCGCTGAGGTGGGCCAGAATAACGTGAAGCAAACCAGGATGCAAGAGTTCTCCCAGTAGATCGCGGCACTGCGCATTGGAGAGATGGCCGTTGCGTCCGCGAATGCGTTGCTTCAGGGGCCAGGGGTAAGGGCCGTCAATCAGCATTTGGGGATCATGGTTGGCCTCCAGAACCAATAGCTGACAACCCGTCAGATGGCGCTTTACCAATTCGGTGGCGAGGCCCAGATCGGTGGCGATACCGGCCTTGCAGCCGTTGCAGCGAACCGTGAAGCCGGCGGAGTCCGCCGCATCGTGGGTGGTGGTGAACGGATGAATCTCCAGATCGCCGATCTGGAAGCGGCTGCCGCAACGGAAGTGGGTCAATGCGGCAACCCTGCCCAGGCGTCCGCCGGCCGCCTGGGCGGTGCGCCGGCTGATATGAATGGGGATTTGGTAGCGTCGGGACAAGACCCCGACCCCTTGAAGGTGGTCGGCGTGCTCGTGGGTGACGAGGATGGCGTTCAGATCGGCGGCGGAGAGCTGGCGCTCGGCCATGCGCCGTTCAATCTCACGACCCGAAAGGCCTGCGTCCACCAGGATGCGGGTCTCTCCGCTGGAGAGATAGACGGCGTTACCCTTGCTGCCACTGGCCAGGACGCAGGCCATGAGACGGGCGGAAGCGGCCCCCGGATCGGTTGAATGACGGGCTGTGGCTGAATCGGGCATGAGGCCTCCATAATTGGCGCTTTGGACGCGGGTTACGGCCTACACCCCCGTATGGCCGAACCCACCATTGCTGCGGTCGGTGTTGTCCAGATGGTCGACCTCGGTCAGGCGCGCCCGGTAGACAGCGTGAATCACCATTTGGGCAATCCGCTCACCCCGCTTGAGCAGGTAGTCCGCTGGTCCCATGTTGATGAGGGCGATCTTCACTTCGCCGCGGTAGTCGCTGTCGATGGTGCCCGGTGAATTGATGATGCCGATGCCATGTTTGACCGCCAGGCCGCTGCGGGGTCGGATCTGAGCCTCGTACCCCGGCGGAAGCGCCATTGCAAAACCGGTGGGAACGAGGGCGATTTGGCCCGGTGCGAGGGTCAACGTGGCGTCAACCGCGGCGCTGATGTCCATTCCGGCTGCCAGGGCCGTCATATACCGGGGCAGGGGGATATCCCCGTCCGTATCCGGCCGTAGCCTGCGGAAAGCGATGGTGGGCGTTTCGTTCATGGGCGCTTTCTCAGCGTCTTTCCAATGGCGCTGCGCTCAGACGGTGATCAGTGCTTGGATGGCCTTGGTATCCATCGCAGGGCCCAGAACGGTGAGGCTCAGCTGGCTTGGATCAAACAGCCTGGCAGCCAGCGTTCTGATCTCTTCCGGTTCCACCTGCTCGAAGCGGGACAGGGTTTCAGACAGGGGAATGTGTCGTCCGAAATAGATCTCATTCTGGGCCAGGCGCACCATTTGGTTGTCGACGCTCTCGTCAGCCAAGTATAGGTTGCCGCGAATGAACTCCTTGGCGTCGACCAACTCCTCGGTCTCAACAGGTTGGCTGCCGAGTCGGTGCAACTCTTCCAGGATCATCGTGACGGCGGCGGCGGCCTTTTCCGGTGCGACGGCAGTATAAGCGCCGAACATGCCGGTATCCATATGGGCACTGATGAAGGAGTAGACACTGTAGGCCAGGCCGTGCGATTCTCGAATTTTCTGGAAGAGGCGCGAACTCATGTTGCCCCCCAGGAGGGTGTTGAGCAGGGTAAGGGCGAAACGCTCATCGTCAATGCTGGAGAGCCCCTCGGTCATCAGGCAGATGTGGGATTGCTCCAGGGATTTGCTGTGGATCCGACAGTGACGCTTTGAGGCCGGCGTCAGACGCGGCGGCAGTGGCTCTCCCTTGGGAAGGGTTTCAAACCGCGGTGCCAGTAAGGTCACGACCCGGTCGTGGTCTATATTTCCGGCCAGGGAGATGATAATACGCTCCGCCTGGTAGCGGCTGTTGAAGTAATCTTTGATGGTCTGCGCATCGAAGCGCGCGATATTCTCCGGGGTTCCCAGGATGGAGCGTCCCAGGGGGGTGTCGCCCCAGAAATGGCGGTTGGCGTTTTGATGGAGGAGATCTTCGGGGCTGTCCTCCGACATGCCGATCTCCTGGAAGATGACGGGACGTTCCTTCTCCACCTCAGCGGGGGCGAATTGGGAGTTGAGAAAGATGTCCGATAGAATGTCGATCATCGTCTCCAGGTGGCTGTCCAGCACCCGGGCGTGATAGCAGGTATGCTCCATGGCGGTGAACGCGTTGGTGTGCCCGCCGATGGCGTCAAAGGCTTTGGCGATCTCCAAGGCGGACCGCCGAGCGGTCCCCTTGAAGATCATGTGCTCGATGAAATGAGAGAGACCACTCTGGCTCGCCGTCTCATCCCGGGCGCCGACATTGGCCCAGACCCCCATGGACACGGAACGAACGTGGGGCATCTGCTTGGTGAGGATCTGAACCCCATTACCTAGGGTGGTGTTAGCGATCCTTGGATCCATGTGCCTCTTCCAGAATCGCCTTGTGGCTCAGGCGGATACGGCCGTCCCGCGAGATCTCCAAGACCTTGACCTTGAGCATTTGGCCCTCCTTGACGACCTCACTGACACTCTTGACCCGCCGGTTGGCGAGCTGAGAGATGTGCACCAAGCCGTCGGTGTTGGGCAGAATCTGTACAAAGGCACCAAAGTCGGTGACCTTGACCACTTTGCCCTCATAGACCGCTCCGACCTCCGGCTCGGCGGTGATGGCGTGCACCTGCTCCAGCGCCGCGTCGCCGTCCACCTGGGAGGTGGCCGCGATCTTGACGGTACCGTCGTCGGTCACCTCGATGCGGGTGTTGGTCTCGCTCTGGATGGCCCGAATCACCTTCCCCCCCGGGCCGATGATGTCCCGGATCTTGTCCGGATTGATTTTAATGGTCACGATCTTGGGCGCATGGGGGGAGATATCCGCGCGGGCCTCTGCCAGGGTGGAGAGCATGCGGTCGAGAATGTGGAGCCGCCCGAGGCGGGCCTGCTCGAGGGCCTGCTCCATTATGTCGCGGGAGAGCTCGAGGATCTTGATGTCCATCTGGAGGGCCGTGACGCCTTCGGCAGTACCGGTCACCTTGAAGTCCATATCGCCGGTGTGGTCCTCGTCGCCCAGGATATCGGAGAGAACCACCACCTGATCCCCCTCCTTGACCAACCCCATGGCAATACCGGAGACGGGCGCCTTGATGGGCACGCCGCCGTCCATCAGGGCCAGGGTGCCGGCGCAGACGGTTCCCATGGAGCTGGAACCATTGGATTCGAACACCTCGGAGACGATGCGGATGGTGTAGTCGAAATCCTCCTTATCGGGCAGAATTTTTTCCAGAGCGCGGGTGCTGAGGCCGCCGTGACCGATGTCCCGTCGACTGGGGGAACCCACCCGCTTGACCTCACCCACTGAATAGGGCGGAAAGTTGTAATGCAGCATGAAGGGGCGGTTCTCCTCGCCAGCGAGGGTTTCCACTCGCTGTTCGTCCTGGCCAGAACCGAGGGTCAGGACGCCCAGCACCTGGGTTTCGCCGCGGGTGAAGAGGGCGCTGCCGTGGGGGCGGGGCAGGGTGCCCACTTCGCAGGTAATGGGTCGCACCTCGTCGAATCGACGGCCGTCGATGCGGCGGCCCTCATTGAGAATCAGGTCGCGGCAGAGACGTTTCTGAAGGTCGCCAAGGGCGCCGAACACCTCGCCGGCGCGCTCGGCGTATTCATCGCCGAGGCTTTCGAAGATCTCGCTTTTCAGCGCCCGCAACGTGCTGTTGCGTTCGATTTTAGCAGGGATGGTGATGGCGGCCTTCATCCTGTCGATGGCGGCGGTCTCCACCTGGGCGATGAGCTCGGCATCCTTTTCCGGGGCTTCGAAGCTGCGTTTCTCCTTGCCCAAGGCGTCGCGAAGCGCCGCCTGGATGTCGATGAGGGGCTGGAGCGCCTGGTGGCCGTGAAAGATCGCCGCCAGCATATCCTTTTCGCTGACCACGTCGGCACCGCCTTCCACCATCACCACACCCGTGCGCGAGCCGGCCACGATGATGTTGATGTCGCAGTTTTCCCGCTGTGAGAGGGTCGGATTGATAACGAATTCGCCGTCGATGCGGCCCACCCGCACGTTGGCGATGGGTCCGGCGAAGGGGATATCCGACATGGTGAGTGCCGCGGAGGCGCCCACCATGGCGAGCATGTCCGGGTCGTTCTCCTGGTCCATGCTGAGCACTGTGGCGATCACCTGGGTCTCATGGCGCCACTCCTTGGGAAACAGGGGGCGGATGGGGCGGTCGATGAGGCGCGCCGTAAGCGTCTCCTTCTCGCTTGGGCGGCCGATCTCGCGTCGGAAATAGTTCCCCGGAATACGTCCGGCGGCGTAGATCTTTTCCTGATACTCGACGGTGAGCGGCAGAAAGTCGGTGGGGCGCACGTCGTGGGCGGCCACAACCGTGACCAGCACAATGGTCTCCCCGTAATTGACGATGACGGAGCCGGAGGCTTGTTTGGCAACCTTGCCGGCGTTGATGGTCAAGGGGCGACCGCCGATGTCCGCTGAAAATACTTTTTCCATGTTTTTATTTGCTCCTCAGTTTACACGGTCTCCCCGCCTCGCGGTTGAGAGCCGGTGCACGCATGCCGCTTCACGCCAAATGCAGACACAGGTGCGCCTACTCTGCCGCCCGGGGAATCCGGAGGCGGAGGCCCACCTGTGCGAAGCGGTGAAGGGTGAGGCTTATCGCCGCAACCCTAAGGTTTCGATAATGTTGCGATAGCGTTGAACGTCGTTTTTCTTGACATAGTTGAGCAGACGGCGCCGCTTACCGACCAGCATCAGCAGCCCGCGGCGGCTGTGGTGATCTTTCTTGTGCACCTTGAGGTGCTCGGTCAGGTAGCTGATGCGGTAGGTCAACAGGCCGATCTGTACCTCGGGTGAGCCGGTGTCCGACTCATGCTGTTTGTATTTTTCGATCAGATCTTTTTTGGCATCGGTCGTATACGCCACGGTCACTCCTCCTTATACAATTCCACTCGCAATTATTTCTTCTGCGAACACACAATGATAACGCAATTTTTGGCTGTTCGGCCGGTACCCCAAGAGGGCTACCAAGCGGTCGTCGGGACCCATCACCAGGATCGGGGCGTCAGATTTTTGCGCCGCTGACGCTGCCATCCCCAGATCCGCCGGATCCACCGGCTGTCCGTGCAGCACCTTGCGCAACAGCGCTCTATCGGCCACCACCCGCTGCCAATGTGGAAACACCCGGGCTGGTTCGATAAGGTGGACCGCAAGCCCGCCTTGGGCGGCCATCGCCGGGAGCGCCTCGAGCTGGAGCGCTGTTTCCAATCCGAAAGGGCCGCTTTGCAGGCGCCGGAGCGCTGTCAGGTGGCCGCCGCAGCCAAGCTTTTGCCCTATATCGGCACCCAGTGTGCGCACATAGGTGCCGGCCGAGCAGGTCACCTCAAAGGTGACGTGGGGCAGGGCGACCTCATCGATCGCCAACCGGAACACCGTCACCTCGCGGGGGGCTTTGCGGACCGGTTTGCCCATGCGGGCCAGCTTGTACAGGGGCACACCCCGGTGCTTCAGGGCCGAGTAGGTTGGCGGCTGCTGTGGAAAGGTGCCCACGAAACCGCGGAAGGCGGCCATCACCGCTTCGTCGGTGAGGTGGTCTACCGGCGCCGTGGAAACCGTCTCGCCGGTGCTGTCCTGGGTGTCGGTTGTGACGCCCAGGTGCAAGACGGCCCGGTAGCGCTTGGTATCTTTCAACAGGTAACCGGCCAACCGGGTGGCCTGGTTCAGGCAACAGATCAGCACCCCCGTGGCGAAGGGGTCGAGGGTGCCGGTGTGCCCGACTTTATTGGCTCTTGTGAGCCGCTTGACCCGGGCGACGACCTGAGCAGAGGTCATCTCCGGGGGTTTATCGATCACCAGAAAACCATTCAATCGTTGCCGCATGGCGCTGGAATTCGGTTCGACAGGTCCAAAATCGTCGTTTTGAGCTCTGCCAGCGTGGCTTCGATGCTGAAGCCCGACGCACTGGAGTGGCCGCCGCCGCCGAAGCTCATGGCGATCTCGGCCACATCCACGGAGCCGTCCGACCTGAGGCTCACGTGATAATTGCGGCGTTCCCCATTGGCCGCCTGCGGCGCCCCGTCGGCGCCGGCAAGCTCCTGGATCAGGGCCGCCACCTGCACATCCTCAATACGGCGTGCATAGTTGATCAACCCATCCGCATCCTCCGGATGGGTGCGGGTTGTGTGCAACATCTGCTGGGTCAGGGTCATGATCGACATCCGACCATTGGCCGACAATTCGATGGAATCCAAGGCCAGGTTGAGCAGTTTTATGCGTCCCAGCGAATAGGTGCCGTACACCTGCTGGGCGACTGCGTAGGGGTCCGCTCCCCGCGCGGTCAGATCGTCGCAGATGGCAAACACCTCCCGATTGGTGTTGGAGAAGCGAAACGAGCCTGTATCGGTCAGAATGCCGGTGTACAGACAGGTGGCTGCCGCCTGGGGCAGGGGCAGGCCGGCTTCCTTGATCAACCGGTAGATGATGGCCGCCGTGGCACAGGCCTCCGTGTCGATGAGGCGATGGGTGCCAAAATTGGTGTTGGTCACATGGTGATCGATGTTGATCACCGTGCGCATGGCGGCCACTCGAGCACTCGCCGCGCCGATGCGGTTCAGATTGCCACAGTCCAGAATCACCGCCGCATCACAATCTTCGGCCGCGGCTGGATCACGGGTGATGGCCTCAACCGCCGGCAGGAAGCGGTATACGGCCGGGATGGGACTGGGATTATAGCACACGACCCGGCATCCCATCTCTGTGAGCACGAGATAGGTGGCCAGGAGAGAGCCGACCGCGTCGCCGTCCGGACTTTCGTGGGAGGCGACGAAGATGCGTCTACTCCTTTTCAGTTGATGAACGATCTGAACCATGCTCTGCTTCTAAGCGCTTAAAAACGGCCTCGATGCGCGCACCGTAGTCGAAAGAGTCGTCGTAGTAGAACTGGAGGTCCGGCATATAGCGCAATCCCAGGCGAGCGGCAAGCGTCCGCTTGAGAAAACCGCGGGCGCTCTTAAAGCCCTCCAGGGCGTTCGTTTTCCGCTGGCCACCATCACCAGTGGCAAAATAGATCTTTGCGATGCGCAGGTCGCTCGTCATCTTCACGCCCGATATGGTGGTGCTGGCCAGGCGCGGATCACTGATGCGTTTCTGCAGCAATTCGGATAATTGTTTGTGGATCTGTCCGCTCACGCGCTCGGACCGGGAATAGGGTTTCATTGGTTCATGCTCTGGTCATGGTCCCGCAGGGCCCACGGATCAATAGGTAATTATCTCGTATTCGCTGTCGATCACTTCCGCAAGCCCGAGATCTTCCACCATGTTGAAAACCTTGTCCAGCTTGGAATTGATCACCTGGCTGTCATTGCCGGCCATTGCAATACCGATCTCGGCCCGCTGGTAGATGTCGTTGGCGCCGACCTCGGCCACGGAGGCGTTGAAATTGTTGCGGATTCTCTGAACCACGCTCTTGACCACCTTGCGTTTGCCTTTAAGGGACCGGCAGTCGTGAATTCTCAGGGTGATGATGCCGGTGCCGACGACCATGGGTTGCCTTATCCGAAGCGTTTAGCGTTGTGTCATTAACCGCCCGTTGGCGGTGGTTGCAACCGCTGCGCTCACAGCATGCGCCAATGGGCCCGCTCGCCGGGGGAGCGGCCGGGCCCCGTCGTGCTCATGCCAAGTCGGGTCGAATCTCCTCCATGTAGAAGCATTCGATGTGGTCACCGACCTTGATGTCGTTAAAGTTCTCGATGCCGATCCCGCACTCGTAGCCGGACTGGACCTCTTTGACGTCGTCCTTGTAGCGCCGCAGTGAGGCATTGCGCCCCTCATAGATGACGATGCCGTCGCGCAGCAGTCGCAGCTGGCGGCCACGTTCGATCTTGCCCTCCACCACATAGGAGCCGGCAATGGAGCCAACCTTGGGGACGTGGAAGACCTGGCGCACCTCGGCCTTGCCCAGCAGACGCTCCTCGAAAGTGGATTTCATCAATCCCACGATGGCGTCCTTGACCTCCTTGATCACATTGTAGATCACATTGTGATAACGGATGTCTACATTTTCCTCCTGGGCCATTTCGCGCACTTTCGTGTTGGGCCGCACGTTGAAGCCGATGATGATGGCGTTGGAGACGGCCGCGAGGGAGACGTCCGATTCTGAGATTGTACCGGTGGCGGCGTGTACCACGTTGATGTTGACCTCTTCGTTGGACAATTTGACCAACGAATCGCGCAGGGCTTCGATGGAGCCGTCCACATCGGCTTTGATGATGACGTTGAGATCCTGAACCTCGCCCTCCTGCATCTGTTCATAAAGCTTTTCCAGGCTCAGGCGGCTGGTTTTGGCCAGTTCGAGGCTGCGCTGCTTCTGGAGCCTGTGCTCACTGACCTGTTTGGCGTCCTTTTCGTCATCCAGTGCCACCAGTTCATCACCGGCGGTGGGGACGCCTGAGAGGCCGACGATCTCCACCGGAATCGCCGGACCGGCGGAGTCCACCTGCTGGCCGACATCGTTGAGCAGGGCGCGCAATTTACCGAAGTGAACACCGCAGACCACCGGGTCACCCACTTTGAGGGTGCCGTCGTTGATGAGGACGGTGGCCACCGGGCCGCGACCCGAGTCCAATTTGGCCTCCACCACGTGACCGGTGGCTTTCTTGTCCGGGTTGGCTTTCAGTTCAAGCATCTCGGATTGAAGCAGGATCATCTCCAGCAGATCGTCTATGCCGCTGTTCTGTTTGGCCGACACCTTGACGGTAATGGTGTCCCCCCCCCACTCTTCGGGCACGAGTTCCATCTCCGCCAGTTGGCGCATGACCTTGTCGGGGTCGGCATCGGCCTTGTCCATCTTGTTGACCGCGACGATGATGGGCACCTCGGCGGCACGGCTGTGGTTGATGGCTTCCACCGTCTGCGGCATGATGCCGTCGTCGGCGGCCACCACGAGAATCACCAAGTCGGTTACCTGTGCGCCGCGAGAGCGCATGGCGGAGAACGCCTCATGGCCCGGCGTATCCAGGAAGACGATTTGACCTTTAAGAGTGGTGACGTTGTAGGCACCGATGTGCTGGGTGATGCCGCCGGCCTCGTGGTCGGTGATCCGCGTCTGGCGAATCACGTCCAGGAGCGAGGTCTTGCCATGGTCGACGTGGCCCATGATGGTGACCACCGGGGGACGTGGCATCAGCTGTTCCGGCGCATCTTCCACATCCACTTTGAGAATGGCCTCCTCTTCGAAGCTGGCCTTCTCCACCTCGTAGTCGAACTCTCCGGCCACCAGGACGGCGGTGTCGAAATCGATGGTCTGATTGACGGTGGCCATGACACCCAAGCCCATGAGCTTAACAATCATCTCATTGGCCTTGATCCCCATCCGTTTGGCCAATTCCGAGAGAACGATGGTTTCATCCATCTTGACCCGCCGCTTGATGGCTTTGGCGGTGGTGATCTGGGTTTTTTCACCACCGGTGAACGCTTTGCCTTTACCCTTTTTGCCCTTGCGGCCACGTTTGCCGCTGTAAAGATCGCGGCCTTCGATCACCTCTCTGCGGCGAAAACCGCCCTTTTTCTTGAAGACGCGCTTGTCGCCAATATCGGTTGGTGCCCCTTTCTTGCGACCCTTTTTACGTGCATCGCCGCGATCCTCCATGGGACCGGGCGGCGGCCCGCTGAGATCCGGGTAGGCGCCCGGTCTTGCCGGACGCGGCGGTCGTGTCTGCGTCGGTTTGGGGCGGCTGCTGGGTTTGAGAGAGGTGACCGGCTTTTTGGGGAGTTTGATGATCTTGGCCGGTGCTTCACCACGCTTGGGCTTGACCGCCGCTGTTTCCGCTGCTAAAGGCTGCTCGGCCGTCTCTGCCGCCGCTTCACCAGGTGCGTCGGCAGGCTCGGCGTCAACCGTATCGGTGGCCTCCGCAGTGGGCGCCGGCGCGGTCTCAGCCGCTTCGTCCGGGCGTTCCGCAGCGACATCATCCGCCGCGGCCGTTTCAGCGGATGCGGCGGCATCGACCGTCTCCAGTACCACCGCCTCAGGCACCAGCTCATCGGCCTCGGTAGGCTGCTCCACCGGCGCTACGACGCGAGCGGCTGTCTTTTCCGGCGGTGCGGCTTCGGCGGGCGGCGCCTCGTCTGCTTCCGTCGGGGCTGCGGCAGCTGCCGCCTCTTCGGCGGGTATTTCGGCCGTGGCGATCGTCTCCGGTGCGGCAGGCTTCACCACCTTGCGCCGACGCCGAATGACGCCCGGCGTGATACGGGTCTCCTCTAAGTTGGGCTCCGGGCCCCCCTTGAGGGCGTTTTTCACCCGGGTCGTGGTTTCTTCATCCAGTGAGCTCATGTGGCTGTTGATCTCGATCTCCATCTCCCTCAATTTGGCGAGGAGATCCTTGTTGGTCATGTTGAGATCTCTGGCCAGCTCGTAGACTCTGATTTTCGCCATTACCTCCCCCTCAAACCGTCAACTTCTCTCTATTAGACGTTCGCCTGCACAACATCGCCCTGCTGGGTTTGGCGAAGATTATAGATCTGTATCGCTTTCTTTCGGGATATCGGTGTCCGATGTGTCGGTCGTATCGGTCCCCACTGAGGCGCCCGCCTCAGCGCCTGCGTCGGCAGTGTCTGCATCCGCTTCAACCACCGCCGTCTCAGCATCCCTGTCTGCTTCCGCTTCAGCATCCGCTTCGGCGCCCTCCGCTGCTTCGGCCGCCACTTCGGCCAGTGCGGCTTCAGCTGCCGCCGCTTCGGCCGCCGCCGCTTCGGCCGCCGCCGCCTCGGCTGCTGCCGCCTCGGCCGCTGCCGCCTCGGCCGCTTCGATCTCCGCTTGGCGAATGGCCTCCACAACGGGTTCGGCGTTGACAATGAGTTCTTCGGCCTGCTCCTGCGTGAGCTCCGGCACCTGCATCAAATCTTCTACACTGGCGTTGGCGATCTCTTCGGCCGAGTAGAATCCGCGCTCAAAGAGGGTGTCGGCCATCGCTTCGGACATGTCCGGAAAAGCGAGCAAGGATTGATACCCGCGCTCCATGAGCTCTTCGTACTTGGTTTCGCTGGTCACGTCGAGGTGCCAGCCGGTCAACTTGGAGGCCAGCCGAACGTTTTGACCACGCTTGCCAATGGCCACGGAGAGAAACTCATCCGGTACAATGACCTCCATGGCCTTATTCTCCTCGTCGATGATGACGCGGGCGATCTCTGCCGGTGCCAGGGCGTTGCAGACAAATTTCGCGGCGTCCACGTGCCAGGGGATGATGTCGATTTTCTCGCCACGCAGCTCTTGCACCACGTTCTGTACGCGGCTACCCTTCATCCCCACACAGGCGCCTACCGGGTCGATGTCAGAATCGTGTGAGGCAACTGAGATTTTCGCCCGACTACCGGGCTCTCTGGCGGCGGCTTTGATTTCGACGATGGCTTCACTGATCTCGGGTACCTCGACCTTGAACAGACTGATGAGGAAATCCGGATGGGTGCGGGTCAATACGACCTGGGGGCCGCGTGTTTCGTAGAGAACGTCGAGGATCAGGGCGCGCACCCGATCGCCGCGGCGATAGTTTTCGCGCGGCACCTGCTCGCGCGACGGTAGCACCGCTTCGGTAGTGCCGAGGTTGACGATGATATCGCCACGGTCCATCCGCTGGACGATGCCATTGACCGTTTCCCCTTTACGATCGATGTAGCTGGCGTATACCGCGTCGCGCTCGGCATCCTTCATCTTCTGAATGATGACCTGCTTGGCGGATTGGGCGGCGATGCGACCGAAGGTCATGGCATCCATCTTGGTGCCCAGGCTGTCCCCGATTTCACATTCCGGATCCAATTTGCGGCCTTCATCGAAGGAGATTTGCAGATCGGGTTCGGTGACAGTTTCGACCACTTCTTTGAATTGGAAGACTTCGATATCACCGCCCTCTTCATTGTACTGGGCTTCGATATCGATTTTACTGCCGAATTTCTTCCTGGCGGCAGATCGTAACGCTTCTTCCAAGGCGTGGATCAATACTTCGCGACTGATACCCTTGTCCCGGCTGACTTGCTCAACCACCCGCTTGATGTCTGAAATCATCTTGCAATTTCTCCATCGCTACTGGGCCGGATTGCCGCTGCAGGGATGCATCGTTCAGCCCATCGGTCCAGTAACGCCAGCTCCAAGTTAGGTTTGCTCTCCGTCCGTTCTAACCGTCTCTCCAAAGATGTCTATGTCTCGGCCACCAGCCGCGCCCGGCTGATATTGGCAACGGCAATTTCGACGGCCCTTCCGTCGATGTCGATCTGAACGCTTTGGTTGACCACCGCCTCGAGGATACCGGTAAAGTTCTTGCGGCCATCGATAGCATTGTGTGTACGGATCTTCGCTTTACTTCCAATGAATCGCTGGAAGTCTCCCAATTTAGCAAGCGGCCTGTCGGCCCCAGGCGAGGAGACCTCCAGTCGATAGGGCTCTTCGATGTCGGCGCGCGCATCAAGGATATCACTCAATTCTCTGCTGATGCGGACGCAATCATCCAGTTTGACGCCGCCGGGTTTGTCGATGTATAGGCGCAATACGCGGCCGCCAGACTCCCGCAGGTATTCCAGGTGTACCAATTCCATTCCTTCGGAAGTGCAAAGCGGTTCGGCCAGACGCGTCACTGCGGCGATAAAATACTTCTCGTATGCTTCTCTTCGCGAAGTAGATGGTTTGTCTTGCGGAAGTGATCGCGCTGATCTTCGCGTCTCTTTTTGCATGCTGCGTTTCACCGCAATTCCCATTCGTAGAAAAACAAAAAAACGGGCTTAAGCCCGTTTTCCTTTTATCTATGCTTCGGTTTTTTAAACGAAATCGAAAACAATCAGTTCATGAGATTACCTTCAGTGGAAAATTCGGGTAAACCACCAACATAGATAAAAGTCCCAACCTATACAAAGTTGCCGCACAACCGGACTTTCATTTGGAGCGGGCAACGAGACTCGAACTCGCGACACCAAGCTTGGGAAGCTTGTACTCTACCAACTGAGCTATGCCCGCATTCCAGTGCACCTATCTATGGTAAAAAACGGGTGTTGTCAACAGTTTTTCCTGGGTTCAGGGGCGGTTGCGCGGGTCATTTGAGCAGGTCGCGAATCTGCTCCAATTCGGTGCGCAGAACCTGGATCAGCTGTGCATCTGGGGCTGGTGGGGAGGACTTGGCCACCGATCTGGCGCGCAGGTGTTTTTTGGCGCCCTGGATGGTGAAGCGCCGTTCATGGAGGAGATGCTTGATGGTGAGCACCAGTGAGACGTCGGAGCGGCGATAGAGTCGCTGGCCGGAGCGGGTGCGCTTGGGCTTGATCCGGGGAAATTCGGTTTCCCAGAACCGCAGCACATAGGAGGGGACACCGGCCAGTTCGGCCACCTCGCCGATACGGAAGTAGAGCTTGTCAGGAATCTTGCTGTCCAGCACTGAGGGATCTGACATGGGCTGATCGTGTTTCCGATTGGCACCGCTGCGGGCGCATTGCGCTGCCCGACGGTATGGATTGGCGTGGCAACGTCGCCGCCGTCCGCATGCGGGCGGCGGAAACGGCGTTGCGGTTCATTTCGAAGCGGGCCGAACGGTCGGCGCAGGGCGGCGCCTCGGTAACAACCGCTGGCCAGTGGCTCATGCGAGGGCGGATTGTCCATCTGCGCCGCGAAGCCCGCTCACAGCTGACGGTCAACTCAACCGGCAGATCGGTCTAGGCTGGTAGATCGGCCCCGAATCGTGCAACCAGATGATCCGAGATTTGCTGGTGCAACGCCGAAATGTCCTCATCGGTGAGGGTGCGGTCCTCGGCGCGATAAACCAATCGGAATGAAAGGCTGACGTTCCCCTCGGGAATTGGCCCACCGCTGAATCGGTCAAAAAAGTATACCGTCTCCAGCAGCGGAGCGTCAAGACTGCGCACTTCGGAGAGCACTTCAGCGGCCGGTGTCGTATCGCCAATGATCAAGGTGATGTCTCGGGTGATGGCTGGGTAGCGCGGCTGGGCCGCCGAGACGATCTGCTCCGGCATCTGCGATATGAGGCGCTGCAGACAGAGGGCGAAGACCACTGCGCTTTGCTTCAGGCCGTAATGCGTGACCACCTGGGGGTGGAGTTCACCGATGAGTCCCAGACGTACTTCGCCGCCATAGATCCAAGCGCTCGCCCCGGCCCGGGTGTACGTGCACTCCGCAGATGGAACCTGCTCGTAGCGCGTTGGTGCCAATTTCAAGGCTTGGCAGAGCGCTTCCACGACCCCTTTGAGATCGAAGTAGTCGCAGGGGGTCTCCCGCTCGTGCCAGGAGAGGGGGGCACGGCTACCTGACCACAAACCGGCCAGCATCTCGCGCTCTTCGGGCAGCTCGGCTGCCGGTTGATGCAGATAGACGCGCCCGGTCTCGAAGATACGCACATCCCTGACCTGATGGGCCAGGTTGCGCTGAAGCGTCTCGAGCAAGCTGGGAATCAGGGAGGTTCGCATAACGGTCTGATCCTCGCTGATGGGGTTGAGGATTTTCACCCCCTGCCGGCGCGGATCGTCCGCCGGCAGTCTCAGGCGATCACAGGAAGCGGCGTGAATGAAGCTGTAGCTTACCGTTTCACTGAAACCGAATCCGGCCATCAAGGTTCGGATCCGCCGGCGATGGCCGAGCAAGGGGGCCTCGTTGCGCCTGTTGGCCGGGATCTCGGGGAATGTCGTCGGGATCTCATTGTACCCCGTCAGGCGGGCGATCTCCTCCATCAGATCTTCGGGGCGGCTCACGTCGACGCGGAAGCTGGGAGCAGTGACCAGCAGTCTGTCTTCATCTGCCGGACGGACCTGGAACGCAACCCGCTCCAACTGGGTCTGCATGGCGTCCCTGTCCAGGGCGGTCCCCAGGACACGGTTGGTGGCCGCCATACTGAGGTCGATGGTCTTGGGCGCGGGCAGCGCCTGGTGCTCATCGATGATGCCGCCGACAAGGGTGCCGCCCCCGAGATCGGCCATCAGCGCCGCAGCTCGGTTGAGCGACGTGACGGTTCCCGATGGATCGACGCCCCGTTCGAAGCGGTGGGAGGCGTCGGTGCCCAGGGCCAGCTTTTTCGCGGTTTTGCGGATCGATACGGGGTTGAAATAGGCGCTCTCCAACAGCACACGGGTCGTATCGGTGGCGATTTCCGAATTCATGCCACCCATGACACCACCGATGCCCACCGCCCGCTGACCGTCGCAGATCATCAACATCTCACTGTTCAGCGAGCGCTCTTTTTCGTCCAGGGTGGTGAATTTTTCGCCGGCCGCCGCGGTGCGCACCACGATGCGCTGATCGTGGAGCCGGTCGAAGTCGAAGGCGTGCAGGGGCTGCCCGGTCTCCATCATGACGAAATTCGTGATGTCGACCAGATTGTTGATGGGCCGCAGCCCAACGCTGAGGAGACGGTCCTGAAGCCAATGGGGAGATGGGCCGACCTTGATGCCGGTGATCAGCCGGGCCGTATAGCGCGGACAGCGCTCATAGTCTTCAATGGTGACCGAGGTAAGGGCTGTGATGTCGCCGCTCTCCGTCGGCATTTCGATGGCGGGCAGCCGCAGGTCGCTGCCCTGGAGGGCGGCGATCTCCCTGGCCACACCGATGAGGCTGAGGCAGTCGGGCCGATTGGGGGTCAGGCCGATCTCCAGGGTCCAATCCGCCAGGCCCAGGGCGCTATCCAGGCGCTGGCCGACCTCCAGGCCTGGATCCAGTTCCAGCAACCCGCCGGCGTCGGTATCGATTCCCAGCTCAATCCCGCTGCAGAGCATCCCCTCGGAGCGCTCGCCCCGGATTTTGCCCGCTTTGATGGTCAGGCCGCCGGGCAGTTCCGCACCGGGCAAGGCCAAGGGGGCCAACAGCCCCTCGCGAGCATTGGGCGCACCGCAGACGATGCGGTGGCTGCGGTCACCCGTGCTGACCTCACAGATCCGCAAACGGTCCGCATTGGGGTGCGGCAGCACCCTCGTGATGCGGCCAACTTTCACCTTTTCGAGATAGGCGTAGCGCGGGATGACGGCCTCGACCTCCAGCCCGGCCATGGTCAAAGCGGCGGCCAACTCCTCCACCGGCGTTTCGATGGCCACGTAGTCACGCAGCCAGCTGATACTTACTTTCATGTCAGAACTGCCTCAGGAATCGAAGGTCGTTGTCAAAATATTTGCGGATGTCGTCGATGCGGTACTTGAGCATGGCGATGCGTTCGACCCCCATGCCGAAGGCGAAGCCGGTGTATTCAGCGGTATCGTAGGCCACGTTTTCAAGCACGGCGGGATGGACCATGCCCGACCCGAGGATCTCAAGCCAGCCGGTCTGGGAGCAGACCCGACAACCGGTTCCACGGCAGATGACGCAGCGGATGTCCACCTCGGCGCTGGGTTCGGTGAAGGGAAAGAAACTGGGCCGGAACCGCACGCTGGTCTCGGTGTCGAACATCTGGTGTACGAAGGCCGTCAGCGTGCCCTTAAGATCACCGAAGGAGACGCCCTTGTCCACGAGGAGCCCCTCCACCTGATGAAACATGGGGGTGTGGGTCAGGTCGGAGTCGCACCGGTAGACCTTTCCAGGGGCGATCATACGGACCGGCGGCCGCTGTTGTTCCATCACCCGTGGCTGGGTGGGGGAGGTGTGGGTGCGCAGCACCACGTTGTCCGACACATAGAAGGTGTCTTGCATGTCGCGCGCCGGGTGGTTCTTGGGGATGTTGAGCATTTCGAAGTTGTAGCGGTCGGTCTCCACTTCGGGCCCCTCCACCACATCGAAACCCATGCGGGTGAAGATGTCACAGATCTCCTCTGTTACCTGGGTGATGGGGTGCAGGCTTCCGAAGGCCACTGGTCGGCCCGGCAGGGATACATCGACCGTCTCGGCGGATGCCGCCGCTTCCTCCAGGAGACGCGCGCGGGCCGCTTCAAAGCGATCCTCCAAGAGCTGCTTGACCTCGTTGGCGCTTTTGCCCGCCAGGGGCCGCTCCAGGGGGGGAAGCGTGGAGATGTTGCGCAGGAACTGTGTGATGACGCCTTTGCGGCCGAGATACTTCACCGCCAGGGCGGTGATGTCATCGGCGCCGGCGGCGGTGTCCAGCTCCTGCAGCGCTTGGGCCTTTATCTTATCGATGCGCGTTTCCACGATGGCATTCTGCTCCAGCGGGAGACATCGCCCTGCGGTGGTTACCGGCGGCGATTGGACACCCGCTTAAAAAAGGAAACTGGAATCGCCGCCACCTTTTATAGGTAAGGTTGGCCGGCGGCTTCCAGCTTCATGTCGTTAACGGATCGGCAGGGGGTGCGATCGCTACGCCTGGGCACTCAGGGCTGCGATTTGGGCGAAAGCGGTTGGATCTGACACCGCCAGTTCCGCCAACACCTTGCGATCCAACTCCACGCCGGCCTTTTTAAGCCCGTGGATAAACTTGCTGTAGGAGAGGTCGTTCATGCGGGCAGCAGCGTTGATCCGGGCGATCCAAAGACGCCGAAAATCCCGCTTGCGCTGGCGCCGGTCGCGATAGGCGTACATGAGGGCTTTGTCCACCGAGTCGGCCGCTGTGCGAAACAGCTTGCTGCGGCCACCGCGATAACCCTTGGCCAGATTCAACACCTTTTTTCGTCTTCTTCTCGCTTTGAAACCTCTTTTTACTCTCATGCTAACTCTCCTTTGCACGCAGCCGGCGACGGCGTAAGCTATCGGGCAGCAATTTACCTGTGGATGAGGTGCTTACCGATCGCTAGGGTTGGCCGTACTTGGGGGCCGGTTTGCAGTGTGGGCGGCGAAGCGCCGCCGATGGTCGCCTACCCGTTGGGCAGTAGAAGTCGCAACTCGCGCATATCCGACTTCTTGATCACTTGGCTCAGCCGCAGGCCGCGTTTGCGCTTGGTGGTCTTTTTGGTCAGGATGTGGCTGGCATGCGACTTGTTGTAACGGTACTTTCCCGTTCCCGTTCGCTTGAAGCGCTTGGCGGCCGCACGATTGGTCTTGATCTTGGGCATGGGTTCACTCCTTTGCCATCGACGGCCAGACCTTCTGGCCGGTGGGTAAACAAAACAGATGGCGCGAGCGGCCGCCGGGGCGTCGCTCACGCCACCTGAAACTGTGTCGTTACACGATTGGGAAGCCGGTCTGGATCGCGTCAGCGCGGCGCCAAAATCATCATCATGGTGCGGCCCTCGAATTTTGGGGCCTGCTCCACAGCGGCAATCTCCTCCACCTCGGTGGCGATCCGCATCAGCAGGTCACGGCCGCGGGAAGATAAGGTGATCTCCCTGCCGCGAAACATGACGGTCACCTTTACCTTGTCGCGCCGACCGATGAATTTGCGGATATGACCCAGTTTGGTCTGCAGATCATGTTCACCGGTCTTGGGTCGAACCTTGATCTCTTTCAGTTGGAAGGCGCTTTGCTTCTTCTTGGCTTCCTGCTGCTTTTTGGTCTGTTCGTATTTATACCGCCCATAGTCCATGATCTTGCAAACCGGAGGGTTGGCGTTGGGCGATACTTCTACGAGGTCCAGGCCCGCTTTACTGGCAGTTTCGAGAGCGTCTTGTATCGACAGGATGCCCAACTGGTTGCCGTCAGGCTCAATGACCCGGACCTGCCGGGCACGGATGTTCTTGTTAATGTTGACGCGGTCCGATCTGCCACCACCTCTATAATGTCTCGGCGAAGCTATTCTGGCACCTCCTCGATGAAATGGATCCGATTATAAACACCGGCAACCACCGCAGGCCCTCCGTCAGCGCAGGAAAAAGACCACGCGAGTCCGCTAACGCCGTTCTGTGCGCTTCTCCGGATCTCCCGCTTTTCTTGACATAGACTAACTGGTTGAAACGACTACGAAAGGCCCGCTCTAAGCTGCGGTATTCAGTCTATGTGTAAATTAGCCCAATTATATAAAACTACCGGGAAATGCAAGCAAAAAAACGAGTGGTCGATTAAAATTACCCGAGCGGACATCCCGAATTTGAGGAAGCTATGGACGTGATCGCGCCCGCGTTGTTCAACCGGTTTCCGGCCCCGATTCCGGCAACTGGCATACCGTGTCGTCGCAGGGGCAGGCGCCGTCGATCTCGTAGCAATACAGCAGGCGCGACTCCCGCTCGGCCCTGTCGGCCTCGATCGGGTGGAAGGGTGCCTGGTGTCGGACGGCCAGCAACGAGGGGCGGTCTGGAATGGCGGCCAGGCCCCTGCCCAACAGCTTCCCATTGGCGCCGTCGAGAATATGGGCATCCTCGCCGTTGGTGACCACCACGATGGGGACCTGATACGGGGCGATGAGACGCCCGGCGGCCAGGGCCGGACGCTCGCGGGTCACCAGGGAACCAGGGCCGTACTTTACCACCATGGTGAGGCGATCTTCCAATTCCACAAGAAGATCCACCGCCAATTTTCCGCTGCGCGCATCCGCCCTGACGACCAATGTTCGACGGCTTGCGAGGTCCGCCTTGTCATAGCCCTTTTCCGCCAAGAGCAACCGCACCAGCCCCTGGCGGTAGCGCTCGTCGTGGGTGTCGTCGAGAGGCGCTCCGGTGAGGGCATCCTTTAGAACCCCCATTACGAGATGGTGGCCCATGCGTCACCTACCCCTCCACCGGGGTTGTCCCATGGCGCAACCGCGGTATTCCCCTGGGAACCGCCGGATGGTCTGTTTGTGGTTGTTGAGCCTTTACTTTGAGCCGAGTCCATGCGTAAATATAAGCTTTTTCACCCGGCACACAATGGCCGATCCCAACGCAGCCTGGGGCCGGCCCGCCGCCTGTGACTCGGAAGAGGTTCCAAGGATATCGGTGCCATGAAACGACCCAGCCTCACCCCCCGGGAGCAATCCCGGCATCTGCAGCACACCCTGCCCCGACTGGTGGCCACCGCCGGCCAACTGGTGGAGGATGTCGCCGCCGTCATGGCGACAATGGAGCGGGGCTACGCGGCGGTTGCCCAGCAATATGGCTTTGTCTGCCAGGGGTGTGAAGAGAGCTGCTGCCGGACGGTATTTTACCATCACACCTACGCCGAGTTCCTGCTGCTCTCCGAGGGGGTCGCTGCGTTGCCGCCAGAAGAGCAATTCAGCGTGGGCGATCGATCACAGGAGGTCCAAGCGGTGCTTGCCGGGAAGCCCCTTGGGACCGCGGCGGTGCCACCCCGTGCCATGTGCCCCCTCAATGTCGACGGGCGCTGCCGCGTCTACCAACACCGGCCCATGGTATGCCGGCTGCATGGAATTCCACACCTGCTGCGCCGTCTGGATGGACACATCATCGAGGGGCCGGGCTGCCACCGCTTCGAGGCCGTTGCCGGGATCACGCCATCCCAGCGGCTGGACCGCACCCCCTACTACCAGCAGCTGGCACAGGTGGAGCAGGCCTTGCGCCGCCATTTAGAGTCCCCTATCCGGTTGCACATGACCCTGGCCGAGTGGCTCCATGAGTGGATTGACACGACCCAAGGCGGCGAAAGGCCGGGGGCTTTCACGGCACAGTGCTGAGGACGGAAATCTTGTGAAGTCCATCGATACCAAAGAGATTGGAAAATTGCCCGGCCGACGAATTAACGCCGGCGAGCAGTTTCGCTTTCGCTGCCATGCCGATTTGGCGTGTTTCAACCGCTGTTGCCGAAACCTCAATCTCTTCCTCTATCCGTACGACCTTCTGCTGCTAAAAAACCAGCTTCAAATGACGGCCGATGCCTTTATCGATGCCCACGTGGATGTGGTGCTGCGGCCGGACAACGCCTTCCCCGATGTGCTGCTGCGCATGCGGGACGATGCAGAGCGCACCTGCCCCTTCCTCACCCCGCAAGGCTGTGCCGTATACCCGGCCCGACCGGATACCTGCCGCACCTTTCCCATCGAAAAAGGCCTCCTCTACAAGGCGCATTCACGGTCGCCGGAGACGATCAGCCTGTTTCGACCGCCCGACTTCTGCCTGGGACAGCACGAGCAGATGAGCTGGGATTTGGACGCGTGGTCCGACGATCAGGCAGCCGGCGTGCACAACCAAATGACGGCGGAGTGGGCCGCCATCAAACGCCTCTTTCTCAAGGATCCCTGGGGCGCCGAAGGGCCCCGGGGCCCCAAGGCGCGGATGGCGTTCATGGCCGCCTACAATATGGACCGCTTCCGGAGCTTCGTGTTTGAAAGCAGCTTTCTCAAGCGCTATCGGGTCAAACCGGCCCTGGTGCGCAAGTTGCGGCGCAATGAACGCGCCCTGCTCAGTTTCGGTTTCGAATGGATCAAGCTCTTTGTATGGGGGATGCCGTCCCGGCAGATTCGTCAAAGATAGGCACGTCCCGGTTGTTGAATACAAACGCCCCTGGCTTTCCGACGGAAGCCAGGGGCGTTT
>JASJCL010000139.1 GCA_030066015.1 Desulfosarcinaceae bacterium | reverse complement strand
TCCGGTGTCCGTATGGGAAAGGCGTACGGGCGATTTGAAGTGATCAGCCGGAAGAGCGACACCCGCTTTTTACCAGCCACCGCCAGCAGATCACCGTCGATGGAAAAGTGTTGAAAATTGCCGAATTGCTCGGCAAGAATATCCGAGGTCAGTATACGTGGGCCGCGCAAACACATGATCTGCAGGCGGTTGACACCGCTACCGTCATCCGATAAAGCGGCGACCAGATATTCATCGCTAACGCACACATCCCGCACCGGGCTATTCAAATCCCACTCGCGTATCTGCTTTAGCGCAAGCGGATTGGAAGGATCGATATCCAGTACCCATCCACTCTCCAATGCGGCGTAGATGCGTCCATTGAATACCGTGAGCGCATTGATCGTTCCGGATGTTTCCAGGCGGCTGGTCAAAAGCCCGGCGGGATGCAGCCAGATGCGCGGGTCTTCTTCCTCGAAGCTGCCGTAAAGCTGTCCGGACCACTTTTCACCGACCCTACCGAGATCGGACAACACGCCCTCAAGCGCGATCCCCCATATCGAGGCCGGCAGGAGCGTTATCCAAAGAGACACGCCCACTACTAGAATCGCCATGAGTTTTTTCATCGATCGTCCTCCTTTTGGGGGGACACGGTTGCAGATGAGCGGGTAACGGGCGACTGGCTGAGCAGGGCACAGGCGCTTTTCGTCTAATAGCTTGATTCAGGCTGGCAACAACGGTGGTATGACGCAACTGGACAGGGAATGCGGTTGCTGTAATTGAGCAGCAAGCGAGGCATGCCGCCTATGCCGACAATCATGGGAGCGGGTGCAATGGGTGTATACGTTGGACCTTATGTTAGTCCAAGTGCACGCACAATGAAAAGGGGTAACATCAGAAAAGTAACTATTACCGGGATGATATCGATGCGCAAGGCCCTGGTGGGCTTAGCTGTAGAGTTACGCGTGTCCGTTGAGCCACCGAGGTCAATTGGTCTGCGGGTCGGCAGAAGGCGAGGGGTCAGGTGGTCGCCAGATGGTATTCGTCAGCCAGGGAGGTGAGCAGTTCCTTGACCGAGACGATCTTATCGACGCGATAGACATTCTGGCCGGCGAATGCGAAACCGTACTTGAGCTTGCCCTTGCGGGCCTGGGCAAGGGCCATGGCGATGCAATAGGGGCTTTTTTGCGGGTCGCATGATTTGATGCAATGATAGGGGCAATTGAAGGGGCGTTTCTGGCCTCCGGCAACGTCCTGCAGGAATTTGTTTTGCACTGCACGGCCCGGCAGTCCCACGGGGCTTTTGATGATGGTGACGTCCTTTTCGTCGGCTTCTAAAAATGCCTGCTTGAAGGCGGGATCCGCATCACATTCGTGGGTGGCAACGAAACGGGTGCCCAGCTGAACACCGGAAGCCCCCAATTCGAGGAAGCGGCGGATATCGTCTCCCGTGTAAACCCCGCCGGCGGCGATGATGGGGATCTGTTTCGATTGGTCAGCCGTGATCGCCGTAACCGTCTCGACGACCTCTTTGACCAGATTCTCCAGGCGGAAGCGCGGGTCGTCGATCTCCTCTGACTTGAATCCCAGGTGGCCGCCGGCCATGGGGCCCTCCACGACAAAGGCATCGGGCAGGTAGTTGTATTTACTCAGCCATTTGCGACAGATCAGCTTGGCCGCCCTCGCCGAGGAGATGATGGGTACCAGTTTGGTGCGCACCCCCTCTTTGAGATAGGCGGGTAGATCCAGCGGCAGACCGGCGCCAGAGAAGATCACATCGATTTTTTCATCGATGGCGGTTTTCACCAGATCGGCGAAATGGGTCAAGGCCACCATGATATTGACGCCCAGGACACCCTTCGTTTTGGCGCGCGCCTTGCGGATCTCACGCCGCAAGGCGCGGGTGTTGGCTTCGATGCCGTTGGTGGCCACATCCTTTTCGGTAATACCCGCCATGGCCGCAGCGATGACGCCCACGCCCCCCTCCTCGGCAACGGCCGAGGCCAAGCCCGCCATGGAGATCCCCACCCCCATACCGCCCTGAATGATGGGCAGGGGACTGACAAGGTTACCGATCTTGAGTTCGGGCAGTTTCATCGGGGCATCCTCCACACTGGGTCGCCATCGTAAACGTGGACACCTGGCAACAGGCACCGGCGGCACCCACACTTTCGGTAAAAATCTACCAGCGCTTAAACAATATTACTCTCATTGACAAGTACAGCCGGGAAGTTGACAAAACTTTTACATTCTAATCGGTTAGACTGAACGGCGAGTCATTCGCGGCGCCAGCAAATGCGTCCCCCCAACCCTAGCCGGACCTAACGGGGTTGAAGCGAAGAGGGACGATGTCTCGGTGGGATGTTCAGCGGCGAGGGCGGGCCGCCGCTCGATAGTGGCGCTTATCCGATCGGCCGTTGACGGCGGTGAGGGGGCTAGCGAAGGGCGTGGCGTGTCAAAGGGGGTGAAAGGGCAATGGGGCAGATACCGGCCTCGTCTTCTACGAGTGGTGAATCCATGTTTTGGGTTGCTTCTCGCCCGGTTGTCGGTTGCTAGCAGGCGCTGAAGAAGCGGTGGCGTCAGGCAGGGAGTTTGGCCCGCACGGCGTCCCGAATCCACGCCAACCATGGCTCGAAGCCCGCCTCGGTCTTGGCCGATATTTCGAATATGGGCATATGGGGGTGGATCTCGCCCAGGGTGTCGATGGCCAGCTGGCGATCGAAGTCCAGATAGGGCAGCAGGTCGATCTTGTTGAGCAGGGCCACATCGCATTCGCGAAACATGAGGGGGTATTTGGCCGGTTTGTCCTCTCCTTCGGTGACCGATAACACCACGACACGGGCATCCTCACCGATGTCAAACTCGGCCGGGCAGACCAGGTTGCCAATATTCTCCACGATGAGGAGATCGATGGCGCTGAGATCCAGCCCCCCAAGCGCTTTTTCGATGACATGGGCCGCCAGGTGGCAGTCTCCGCCAAATTCGTCGGTGTTGATCTGCACCACCGGTGCTCCCGAGGCGGCCAGGCGGTCGGCATCGTTGGTGGTACAGATGTCGCCAACGATGACGGCGCAGCGAATCTCGGGCATGAGGCGGGCAAGCGTCTTCTGAAGCGTGGTGGTTTTGCCTGAACCGGGTGAGCTCATCATGTTGAGCACGAAAACTTGCTCGGCCTGAAATCGCTGGCGATTGCGATCGGCCATGATGTCGTTGGCGTCCAACACCCGTCGAACCACCTGTATTTCCCGGGTACCCGAGCGTTGGCGCTCCATCGCGGGCGCGCCCCCGGCTTCCTTACCCTGGGGTTTGTGGAAGTGGCTGTGGTGCAACGCCTTGGCATTCCGATTGGAAAGGAACATCCCTAGGCCTCCTCGGCAATTTCAATGGAGGTGATATCCAGTTCCCGACCCGACTCCAGGGTCAGATCGCTGCCCTCGCATACCGGACAGGTGAAAACCGGTTTTCCCACCGTCCAGCGGTGACCGCACGCCTTGCAGACCGCCACCACGGGTCGGGTGTCGATCACCAGTTCAGCCCCCTCCAACGCCGTGTCTTTGGAGACGATGGAGAAGCAGAACTGCAGGCTGTCCGGTACGATGGCCGACAATTGGCCCACGGCCAAGTTGACCCGCGCCACCTTGGATCCGGCCAGATCAGCGGGGATGGAGGCCGTGGCAATGTCGATAATCTCGAGGGCGATGCCCATCTCGTGCATGCGAACCTGCCGGCGTGTGAGAACTTGGCTAAAAGCCTCTGTTTATCACATGGGGCGAGGCCCCGGCCAGAACAAAAGATCCGGCACCTCCCCCAGCAGGAGGTGCCGGATCGCTGGCTGTAGAAGGAAGCGGTTCTGCCGTCGGTGGCTAAAAGACCTCCCGGCACAACTCGCCCAAGGTTCCAAGGTTTTCGCAGACGTGGATGCCACAGGCCTTCATGGCATCGATCTTCCCCTGGGCCGTGCCGCTGCCGCCGCTGACAATGGCGCCAGCGTGCCCCATGCGTCGCCCGGGAGGCGCTGTCAATCCGGCGATGAAGCCCACAACCGGTTTGGTGACATTCTCTTGAATGTAGTCGGCCGCCTGCTCTTCAGCATCACCGCCGATCTCACCCACCATGACGATGCCGGTAGTGGCGTCGTCCGCTTGGAAGGCGGCCAGGCAGTCGATGAAATTGGTCCCGTTGACCGGATCACCTCCGATACCGATGCAGGTGGTTTGACCGATCCCCTGCTCCGTCAACTGATGGACCACCTCGTAGGTGAGGGTGCCGGAACGGGAAACCACTCCGATGGGCCCGCCCGCCTGATGAATGGGGCCGGGCATGATTCCGATCTTGCATTCGCCCGGCGTAATGATGCCGGGACAATTGGGGCCGATGAGGCGCACCGGTTTGTCCGCGATGTAATTCTTGACCTTCAACATATCCATCACCGGGATCCCCTCGGTAATACAGACGATGAGCTCCACCGCAGCGTCGGCGGCCTCCATGATGGCGTCGGCGGCGAAGGGCGGTGGTACGAAGATCATTGCGCAATTGGCCCCGGTTTTCTCTTTGGCGTCGGAAACCGTGTTGAATACCGGCACCTCGTCCATCTTCTGACCGCCCTTACCCGGTGTGACGCCGGCCACCACCTGGGTGCCGTAATCGATACACTGGCGGGTGTGAAACTGACCTTCCCGGCCGGTGATTCCCTGGACAAGCAGCCTCGTGTCTTTATCGACAAAGATACTCATGGCATCTCCTCATTATTCTAAAAAAGCTAAAAAACATCGTGATGGTGACAACGGCCAGCCCGTGTCGGAACAGAAAGGGTGAATTTCGCCCGCATTCAAGGTTGGCGGCAGGGCAGCTTGTCCAAACCGGAGCAATATGGGCCCTGGTTGAGGAATTGAAGCCGCTGCGCATCGCCGAAATAGGGGGACGCCGCCGCGGGAGAGCACCCTTTCAGGGCGAACCCTAGGCCGCGATCTCGGCCACCTTCTGGGCGGCGTCCTTGAGGTTCTTGGCGGTGATGAGGGTGAGGCCCGAATCGGCCAGAATTCTGCGCCCCTCCTCCACGTTGGTGCCCTCCATGCGGACAACCACCGGGACCGCCAAGCCCACTTTCTTGGCCGCTTCCACCACCCCTTGCGCCAGCACATCGCAGCGCAGGATACCGCCGAAAATGTTGATCAGAATCCCCTTGACGTTGGGGTCGGAGAGGATGATGCGAAAACCGTTCTCCACCATTTCGGCGTTGGCGCCCCCTCCAACGTCCAGGAAGTTGGCGGGTTCCGCCCCGGCCAATTTAATGATGTCCATGGTGGCCATGGCCAGACCGGCACCGTTCACCATGTTGCCGATGTTGCCCCCCCCGCCCAGGTTGATGTAGTTCAGATTGTATTTCGAGGCCTCCACCTCCAGCGGGTCCTCCTCATCGGTGTCCCGATACCCCTGGATGTCCTTGTGGCGGTAGAGGGCATTTGAGTCGATGTCCACTTTGGCGTCCAGCGCGATCACCGCATCGTCGGCGGTCAGGACCAGGGGGTTTATCTCTACCAGGCTACAGTCGGTGGCGACGAAGAGCTTGTAGAGGTTGATCAGCAGTTGATTGAAGGCCTTCATGGCAGCAGGGGGGATATTGAGACCGAAGGCCACTTTGCGACAATGAAACCCCTGGATGCCCAATAGCGGGTCAATATGGACCTTTATGATCTTCTCGGGGGTCTCAGCGGCCACCGCTTCGATGTCCATGCCGCCGGCTTCGCTGGCCATGATCACGTTGGTGGCCGTGGCCCGGTCGGGCAGGATGCTCAGATAGAGCTCCTTGGCGATGTTGAGCCCCTGCTCCACCAGGACTTTGCGCACTTGCTGCCCTGCTGGCCCCGTCTGGTGGGTCACGAGATTCATGCCGATGATCTCCTTGGCAAGCCCCTCCACCTCGTCCAAGGAGTTTGCCAACTTCACCCCACCGCCTTTGCCCCGTCCACCGGCGTGAATCTGGGCTTTGACCACAACCGGATACCCGCCCAGGGTCTGCGCCACCGTTTTGGCTTCGTCTGGGGAGAATGCCACGGCACCCTCTGGTACAGGGACACCGAATTTGCGATACAACTCCTTCGCCTGATATTCGTGGATCTTCATGCAACCACCCTCCTACAGGTTTCCGTCCTGTCTACTGCCACTTCAGAAAAGGGCGCCCCTCACCCGGCTTGTAGTGGGAGAGAATCACCCGTTCCGTTGGGCACGATGAGAAAGGCGCACAGAGCGTCGGCTTGGCGCCCCGCCCTGTGCTCCCTACTTTTCTACGCAATTGCGCATCGAAAAGCGCCAGGGACGCTTAACCGATGACGCAAAGGACATCCCCCTTGGCCACGTTATCGCCGCTGCTGAAATTGATGGCCTTGACGGTACCGCTGGCGGGTGCGGCCAAGGCGTTCTCCATCTTCATCGCCTCGAGGATCACCACGGTTTCTCCCTCGTTGATACTGTCGCCCACCTGCTTTTCGTAACTGACGATCATGCCGGGCATGGGGGCCGGCAGGGGCGTGCCATCGGTATCAGCCGGTGCGGCCGCCGGCGCCGGTTCCGCCGGCTTCTCTTCTGGCGTCGCGGCAGCGGGCGCCGGTGCAGCGGCGGGCGCCGGTGCGGCCGGAGCGGCAGCCGGTGCGGGCGCCGGCATGGCGACCGGAGCGCCAGCAGGCAGCTGCTGAGCGTAGGCCAGTACCGGAGAGCCGCCCACTTCGTCTACCCCCACCTCGAAGTACTCGTTGTCCACGAAGACATTGAACGTGCGCGCATTGGGAGTCTTGGTGGGGGCGTCCTTCTTCTTCTCCACCAGCTCGCCGGCCTTGGCCTTCTTGATCAGTTCATCCCGTTTTTTGACCTGCTCCATGGAGATGGGCTTGACCGACTCGGGCGGGGCCTCCTTGCCGTACTTCCACTGGAGAAACTTCTTCCCGGTGACCGGGTAGATGGCATAGAGCACCAGGTCGTCCATATCCACGGCCAGATCGCCGATCTCGGCCTTGGCCTTCTCCAGCTCAGGCTCGAGCACCTCCGCCGGACGGCAGGTGATGGGCTCTTCTCCGCGATCGTAGCCCTTGAGGGCCTTCTTCTGAACCTCGGGGTCGATGGGCACGGCGGTTTTGCCATAGAGGCCGTAGCACAAATCCTTCACCTGGGCCGTAATCATCTTGTAGCGCTCTTCGGGCGTATCGAAGAGAACGTTGTTGACCGTCTGGATCCCCACGATCTGGCTGGTGGGGGTGACCAGGGGGATCTGCCCCAGTTCCTTGCGGACTCTGGGCAGCTCCTTGTACACCTCGTCGATCTTATCCAGGGCGTCCATCTCGCGCAGCTGATTGACCAGGTTGGACAGCATGCCGCCCGGGGTCTGGTGGAGCAGCACATTGATGTCGATAATGGACATCTTGGAGTCGTCCAACAGATGTTTGTACTTGGGCATCACCTCTTTTTCGAAGATCTCGTTGATCTGGGCCAACAGATGGATGTCGAAGCCCGTGTCGCGGCTGGTGCCCAACAGGGCCATCACCAGCGGTTCGACGGCGGCATGCGAGGTACGATAGGCGTAAGGGGTCATGACGGTGTCGATGATGTCGACACCGGCTTCGATCGCTTTGAGATGGCTCAGTGGCGACATACCCGACGTAAAATGGCTGTGCAGATGGATGGGGATCTTGACGGCCGCCTTGAGCGCCTTGACAATGGCGTAGGCATCATAGGGGGCGATGAGGCCGGCCATGTCCTTGACGCAGATACTGTCGGCGCCCATGGCTTCGAGATCCTTGGCCTTGCCCACATAGTAGTCCAAGTTGTAGACTTCGCCGCCCAGGCGCGGTTGGGTCAAGGTATAGCAGATGCAGCCCTGAAAATGTTTGCCATACTCCTTGATCTTGGGCACGACGGTTTCGAAATTGCGATAGTCGTTGAGAGCATCGAAGGTGCGGAAGATGTCCATGCCGTTTTCGCAGGAACGATCCATAAAGGCGTTGGCCACGTCGTCGGCGTAATTGCGGTAGCCCACCAGGTTCTGGGCGCGCAGCAGCAT
>JASJCL010000138.1 GCA_030066015.1 Desulfosarcinaceae bacterium | reverse complement strand
CGTGGATGGTGTGCAGGGTGTGGAAGTCCACGTAGCCGCTGATGCGCGATGAGCAGCCGATCCCCGAGGCCATGACGATCTCGTTCTTGCTCATGCCGAGCTTTTCCACCGCCCGCAGCAGGTTGCCCAGGACGATGCCGTGGCCGCAGCCCTGGCACCAGATGTGGGGAAAAAAGCGTTCCCGGATGTAATCTTTGACGGCCATGGTTCAGGTCCCCTTTCCCTGGATCATGCGTAGGGTATTTTTTATATCCGCATCGGTGATCAGCTCTCCATCCACACGGTTGATGAGAAAGACCCGCTCCGGGTCCTCCACGGCCAATTTCACGGCATTGAGGATCTGGCCCATGTTCATCTCCACCACCCCGACGAACTTGGCCTGCCGGGCAGCATCGCACACTGCCTGGCGGGGAAAGGGCCAAAGGGTCTGGAGTTCCAGCAGACCGATGCGTTCACCGCGCTTGCGCAGATGATCGACCACGTGGCGGGTGGGACGGGCGGCGGAGCCATAGGAGATCAGCACCTGGTCGGCATCCGCCATCTGGTGGGTTCTGTAATGGGCCATGATGTTGGCGTTGTTCTCGATCTTGTCCACCAGGTGGTGAATCAGCTCATGCACCATCACGGATTTGTCAGTGGGGAAGCCCCACATGTCGTGATAAAGGCCGGTAACATTATACCGGTGTACATCGCCAAAATCGCTCATGGGCAATCGGCCATCCTCCCTGGGCAGGTAGGGGTGGTAGTCGATGCCCTGCTTCACCGCGGTTCGCAGACGCTCCACCAGGTGGACCTCACCGGGTTTGGGTACCACCAGTTTTTCACGCATGTGCCCGACCACTTCGTCCAACAATAGGATCACTGGTGTACGGAAGGTCTCGGCGATATTGAATGCCTCGACCGTCATGGCGAAGATGTCCTGGTGGTTGGATGCGGTCAGGGTAACGATGCTGTGGTCGCCGTGGGTGCCCCAGCGCGCCTGGTTCACGTCCCCCTGGCTCACGTGGGTGGGGTTGCCGGTGGAGGGGCCGCCGCGCTGGACGTTGACGATGACGCAGGGGATCTCGGCCATGACGGCGTAGCCGAGGGCCTCCTGCATCAACGAGAAGCCCGGGCCGCTGGTGGCCGTCATCACCTTGTGCCCGGTGAGCGAAGCCCCGATGATGGCGCACATGGAGGCGATCTCGTCCTCCATCTGGATAAACTTGCCGCCTTTCTGGGGCAGGCGTTTGGCCAGGTGCTCGGCCACCTCGGTGGACGGCGTGATGGGGTAGCCGGCGAAGAAATCCAACTGGGCGTAGAGGGCCCCCTCCACGCAGGCCTCATTGCCTTGAACGAACCGAACCGTTGCTGCCATCTTACGCGCCCTCCTTCGGCGCCTCGGTCTCTATTTCGATCGCCAGATCGGGGCAGCGCAGTTCACAGAGTTTGCAGGCGATGCAGTTTTCCTCGTGGAGGCTCTCGGCCTTGTCCTTGTCATCCAAGGCCAGCACCTGCTTCGGACAAAAGGCCACGCAGATCCCGCACCCTTTGCACCACTCGCTGTTGATCCGATGTTCCTTCAGTCTTGCCTTGGCCATGGGGCTCAGCTCCTCTCGGTAGAGATGATCTTGTGCAGCAGGTCCGCCACCAGGATTCTGATGGAGAAGGGCAGGCGGTCTGGTGCGGCCAGCCCATTCGCCTGGAGCTGGCGGTTGCCGTAACCCATATAAATTTGGCGCCCCGCCCGACGGTCACAAAGAAACGCTTCTCTCCTCACTGAATCATTCTGATGAAGTGCGCTGTTCAGCACCCTCTACATGTTTTCAACGACAACCGTGGCAAAGGCGGAGCAGCGGACCTCCTGTGCCCCGGTCATCTGGCGGGCCAGGTCATAGGTGACCTTTTTCTTCTGAATGGCGCCGATAAGGCCCACTCTCACTCGCTCGGCCGCTTCTCCCCAGCCAAGATGGTCCAGCATCATGGCGCCGGAGAGGATCAGGGAACCGGGGTTGACCTTGTCCTGGCCGGCGTATTTGGGAGCGGTCCCGTGGGTGGCCTCGAACAGGGCGCAGCCATCGCCGATATTGGCCCCCGGTGCCATGCCGAGACCGCCGGCCATGGCCGCCAGGGCGTCGGACATGTAATCCCCGTTGAGGTTGGGCATGGCCAGCACATCGTACTGCGCCGGCCGCAGCAAGATCTGCTGGAACATGGCGTCGGCGATGCGGTTCTTGATCACGATGCGGCCCTCGGGCAACTGGCCGTCGTGTTTTTCCCAGAGTGCTTCCTCCGTGATGATCTTCTCCCCAAAGAGCTCCTCAGCCACCTCGTAGCCCCAACGGTTAAAAGCCCCTTCGGTGAACTTCATGATGTTGCCCTTGTGCACCAGGGTCACACTGGGACGGTTGTGCGCAATGGCATATTCGATGGCCATCTTCACCAGCCGCCGGGTGCCGAAACGGCTGATGGGCTTGATGCCGATGCCCGAGCCCGCACGGATGGTGCGGCCCGCTTCACGCTCCACGAAGGCGATCAGCTTTTGGGCGATCTGCGAGCCGGCCTCCCACTCCAGCCCGCTGTAGACGTCCTCGGTGTTCTCGCGGAAAACGACCATATCGACCTTTTCGGGCGACACCACCGGGCTGGGGATCCCCTCGATGTGGCGCACAGGGCGCACACAGGCGTAGAGATCGAGGACCTGGCGCAGTTGCACGTTGACGCTGCGGATGCCGCCGCCCACCGGTGTGGTCAACGGCCCCTTGATGGCCACATGGTATTCGCGGATGGCGGTTACCGTATCCTCGGGCAACCACTCACCGGTCTGGTCATGGGCTTTCTCGCCGGCGAGGATCTCTTTCCAGGCGATACGGCGCTGGCTCCCGTAGGCCTTCTCGACGGCCGCATCGAGGACGGTCCGGGTGGCCCGCCAGATGTCGGGGCCGATGCCGTCGCCCTCGATGAAGGGGATGATGGGGTGGCGCGGGACCTGTAACTGCCCCTCGGTGGATAGGCTGATGGTTGACGCTTGTGTCATCCTGGTGCTCCCTCTTTAAGATATCTGGTTAGAATCTCGACAGGCGCTACCCGTCAGGCACTGTCTGTGAGCCCTTCTTCCGAATTTAGATCGATTGAACTTCTTTTTTCGGTTTGCGTTGGTTGCCAATACAGCAATTTGAGAGCCAGGGAATCCATTAAATGTTATCGTAGCAATTCGTAAGCGAAACAACCGCTAAAATAATCTTTTGCATTCCGACAGTGTGCCGCTATACTGAACACGCAATTTTATCTGCAAATATCGGTCTGGGAATAATGGAACTGTCTAAAAAAAACAGAAAACATGGGCCTCTGCTTCGCTACCTGCTTTTTGGGCTTATCACCCCGGTGGCAGGATGGGTGGTTATGGGGGTTTGTGGACAGCATACCCCTGCCGCAACCAGTCGTCTGCGGGTAGCCGTCTTCGATTTTGACAAACGAACCCGCTTCCCGGACGCTCTCGGCCAATATATTGAAGATAGGCTAGTGGCGCTGGACACGAATCTCTCGGTGGTCCACTATTCGGCAGAGGGAAGCGAGACGAATGCGGTAAAAATCCTCTCCGATCTGGACCGCGGTGGATACGCTCTCATTATTGTTCGCACATCCGACGCATTGATCATCGCCCAGCACACTATCTTGGAGACGCCCACTTTATATACGAATGTTAATAATCCAAAGATATTGGGCTTTCAGACCTTAGGGCCGCCAGGCGGGAATATCTCCGGCGTTTCCTATTATATCCCCATTGAAAACCACCTGGCAGTCTATAAAATCATTCAACCGAGCCTTGAAAAATTGGGTTTCCTGTTCGACCGACACAATCAGTCCCGCAAAGCGGAAGTGCCGGAAGCACGGACGGCCTGTGCCGATCTTGGCCTTGCGTTTGACTCTGAATTCATAGCGGACAGTGGCCAACTCCCCGAAGCGGTGAAGCGGTTGATCACCCGTGGCGCAGATGCGATCGTGGTGGCATCGAGCGGCCTCCTCTATGAAAACATCCGCCTGTTTCTCGATATCACCGACGGGGCCGGCATACCCGTTTTCTCTTTCTACAAGGCTGGGGTCAGCGAGGGCGCCGTTGTGGCCCTCTCCAGCGATTATTTCCAGATGGCGGATAGACTTCTGATTCCAATGGCGCAAAGGGTATTGCGCGATAATGTCTGGCCGGGTGACATGCCCGCCGCGTTTTTGAAGCAAAAGAAATTGTTCATCAATACCTGCCAAGCGAGAAATCTGGGGCTCGAGATACCCATTCAGCGCCTGATTGAAACGCATGACATCGAATTGGAAACGATCTGCCACTAGCCGCCTGTACGCCAAATTCTTCTGACGGATGGAAGCGTTTACCGCTACCAAGTTGCGAACCAAGCGTATGGCGACCACAGGACCCATTCCAGCCGCAGCGTTATTCGACAGAGATCAACGGTGCAACCAAACTGACGACGCCTCCCGGACGACTAGTCTTTCCGGGACCGCTGTCGAATAAGGCGAATCACCACGGGTGCCACTAGACTGAGGAAGGTGATGACCCACAGGCCGATGGTGATGGGGGAGCCGTAAAAGGTCGAATAATCACCATAGCTGTAGGTCAGGGCTCTTCTGAAATTTACTTCGATGAGCCCCCCCAGGACGAGTCCCAGGACGAGCGGTGCCATGGGGAAGCCCGTCTTGCGCATGACAAATCCCACGATACCGAAGAGAAGCATCAGGATCAGGTCAAATTCACTGCCATTGAGGACATAAACCCCGACGATACTCAAAATGGCGATACCCGGCATCAGAATCCAGCGGGGGATGAGCAGAATTTTGGCCAGCCATTTGACCATGGGCAGATTCAGCACAATCAGCACCAGATTCCCCAAAAACATCGAGGCGGCAACCCCCCAGAACATATCCGGCTGGTCCGCCAGCATGGTGGGGCCCGGGGTCACCCCAAGGGTGATCAGCGCCGCGAGCATGACGGCCGTGGTTTCGCTTCCCGGAACGCCCAACACCAGCAAGGGGATGAAGGAGCCGACGGCTGAGGAGTTGTTGGCAGACTCGGGAGCCGCCACGCCGCGCAGATCCCCATTGCCAAAATTGCCCTTGGAACCGGCCAATTTCTTCTCCGTCGCATAGGCGATAAAGCTGGCGATGGTGGCACCGGCCCCCGGCAATACACCGACCACAAATCCGCTGACGCAGCTGCGCAGGATCCCTGCCACGGATGCCTTCAACTCTGAAAAGGTCATCAGAATTTTTTTAACCGGTGCGACTGTTTGGGCCGTATCTTCCGCCAATTCCGATAGATAAATAAACAATTCCCCGACGGCAAACACCCCGATCACGACGACGATAAAGTCGATACCGTCCCCCAGCTCCTCGATGCCGAAGATAAAGCGACGCATGCCGCCAAAGCTCAACTCGTCGATCCCCACCGTAGCAATGGCCAAGCCTAAAATGGCGGAGAAAACCGCCTTGATGAAACTGCCCGTGGAAAAGCTGGTGAGGGCGGTAAAGGCGCAGACCATCAGCACAAAATACTCGGAAGGTCCGAAATCGATCGCCAATTTGGCGAGGAGCGGGGCAAAGAAAATGAGGAGAAAGATCGACATGACACCACCGGAAAAGGATGCCACGGCGCTCATGGCGAGGGCGGGTCCCGCTCTTCCCTGCTTGGCAAGCGGGTTTCCGTCGATGCAGGTCACGGCCGAGGAAGAGGTACCGGGGACATTGAGAAGGATGGCCGAAATGGAATTTCCATATTGGGATCCGTAAAAGATCCCGCCAAAGAAGATCAATGCCGAAGATGGCGTCAATTCAAACTGCAGTACGATGGGAAACAAAATAGCGATGGCATTAATGGGCCCGATACCGGGCAGCATGCCGATGACGGTCCCCAGGAAAGCGCCGATAAACACCAGGAAAAGGTTCAAACCGCTAAGCGCGACTGAAAACCCCTGCATCAATAGATCGAACATAGTCACCTACTTTTCGTCAGATTGGCTTTGGTGCCAAACAAGGGGCGTCCCATTACAGCATCAGAATGGCGGCGAATGCGCATGCCTATGCATGCCATTGAGCGGCTAAAAAAAGTTCAATAACCCGGCGGGTAGGTTAAGTCCCAATAGTCGGTCGAAAAGAATGTAGAAAAGGATGGCCGTCACGATCGAAACAGGTGCAATCCACTGCCGCTTGCCTTCAAATACCCACATGCAAATGGCCATCAGCACGCTGGCGGAAATGATGAAGCCAATCGTGTGAAGGACAAAGCAGTATATCAGAATCGCCGTAAAGGTGAGGCCGATCTTTTGAACGTTTTTCCCTTTGGGCCACGACGTCGTGTGTGGCGAGGGCCAAAAGAACAGCCCGATAGAGGATATGATCATTAAGACGGAAAGGACGAAAGGATAAAACTTTTCATTTACCGGATTAAAATCCGCATCCAGTAACAGAGCGGCAGCGCAGTAAATAACACTCAGCACCAGCATGACGATGGCGTATTTTCGATCGGCTATCAGATTCACGAGGTCACCTTGTTTCGAATTCAGGGCGGCTGTCAGGGGGGACATCCGTCCAGCCGCCCGATCTATAACGGTTTATTTGATGATGCCGAGCTCTTTGGAGAGCTCCGCCACGTTTTCAATCTGCGTTCTGACAAATCCATCAAAGTCCTTGCCAAAAGAGGTAAACTCGGCAAGACCGTTTTTCACCCTGAGTTCAGTCCACTCAGGTGATTGGGCCACGGATTTGACCACGGATACCCAGTATTCATATGCTTCATCGGAGATGCCGGCCGGGGCATAGAAAGCCCGCCAGTTACCGCCCACCACATCATACCCCTGTTCTTTTGCCGTCTTGGCATCCCCCAGCGCCGGAACGGGCGCATCTGAAAGGACCGCCAGCACCCGAAGCTCTCCGGCCTGCAACTGACCGATGATTTCGGAAGAATCGCCCGTAAATGCCGCCGCACGACCGGCGACCACTTCCAGCAATGCCTTGCCGCCATTGTCAAACGGGATGTAGTTGATGCTCCTCAATTTGGTAATCCCGGCTTCTTTGGCGACAAGCAGGGCCTTGAGGTGATCCCAGCCCCCCACAGAACTCGCTCCTACGATAGGGGCTTTTCTTGGATCGGTTTTCAGCTGTTCCACCAAATCATCCAGTGTCTTGTAGGGCGCGTCTTTTGCGACAACGATGACACCATAATCCATGCCGAGCGCGCCTACCCACCTGACGTCATCGGCCTTGTAGTCACCGTATACCTTCTGGGCCAGCCGTGTCGCTGTGGCGGCACTTGCCGCTACAATCAGTTTTTCATCGGTGTTCCGGGTGGTCACCACATGGGAAAACGCTTTCCCGCCGCCGGAGCCGGACATGTTGACCACCTTCATGGCGCCGTCGATCAAATCCAGTTTCTGCATGAGTTGCGCTGCGGGGACCCGGCAAGTGAAATCCCATCCCCCGCCTGCACCGGCAGGCGCCAGACATTCAGTACCCGAAAGTTTCTTCTGGCCGGACACCGCAGGTGTGATGAAAGCAACACCCACTACCCCCAAAACGATCAAAAGCGTAATACAAATTTTTTTCATGACCTCTCCTCTCTCCGTAAACATAGCGGTTAACTACAGCTTTCCTATAATGATGCCGGTTTTGGACTGACGATGAAGGTGGGAAACGCAAACCGTTCATCCCTTGCATCGCGAGAAGTGTGCCAAAACAATAGGGGGTCCCCCGCCATAGCGATAGACACTCTATTGCGCCTGCGCACTCCCCCTATCACGCGGTATTACGACAAGAGCAAAATAGTATGATAGCTAATATTATCAATATTTTACAAGGACATATCGACGGAAGGCGGTGTCGGACAAGCTGAGGCGGGCATTTTGGGGAGAGAAGAGAACCGATCGTGCGAAACGATTCTCATTTTTCCACTTAAATCAGATGGGTGTCTGATTTTTTCAGACAATTGTCTGATTATTTTAGACGCCAATTTTTCGGAGGTATTGCGCAACATCCAGATTCATGGGGAGCACATTCACCCTCACATGGGGGAGC